>CAWKKU010000016.1:0-34093 GCA_963850295.1 Vicinamibacterales bacterium | reverse complement strand
GGCCGCCTGGCCGCCGCCCGCCTTCAAATCCGAGGCATCGAGCGTCAAGCCTTGCGGCGCGGGAAGATTTGAGTACGCCTGCGAATACCGCAGGAACCCACCCACACCGTTCTTGATGCCGTACAGGCGCGTCACGCTGTACATGCCGTCCAGGCCAATGTTGAAACCCACCGGACTGTCCTTGACATCGGTCACCGTCACGCTCGTGATCGTGACGTTGTTGAACGGCGGAGGATCACTGATGTCGCGCGGCGCCACACCGTGGCGATATCCTGCCGCACGGTGAAGAACGAAGGCCCGACCATCAATGCGACCTGAAATTTGCTGGTGACGGGAACGGTCCATCGCAACTGCAGGTGGACGACATTTTCGGAATGTTCGAGGTCCGACACTGTCGCGGTCGCTTCGCGCGGTTGGCCGAAGACGACCGGATGCGAACGCGGACGCTGACCGAGGCATCGTTGTGGTTTTCGACCGAGGAATACGCTATCCCGACACCGAACGCTCTCCAGAGATTTATGCCTGCGCCGACGTCGAACAATGTCCCGCCGCCGATTGACTGCGCTCCAGCGACCGCGCCCTGCTCGTTGTAGATGCTGAACGTGGCGCTCGTCGTGAACGTCTGCTCACGCGACTGCCCTCCGAGGCTCACATCGAAGAAGTAACGTTCGGCGGGTGCCGCGGGCGTGCGCTGTGCGGACTGCGCATCCGCGAGCGACGCAACGCCGACGATGAAGAGCAGCACGAGCGGACATGTCCTCAGTATGCGCATCAGTGTGTCCATCCTCTTGAACCATGTTCAATAAAGAAATGAAAAATGGAACCGATAACGATCTGTATCGGGCGCCCGTATCCTAACATGCCGGACGCGGCGGATTTGTGAGGAGGCCGGGGCGAAAAACAGTTGTACTGAGCGAAAAGGTGGGCTATCATATCCCGCACCTCAGGCATCACCCGATGCCATCACTACGGAAAATTTTTGGGGGAGCTCTTCAATGGTACTAAGGAAGTTCTTAGCGTGTACTGCGGCTGCGGCGGCGCTCGTCGCGGCGACAGGTTGTGCTGACGGAACCGGCGAGGCGCTTACGCCGACGCTTCCGACCACGAACGCGTCGACCCTTTCGGACGGCACGCGCCTCAAGGCTTCGGTTCCGCAACCACTGTCTCCGCGTTCGTCCATCAGGGTCAACACGCTTACGCCGGCACTCGTGCTCGAGAACGGCGCCAGCACCTTCGATTCAAATGCGCAGCTCTCGTATATCTTCGAACTGTTCGAGGGCACGCAGCTTCTCGCGAAAAGCGACCCCATTCTTAGCAGCGGCAGCCAGACCACCTGGACCGTCCCCGCGAACGTGCTGAAGATCAACAGGACCTACTCCTGGCGCGCCTACGCGTCGTATAACGGAGTCGACGGTTCGCTGTCAGACGGGGCGTCCTTCAGAACGCCGATTCCGCCGCCCGTGGATGGACCGGTTTTCTGCGCGGGCAGCACGGGCCCGGCGATCATCGGGTGCGTGGGGGGAGCCTATCCCTCGCGCCTGGTCTCGACCTCAGCGGGGGACGGCAGCCTCGAGCGCCGTCACCACAACATGGAATTCATGCGCGACCGCATTATCGAGACTGGCCGCTGCAAGGGCATGGATCTCGGCCGCAACTTCAAGCGCGGCACTCCGGTCATCAGCCATGACTTCATCGTGTGGAGATCAGATCGCGATCGCGGCGTCGATATCGCCAGCGGGTTTGACGACGTGACAAAGCCGCTCAAGCTCACGTGGCAGGTTTTCGGTCCGGACAGGAGCTACGGCTTCCCGTATTACGCGCCGTATCCGCAGGTGGACTGCTCCGGAGTGCAATAAAACCGCGGTAAGGGCAGGAGTGAGGGGCATTGCCAACCGTCAATTGGCGAGTGCCAATTGCCCCTCTACCTAGCCCCGTTTCGTGTGCTACGATCGTGGCCTCTCCCGGGCACTATAAAGCCGCCGGCCCCCAGCCCTGCGGCACTGACTAAACTCGCTGCCAACTCGACTCGATAAGACGGTAGAGCCAGGCATTTCTGTGCATCCTGCCGATTATCTGGAGATCTGCGTATGAGACTGCGTACCCCGTTCCATGTAGCCCTTGTCGCCTTGTTCGCGGCGGGCTGCCAAGTCGAGAAGAGTGCCAACCCCCTGAGCCCAGCCATCGCGGGGCCAGTGGCAGGGGTCATCATAGGGACGCCCAACCTGCTCGAGCCCGGGCAGGACTGGGAGATGAAGTCCAGGGACCAGCCGCTTCAGCTGCTGATTCAGAACGGGAATACGAACGGCTCGAGGCCGTTGAAACTGTCGTTTGAAATTGCGACAGACAGCGGTTTCCAGAACATCATCCTTGCGCGCCACGGCATCGAGCCTGGCGGAGACGGAACGACCCGTTTTCAACTGCCGGACAAGCTGGCCGCGGGCACCTACTGGTGGCGCACACGAGCCGAGGACGGCGCCAATTCGAGCGACTTTTCGCAGGTGAAGAGTTTTCAGGTGCTGGCTGAGGTCACGTTGGCTCCCCCGGCGCCTTCTTCCCCCTCGAACGGGTCGACAGCCTCCGATCTGACGCCCACCTTCAAGGTGAGGGCCGGCAATCGTTCCGGCGTCACGGCGCCAATCGAATACATCCTGCAAGTGTCGAACAACTCTTCCTTCTCGTCGATCGCGGCGACATTCACGCAGGCGGAGACATGGCCGGAGACAACGTTCGACAGGAACTATTCGTTCCTTCACAGCCGGACGTATTACTGGCGCGTGCGCGCGTGGCATACAGGCGACAGCGCGGATCTCAGTAACTGGTCGACGACCTTTACCTTCAGGACTCAAGCGCCTCCGGCAGCGCCTGCGCCTCCTCCACCGAGCACTGGTGGTGGTGGCGGCGGCGGCGCCAGCACCAGCGCGTGCAACAGCAGCAGCGGCGCCGACATCGCCGAATGTATCGAGGCGCGGTATCCGAGCTACCTGGCCGCTGGCGTCAGCGAAAGCCGGCGCAGGGCAAACATGGAGTTCCTGCGCGATCGCATGATCGAACATGGCAGGTGCAAAGGACTCAATCTCGGTCTCAACCTGAAGCGCGGCGGACCGTCGATCAGCTCGGATTTCATCGTGTGGCGCCGGGCCGGTCAGCCTGATATGGGCGTCGATGTGGGGTCCGCATACGACGACACGAGCCGCCGGCTGGGTCTCGCGTGGCATACTTACAGCGCTGCGGATAACTATGGTCACCCGTTCTACAAGGATTTCGGTCCCGTGAGCTGTAATTGACGTGAACAGTTCGAGTCAACAGGGGACCGGCGAGCGCCGGTCCCCTTCGCCTTCTCCGCTCGCCCTCGCCTCCTCGATCGACACGTTCCTCGAAACCGTGGCGTGCAACATCTGCGGCTCTCTGGAGTCGCGGGTGCTCCACCCGGCAACCTACGAGTCCCAGGCCAACCTCGACCTCAATCTGTCCCGTACTTTCAGCAGCTCGAGCGACGAGCGGCTGAATCACCGGCTGGTCGTCTGTGCTGATTGCGGTCTGCAGTATGTAAGTCCGCGCATTCGCGCCGACGCGGTCCTCGAAGGTTATGTAGAAGGTTCCGACGAGCAGTTCGTCTCGCAGGCGCGCGGCCGCGAGCTCACGTTCAACAGGTGCCTCGACATCATCGAGCGAGTGTGGAACGCCCCGCCGGGCCGTCTGCTCGATATCGGCACCGGAGGCGGAGCATTTCCCTACGTTGCCTCGCAGCGAGGCTGGAAAGCCGATGGGTGCGAGCCCAATCGCTGGTTATGCCAGTGGGCGTTCGAGAATTACGGGCTTCCCATCCACCCCGGAACGGTCTTCGAGCAGAACTACCCTTCCGGCTACTATGACGTCGTCACGCTCTGGGACGTCATCGAGCACACGCCGGATCCGAAAACGGAGGTGCTCGAGACCCGCCGGCTGCTGAAGGAAAACGGTCTACTCGTCATCAACTACCCCGACATCGGCAGCTGGATTGCCCGGCTGATGGGACGGTCGTGGGTGTTCCTGCTGGACGTGCATCTCTATTACTTCACACGTGCGACGATTCGAAAACTGCTCGAGGATGCGGGGTTCGAGATCGTAGGCGTCCGTCCTCACCTGCAGCGGCTTGCGCTGGGATACGTGCTGCACCGGTCGCGGCCCTATCTGGGCCTGCCGGCGCGTCTCGCGGAGCGCATTGTCAGTTTCATGGGGATTGCGGAGTGGCAGGTACCTTACTGGATGGGGCAGACCCTTGTCATCGCACGAAAGCGTCAGATGGTCAGCTAACCGTGCCATCTTGATGATTAATTGTAAAATAGGAGTCTTATGAGGCGACGCTCGGCGTACTTGTTCTCGGTTGTGTGTGCTTCGGGAATGTTGATCACTGCTTGCGGCAGCGGCACCGGTGGAACGACGCAGATTCCGGTGGGTCCCGGTTCGCCTACGGGCCCCGGCGGTACCGGCAGCGTCACGCTGTCGGTACCGTTGGCGGTCTCGCCCGTGAATGGCGATCAGCTGGCGACGCTGCGGCCGACGCTGACCGTGCAGAACACGACGTCGTCACAGCAAAGCGGAAGTCGAACGTATGAATTTCAGATCTCCGATCGCACCGACTTCTCGATTGGCTCGTCGCTCACGAGCACGTTCCTCGTGGCCGTGAATCAGACCGGCGTGCCCGAGGGCTCCGACGGTCGTACCGCGTTCACCGTCCAGTCAGAGCTGCAGCCGGCTACTCGCATGTATTGGCGAGCGCGCGTCGTACAAGGCACGTCCTCGTCGACGTGGTCCGACGCGGCCATGTTCAAAACGAAACTCGTCGGCTACAACCGGACCGGCGAGTTGTACGATCCCCTCATTCACTCGGAAAGTATTGGTTCGATCTCCGGTGCGCACACGTGGATTCCCGGGAAAGGCCTCCGGCTGGATACGGAACGGTCCTACGTCCAATATCAGCTGCCGCAGGTACTCACGAGCGGGGAGTTTTCAGTCGAGGTGGAAGGGCTGAGACCAGACGGGCCGAACCACAAGCTCAAGATTTTCTCGATGAACGACACCCCTGGAGATATCAGCTTCAGCAATATGGGAATGAGCACGATGTATCGCGGTATCGACGGGAATCCCCCCAACGCGATTTCCTACAAGGCGGTGTTCGGAAGCCAGAACCGGATCCTCGAACCGGATCGCAGGGCGCGTGACGCGTCGGTCATGTTCCTCGATCCGTCACGCGTCTATTTCTGGAAGGCTACATGGGCCGGCGATTTCCGGCTCGTGGTTGCGGACGGCGGAGTGAACGGCAACGTCATTTACGACCACGGCGAGTTCTCGTCGGGCGGATCGTATCGGCCGGGATATGCGTGGCTTGGTTCGAATCAGGCCGCAAGCGGCACGGATGCCGGAACATTTCCGGGTGCAACCTACCGCCATCTTTGGATTGGCGACAAGCCGCGGCCCGCAACGCTCGGTAACGCGCTCGACTAGCTTTCCGGTTTTGCGGGAGGCATTGTCACGTGGTCACGGCCCGATTGCATAAATCCGGGTCCCTTTGTTCGCGAAGACCGGCTTGAAGAGGTCGGGCCGCTTTTCGAACTTCTCCAGCGACGCCGCGGGGTTTCCCCTCTGCTCTGCCGGTCCGATGAAGATGTAGTCGATGCCCAGCTCGCCCGCGAGCGTTGCGGCTGCGGCCGGGTCCTGATCGGCGTAAATCCGGTGAGCTCGTCGCGAGCGCTCCGCGTATTCAGGAATGTTCATCAGAGATATCGGGCGGGCAGCCGCCATGCGCCGCCACGCGAACGTCGGAAGCTGGCTCCATGTTTCGCGGCCGTGAGCGATCGGGTCCATCTGCACGATGGCATCTCGCGGTGTCTCCCGCCGTATCCAGACGTGGGCTTCCTGTTCGTCGGGCGTAAGCGCAATGGTCCAGTGGAAACCGGGTCCCATCCGACGGTTCGTCACATCTTGTGCGTTATACGAGTCGATCAGCGTCGTCGGCAGGCCGATGGCGGCGATCAGGACACATAGCGCCACAGCCGCCGCACGAGAGGGCCAGCTGCCGGCCCACAGGCGTCCAAAACATATCGCGGCGAGTCCTGGCATCGCCAGCTGCAGCAGCTGACCGGCGCGGAAGCCGATGTAAGACCCTTCCACCGAGAGGCGCACGAGATAAAACACCGCGAGTCCGAGCGCCGTACCCACGAGGGCGGGCCAGGCGCGCCGCGGAATCCTCCAGGGCGGCCAGATGCCGAGAACCGCCGGAAGGATGAGCGGACCGAGCGACACCATGAGGGTTGCGACCGGCGCGTTTTGCGCATAGCCGCCCAGCCCGTAGAGGACCACTCCCGATGCGCCTTCGACCATGTCGTTGGCCACGCACCACGCAACAGCAAGGCCGGCGAGCGCCGCGGCTGCCGCGTGACGGAGCAACGCGGCGAAGCGGCGGTCGCGGACCGCATCGGCAGCGATCACGAGTCCGTACACCAGCGAAAACAGCCCCCCGATCAACGGATTGAAGGTCGTCGAAAGCGCCAGCGCGAGCCCAGCCACGGCGATCGCGCCAAGAGGCGCTGCGACACCCCCGAGACCAGCTACCGGCATCGCGAGGAGACCAAGTGCGGCAGACATCGAGTGCTGCGGGTTGTACCACATCGATCGCACGAGACTGTCGACACGCAACCCGCTGAATTCCCATGCACTCATGGCATCGATGTTCAGATCCGTGAGCCTAGCGAGAGATCGGCCGCGCGAAAGCAGATCCCATATCGCGTAAATACCTTCTGCACTGGCGGCCAGGACGGCAACAGCAACCGCGAGCGCCGTACCCACCGCGGAGAACGACACCGCCCAGGCAGCCGCGATGATCGCTCCAAGAAACAGCACGCCCGAGAGGAGTGCGTTTACTTTCAGCGTCGATTCGATATCGGCGAGGTTGCCCGGTCCTTCCTGGGCAATTGCGGCAGGCACGAGAAAGTACGTCCAGTAATACTGAATCGTGCGGTCGCCAAGATACGGATTGACGGGGGGCATCTGATACTTCGCGAGCTCAGCTGTCAGCGCGGTGTGCCAGATGAAATCGGCGGTGAAATATGCGCGGTAAAGACGATTGCCCTCCGCGTCGAAGCTTCCCAGGTTCTTGTATGGAAACAGGAAGACCGCCGGGACGATCAGCAGCAACAGGATGAGGATTTGCGCCTCACGAGGGCTCCACGAGGGCAGATCGACCAACGGTTTCCCCGGACGCCAAACGGCGAGCCACGTCCCTGCCGAGATCAGCGCCCATGCAACCGTGAAGGTGAGCGCCGACGCGATGCCGATCGCAAGCACGGCCCACAGCGCGAGGCACGTGAGCGCATATCCAATCAGGGCTCCCGCAATCCACGAGACGGGATGCGAGCGTCCGAACAACACCCAACCCAGCGGCCACCCGGGCACTGTTGCGAGGACGTACAGCGGAATGTAGGCGAGGGCCCACGGCCCGGCGATGATCACGGCGACGATGGCTGTGGCGGCGGCGACGAGTGAGGCAGCTGCAAGCACGCGACCCAAAAATTACCACGACACGGCTACAATCCTCGTGCAGATGCTGAAGCGTTCCGTCGCCAGAGCCCTCCGCATCATCGTCGCGGTGGGCTTGACGGCGTTTCTCGTCTGGAAGAGCGATCCTGCCGCAATCCTCACCGCCGGGCGTCAGGCCGATCTGACGTACATCGCGATCGCCTGCGCGCTGGTCTTCGTGGACCGGGCGTTGATGGCCTATCGGTGGCTGACGCTGCTCTCCCCTCTCGATCCGGCCCACCGTCCGCGTTTCGCCGTGCTGCTGCGTGTGTTTCTCGTCAGCACCTTTCTCGGGACATTTCTGCCGGCCAGCGTTGGCGGAGATGCCTTACGCGCATATGGGTTGTCGCGTCAGGGCGTCGGGGGAGCTGACGCCCTTGCTTCGGTGCTGATGGACCGTCTTCTCGGCGTCATGTCGATTCTGCTGGTTGCCGCAGCCGGATCCGTTCTGGCGCGAGGTTTTATCGACATCCGCATACTGTTTCCCGCTCTGGCGTTGTTGACCGCGGCATGCGCGCTCGCTCTTGCTGTCGTCTTCAGCCCCAGGGTGGCCGCGGCGCTAGCCGCCGTGATTGCGCGGCTGCCGCGCGGGCAACAGCCCGCGCACCGCCTGGTTGCCGCGATTCAGAGGTACGCCGCATTCCGCGGCGAGCTCGCCAACGTGCTGGTCTGCTCCGTTGCGGTTCAGGTGCTGCGCGTGCTGCAGACCTACTATCTTGGTCTTGCGCTCGGCCTCACTTTGTCGCTATCGGTCTATTTCGCGCTGGTCCCCATCATTCTGCTGATTGTCCTGATGCCAATCACGATTGCCGGACTCGGCACCGCCCAGGCGGGATTCGTATGGCTGTTCGGGCGAGCTGGCATTCCCAGCGCGACGGCATTTGCGCTCTCTGTGCTCTTTCTGGCGATTGCGCTAGTGGGAAATCTGCCAGGCGGCGTGTTGTATATGCTCGGGGAGAGGGGGCGGAAAGTAGAACGTGAAAAGTAGAACGTGAAAAGTAGAACGTAGAAAGTGGAGGACAACCGTTTTTACTTTTCACTTTTCACTTTTTACTTTTCACCTTCTACTTTCTCCGGCCGCTACGCGACCGGGGCAGGCGCGGCGGCTTTGGCGCGATGTTTTCGCTTTTCGGCTGAGGCGCGCACCAGAAATTTCACGTACGGCGCCACCTGCTTCACCGCCGCGACGTTCATCTGGCACGGGCTCAGGCAGGTCGGGCACTTCTTTTCCTTCACCCAGTCGCGGTGTTCCTGGCTGGCGGCTTTGAAGTAGAGCGCTTCGGCATCTTCGGTCAGCACGTTGCCGACCACATCGCTGTTCTCGCAGAAGAACATCCCGCCGTCGGGATTCAGCATGATGCCCTGCGTCTGGAACGGGCACGGGCTGAGCCTGTGGTAGCCGTTGGCGATCATGTCGGCGTAGTGCAAATAGATGTAGTTCTGGCCATCGAGCAGCGGATCCATGCGTACCCGATCCAGGAAGAACTGGCGCATCTGCTCTTCCTTCGGGCCGAGCGGCCGGCAGGTATCCGACAGGTCCGAGTTGCCGAGCATCGCATCGGTGAAGCGCACCATGTTGAACACGATGTCGAGCTTTTCTTTGCGCGCCCACCCGAGGATGTTTTCGGCGTCGTCGAGATTCTGCGAAAAGATGGTCGTCGAGATGCCGAAGTTGAAGCTGAACTTCTTCTGCAGCTCGCGCATCGCGCGGATAGTCTCGTTGGCCTTGTTGAACCCGTTCTTCACGTGACGCACGTCGTTGTGCATGTCGCCGACGCCGTCGATCGACACGCGCGTGCTGAAGATGACCCCGCGCTTGTGGCACAGCTCGACGATCTTCGTGAGCATCGGGATGGCGCGATGCGGAGTGAGACCTGTCGTGTTGATGCCGAACTTGCGAAGGCGCGGCAGGCGATTCAGCATCACCTCGCAGAGTTCGACGAGATCGTTGCGGGTCGTCGGCTCTCCGCCAGAGACGTTCGCCGTCTCGATGTTCTTCCAGAGACCCGACGAAAACACGCGGTCGATGTCGGCGAGCGACATTTCGTGTTTGCGGTCGGCGCGCTTCCAGTTGTGACACATCTCGCACTGGGCGTCGCACACCCAGGTGCAATGGAAAATCAGCACCGTGGGATGGATCGGACGCACGCTGGCAACGTAGGCGTTGATCAGATCCCGGGGAGCGCTGAGGGCGGCTTTTGCTAGGTATTTGGCGGCGTAAACCTGGGCCATTTACTGGGTCAATTGTACGGGTGGTTGCCCCGAAAGTAAAGGAAGAGCGGCACTTACTCGGTTTTTCGCGCCACAAAGGCCAGCGTCTCGAACAGGTTCTTGCGCACCCGGAACAGCAGGTCTTCGGTGCCGGTGTAGCGCGACAACGCGTTGAGTCCAGGCATGTTCGCGAGAATCGCGCCCGCCGCCAGCGCATCGCGCGCCGGCCCGGTGGCTGCTCCGATGCTGCGCACCACGCGCGGGATATCGAATCCGCCGTCGTACAGCAACTGGCGCACGCGGCGCTCGGTGGTGATGAAGTTGTGCGTATAGTCGATGTCCCAGAAGAACTGCCGCTCTTTGAGGTAGTCCGGCACCACCACGAACAGCACGCCGTTCGGCCGCAGGATGCGTCGTGCTTCGGCGACGAATTCGCGCGCGGCATCGATGCCCGACATGTGCTCCAGCACCTGATCGGCGTAGACCACGTCCGCGCTTGTGTCCTGCGCGGGGATTGGCGGCGTCCACGCATGGACGATGTCGAGGCCTTCGCGGGTGAGCTGCTCGGCGAGCACGCGGCTGGCTTCGACGCCGCGATACGTCCATCCTGCGGCGACCGCCGCCCTCGCGAGGCTGCCATGACCGGGACCGATCTCGAGGAGCTCGCCGGGCGGCGTCGCGTAACGCATCACCAGGCCAAGGCGTGATTCTTCGATGCGCTTACGGCGCGACGCGCCGGGGCCAGTCAGTTTCCGTTCGGAAAACCATTGATAAAATCTATCGGGCATTGGGTCGATGGAAATGAAACCGAACATCCGAGCCGCAGGTGCCGCAGATCGGAGATATAGTATATTGCCGCCCGTCATCGAGTACTAGTGGCTAATCCCGCATCAGCGACGTTCCGCAATCGTCTGTCCTCTTTTTCACCCTCGGAAAGCGTCATGCGAAGCAACGACAGCGCCGAACGGACTTTGGTGCGCGCTTCGCTGTTCGTGATATTCACCTACGTCTTCCTCGCCAACACCTGGATTGGCGACGACGCCTACATCACGTTCCGGGTGGTCGACAATTTCATCAACGGTTTCGGGCCTACGTTCAACCCCGACGAGCGCGTCCAGGCCTACACACATCCATTGTGGATGCTCCTGTTGACTGCGGCCTACGCGGTCACTGCCGATCTGTTCTATACGACGCTGGCGTTGTCCTACGCGCTTTGTGTCGCAGCGCTGGCTGTCGTCGTCAGGTTCTTTGGCGCCCTCTGGCGAAGTGCGTTGTTTCTCGCCCTGCTCCTCAGTTCGAAAGCGTTCGTCGATTACACGTCTTCGGGTCTGGAATACCCGCTCAGCTTCTTGCTGCTGTGCCTGTTCTACACGCGTTTTTTCGGCACCCCGCAACGGCCGGCGGCACTCACCCCGGCGGGACTGATTACGTTCGGCGGCGTGGCATCGCTCGCGTTCCTCAATCGTAGCGATTCAATTCTCCTGTATGTCGCTCCTCTTGCGTACCTGGCGTGGATCGCCTGGCCGATCTACCGGTCGCGGCTGGCGATTTATTTTGCCATCGCGTTGTCGCCGGTCGCCCTGTGGCTGCTGTTTTCGTACCTGTATTACGGCTTTCCGTTTCCAAACACGTACTACGCAAAAGTTGCGACCGGCATTCCGCGGAGCATTCAGCTGCGCCAGGGGATCGCGTATGTCGCCAACAGCGTGAATTTCGATCCGGTGACACTCGGCATCGTCGCGCTCGCGGTGGCGGTGGCTTTTCGCATGCGCCGGTGGCCGGAGCTCTTCGCGTGCGCGTCGGCATTTCTCTACGTGATCTATACCGTCTCGGTTGGCGGAGATTTCATGAGCGGGCGATTCTTCGCGATGCCGCTGCTCGTCTCAGCGCTCGTGCTGGTGCGGGTCATAGGGCACCGCGAGGCCGGCCTGGCGCTCGGCGCCGCGCTTCTCGTCTACAATTTCATTGCTCCGCTCGCGCCCGTCAAAACGCGAGCCGACTATCCGGATGGCGCGTGGCCGTGGAGGCTTCAGAACGGCATCAAGGACGAACGCGGTCACTATCACCAGTTCACGAACGTGTTGTTCTACGCGCCGTTCAAGGCGCTGCCCGATCATCTGTGGTATCGGCAAGGGACGAGCTTCCGCAACGGCGCCGAAAAGGTTTCGGTACAAGGCAGTATCGGTTTTTTCGGCTTCACTGCCGGCCCGGCGAAATACGTGATCGATCGCAATGCCCTATCGGACCCGCTGCTTGCACGACTTCCGGTTTCGGAGAGCTTGTACTTCGAGTTCTACGCCGGTCACTTTTTCCGGGAGCTGCCTGGCGGGTACGTCGAATCCCGCCGCGAGCGAAAGAACCTGATTGCCGACCCGCTGCTGCACGACTACTTCGACAAGCTTCAGAACGTCACTGCGGGACCGATCTTCAGCGTGCAGCGCGCACACGACATGTGGGAGCTGAATTTCGGGCGCTATCGCCGCATTCACGAGCTCGTGACCGAACGCCGCCCGGTTGGCGTGTCGGTGCCCGCCGACAACGACCGGTTCACTACCGACGTCGGCACCCGCAACACCCGCGGCGACGGGACGTTGATGGCCATGGGCGGCCGCGAAGGTTACCTCCAGATGGGTCCGAACATTCCGCTGAAGGCCGGCCGGTTCCGGGTTCGGTGGACAGGAACCACGGGAGCCGGCGTCGGAGAGCCGCTTGGTTTCGTGGACGTATGGGTGGATGGGAACCGCCTCGTGACGAGGCGCAGCATTTTTTACGGTGAGTTTCCCGCCGATCCGAAGTTACTGGGAGAAGTGTCCTTCACTCTGGAACGGCCAACGACAGATCTCGAATACCGGTTCTACGTGAACAGAGGCGTCAGGTTGATACTCGAGCGCATCAACCTCGAATCGGATACGCAATGAACACGCGCCAGGATCTTCAGCGCAGGAACCGGATGCCAAGACTTGAGGTGCCATCAAACAAGCTGTCGCAGAGCCACCACTTCGAGTCCCTGTAAACACCTGAAATGATGCTCGTGCCTTTGGCGATCTCTGATTGTTGTGTCGCTGTCACCGTCGACTGCCATTCGACGGCGGTAAGGACGCACGCGTCAGCGGCTTTCGTGCTGCAGCTGGCCCCGAATGCCACGGTGACTCTTCCCTCCCCGTAGCTCTTCGAATTGATGATTCGTGTGTTGCGGATGTTCGTGACGTCGGCGAGCTCGCTCGCCTTGCCAGGGCACCCATCATGAAAGTTGCGGACGGTCATAGCGGCGGGCATCGTGTTGTCGGCAAAGTCGTTGAGAAACTGGAGTGCAAGCCCTCCCACTTCGACGGCTGAATTGTGCACCCGAACCGACACGGAAGTGGTCAACACGTGCGGGCCGTCGGAGACGGTCACTTCGAGCCTGCACACGGACGGCAGCGTGCCACCCGACGGCGCCGTCCAATCGACTTGCGGCCCTGTGCCCGTGAACGTTCCGTCACACGCACGCCACTGATATCCGAGCTGCGTTGCAGGTAACTCCGCGTCCTCGACGACGAGCGATACGCGAATGGTCTCGCCATAGTCCGCATACGAGGCGGGCTGTCTCGGACGGCTACCTTGGGCGGTGATCGATCGAATGACGGGCGCGGTGTTCGGAGCTGATGACTCGTACCTGAAACCACCGGCGAGCGTGCTGGTGCGGCCGCTAACCGTCACCGCGACGTCTACCGCACCCGCGACCGCGCTGACTGGCGTCCGCGCCGTAATGACATCGCTGCCGCTGACGCTGACTTCGGTCGCCGCGCCGCCGCCCACCCTGACGGTGCCCCCAGCCGCAAAGCCAGTACCGCGGATGGTGATCTGCGTTCCGCCTGATGCGGGTCCGCTCGACGGACTGACTGATTGAACGGCCAGTTCGACAACGGGTCCAGGATTTGTGGGAGTGTCACAACTCGCGGTGAATGCCGCCAGCATGACCAACGCGATACCGCCCGGTAAAACGTGAAATCTCAAATGACGGACGGCTCCAGCCGCAGTAGCCACATGCGCTGATGTAATTATACGTTTAAACCCCACATCCGAAAAGAGTTCGACGCCGAGCACAGCCCCAGGAGTGCTAAAATGTCACACGCATCTGACGGAGACGTCATGAAAAAGACATCAGTGTGGCTCGTCGTGTATCTGGTCTGGGTCTCTGAAACCCGAACTCACGCCTACCTCGATCCGGGCAGCGGGAGCATGCTCGTCCAGCTCTTGCTGGGAGGCGTCGCCGGTGCTGCGGTGATCGTCAAGCTCGGCTGGCAGCGCTTCCGGGACATGTTCCGATCGTCGAACGGAAAAACGGAATCGAATGAGTGACATCGCGCTCGAACCCGGATCGTTCCGGGATCGAACCGCCAGGGTTTTCTACCGCGACGGCAGAATCTTCAGGGCCCTCAACGAGATAGCGCTCAAGGAATGGAAGGCGCTGTCCACCACCCGCTTCTTCAGCACGTTCTCGACGAGCGGCGCTATCGTCTCCACCAAACAGCGGGACGTTTCATCGTTCTCCTTCGCGCCCTCGGACCAGTCATGGGCCGGCGTGCTCGAGCACGAAAAGCTGCCCTTCATCTCATATCCCTACGAGTGGTCGTTTGCCATGCTCAGGGATGCAGCGCTGCTGCAGCTCGATCTGGTGCTGGCGGGTCTGGACGAAGGCATCGGCCTGAAAGACGCCTCTGCGTACAACGTGCAATGGAAAGGTGCGACGCCGGTGTTCGTGGACGTGGCGTCATTCTACAAGCGCGCCGAGGGGGAGCCGTGGGTGGGATATCGGCAGTTCTGCCAGATGTTCCTCTACCCTCTTCTCGTGCAGGCGTATCGCGATGTGCCGTTTCAGCCCTGGATGCGCGGGAACCTCGACGGCATGGACGCCGAGGTCTGTCTCAACATGCTCGGTGCGCGCGATTACCTGCGCGGCGGTGTCCTGGCGCACGTGTATCTGCAAGCCAAGGCGCAGAAGGCCTACAACAGCACGACACGAGATGTGCGTGCCGACCTCAGCAAGGCCGGCTTCGACAAGCGGATCATCAAAGCCAACGCCGAACGCCTGCGCGCGCTGGTGGCGGGGCTCCGCTGGACGCCGAAGCAGTCCACCTGGTCCGACTACCTCAAGTGCGGGCACTACGAGGCGTCGGATGCTGCGCAGAAGCGCGCGTTCGTCGAAAGTGTTGCCGGCTCGCGACGGTGGAATCTGGCGTGGGACATCGGCTGCAACGTCGGCGTCTTCTCACGCATCGCCGCCGCACATGCCAGCTCGGTCGTCGCCATGGACGCCGACCACCTCGCGATCGACAAGCTTTACCAGGCGCTGAAGTCGGAGAAGGTGCCGAACATCCTCCCGTTAATCGTCAACGTGACGGATCCGTCTCCCAACCTCGGCTGGCGCAACATGGAGCGCAAACGCGTGGACGAGCGCGGCCGGCCGGATTTGGTGCTCGCCCTCGCCCTCGTCCATCACGTCGTCATCGGGGGGAATATCCCGATGGCGGAATTCGTTCAGTGGCTGCGCGACCTCGGCGGCGATCTCGTGATCGAGTTCGTGACCCGCAAAGACCCGATGGTGATGACGCTGCTCCGCAACAAGGAAGATCGTTATTCGGACTACGACGAGCAGGTGTTCGAACGCGAGCTCGCGTCGCGCTTCACCATAGCCAGGCGCGAGCCGCTCGGATCTGGCACGCGCATCATGTACTACGCCCGATAATCACGATTTCCGTCGCACCTGCCAGCGCGATGCTCTCACCTGCCGTTACCGTGAGACGTTTGAGGATCCGGCCCGTCGCCATGTCGCGCAGCTCCAATGAAGCGCGCCGGCGGGCGCGCACGGTCGCGTCTTTTTGCACGCCGAGCGCCACAGCAACGAATGCGGCGCCGGAAGATGCGGAGTACAAACCGCGAAATCCGTGAAGCGGCGCCGCCGTTGCATCGGGCTCGTGGCGGGTCCAGTTCGCGACTCCACCCGGCAGGTACTGCTTTGCGGCGATGAGCGCAGTCGCGATCGCCTTGAACGACGGCAGCTCATCGTAATTGGCATGACGCGCAACCGGTCCGTTGACGTCGGCCTTTCCTCCCCCGCGGATTCCCGGACCTGCATGCAGGACGTAGCTGGCGTTGCCGGCCAGGAACGTCATGACGTAGCCCGCCGCGATCCGTGACGCCGAATCGTCCTGTTGTACGGAACTTTCGGGGCCTATCGGCTCGTTGTTGAAAACGAGCGGTGGGAGCTGTCCCCGGCATTTCGCATCATCTGCGCCGGATGTCCAGGGACGCAGAAGTGGCGCGGCCGCGCCTTCTTTGTCGAATCCGCGCGGGTAGTGCATCGTAATGGCATCGGCACTCGCACCTGCGTAGGTGGCACAGGCCTCTCCAGATGAGGGAGCGCTGAGCGCGACGAGCACAGGTGTCCGATTGGCGAGCCGCGCTCCGAGGCGGCGCAGTTCCTTGATACCCTCCGGTCCGTCGAATCCGTTTTGCCAGGCTTCGTTGGCGATTTCGAAGGCAAACAGCTTGTGTTCGCGTCCCCGTGCCAGCGCCGCGAAACGGTCTACAAGGGCCTCGCGCGCCGCGCCAGCGGGCGTAAACGGCGCCCCGCCAAACAACGTCCATTGCACCCGCATGCCATACTTGTCGTAGGCGAGATCTGTCATCCCGGCGATAATTGCGTCATAATCAGGCCAGTGCGGATCGGTTTGCCTGTCTTCCCAACTGGTGCCGCCGACCGATCCGAGAACGCGCACGTAGTCGACACCAGCGGCACGCAAGACCCCAAAATTTCGCTCGAGGCGGGGGCGATCGAACTTGTAGCCCCAGGCTCCCCAGAATAGCGTGGCGCCAAGCGCGTTAAAGGGTCCCTCTGCGTCTGCGACCGCGTGCCCGTCCGCACGAACGGAGCCCTTCCTGGGGGTGAGGGCAGATGCTTCAAACGCCAGAAGGCCGATAAGAAGAACTGTTACGTATTGCATGCGTGTCCTGCCGCTCGTCATCTCTTTGATCCTAACGCTTGCCGAAGCCGGGTGCGGCGGGGACAGTCCCAATCCCATTCAACCTCCTCCGCCACCAGGAGAGATTCAGCTGTCGTGCCCTCTGTCGCTGGTCCGAGAGGCGACCAGCCCGCAAGGCACCGATGTTCATTTCGACGCCGCCACCCCCACGAGCGGCCGTCCACCGCATACGGTGCAGTGCAGCCCCGGGTCGGGCAGTACGTTTGCGGTTGGAGATACGACGGTTCGCTGCGTGGCGACCGATGCGGATAGAGCGCAAGGTTCGTGCGAGTTCAAGGTCACGGTGCGCGTCTCCCGGACCCTCAGTAAGACGAAATACACCGCCTTTGGCGACAGCATCGCGGAAGGGAAAGTGTCTCTCGTGCCGATGGTCTCGCTGGCGTTGCCCGATGCGTTTCCGGGCAAGCTGGAAGCGATGCTCACCCAGCGATTTGTTGGCCAGACAATTGTCGTGTCCAACCAGGGCATCAGCGGCGAACGTCTCGATCAGGGGGCTCTCCGGCTGCCGGCGGTACTCGAGAATGAAAAGCCGGAGGTCGTGCTCATTCTCGAAGGTGTCAATGCGGTCTGGATACGGTCCACCTCAGCGCAGGCGGCAAACATCCGAAGCATGGTGACCGCGGCACGCGACCGCCACGTTGACGTGATTCTTGCCACGGTGATGCCGGTGACCCCCGAATGGGAGAACGACAATCACCTTGGTTCGATGTCCCGGATAAGGGCCCTCAATGGGCGCATCTTCGACCTCGGGGCGGAATTCCAGGTACCGGTTGTCGATCTGTTCTCGTTGTTCGAAGCCAATATGCACCTGATAGGACAAGACGGTCTGCATCCAACCGTTGAAGGACAAACCCGGATCGCCGAGGCATTCGCGGATGAGATCGCGCGTCGTTACGGCACGCAGATGACGAATACCTTGAGGGGTCCGGCTGAAGCCGGACACTACGTACGCTGATAAGATAAGCACCTCACGATGACCGATGCTTAGTCCTGAAGCGACTTCGAGCCCCGGCCACGGGGACACCCCGCGAGACGACGAGCGCGAGCTGAAATTTGCACTGCCTCAAGGGCGCGCGCCACTTGTGCGCAGCTGGCTCGAGCGTATCTGCCGCCCCGATCCGCAGTTTCCGGCGGCCTTCGTCTGGACGATCTATTACGACACACCGGCGTTGATCTCGCTGCGTGAAAAACTCAACAGCGACTACCTCAAGCGGAAAATTCGCGTGCGCTGGTATTCCACTCTGCACGGTGATGTGACCGGTCCCGCGTTCGTGGAAGCAAAATTCCGGACGGGCACGCGCCGCTCGAAGGTGCGGCAGCAGCTGCCCTTCCCGGCCGCCGAGATCGCTGGAATGGACCTGGCCGACCGCCGGCTTCATATGCTTCCGGAGCTCCTGCGTCGACACGGCGTGCTCGGCCACGGTGCGTGGCAGCCGCTGATGCTCGTTCGATACCGGCGCGATCGATATATCGAACCGGCGAGCCGTTCGCGTATCAGCCTCGACTCCGATATCAGCGCGGCCGCGGTCAATGCCGCGATGATCCCGACCGGCGACCTGTCGCCGCTGGGGGTCGCTGTGCTCGAAGCAAAGGGCGCGGGGGACGAACTGCCGCGTGCGCTGCACGGGCTTCTGGGCCTCGGTATCCGCAAGCGGTCATTCTCGAAATTTCTGGCCGTCTACGCGCACATGACGCGTCGCGTCTTCTAACGATGCAGCAGCAACTCGACACCTTACTCGGCGCTATCACACAGGGGACCGGCCCGCAGGTCAGTCCCCTCGCATTTCTGATGTTGATGGCCGTCTCGCTCGGCTCATCGCTGTTCATTTCTTATCTCTACGTCCACTTCTATTCGAACCGGGCGACCGGCAGCCAGGTGCACCGCGCATTTCCGCTGTTGGGCATTTCGATTACCGCAATTTTCGTGACGATTCAATTTTCACTGCCGCTGTCGCTTGGCCTGCTTGGCGCGCTGTCGATCGTGCGCTTCCGCACGCCGATCAAGGAGCCGGAAGAGATCGGCTTCATCATGCTCGTCATCGCCGCGTCGATCGCCGTGGCGACATTCAAACTAGCGTTCGTCGGTGTCATTTTCATCGTCGCTCTCGCCGCGCTGTTCGGCCAGTCGCTCACGCGCCGCTTCATGGGCACAGCCGGAGACGGCACGATCGTGATCTCGCTGCCGGCCGGCCGCGCCGGCGCGGATCCCGCCGCCATCACCGCGGTCCTGCGCAAGCGTTTGTCCAAAGCGACGCTGGAAAGCGTGTCTCGCACCGAACGCGAGACCGTCGTGTCCTACAACTTCCAGGGCATCTCCGACAACGCGCTTGCCGGATTGCAGGCGGAGCTCGACGCCGCGGCGGGTCCGTCCACTTACAACGTGTTCTTCAACCGGCCAGGCGCGCTCTAAATGCCGCGGAATCCGCGGCGGCTCCCTTCGTGGCTGCTCATCGTCGCGACCTTGGCAATTGGCGTGGCGACGCTGCAACTCGAATCGGCGGACCTGTTTCCCGTGTGGCGATTCGCCGTGCAGTGGAGCCCGGAAGCGCTTCCCAGCTCGCGCGCGGTCCCGGCCAAGGACGTTGCCAGCGGCGTTCCCGTGTTGTCGGTCACCCTCAGCGATGCCGACCTGAACGATCCCGCAAAGGGCATTCTTGCCAACAAACTCCAGCACGGCGAGGAATGGGAACGCGAAGGCAGCGTCTCCTATTTTGAAGACGGCAAGCTGCGGTTTGCATCTGGCGTCGGCGTGCGCATTCATGGCGGCAGCAGCCGGCAGCAGGCCCCCCACCCTGGCGTCAGGCTGTATTTCAGGCGGAAGTACGGGCCCCGTGAAGTGCCGCCGGGGGTGTTGTTCAGTCCCGCGGCGCAGCCGATTCGCCGTCTCGTCGTTCATGACGACGTGCGGACGGACGCGAAGAAAATCCGGTGGCACTTCGTCAATCCGCTGGCGTACGACATCGCCCGCGCGGTCGGCGCCGTCGCGCCCGAAACAAAACCGGTGCGCTTCTACCTCAACGGCGAATATTACGGTCCCTTTGTGCTCACCGAACGTTTCGACCAGCGGTTCTTCGCCGCACATTGGGGTTACGACGACATCTTGCTCAGCCAGGAAGAAATGAACAAGCTGTGGGATTGGGTACGCACCACGCGGCCACTGACCATGGCGAACGTGTCGCAGCACGTCAACCTGGACAACCTGACACGCTGGTTCGTGGCGGTTGCCTTTTCGGCAACGCGCGACGCGTATCAGGGTCCGGGGCAACTGCTCGATCGCACGAAACGCGACGGCGGCTGGTTCTGGGTGAACTGGGACATGGACCAGAGCTTCCGCGACTGGAACCTCGATAGCTATCAATATCTGCTGGAACGCGTCGCCGAGGCACGCCGCGGCCGCAATCCGGCCGAACCGCGGTCGGTGATTTTGAGCGAGCTCATCGCCGGCGATCCGCATTATCGCGATCACGTGAAGCGCGTCGTCCAGAAGGCGCTGAACCATCAACTGACCGACGCTTTCCTGATGGACAGATACGAACACTATCTGGATGCGGCCGCTCAACTCCAGATTCCCCGTCTCGACTACCTGCCGCGCCTCCGCCAGTTTCTCGAGCGGCGGCGCGACTTCTTCCGGTTGACGAGCGAGCAGTGGCTGAACACGCCTCCCAGCCAGCCGGTCACCGTGAGCGCGCCGCGGGATGTTCCGGTGGTCATCGAGGGTGAATCCGTCGCCGATGGTTATCGGGGTCTCTACTTCCCCGACATCGACCTCACCGCCGATGTGGCCCCCGTCGATCGGCACCGCCTCACAGGCTGGCGCATCAATGGACGCGTCGTGCCTGGCGCGGTACCTCTGACGTTCAAGGCGAGCGGGCCGGTTACCGTCGCGCCCCTGTTCGGTGACCTCGGTCCGGAGGCTACCGGTGCAGCACCTCCGCCGTCTCGAGACGCGAACGCCATACCGGCCGCACATATCGTGTGGCGCACGATCTCTGCGGGCGAATCCTGGATGGGATGTGTGCCGTCAGACACTCGCTGCGACCCGGCCGAACGCCCTCGCGTGCGCGTGACATTTTCGCGCCCGTTCGACATGCTCGACCGCGAAGTGTCCACCGACGATTTCCGCGCATTTGCTGCGGCGACGAGCCGTCAGACGCCTCGCCAGCCGGAGTGGTATGCCGACGGCTCGCACCCGGCCGTCAACGTCACGTGGGACGAAGCCCAGGCCTATTGCGCATGGACCGGCGGCCGGCTGCCAACCGAGGAGGAATGGGAGCACGCTGCCCGGGGTGGGCTCGATGGAAAGCTCTTTCCCTGGGGTGACGAATTTGCCGGCCAGGCCAACGCCCGGCACAATCTCCCGTCCGAGCGATTTGAATTCACCTCGCCTGTTGCATCGTTTCCGCCGAATGCGTTCGGTCTGTACGACATGTCGGGGAATGTCTGGGAATGGACGGCGAGTCCGTTCAAGCTGACGCATTCGTCGCAGCCCGCGAGCGGCGGCGAGGATCTCCGCACGATCAAAGGCGGCGGTTGGGACAATTTCATTTCCCGATTGCGCATCTCCGAGCGTGCGGCGCTGTCGCGTCAGGGCCGCCACAACTTGTATGTCGGATTCCGGTGTGTCCGCTGAGGCCTGATCACGCCATGAAGAAATACTCGACACACCTGTCGCTCGCGGCAGGGACTGTCGCCGGAATCGCGATGTGGATCAGCCGCGCGTCATTCGACGTCGCGGGTACCACCGAAAATCCGGTGCGTGTGGCCATGCTTCCTTCGCTGGCCGAGCTCCTTGGATTCGTGGTGATGGCACTGCTCATCTGCGCAGGCATCGCATCGCTCGTGCGCGCCGGGATGCGGTCCACGACGGAACGCCCCGGTTTCTGGGACCCCGTCACCGACGCTTTTCTGCCCCTGTTCAGCCTTGGGCTGCTGTTCCTTCCATATCTTCCATGGCTTCCAGACCGCGTTCCAGCGCTCCGGCTGCTCGCAGGTCCGGCGCGTTATGTTGTATGGATCGTCGTGGTCGGCCAACTGTTGTTGCTCGCTGTTCCTCCAGCAGTGCGGCGGTTCCCCGGTGTTAGTGGCGTGAGCTCGGCGACATCGGGCGCCATCTTCGCTGTGGTCGCGGTCTTCCTCTGCGCTCCGTTCGTTCTCAATGTGCGAAGCCTTCCCGCCTCGTTTGTAGACCTGTGGAACACGATCCGGGCCGTGCCTGATGCCGCGGTAGGAAATATCGGGCCGTCGGTGCTCGGTCTGCTGTTCGATCAGGAGTACGGGCTGATCGCCTATGCGCCCGTGTTGATTCTCGGGTTCGCGGGGCTCGCGGGAATGATGCGATCCCGGGAATATCACTTCCACGGAGTTGGCCTGACCGTCGCCGCGTTGATGCTCATTCTGCTGCCAGCCACCGTGGACCCGTGGTGGAGCCGCACCATGATGCCGGGTCGTCCGGTTCTGCTGGTGATCCCTCTTCTCGCATTTCCGATTGCGTGGATGTACGCGCGCCTCTCGACTGAGTCCATGCGGGCGGGCGCGTGGATGCTTCTGCTGGTCAGCATCGCGATCAGCGTGTTCATCGTGGGATTCGACGATCGGGTTCCAGCCCGACAGGAAGCAGACGGCGTGTCATCCGTTCTTCAGTGGATGTCCCCCGCGTGGCACCTGTGGGCAGCGGCGCCATCGTATGTGACTGAATCCGCGGGCCAGGCTTCTCTCCGGCTGCTGCTATGGGCCGCTGCCTTCGCCATCATCACCGCGCTTCTGCGGCGAGCGCCGGTCGCCACGGCGGGCCGGGCCGCACTCGCTGTAACGGCCGTATCGCTCCTGACTGTGATGACGCTCGTTTCCACCGCCGGCGTGTTTCTCTCACAGCAGGGGAAGCGTTTCGATGTGGAGGGACGGGTGTTGTTTCCTCTTCTCGAAACCTACGATCCGATTGCGCGTCCGATAGCCGCACGCTACGACGCGTTTTCTGTCGTGCCGTCTGGCGAACTGCCGCCCCTGTTCGCGCTGTCGGCGGTTCCCGGCCAGCGTACCGATCGTCAGCCGATTCGTGTGCTCTTGAATGCCAGATTCCGCCTGCCGCCGGGCGAATACGATCTCGAGGTCATTCCCTCGGCGTCTGCTGAAGGTCCTCCGAGCGGTACGGTGGAATTGCAAATCGGCCGCGAAGGCCGTCCGCTGCGAAGCTGGCCGCTCGCCATCGCCCCAAACGAGCGCGTCCGGCACCGCTTTCGGATTCCAATCGAAGCGGAATTTGTCGGTTTCCGCGTGCCCAGGCAACTGGAGCAGGCGATTGCGGAACTGCGTCTCATTCCCGTCAGCGTCCTCGAACGCCGGCGCCGGTTCCCGGCCCCAACCGTGCTCTCGGCAGCGGCATTCGAGCCGGCGACACTGTTTTTCCATGACAGCCACGTCTATCCCGAACGTGACGGATTCTGGATCGGAGGCCGGACGACGACGCGGGTGACGATCGAGAAATCGGACGTCGGCACGGAAAGTCTGGTGTTGGCGATCCACTCGGGAGCCAAACCCAACAGCGTGACGGTGTCCACTCCGCGGTGGTCGCAGCAGCTCGAACTCGTACCCGGGACGACGCAGCGGGTCACCGTGCCGACGAGCGCCGGAGAGCCTTTCATCCCGCTGGCGATCACTGCGTCTGACGGCTTCGTGCCTGCCGAGATCGAACCGAGCCGCGATCGCCGGCTGCTCGGCGCATGGGTCGCGTTTATCCCCGACGATATCTCCAGAACGTCTTCAAGCCCCTGAGCCAGTCCTTCGCGCCGATTTTTTTCCCCTCTTCGCGGGAGCGCGGAAAATACCGGATCGGCACCTCGACGATAGTGCGGCCGCGGGCCAGCACTTTGGACGTAATTTCATGGTCGAGCTCGAATCCGGTGGTCTGCAGCTGCAACTCGTTCAGCAGTGTGCGTGGGAACAGCTTGAGCGCCGTCACCGTGTCGGTGAGATATCGCCCCGTGCAGATGAGTGCCGCGAGACTCAGGCTGCGTCCGCCCAGATATGCCGCCCACGATTGCTCGGCGTGTTTACTGCCGAAGAGCCCCTGGGTGTAACGGCTTCCGTATATGACGTCGGCGCGGTTCGAAAGGAGCGCGTCCACCATCTGAACGTAATCCTGCGGGTCGTATTCGAGATCGGCATCCTGGATGAGCACGTAGTCGCCGCTGGCGCGCTCGATGCCGGTCCGCACGGCCCGTCCCTTTCCGCCGTTGCGTTCGTGCCGGGACAGCAGGACGCTGGTAAATCGTCTTACCGCATCGGAGGTCCCGTCTTTCGAGCAGTCATCGACGACGATGATCTCCTTCTCGAGCCCCTGCGGACGCAGATCGACGGCGAGGATTTTTTCGAGCAGCGTTCCGATGAAACGCTCTTCGTTGTAGGCGGGCACGACAATCGATAGCCGCTTCACAGACCCTCTAACTCGCGCAGATAGGCCTCGAGCCGGCGCCGATCGTCTGGTGTGTTGACGCCGACGGCTTCGAGCGGGTCGGCCGCCGGAAACGTCAGCACCGAGTGTCCGTGACGCGTCAGCCACGGGAAGAACGGCAGAAAATTGCGCTCGCGCGTCGACGCCGCCTGTGCAGCTTCTCGTCCGTATTGCACGAGCGCGCCGAAATAGGCGTCTGGTGAAAGCGAAAACAGGCCCATGTCGCTTTCACCGGTCTGAGGCATGACATCGCCTTCGCGCCGCTGTTTGACCGCGCTGATACGTCCTCTGGCATCTCTAGCGAAGTGGATATACGGCTCGGCCTGAGTCACGGTCGGCAGGATCACGTGCGCGCTTGGATGCTCCTCGGACATACGGGTCAGCGCCGCCACCGTTGCCGGATGCACGCCGATCTGATCGCACCATGTAATCCAGATTCGATCGGGGTTGGTCGCCGCCGTCTCTTCCTGGGCAAGAAGAATTGCGTCGAGCATTCCCGTGGCCTGCGGCTGCAGCGCGTACGCGACGTCGAGATTGCCGGCAACTGCCTGAACGTGCTCTCTGACGAATCCTTCGAACGAGGGATGCAGCACGAGCACCCAGCGGCTCACCGTCTTCCGGTAGCGATCGAACAGGTGATCGATCATCGGCCTGCCGTTGACGGGCGACAGAACCTTCGGCGTGGTGCTCTGAAGTCGGGTGCCTGCTCCCGCGGCGGGAATTACCAGTACTGGGCCGCGGCCGCTAGGAGTGTGCACGCCGGGACACCTTCAAATCTGTTGCGGCCGACGCAGGCGTCCCTTTGCGGTTGGAACGTGTCAGTCGCTGCCAGGCAATCACCGCAAGAGAGCGAAGCCCTTCCGTGAGCGTGGTGCGGCGGACACGGCCGGGCGAAAGGGGAAGGAACTGAACGGGCGTTTCGAGCAAGTCCGCTTTTTCGCCAAGCAGCGCGCACAACAGGTACTGGTTTGCCAGCTTATCATCTGGAGCGACCGGCAGCGTCGTCAGAAAGCTGGCCCGCACGGCTCTTACGCCCGAAAGCGTATCGGAGATGTACCGGCCAAACAGCACGAGGTAGGTCACGCTCAGCAGATGGCTGCCCAGATAGCTGAAGGAGCCGAGGAGCGCCTTGTGATTGTAGCGAAGCCGGTATGAGGCCTCGATGTCCTTCAACGAGAGCCGGCGGCTTCCCCACACGCCGTCGAGCCGTCCGCTCATCAGGGGCGGGATGAGGCTCGCGAGATCTTCGCCGCGGTACATTCCGGACGACTCGAAGATGGCGGCGTAATCGAACTCGCGCTCGGTCAGCGCCTGGACGAAGGCCTTGCCCGGCGGGTGCGGCGAGCTACGGAGATTCCGAAGCTGTACAGGCAGCGGACGCATGAACACATCATCGAGGTCCGCGTCCGCGTCATAGAACACCGTCACGTCCACGGCCAGATCCTGAATACCGCCGCGCATCATTTCGAGCACCGACTGGCTCAGCTTGTTGAGCGACGCGGCGTCGTAGAGCCACACCGCAATCCGCTGGCGCCGGCGCTGCGACAGGAACGACTCGAGAAACGGCGTCAGCACTTTGGATGCATCGTGGCGTCCGCTGACACCGTCCTCGTAATGCCCGATGCGCACGAGCCGTGGATCTTCGAGCGTTTCGAGATGCCCGAGCGGCACATAGCCGGCATCCGGATCCGTTTCGGGAACGCGCGGATCGTTGATGATGTAGTGCGTGATCAGACGTGGGAACGGCCAGCGGCAGCCTCCCCTTTTCCTTCAGGTAGTAAACCGCCCGCTCGACGATGTCGACCGCCGTACTGCCGGAAATTTCCGCGTCGGCTTGAATGTTGGTGACCAGCAGCTTCATCGCCGTCAGGTTCGACGCGATGGCCCTGCTGAGATCTTTGGTGAGGTAAGACGGGAACAGGCTCGAGTGCTGAGTGCCCGGAGCGTAAATAATCAGGTCTGCTTCGGCGAGCTTCGTGCGCAGCCTGGGATTCAACGGAAGCGGCTGCGATCGGCCCTCGAGCCATTTTACGCACTCGGGCGGCGTCAGCGCCGCCAGACGCTGCCGATCGTCTTCGGACAGGGGACGCTCGATGAGGAACACGTCCGAAATCCGGTTGCGCCGCTTGGCGTCGACGATCTCCGCTTCGCTCGCCAGGACGCCACGGTCCCGCTCGAGCGCCACGAGAAAGGCATTCGTGCCATCGGTCACGTTGTCGACGAGGCCAGGCGCAAGGCCCATCAACGCGCAGTAGTCGTCTACCCCGTCGTTGAACCGCCGTTGGCGCAGGAGATACGACCCGGCAAAGATGAGATTGCCGATGGCGCAGTCGGAAAACTCGAACGGCCGTCCGGAGTCGAGCTCGCGGCTCACGGCTTCTACACGCTCGCGAACCGCCGATCCCCCTTCCGCTGCCACCGCTGCGAGGGTCTCCATCGCTTGCTGCCGGGAGCACGGATCAGGCAATCGCGTGTCGAAGAGCTCGATCAACCGCTCCGGGCACGAGCGAAGCTCGCGCGCCACGCGGGAGGCATTTTTTCGAAAGTCGGACGGACCAAGGCTGTCGCCGAGGAAGCGCCGCACTTCCCCTGTCGACGCGCCGTCGTCGTAACCGTTGATGGCAATCGTCAGCGCGACGTCGGGATGTTCGATGAGCTGACGCGAGAGGACGTCCGATCCTCGTCCGCCCGAGAAGAGCACTACGCTGACCACTACACGCTCAGCGAACGCGGGCGAGGCTCAATCTGCGAGGACTCGCACACTTCCCGGATGACGTAGATCGGCTTGTCCTGCGATTCGTGGTAAGTCCGCGACATGATTTCCGCGAGCAATCCCATGGTGACGAGCTGGATGCCCGTGAAGATGAGCACCACCGCAAGAAGAAGCAGCGGACGGTTGGCGATCGATTCGTGCCCGAAGAGACGCTCGTAGGACAGGTACGCGGCAATCACGAAGCCGAGGAGCCCCATAGGCACGCCGATGAGACCGAACATCTGCAGCGGACGGGTGGAATAACTGAGCAGGAACTTGACGGTGATCAGATCGAGGATGACGCGAAACGTCCTCGAGAGCCCATACTTCGAGTCGCCGTGTTGGCGCGGGCGGTGATTCACCACGACTTCGGTGATGGCAACCCCCATCTCGCTCGCAATGGCCGGCAGGAAGCGGTGCATCTCGCCGTACAGCTTCAACGGCTTGACCACTTCGGCGCGGAACACCTTCAGGGAGCAACCGTAGTCATGGAGCGTGACGCCCGTAGACCACGAGATCAGCTTATTGGCGATCTCGGACGGGAGGCGGCGCGTCAGCCACGTGTCCTTGCGGTCCTTGCGCCAGCCGCACACGATATCGTTGCCTTGCTCGATGCGCGGGATCATGTGGAGGATGTCGCGCGGGTCGTTCTGCAGATCGCCGTCGGACGTCGCGATCAGCCGTCCGCGCGCGTGCCGGAAGCCGGCAGCAAATGCGGCAGTCTGGCCGAAGTTACGCCTGAAGCGGATGATCCGCCAGCGAGGGTCCCGCTGCTGACAGCGCACCAGGCGTTGGAAGCTGTCGTCGGTGCTGCCGTCGTCTACCGCGATGACTTCATAGCTCTGCCCCCACCGTTCGAGCGCTTCCGTCGTTTCGACGTACAGGGCATCGATATTCGGCGATTCGTTGCGGATGGGAATAACGAGCGACAGCTCAGGGTTCACTTGAAGTCGCTATTATACAGGCATTTACGTGGTTTGCGGCGCGGTGCGGCGCTTCCACAGGTAATACGCCAGCCCGCCCGCGAGGACGGCCACACCCAGCACCAGTCCGACGATGCGCCCGTTTTCGTGGATGTAGTCGAGCGCCTGCTTGCCGTACATGACGGCAAGAATGCCCTCGCCGAAATACCGCACACCGCGCCCGAGCGCGATTGCCCAAATGAATGTCGGCAGCGGTATCTGCGCGACACCGCCCATGAGGACGAAGATCTTGAACGGCGCAGGCGGCGGGAGCAGCGCCGGAACGATCAGGGCCAGCGCGCCATACCTGCGCATCAGAGCGGCGGCGCGCTCGACGGTGCCCCCTTTGAATCGCTTCTTCAACAGGGCCTCCCCGCCCTTTCGCCCGACGAAATAGAGCGCCAGGCAGCCAGCAATCGACCCAAGCGTGGCCATGGCGGCATACAGCACCATGCGCTCGGGATGATTGATGACCAGGAGCACGATGAGGAGATCGTTGACTTCGGGAAATGAGAGGAACGACGAGTCGAGGAACGCGATGATGAAAAGCCCCGGCGCGCCGATGCTGAGTGCGAAGCCTTCAATCCATGCTGTGATTCGAGCCATCAACCATTAATATTCTAGTCGCGAAGTGACAGACCGGTTTCCCAGACTGCTTGCGGCGTTCGGTCTCGTGACTGGCAGCGCCGCCGCGATTTACTACTTCAGACAGGGACTGACGCTCAGCCACTACGACGCCAAGGCCCATCTCGTGGTTGCGCGCCGGGTGCTCGACAGCATCACGCCCGAATATTCGCAGATTGGCGCCGTGTGGCTGCCGCTGCCGCATGTGCTCAACCTGCTTCCCGTTCAGATCGATGCGTTTTATCGCACCGGCGCATCCGGCGTCGCGATTTCGATCCTGGCGTTTGCGCTCGCGTGCTATTCGATTGCGCATCTCGTGCTGCGCACCACACGATCGCGCACCGCGGCGGCGGCGGGCGTCGCGATGTTCGCGCTCGACCCGGATGTGCTCTACCTTCAGTCCACGCCAATGACCGAGCCGCTGATGTTCGGACTCGTGCTCCTCAGCGTCGCGCTCGTCTACGACTGGGTCGATGCGTCTAGGTGCAGCGTCCGGGCACCAACGCGGGTTCACCCGCCGTAGCTCGCGGCATGGAACATTACAAGCGAAGGCGGGATGGTCGATGGTGGCTGCCTGCCTGACACGCTACGAGGCGTGGATCGTGACCGCAGCGCTATTGATACTGGCAACCGCGGCGCTCTGGCGCCGCGGCCAGTCCTTTGCGGCCGCGCTTCGACTTACCGTTCCGCTTGCCGTATACCCAACGCTCGCGATCGTCGGATTTTTCTGTCATAGCTGGTTCACCACCGGAGCGTGGTTCGTCACCGGCGGCTTCTACATCGCCGACAATGTCGCGACAGGGAGCCCCTACGACGCGTTCATGGCGGTGGTCTACGGCATGCGCCTGCTCATCGGGCCGTTGGTTGTCGTTGCGCTCGCCGGCGCGATTGCTGTGTTAGTCAGGGGGCTTGCGCACAGGGAGCACGCGGCCTCTCTGGTGCTGCTCGCCCTTGCCGGTCTGCTGGTTCTCCCCATGTATGCGTTTTTCGAAGGGCACCCTTTCCGGATGCGCTATATGGTCGCGCCATCGGTGGGAGCGTGTGTCTTCGTCGGCACCGCGATCGGACTGTTGCGAGGCTGGCTGAGGCAAGGCGCGGCAATCGCCCTCGCTGTGTGGATCGTCACAACCTCCAATCCGATCGACGCGCACGCGCCAATGGTGCAGGAGGCACAGTGGGATGTCCCATTCAGCGCGGGGCGCAAGAACGTCACTGCATGCCTGATGCGCGACTACCGCGGCGAGCGCATTTTGGCGAGCATGGGCTCGCTCGCGCACTACATGCAGGAGCTGTCGCACGAGGGCATCAACATCCGCGACTTCGTGCACGAGGGCAACCTGCCCTACTGGCACGAGGCGATCGAAGCGCCCAAGGGGCGCATCGGCTGGATCCTTATCGAAGAGCGCGCCGAAGGTGGCGACATGCTGGCCAAGCGCGTGCGTGAGTCGTCCGCGTTCGCAACCGGCTTCGACCGCGTCTGCGCCGATGGAGGGGTGGCGCTGTACAGATCAAAGACCCGAAACTAAAATCTAGAATCTAACAACTAGAATCTAAAATCTAAAATCTGGGCTGCGGTTCTTCAGAGGATAGATTCTAGATTTTTGGTTTCAGATTCTGGATCGCAGGAAGGCTTCCGTGATCCTCAACATGTCGTCGTGGATCTTGCCGTTCGTGGCCAGCAGTTGATGACGTCGTGAGGAATGCGGCTGACCGGCGAAATCGGTGACTCTCCCGCCCGCCTCCGCGACGATGATGGTCCCGGCCGCGATGTCCCAGGGCTTCAGGTCCTGTTCCCAGAATCCGTCCATGCGCCCCGCGGCCACGTAGCATAAATCGAGGGCGGCAGAGCCGAGGCGGCGAACGGCGCGCGCGCGTCCGACGAATTCGCCGAACAGGCCCACGATTTCCGGGATGCGGCTGTGGACGTCGTACGGGAATCCTGTCACCAGCATCGATTCGACGAGGCTCGAGGCGTTCGACACGTGTATCGGCCGCCCGTTCAGAAATGCGCCGCCGCCGCGCTCGGCCGAAAACAACTCCTTGCGCGTGGGATCGTAGATGACACCGATCTCTCCCGTGCCGTCGATCTCCAGCGCGAGCGACGAACAGAAAATCGGCAGACCGTGGGCGTAGTTGTTCGTGCCGTCGATGGGATCGAACACCCAGCAATGTGATGCGCCTTGTGTAGCCGCATCCTCGCCAAATTCCTCCGCCAGAATCGTGTGGTCCGGAAACCGCTCGGCGATCATCTTGCGGAACATCGTCTCGACGGCGACGTCGGCCTCCGTCACAAGGTCGATGGTTCCCTTGTGCGACACCTCGAAACCCTTGTCGATGAAGCTCATCTGAATCTCGCCGGCTTTGATGACCGCTTCGATGGCGGTGGACAGCAGCAAAGGATTCGTCGTCATTGTGCAGGACGGATGCGTTTAGACATCCGCACTTCGGTCCCTCCCTCGTTCGTGCGGTTGACGACGACGTCGTCCATGAATTGCCGAATCAGGAAGACTCCGCGCCCGCTGGTGTTCAGCATGTTTTCGCTCGCCAGGGGGTTCTTCAGCGTGGCCGGATCCAACCCTTTGCCTTGGTCGCGAACCGAAACGATGAACTCGGCCGGTTCCGATTCGGGCGCGGCGACGAAGTCGATCGACACGATTTTGGCGGGGTCGCTGGCGTTTCCGTGGGTAATCGCGTTGATCACCGATTCGCGCACCGCCATCGTGGTCCAGTGCAGGGAGTCTTCGTCGATGCCCAGACGCCGCGCAATGTGTTCGGTGACCGCCTGGACCAGGTCGAGCGCGTCTATGGTGCTGTGAATTTCGAGATGCACATCCTGGAAACGGCGGGGCATCGTATCGGACGTAGTATAGTCTCCCGATGGCTTCAATCGCCGCTACGACGGTGAGGCCTGCCCGCCGCATCACCGGGACGGTCGGGCTCGCCGGTGATAAATCCATATCGCACCGTTATGCCCTTCTCGCCGCCCTGGCGACCGGGCGATCCACTATCTATCAATATTCGCAGGGCGCTGACTGCGCGGCGACGCTCGACTGCCTCGAAATGGCAGGGGCAGGCGTTCGCCGGACGCGTTCCGCCGACGATGGCTTGACGGTCGAGATCGATGGACGCGGGCTCCGCGGGCTCCGGCCCGCAGCAGGGCCGCTCGACGCGCAGAACTCGGGCACGACGATGAGGTTGTTGTCGGGCGTGCTGGCTGCGCATCCTTTCACGTCTGTGCTGAAAGGGGACGCGTCGCTCACCCGTCGGCCGATGGCGCGCGTCATCACGCCGCTCGAGCTCATGGGCGCGCGCGTCGAATCGCACGCCGGGAAGCCGCCGTTGACCATCCACGGCGGGGTTCTCACAGGCATTCGCTACCCCACTGAAGTGCCCAGCGCGCAGATCAAGAGCGCGGTGCTTCTGGCCGGCCTCAATCCGACGGCACGACCGTTGTCGTGGAGGCCGCGGCAACACGCAACCACACCGAGCTGGCGTTGCGCGCTTTTGGCGCCACGGTCACGGTCGAAGGCGACGCCATCGAAATCGCCGGCGGCCAACCCCTGCACGCCGGCGAGTTCACCGTCCCCGGCGACATCTGTCGGCGGCCTTCTGGATCGCCGCCGCCGCGGCCATTCCCGGCTCCGACGTCCATATCCGCAACGTCGGGTTGAACCCGACGAGAACCGCTCTGCTCGGCGTCATGCGCCGCGGCGGCGCGCTGGTCGACGAAAACGTCGAACGGGAGGCCGGTGGCGAGCCGTCCGGGAGCGTCCGTGTTCGGTATGGGCAGCCGCAAACGTTGATACTGGGAGAAGACCAGGTTCCCTACCTCATCGACGAGATTCCTGCGTTGGCCGCATGGGCCAGCCACGGCGGTGAACTGCATGTCACCGGCGCGGGTGAGTTGCGGGTCAAGGAAAGCGATCGGATCACCGCCCTCGTGCGGGGGTTCCGGGCGCTGGGAGCTGATGTCGAGGAGCTCACAGACGGGTTCCACCTGCGCGGAACGCAACGCCTGCGGGGCGGCGAAGCAGACGCGGCGGGCGATCACCGGCTGGCGATGGCGTTTGCCATAGCGGCGCTCGGCGCAGATGGGCCGTCGGTCATCACCGGCGCGGATTCCGTCGCCATCTCCTACCCTGAATTTTTCACGACGCTCGAGTCGCTCCGCACTTGAAGACAGACAAAATATATCTGGTCGGATTCATGGCTGCCGGCAAGACGACCCTGGCGCAGGCGCTCTCCCGGCGGCTCGGATGGCGCGCCGAAGACGTCGACCTGCTCATTGAAGCGCGCGAGCGCCGGACCGTCGCCGATATCTTTGCCCGCGAGGGAGAGCCGTACTTCCGTTCGGTCGAGCGTCAGGTGATCTATTCTTTGCTGCCCCTCCGCCACACCATTGTCGCCACGGGTGGCGGCACGTTCATCGATCCGGAAAACCGGGCGGCGATCAACGCCGACGGCGTATCGGTATGGATTGACGCGCCGTTCGAGGTGCTGCTCGACAGAATCCCCGCGGACGGACGGCGGCCGCTCGCCAGCGACCGCGTGCAGATGGCCGTGCTATACGAAACCCGGCGTCTGGCATACGAGCAGGCCCAGGTCCGCCTCGATGCCACCCGCGCACATGCCGAAGAGCTGGTCGAACAACTCATCGAACGGCTCGACTAGCGATGCGCTATCTGGTGATCAGCGACGTCCACAGCAATCTCGAAGCGCTCAACGCCGTTCTTCGCGCATCGGCCGCCCAGAAGTGCGACGAGGTACTGGTGCTGGGCGATCTCGTCGGCTACGGCGCCGACCCGAACGCCGTCGTCGAGCGCGTGCGCGGCCTCAAGCCCGTCGCGATCGTGCGCGGCAACCACGACAAAGTGGCGGCCGGCCTCGACGACGCGCAGGATTTCAACCAGATGGCGAGGGCTGCCGCACATTGGACCCGGAAGGCGTTGAGCGCCGCGTCGCTGGATTACCTGCGGAACCTTCCTGCCGGTCCCGTCATCGTGGATGGCGCGATCGAAATCTGCCACGGCTCTCCGCTGGACGAAGATCTCTACGTGGTCGCCGACGTGGACGCGGCACGTTCGATAGCGGTGGCGCGAAGATCCATTTGTTTCTTCGGCCACACGCACGTCGCGCTGCGGGCGCAGGTCGACGGGAATCAGCGGCTCGAAATAGATGCGCCCCAGGGACATCCGGAGTTCGACACGGCAATCGACGCCGGTCACAAATATCTGATCAACCCGGGGTCGGTGGGTCAGCCGAGGGACGGCGATGCGCGTGCCGCCTATGCCATCGCGGACCTGGATCGGAAACGAGTCACGCTGTTCCGCGCCGGCGTCTCCCATCGAAACGGCTCAGAAGAAGATTCTGGATGCAGGACTGCCGCCGATGCTGGCGTACAGGCTGGGGATGGGACGATAAATCACAGGAGAACGGGAGAAAGGAAGATTTTAGCCGAGAGAACGAAATTTCTCTCCTTCTTCCTTTCTCCTGTTTTGTTTTTAGAGTTCCATTGCGT
>CAWKKU010000015.1:0-245707 GCA_963850295.1 Vicinamibacterales bacterium | reverse complement strand
TCAGCAGGCGTTTGGCATTCAGGCTCGAAACCTGGCCAGAATGAACAAAGAGGGCGTCCTGATTGCGATGGGAACCGATGGTGGTGTGGCGTGGAGCCATCACCTCGAGATGGCCGACATGGTGGCCGCCGGGAATGACGCCCGCGCAGGTGATTGTGGCGTCAACGCGAAACGCCGCACAGGTTTTGCGATTCGACGATCTCGGCTCGATCGCAGCGGGGAAAAGCGCCGACTTCATCGTGCTCGATGCGAATCCGCTCGACGACATCACCAACACGCGGAAGATCTCGGCAGTGTACCTGCGGGGCGCCGCGGTCGATCGCGCCGCGGTCAGAGCGCGCATGACGGGAGGCAAGACGTAACATGAAAGGACTGCTTTCAACCGTTTCATCGGCGGTTCTGCTCGGCGCCGTCATCGTCGCGCAGGCGCCGGCGACGCGCCCGTCGATCTCAACCGAGCGTCTCGCGCGCATCGACCCGGCGCTGCAAAAGTACGTCGACGACAACCGCATTGCCGGCGCGGTTGCCCTGGTGCTGCAGGACGGCAAGCCCATTTATGAGCGGGCGGTGGGATGGAGCGACAAGGAAGCCGGCCGGCAGATGACGACCGACACGATCTTCCGTATCGCGTCGCAGACCAAGGCAATTACTAGCGCTGCGATTCTTGTATTGATGGAGGAAGGGAAGCTGGGCGTCACCGATCCGGTGAGCCGGTTCATCGCGCCGTTCGCGTCGACGACCGTGGCCGAGCCGAACGGCGAGTCCAACAGCGCTCCGGTCCCCGCCAGGCGTCAGATCCAGATTCGCGATCTGTTGACGCACACGGCAGGGATCTGGTACGGCACCGATCGTCACGTGGCGCCGCTGTACGAAGCGAAAGGCCTTGGCGCAGCAGCCGGCTATGGCTGGTACACCGCCGACAAGAGCGAACCTATTTGCGAAACGATGGAGCGGCTGGCGACGCTCCCCTTCGTTGCACATCCTGGTGAGAAGGTACGTCTACGGCTACAACACCGACGTGCTCGGTTGTGTCGTCGAGCGGGCGTCCGGCATGCCATTCGATCAATTCATTCAAGACACGCATCACAGATCCGCTTGGGATGAAAGACACAGGCTTCTTCCTGCCGGCGTCGGAGCGGAACCGCCTGGCCGCGGTCTATTCGAGCGACAGCGACGGCCGAATGAGGCGAGCGCCAGACGGCCCGCGCGGGCAGGGGCATTACCTCGAAGGCCCCCGGCGAAGCTTTTCCGGCGGCGCAGGATTGTTGTCTACCGCGCACGACTACGCGCGATTCCTCGAGATGATTCGCAGCGGCGGCGCTCTCGGATCGGTGCGCATTCTGTCGCCGCGTACGGTTGCCTTGATGACCAACAACCAGAGCGGCACGCTGCACTCGGCGACCGGGTTGGGCTACGGCTACGGGTTTGGGACCACCGATCGGTTTGGTGCCAACGGACTCGATTCGGAAGGGGCGTTCGGATGGGGTGGTGCGTACGGCACGATATACCGGGTTGACCCCAAGTCCCGGATGGTGATCGTGTTGATGGTTCAGCTGCTCCCGAATGGCACCGACATCCGCACGACGTTCCCGACGATGGCGTATCAGGCGCTGGTCGACTGATGGTTCGGGCGAGTGCATTGGTCATCGGCGCGTTCGTGCTCGCCGCCGCCGGCTGCAACAGACGCGAAGAGCCCCCGCCGCAGCCACAATTCAGGCCCACCGCGACAGTCAAAGACATCATGACGTCGATCATCGATCCCGAGGCCGATGTCTTGTGGAACTCCGTTGCGACGATCGTCAGCCTGACCGGCACGGAAGAGCGGGCGCCTCAGACCGACGAGGAATGGGCGGCGGTAAGGCGCAGCGCCGTACAGCTGGTCGAAGCCACGAACCTGCTGCGCATTCCGCATCGCCTCGTCGCGAAACCTGGCGAGAAATCAGAGAACCCTCGCATCGAACTGCAGCCCGAAACGATTCAGAAGCTGATTGCCGAAGACCAGGCCCGATGGACGGGCCTGGTGGATCGGCTGCACGATGCCGCCGTGCCGGCGCTGAAAGCGATCGAAGAGAAAAACGCGAAGGGACTCTTCGACGCCGGGGAACACCTCGAGCAGGCCTGCGAAGCCTGTCATCAGCGATATTGGTATCCGCCCGGCGAAGCGTCGGCGTGGAAGCACGAGCCCGGAGGCCGCCTCGTCGAAGACGCACCGGTTGCGAAGGTGCTGGCGGGCAAGGGCGGAACCATCACAGGCCACATTCGCGTGAAGGGAACGATTCCCGGCAACGCCGTCATCCGCATGGGGATGGATCCGAAATGCGCTGCGCTCAATGCGGGCAAACGCCCGGTTCAGGAAGTTGTCTCCGCAACCGCTGACGGCGGGCTGGCCAACGTCTTCCTGAGCTTGCAAGGATCGTTTGCCGCTTCGCCCGTTCCGGCAGAGCCCGTGCTGATCGATCAGCGAGACTGCATGTATGTCCCGCGTGTGGTGGGGGCGCGCGTCGGACAGGCGATTCACGTGCGGAACAGCGACGATCTCTTCCACAACGTCCACGGAGTGTCTGGACACGGTAACGGCTTCAACGTCGGCCAGCCGAAAGTGGGGATCGTTCAGGAGCTTCGTTTGAAGGAGCCGGAGACGATGGTGCGCGTCGCGTGTGATGTGCACCGGTGGATGACGGCGTTTGTCGGGGTCGTCAGTCACCCGTATTTCGCGACGAGCGGAGCAGGCGGCACGTTTACGATCGCCAACGTCCCGGCCGGCACGCATACCATCCAGGCCTGGCACGAGCTCTTCGGGGTGGTGACACAGACGGTGCGGGTCACAGAGGGCTCAACCAGCACGGTCGAATTCAGCTACGCAGCGAAGTAATTGCTGTCTCACCGCGGAGGCGCGGGGACGCAGAGCATTGACTCAAAAACAACAGGAGATCAGGAATTCAGGAGAATTTCTTGTTTCTCCTAAATCTCCTGGTCTCCTGTTTTGCATTTTACTTTCCAGCGAAGACGGCGGGATCGATCGGCGCATTGATCCGCACGTCCTTAATTTCAAAAGTATCGCGTCCGTTCAACCATCCAAACGTCCATCGATACGGCATCTTGATGCCCGCGCCCGGCACGTCCCGGTAATCCGAGAAATCCACCTGGGTAGGCGCGCGGCCGATTGGTGAGCTGCCGAAGCGCACCATCCGGACGAGCAAGCCCGAATTCCTGTTGAAATACAACGTGGCGACGAGTCCCCGTGGTCCGTTGCCTTGCACCACGTGTACGTCCGTTCCATCGATGTTGTCGGGAGGACCGACGCGAAGCTGCGTCAATACTTTCTTGATCTGCGCGGGGAATGCCAGTTGTGCGTCGATCCTCGCGCCGTCGAGCTCGCTGCCCCCGAGCGCATATTGGGGCACGACTGCAAGCGGTGCCGATACCCATCCGGTGGTTCCGTTGAACGTGCGGATCGCATCCTGCCGGCCGATACCTTCGGCGAACTTGATGATCGTCGCGCGTTGATCCGGCGCTTTGGCGAAGATCTGAACGTTGCCGCCCCCGCCAAATCCGCGGAAACCTTCGCTCGTTCCTGTGGCGACGTAACTGGTGACTGCCGACAGGCGCTCGACGCCGCCGAGCGCCTGCAGATATTTGTCGAGAATCTGATCGGCCGACGGCTCTCCTGGATGGGACGCCCGGACGATCTCGTCGGCGTCGAGATACGCCTCGCCGTAGACCCTGTCGATGGTGGGCATGGTGACAGGCAGGTCGCGGCCGCGGTGGCACGTCCAGCACGTCACGACCTGCCGGCCGCCGAAATTCGTGCGGTTGATGGCGGCGACCATCAGCGTCATGCGCCGCGCGATGCGCTTCTTGTCGGTGTCGGCTTCCCACTTGACGGTATCGGTGCCGGCGCCGGTATGGCACTCGGAGCAATCCCAGCCCAGCGCGGCCGACATGATGCCCATGGTGTCCATGAAATCGTCAACAGGGAGCCCTTTGAGCACCTGGATGTTCTTGAACACGGCTTCGGCGACCTGAGGCTTCCCGCCGCCCGACTGCGCAGCGAGCGCGACGCTCATCACCCACGCGAACACAACGGCAACGGGACCAATCAGCTTCATCGTGTGACCCCTTGTGGGCGGCAGTCTAAACCCTTCTGGAACGAATTGACACGCTGATTCCAACAGTCTATCTTCCGCGCATGACCACGAAGCCCCGAAGTCGCACCACGAAGGCACGAAGGCACACCACGAAGCCACGAAGGCATACCACGAAGGCACGAAGGCATGAAGTGCTGGCCGGGATATTCGCCGCGGTGATGTTGGTTTGTGGAGCCCGCACGATGGTGGCCCATCATGCGTTTGCGGCGGAGTTCGACGCGAAGAGGCCAATCAAGCTGCAGGGCACCGTCACCAAGGTCGAGTGGATCAATCCGCACGCCTGGATCCACATCGAGGTGAAGAAGCCCGACGGCACCGCCGAGCAATGGATGATCGAAGGCGGCACGCCGAACACCCTGTTCCGGCGGGGCGTCAACAAAAACTCCCTGCCCGCCGGAACGGTCATCGTCGTCGACGGCTATCAGGCCAAAGACGGGACGCTGAAGGGAAACGGCCGAGACATCACGTTCCCCGACGGGCGCAAGCTGTTCATCGGCTCCACGGGCACCGGAGCTCCTGGCGATCCCCAACCGCAGCAGAAATGACGTCATGCGAAACCGACTCAGCGCAATCGTGACAGCCGCGGCGCTGGCCGCTCTGGCGATTTTTTCGTTTTCGGTCGTTCCGACCTCTGGACAGGGGTCTGCGTATAAAGCGCCGCGTTCCCCCTTCAAAGACGGCAAGCCCGACCTCAGCGGCATCTGGCAGGTCAACAACACCGCGAACTGGGACGTTCAGGGCCACGCCGCGCGACAGGGACCGGTTCTCGAGCTCGGCGCAGCGTTCGCCGTTCCTGCCGGCCTCGGGGTCGTGGAAGGCGAGGAGATCCCCTATCAGCCCTGGGCCGCGGCGAAAAAAAAGGAACACGCTGCGAACTGGCTGACGATGGATCCCGAGATCAAGTGCTACATGCCCGGCGTGCCGCGCGCCAACTACATGCCGTATCCGTTCCAGATTGTGCAGACGCCGACGCACATCCTGGTCGCGTACGAATTCGCGAGCGCGAGCCGGACGATCTACATGAACAGCAAGGAGGAAAGTCCAGCTGACACGTGGATGGGCTGGTCGCGCGGGCGCTGGGAAGGAGACACGCTCGTCGTCGAGGTGAATGCCTTCAACGGCCAGACATGGTTCGATCGCGCCGGCAACTTTCATAGTGACGCGCTTCGCGTCGTCGAGCGGTACACACCGATGAGCCGCGACGTGCTCCAGTACGACGTGACCATCGAAGACTCCAAGGTGTTTACACGTCCCTGGAAGATGAGCATGCCGCTCTACCGTCGCGTAGAGAAGAACGCGCAGTTGCTCGAGTTCAAATGCGTGGAGTTCGTGGAGGAGCTGATGTATGGCCACCTTCGAAAGAAGCAATAAAATTTCCGCGCTGGTGATTGGGTTCGCGGTGTTGGCCACCGTGAGCATCGCCGGCCAGTCGAAACACGCAGCCCCCCGCACGCCGTGGGGCGATCCTGATATTCAGGGAGTGTGGTCGATCGCCACGATCACTCCGTTCGAGCGGCCCGCGACGCTTGCAGACAAAGGGCAGTTGACCGAGCAGGAAGCGGCTGCCGCGGAGGAGACGTTTCGGAAGACCCAGAACCAGGATCGCCGTGACGGCGCCGGCACCGATGCCGACGTCGCACTCGCCTATAACGATTTCTGGTGGGATCGAGGAACTAAAGTAGTCTCGACGCGCCAGACATCGCTCGTTGTCGATCCGCCCGACGGACGGGTTCCGGCGTTGACCGCCGAAGGACGGGCGCGTGCGACCGCGCGGGCAGTCCGCGGCTACGATTCATGGGAGGACCGGAGCCTGTGGGAGCGCTGCATCACACGCGGGCTGCCGATGATCCCCGGGCCGTATAACAACAACTATCAGATTCTCCAGACGCCGACACACGTCGTGATTCTCCACGAAATGATCCACGACGCCCGCATCATCCCGATCGACGGCCGGCCGCACGTCGCTTCACATGTCAGGCAATGGTTCGGCGATTCGCGCGGCCGATGGGAAGGCGACACGCTCGTCGTCGATACGACGAACTTCACCGAGAAAGCGAATTTCAGAGGATCGACGGAAGGGCTGCATCTCATCGAGCGCTTCACGCGCGTGGACGACGGGACGGTGAGATACGAATTCACCATAGACGATCCGACGACGTTCACGAAAAAGTGGACCGTGGCGATTCCGATGGCGCGGACCGACGAACAGATATACGAATACGCCTGCCACGAGGGAAACTATGGGATGGTCAACCTCCTGAAGGGCGCGCGCGTGCAGGAAAAGGCGGCGGGAGAAAAATGATTGTGACGCGTCGATCGCTGTTCCTGATTTTCGCCGCGCTCGCCCTCGTGCATCCGTTTGCCGCCGGCCAGGGCAGCAAACCTGTAACACGCCCGAACTTCAATGGTATCTGGAATTCCGCCACGGCCACGCCACTGGAGCGCCCGCTGCAGTTGAAGGACAAGGCCGTCTTTACTCCCGAGGAAGCCGCGGCGTGGGAGCAGCAGATTGCCGGCCGCAATCAGGAGCCGTCGGCCGACGCTGCCGCGAAGAAGGCCGGCACCGGCACTGGCACCTACAACGTGTTCTTCCGCGAGTTCGGCACGAGCACGGTCAAGACGCTGCGCACGTCGATCATCACGGATCCTCCGGACGGCCGCATTCCCGCCCTCACGCCGACGGCCGCCGCGGTGAAGCAGCGGCGGCTGGCAGGCATCAAGAGCCCGGCGAGCGCACAGGACACGGGTCTTCAGGATCGCTGCGTGACGATGGTCACGACCGGGCCGCCGATGCTGCCGTATTCGTACAACAGCAACTACCAGATCATCCAGACCGGGGACTCGCTGGTGATTCACGCGGAGATGATTCACGACACCAGAATCATTCCTCTGAACGGTCGTCCACATCTGCCGGAAAGCATCCGGTTGTGGAGGGGCGATTCAGTCGGCCGCTGGGAAGGCGACACGCTCGTCGTCGACACGACAAACTTCAACGACGGCGGCGGCTTCTACGGCGACGCGGGCGGCAACTTCGGCTGGGACCGGAACCTGCATCTCGTCGAGCGGTTCAGCCTGCTCGACAAAGACACGCTGCTCTACCGCTTCGAGATCGACAACCCGACTGCGTTCACGCTGCCGTGGAAAGGTGAGCTGACAATGACGCGGGCGGCGGGACCGATCTACGAGTTCGCCTGTCACGAAGGGAATTACGCCCTGCCGAACATGCTCAACGGCCAGAGGGTGATCGAAGCCAATAGCAAGTAATCGTCGGAAATCCCGAGTACGTAGTGTCCGGCTTAGCCGGAGCGTTCTTAACGGAAGCTCGACACCGCCGCTAACGCGCAAGCCGGATCCGTCTGCCGGCAGCCGGAGCCCACCCTTCGCGCGTACTCTTGAATTTCGTTAACGCCTCGCTCATCTCGGCACCGCCATCTCTGATGTCGTTGCTTCGATCAGGCCCTAGCCGTCACCGGCATTTTTGAGCGCTACGGACAACGGCCGCCGCACGAACACGGCTGCCTTGCAGACGGATCCGTCCTGCGCATGGTGAGGGCGAATGATTTTGCGTACGTAGTGTTCGGCTTTAGCCGGACGAGCTACTGGCTACGGCTACTGGCAACTGCCGACTCGCTCTCAGCGAAGATCAAATTCCAGTGAGCGCCCGCCCGTTCGACCACCTTGTCGATGTCCGCTTCGAGTAGATAACCCTGCTGCGCCAGCTCGCGTGCAGCCGCCGACACGAGAGTGAGATAACGCTCGCGGGTGTGATAGCGCTCCACGATCGAGGTGCGGGGATCCTTGCTGCTTTCTCGATCCGCGCGCGTGCGGGGCAGCGGGATGTACGAGCCCTGCATGCTGGAAAGCTGATCTTCAGGGCCCGATACTGGATTGAAGAAGTTCCATCCCGTGTAAGTCGCGAGCGGCACTGAGATCTCGGGCATCTTCACCCCGGCGAGCTCGTTGCCGTCCGCGTCGACCTGGGGAACGAGAATCGGATACGACCCGTTCGCTTCCGGCGGATCGATGGTGATAATCCCTTTGGTTGCGAAGTCGAGACCGTAGAACACCCGATACGCCTTGTGCGCGTCGGTTGGCTTCTTGGTGTACGGCAGCGACGGGAATTTCAACGCGTCGATCTGCACCAGCGTCCGGTCTTCGACGCGTGCGTGGCGGCTCTCCGGCGGTGCCGTGCCGTCTTTCACCCAGCGATTCATCGCCACGAGCAGCGCCCGCATCGACCAGCGGTAATCGTTCGGGTTGTTCAGATGCCGTCCGATGCTTCGCCGCGCCGGAAACGCCGCTGGCCCGTGCTGGCCGCCGGCAAACACATACACCCGCGTGGTGTCGGGGAGCGGTGCGTCCTTCTTTCCGTCGATGGTGGTGTGAATCAGCGACGCCGCGCGGCCCCAATATTCGTACGACGAGTTCGTGTAGAAAATCTTCGGCGTGAACTCCGGCTTCACGCGCAGCAGCAGGCCGTCTGTCGTGGCCGTCTGCGGGTCGGTCTGCGCGACATCGGTGAAAGGAAAGATGTCGCTCGGATAGAACTTGTTGAGAAACGGATGGCCGTCACGAGACGGTTGTGCGAACCGGAAATTGAAGCTGCCGCGGCCGGCTCCGGCGACGTGTGCCATCACGCCGTCGAACACCTTCCGGTGCTGCTCGTCTTCGTTGAACCCGTGGTAGAGATAGGTTCGGAGAAAGCGTCCGCTCTGAGAGTTACCGTACGCGACCGCGCGCTGAATCGCGCCCGCCGGAATGGACAAGGTGTCGGCGGCCGATCCGTACTTCAGATAGGAGATCGCGTCGCGAACCGCGGTAGGCCCTACGCCAACGACGGCCGGATCCTGCGCCTTGTATACGACCTCGTAAATCTTGCCTGGTTGAAAACCGCCGTTGAGGAATACGTACCCCCGATCGGGCACGACCGCTCCCTTCAGGACGCGGGCGAATTTCCATTCGCTTCTCGCAATCGAACGGCGTGGCCCTTCGATGGTGTCGCGCACCGTCAGCGTATTGGTCGGATCATCCGGATTCGCGACCGCGTACGAGATGTGATCGCGATCCGCGAGCGAGGAGTCGTACATCATGCGGGAAACGATGACCTCGCTGCGGACGATGCCGACGATCGGCTTGCCGTTGTCAGTGGCAATGGGCGCATATACCCGCAACAGGTCAACCGTCCGCGCAACATCGAACTGCCAGCCGACCCAGAGCAGCGTGAACCCCTGATTCATCAGGAAGCCGTCGCCCATGTCGGATTCGGTTGTCGGATTGCGGCTGCGCTCAGCGGGCTGGTAAGTGGCGCGATTGAAGAACGAGAGCATCCCTTTGCCGCCGCGATTCGAGACCTCGTAGAGCACCGTGCCGTTGCCGCGTTCGATCTGCTTCGGCTTGAGCAGAAAGAAGTCGGCGGAAAATTCCACGCGCCCGCGGGCGTTTCGGGGCGCCTTGTCGATGTCGACGATGATCGTGTTCGGCGCGGCGAGGGGATCGACCTCGAAGTAGATGAGACCGCTCAGTTTTTCGTAGGGACCGGTAGTGCCGAAGGGCTTCCCGCCAGCTATGTCAGCCCGCGATTTCACCTCGATCCGCGCTACCTCCGCGGCTGCGGGAGACCAGATGGCCAGCACGAACAGAGCACAGGCGAGAAATCTCGAACGCATCGTTTCCTCCGGCAAGTCCCGCTATCAGGTTTATTGCGACAGGATACACCCGGCAACGCCCGGAGGCCTCGATGCACCGCCGCCAACGCGGAAAGCGGGTCCGTCTGCCGGCAGCCGGAGCCCTCCCTTCGCGCGTACTCACGACGGCCGCCATGGCCTCGCATATCTCGGCAGCTTCGTACTCACTTGGTGAGTTGGCTTACGGCAGTGGCCTCGCTGGCGTGTGTGCGCGCTACGGACAACGACCGCTGAACGAACACGGCTGCCTTGCAGACGGACCCGCCTTCCGCATGGCGAGGCGGTGGACGCGTAACGACGGTGGACGCAGCGTCTCGATTGTTCGGTGCTGCTCTGGAGCGGGCCGTCGAGGCATGCCGCGCAAGCGTCAGTTGGCAAATGCACCGCAGGCTGGCGACACCGGGTTGGGGATGGGGGTCCCCAACCCGCGTTCACGAGACAAATGATCCGGAGGTGCATTTGCCCGGCGTGCCGAGTTCGGACCGCGAACAGAGTAGCACCGGACAATCACCAGAGATTTCGTCCACCGTTTCAGCTGATGCTCTTGCCGGCTGCCGGCTATCGGCTATCGGCTATCGGCTTTGTGTTTCCCAGATACGCCGCCAGATGATCGACCAACTCCCGGGCATCATCTTCGGCGCCGTGGATGAAGCTCGATTTGCGCCGCCGCAGCACCGGCAGCCCCAGCGCGTACATCCCGGGACTACAGACGACCCCGCCCTCGTGTCGCAGATATCCCTTTTCATCCAGCACGGGAACGTGCAGCCAGCTGTAGTCGGGTCGGAAGCCGGTTGCCCACACGATCGATCGGATCTCGCCGCTCCGCAGGTCGATTTGCAGCCGCGACGATGGCGGAACGCGGGTTGGCTCGAAACGTTCGGGTGCGCCAACATCTGAGACGTTCGCGTTGCGCCCGGCCGCCCATTCGTCAAACGTGTCGAGCAGCCGATTCATCTTGAGGTCCGCGAGCGCAAACAGATTTCGCAGTCCGCCCGAAAACAGCGCGCGGCCGTCGCGTATGGCCGCCAGGCGGCCAACCAGCTCGACGCCCATGTTGCTCAATGTATTGAGATCCAGGGTGCTGCGCTCCGGGGTGCCGACGAGTTGCGGCGACGGGAGCCTCCGCGCCCGCGTGATGTCGTCGATCTGGTCGTATCGCTGATCCCACACACCAGTTGACTCCATCCACCAGAGCACATCGCGTCCGCGATAGGTGCGGGGCAGGCGGACGTGCTCTCCAACGCAGAGCGTCACTCTGCGGCCGGAGCGATGAATCTCGCCGGCGAGCTGCACGCCGGTCGCCGAAGGCCCGACGACGAGCACGCCGCCTTCGGGCAGCTGAGCAGGGTTCCGGTAGTTCAGCGGCGTGACGTGTTCGATCGACGCAGGCACTGCCTCTCGCAGCGGAGGGACACTCGGCAAATTGCAGGCGCCGCTTGCCAGTACAACGCAGCGGCACTGGAATTCGCCGTCGTCCGTGGCCACGTGATACCCATCGTCTGTGCGACGGAGCGAGGTGACTGTCGTGCTGGTCCGCACTGGCGCGCACGACACGCTGGCATAACGCGAGATGAAGTCGATCACCTCGCGCATCGTCATGAATCCGTCTGGATCGGCGCCGTCGTAGCGGTGGCCGGGCAGGCGGCTCTGAAAGTTCGGCGTCAGGAGCCGCAGCGAATCCCAGCGCTCGCGGCGCCAGGAGTTCGCTACTTCTCCACGTTCCAGAACTATGTGATCGATGGAGTGGCCGGTCAGAAACCGGCTCGCCGCGAGGCCGGCGTGACCGGCCCCGACGACGACCGTGGTAACGCGTGTCGTCAAACCACTTCGACAGTCACGTTCACAGGGTTGGCGATGACGTCGTACACCGCCGACCGCTTCTGTGACTGCGCGACGATCGCCTCGATCTCTTTCTTCGGCGCGTCCGCATCGATCTTGAAGGTCACTTTGATGTCGTCGTAGCCGTTGCGCACATCGGCGTCCATGCCGAGGATGCCGCGGATGTCCATCTTGCCCTCGAGCTGCGATTCAACCGAGCGCAGCTGCACGCCGCGATTCTGCGCGACGGCGGCGACACCCGCGGTGAGACAGCTCGCGAGGCCGACCAGGACGTATTCGATCGGCGTGATGCCCTTGTCTTCCGAAGCGAAGATCTCGGGGTGGTCGGCGTCGAACGACGTCTGCGTCTTGTGCTGCTGTTCCTGCCCGAGGCCGAAAAAGCTCTGCACGTCCGTTTTGCTGTGCGTTCCGTTCTGCCATTTGCACGACGCCCGCCACGTGAACGCCGTGGCTCCTGGCGCGCCTTTGAGCGCCTCGCGCGCATCCAGGAGTGCCTGGACATTGACCCCGTTGTTGACTGCCGCTGTGGCCATGTGAATCCTCCTGCTTTCCGGGTGAAGTCGTTGTCGGAAGCCCCGAATCATACAACGGCCTGACGCTTGGGCGGCCACTGGCGCTATCATTCCGCGCATGGCGACGACAGCGCCGAAGGCGGGCGCCGGTTCGGCGGGGGTGGTCGAAACCGAGTTTCTCGATTTACCCAGCCCGATCCGGCTCGACTGCGGCCGGGAGCTCCATCCCCTCCGGATCGCTTACGAAACCTACGGCACGCTTTCCCCGGCCCGGGACAACGTCATTCTCGTCTGCCACGCGCTGAGCGGCGATGCCCACGCCGCGGGGATTGCGAAGACGCCGCCGCAGGAGAGCACGCGGGACGGCTTTGGCGCCGAGGACCGGGACCAGACGTCGGCCAAAGGACTTGGCTGGTGGGACGGGATGATCGGTCCGGGCAAGGCGTTCGATACCGGACGGTTTTTTGTCGTCTCGACAAATTTACTCGGCGGTTGCCGCGGCACGACGGGGCCTTCGTCCGACAACCCGGCAACGGGCAAGCCATACGGTTCGGATTTTCCCGTCATCACAGTTGCCGACATGGTGCGCACGCAGCGCGCGTTTCTCGACGAGCTGGGCATTCAACGTCTTGCGGCGGTTGCGGGCGGGTCGCTCGGCGGTATGCAGGCGTTCGAGTGGGCGATTCTGTATCCCGACCAGGTCGATGCCGTCGTCGCGATCGCAAGCACGCACGCGGTGGCGCCCCAGGGGCTCGCGTGGAACGCCGTCGCGCGCAACGCGATCATGGCGGATCCCGCATGGCAGGGTGGTCATTACTACGGAACCGGCCGCAAGCCCGACGCCGGGATGGGCATCGCGCGGATGGTCGGGCACATCACGTATCTGTCGGCGAAATCGGTGGGCGACAAGTTCGGGCGGCGATTGCAGTTCGCCGAAGATGTCCGCTACACGATGACCGAGCCTGAGTTCCAGGTGGAGAGCTACCTTCGGCATCAGGCGCAATCGTTCGTCAAGCGATTCGATGCAAACACGTATCTCTACACATCGCGCGCGCTGACGTATTTCGATCTCGCGAGGCAATATGGTCACGGGAGCCTCAAAGACGCGCTTCGGCCGATGTCCGCACGCTCGCTGTTGATCGCGTTCAGCTCCGATTGGCTGTATCCACCGCAAGGATCGGAGGAGCTCGCCGATGCGCTGCGCTCGCTCGGTAAAGACGTAGAACTGCACGTCATCGACGCGCCGTATGGGCATGATTGCTTCCTGCTCGAAGAGGCGCGGCAGACGCCGATGATTCAAGAATTTCTGGCGCGTGGGAAATACTAAACAGGAGATTACAAGATTAGGAGATCGGATAAAACAGGAGAATGGGAGAACGGGAGAACGAAACGATCGACACGGAGACACGGCAGCGCATCGACGGCGCGCGAAGGCGCGAGGCGAGGATGAACGAACCCGAAATACAAGAACAAGGAACGAATGAGGTTCTTGTATTTCGTGATTCGTTCATCCTCGCCCCGATGGCCGCGACGCGGCCATCGCCGTCGAGGCCCTGCCACGGAACGCATTGACGCGATCCACGAGAAGACTCCGTGCGTCTCCATGACTCCGTGTCTCCGTGTTGACATCCAAAAAATTCGGGCCTCCTAATCTTCTATTCTCCTGTTGCTTTTCGTGGAGGGAACAATTCAGATGGACCGCACACGCTGCACAGAAGAACAAGCTCACGAATTCGGGTTCGAGACGCGTCAGGTGCACGCCGGACAACGGCCGGATCCGAATACGGGCGCCCGGGCGGTGCCGATCTACCAGACCACGAGCTACGTATTCGAAGACCCGGAGTCGGCGGCCGCGTATTTCAATCTGCAGGAATACGGCAACACCTATTCACGCATCATGAATCCTACCGTCGCGGTGTTCGAGGAGCGCATGGCGAACCTCGAGGCCGGGTGCGGCGCTGTCGCGTTTGCCAGCGGCATCGCCGCGCAGATGGCTGCGCTCTTCACGCTGCTCCAGCCGGGCGACCACATCGTCTCGTCATCCGCGCTGTACGGCGGGACCGTGAACCAGTTCAAACATCTGCTGAGAAAGATGAACGTCGGGCTTTCGTGGGTGGATCCGGACGACCCCGATGCGTGGAAGGCGGCAGTTCGCGACAACACGAAGGCGTTTTACGGCGAAACGATCGGCAACCCCGGCGGCAACGTGCTCGACATCGAGACGATCGCAACCATCGCGCACGAACACAATCTGCCGCTGATCGTCGATAACACGTTTGCGACGCCGTATCTCTGCCGTCCCATCGAATGGGGCGCCGACATCGTTGTGCACTCAGCGACCAAGTTCATCGGCGGCCACGGCACGAGTATCGGCGGCGTGGTGGTGGACTCCGGAACATTCAACTGGTCCAACGGGCGCTTTCCGGTGATAGCCGAGCCCTCGCCGGCCTATCACGGCCTGCTGTTCCATGAAACGTTCGGCACCTACGGATATCTGATGAAGCTGCGCGCCGAAACGCTGCGCGATCTCGGGGCGGCGATGAGCCCGTTCAACGCGTTTCTGTTCCTGCAGGGTCTCGAGACGTTGTCGCTCCGCATGGAGCGCCACGTGGCAAACGCGATGGCGGTGGCGAGTCACCTGGCGTCACACCAGCTCGCATCGAATGTCACATATGCGGGTCTGCCCATGAGTCGTTACACGCCGCTCGTGCAGAAGTATCTGCAGGGCGGCGCGGGCGCGGTGTTTTCTTTCGACATTCGCGGCGGGCGCGACGCCGGGCAGGATTTCATCCGCGGCGTCACGTTGTGGTCGCACCTGGCCAACGTCGGGGATTCGAAGAGTCTCATCATCCATCCCGCCAGCACGACCCATCGTCAATTGAGCGATGCGGAGCTCAAAGCAGCGGGCGTCGGACCTGGAACGATCCGGCTCTCCGTCGGCACCGAATCACTCGACGATCTGATCTGGGATCTGGAGCAAGGCTTCGCGCGCGTCACCGCGGGAGCGACAAGCGGAGCAGCAGCCGTATGACCGACCTGACACGGTATCAGGATCCCATCGCGATCCAGAGGGTGCTCCACAATGCCAAGAGGATCGCGATCGTCGGGCTCTCGCCCAACGAACTTCGCGCCAGCTATTTCGTGGGTTATTACCTCAAGCGGCACGGCTTCGAGATCATCCCCGTGAACCCGCGCGAACAGGAGATTCTTGGAGAGAAGAGTTACAAAAGTCTGACGGACGTTCCTGGCCCTGTGGACATCGTGAACGTCTTCCGCGCCCCCGACGCGCTTCCGGCGATCGCGGAAGAGGCGGCGAAGATCCGCGCGGGCAATATCTGGTGCCAGTTCGGCGTGGTCAATGAAGAAGGTGCACGCATCGCAGAATCCGGCGGCGTGTCGGTCATCATGGACCGCTGCATCAAGGTCGAGCACGCGCGTTATGTCGGCCGCATGCACTGGCTCGGGTTCAACACTCAGCGGATCACCTCAGTCCGCGGCGGGCTGCAATAGTACGGCGTGGTACCGGCTACTGGCTAGGTGATCCGGCTACTCCTTCACTGGCGGCAGCGACGCGACATCTCCCGTATTCATGCACTGCGGATGGCCAAACCCACCCTTACTCTCACCATTCGCGATGTCGTACACGATGTTGTCGGGCCGCGCCTTGTCGCCGGAGACGCCGCCCACGCCCATCAGATGATCGAGCCCAAGGTTCGCGCGCAGTCGCCAGGCGATGTTGTGATCGGCGCATGACGTATCGCCGCTGACGCCGACGCCGCCAACAACGCGCTTGCCCGTGCCGTAGAGCGCAAGGCCTCCGCCGAATACATTGATGCCGCCGACGCGATGGTTCACCAGTGGATCTTTCGCCGTGCCGTAGCTCGTGTAAGGCCCGTTGTAGGCCTGTGCCGTGTTGACCGGGTTGCTAGCCTGAAGGCCAAACAAGCTTCCGCCCGGCTGCACCGCGGAATACAGGTTCGCCGTCGACAGGGCAAGGCCGGTCGCCTGGCCCGACCCGGCAGAGTTCGACGTTGAATCCAGCGCGAGCGAGCTTGCCGTGTTGGCCTTCTGCGCCGAAATCACCCGGCTCGCCGCCCACTGCGCGCCGCGATCGGAGCCTGAAAATGCCACCGCGCAGACGACGCCGTCTTTGTCGACCACCGTCGCCCACATGTGGTTGTTGAGACCGCTCTTTTCCTCGGCCGTCGCCTTGTCCAGCGCGGCCTTCAGCGTTCCCTGATTCGGAAGCGCGCTGCACCCGGTCGTGTAGGGCTGCGCCTGGGCAACCCCAGCCGTCAACGCGAACGTCATCATGCGCACACACGTAACTCAACAAATATCGAACCATGGGATCCTCCTTGCCCTGGCTACTGGGCTAGCACTACGCCGGCACCGCGTCCGCACCCCTCCACAGGTTGACCGTGCCGAGCTCGTCGCGCCCGCATGCTTTGAGATAGCAGAACAGCTGCGTGCGATAGGCGGCATAGCCACCGAGCACCAGCGCGACGATGAAGGCGCCCTTGGAGAGCTTGCTGCCGTCGAATCCAGTCATCTCGGCGCGGAAATCAGCGTCGGACATATCGGCGAGCAGCTGTTCGTATTGTTCGGGTTGCGATGCAATCACCTTGAGCGTTTCGTCAAAATCGCGTTTGTCGGCCGCCGCAATTTCCGCGACCCACGCGTCCCGGTTGAAGGCGCCGTTTTTGGCCGTTGATACGAGCGCCGGCCCCATGACGCTGAGGTAACGCAGCAGCTCGAGCGAGCTGCGCTGCTTGGCCGTCGGCCTGTAGTCGATGTGCTCCCGGTCGAGCTTGCCGGCGAGGTGGAGCAGAATCCCGACTTCCTTCTTCAACGCACTCGCGAGTTCCTGTTTCGTGAGAACCATTCGTTCCTCCGCGTAAATCCTAAGCGAGTTGACATCACTTTGCAGGCCCCAAGTAGCGCATAATTCGCCGGGCCGAAAAAAATTCTGAAGGGAATGTCGATCCAGGCTCCGCCGGACGACTATCCGCTGAAAGTCGTCAAACATTCACTTCTGGAGGACGCCGTTATGAAGTATCTGTGCCTGATTTACGACGCGGAAACGAGCTACGCCGGCATGTCGAAGGCCGAGTCCGATGCCTTCATGGGCGAATACTTCGCCTTTACCGAGGGCATCAAGAAGTCCGGTCATTACCTGGGGGGCGAGGCTCTCCAGCCGGTGCACACGGCCACCACGGTGCGCGTGCGGAACGGCAAGACGTCCACCACTGACGGCCCGTTCGCCGAGACGAAAGAACAGCTTGGCGGGTACTACTTGATTGACGCCAGGGATCTGAACGACGCCATTCAGATTGCCGCCAGGATTCCCTCGGCCAAGATCGGCAGCGTCGAAGTGCGGCCGATCCAGGACTTCAGCCAGCAGTAACCCCGAAACCACGAAGACGCGAAGAAACACGAAGACACGAAAACGGGCCGCGATGGCAGGATGACGCACGCAGATTCACACGGGCAGGCGCGGGAGATGGTCGATGCCGTCTACCGCGCCGACTCGCGGCGCGTGCTGGCGACGCTCATCCGTCTGCTCGGCGATTTCGATCGTGCCGAAGAGGCGATGCACGACGCGTTTGCGGCCGCCGTCGAGCAATGGCCGCGCGATGGTCTGCCGGCCAACCCTCGTGCCTGGCTCGTCTCGGCCGGACGCTTCAAGGCAATCGACGGCATGCGCCGGCGCGCGCGCTACGACGCTTCGCTCACCGAGATCGCGGAGCGTCTCAGCGCTGCCGCCGCCGATGCTGCCGACGCTGGCGAGGACGTCCTCGAAGACGACCGGCTGCGGCTGATTTTCACGTGTTGCCACCCCGCGCTGACATTGGAGGCGCAAGTGGCGCTGACGCTGCGAGAAGTGTGCGCGCTGACCACCGAAGAAATCGCCCGAGCGTTTCTCGTCAATCCTCCCACCGTCGCTCAGCGCATCGTCCGGGCCAAGGCGAAGATTCGCGACGCCCGCATTCCATATCAGGTGCCGTCGCGCGAAGAGTTGCCCGGCCGGCTCGACGCGGTCTTTCACGTCGTTTATCTTGTTTTCAACGAAGGCTATTCGGCGTCTTCCGGTTCGTCACTCACTCGCTGCGACCTGTCGGGCGAAGCCATTCGGCTGGGACGTCTCCTCGTGGAGCTCTTGCCAGAGCCGGAAGCGGTCGGTCTGCTCGCGCTGATGTTGCTGCACGAAGCCAGGCGCGCCGCCCGCTCGACGCCGGATGGGGAACTGGTGCTTCTCGCGGATCAAGATCGTCGTTTGTGGAATCAGACGCTGATCGCTGAGGGCGTGTCGCTTGTGGAGCGCGCGCTGTCGTCGCGCCGCTTCGGCCCATACACTCTGCAGGCGGCGATTGCGGCAGTGCACGCCGAAGCTGCGTCGGCGGGCGAGACAGACTGGACGCAGATTGTCGGACTCTACGATGTGCTGTGCCGCGCGGACCGATCCCCGGTGATCGAGCTGAACCGAGCGGCAGCGATCGCCATGCGCGATGGCCCTGCTGCGGGGCTTGCGCTCATCGACGCGATCATGGCCGACGGCAGCCTCGACGCTTACCATCTTGCACACTCGGCACGCGCGGATCTGTGCAGGCGCCTCGGGCGCGTTGCCGATGCCCGCGCTGCGTACCAGCGCGCCCTGACCCTGGCGCGTCAGGAGCCCGAACGGCGGTTTCTCGAACGCCGGCTGAGGGAACTCCACAGCTAGATTTTAGATTCTAGATTCTAGATTCTAGATTTTAGATTTTACATTCGAGATTTGCCACGTTCGTCCACTTCACCTGTTGAGACTTCACCTGTTGGCAGTTGACATCCTGGTGCCCAGGCAGTACTTTCGCGGCACTTGACACCCTAAATCGCGCGGAGGAGACGAATGAGGCTGATCGTTCCTGCGTCTCTCGCTGCCGTTCTCGTGGCGATCGTCATCGCCATCCCGACAGCACAACAACCACAAACTGGCGCCTACACCCAGCGGCAGGCAGACGCCGGCCGAACGGCGTACGAGGTCAGTTGCGCCGGCTGTCATGGTCCCGATCTGACGGGATCGAGTGACGCTCCAGCCCTTACCGGCCCCAACTTCACAGGCGCGTGGGGAGGGCGGCAGATAGCCGATCTCTTCAAGCACACGATGGAAACCATGCCGCCGCAAGCGCCGGGGTCGCTCGGCGAAGAGATGACGCTCAATGTCATTGCGTATCTGATTCAGCGCGGGGGAGGCGGGGCGGGCGCGCAGGACCTCACGATCAAGTCGCCGGGCACGTTCAACGCGGCTGCGTCCGCGCGGGGAAGCGGTCCACCACCAATGGCGCTCGGCGCGGGGACGGGCAGCGGACAGGGTCGCGGCGGTGCGGCGGCAGTGCGCGGTGTCACGGTCAGAGGCGAGGTGAAGAACTACGTCCCGGTGACGCCGGAGATGCTGCGCAATCAGCCTCCTGGCGACTGGCTCATCTTCCGCCGCAACTATCACGGGTGGAGCTACAGCCCGCTCGATCAAATCACGCGCGACAACGTGCACGAGCTGAAACTTGCGTGGGTCTGGGCGATGAACGATTCCGGCGCCAATCAAACGACGCCGATCGTTCACAACGGCATCATGTATCTCGCCAGCCCGAGCAACATCGTTCAGGCACTCGACGCCAAGACCGGCACCCTCATCTGGGAAACGCGCGTCGGTCCGGATCAGGCGCCGGGCTATGGCGGCATCCGCAGCATCGCGATCGCGCAGGACAAAATCTTCCTGCCGACGAGCAACGCCCATATGGTTGCGCTCAGCGCGCGCACTGGCGACATCCTCTGGGACACGCCGCTCTCCGACGTCAACCATCCATCCACCAGCGGCGCGATCGTCATCAATAACAACGTGCTGCAGGGCATTACGGGCTGCGGGCGCAATACGTCCGCCGACGGCTGCTACATCAGCGCGATCGACATCAACACGGGAAAGCGCGCGTGGCGTTTCCACACGATTCCGCGCGAGGGGGAGCCAGGGTTCGACACGTGGGGCAAGCTTCCGAAGGAGCATCGCGCGGGCGTCGAGACGTGGATTGCCGGCTCGTACGATCCCGACCTGAATCTCACGTATTGGGGCACGGCACAATCGAAGCCGTGGTCGTTCCTCAACCGCGGCACGACGCCGCATGAAAAGACGCTCTACGCGAACTCGACGCTGGCGTTGAACGCCGACACCGGCAAGCTCGCGTGGTATTTCCAGCACGCGCCGGGAGAGTCGTTCGATCTCGACGAGGTATTCGAACGCGTGCTCGTCGATGTCGGCCAGCAGAAAGTGTCGTTCAGCGCGGGTAAAGCGGGTGTGTTGTGGAAGCTGGATCGCCGCACCGGGCAGTTCCTCGGGCATAAAGAGATGGTGGGGCAGACCATCTGGGAGCGCATCGATCCCAAGACCGGCGCTCCGAGCTATCGGCCAGACATTCTCGAGATGCAGTTCGATCAGACGCTGAATGTGTGTCCCAGCACGGCCGGTGGAAAGAACTGGGGCGCGATGAGCTTTCATCAGCCCACGAACGTGCTCGTCGTTCCGCTGAGCCAGTCGTGCATGGATTTCACCGTGCGCAAGACCGAAAACGGCGGCAACGGCGTGGTGCGGCGATTCCTGTCGATGCCGAAGACGAGCGATCACCTCGGCAAGCTGGCGGCGTACGACGTCCGGACGATGCAGGAAGTGTGGAGCCATACCCAGCGCGCGGGATATCTGACGGGAGTCGTATCGACGGCCGGCGGCGTTGCCATCGTCGGCGACATCGATCGAACGGTCCGCGCGCACGACGTGAGAACTGGAAAGGTGCTGTGGGAAACGCGGCTCGGCACGTCAGCGCAGGGGTTCCCGATAACCTTCAGTGCCGATGGAAAGCAATACATCGCCATCGCGGCGGGCTTGGGCGGCGGCAGCCCACGCAACGTCCCCGCGGCGGTCGCGCCGGAAATCAAAATCCCGCAGGCGGGGCAGGCTCTCTACGTGTTCACATTGCCGGAGCGAAGGTAGGTTGTACGTCACTGTCCGGCTTCAGCCGGACCGTGGCCAATGACCGCCGCCACTAACGCGGTGGTCGGATCCGTCTGCCGGCAGCCGGAGCCCACCCTTCGCGCGTACTTTCGACGAGCACTATCGCCTCGCTCATCTCGGCACCGCCTCTCCGCACGCCGTTGCTTCAGCCACGCCAGTGCTGTCGCTCTCATCTTTGCGCGCTACGGCCCACGACCGCAGCACGAACACGGCTGCCTTGCAGACGGACCCGCCCACCGCATGGCGAGGCGGATCGTATTTGGGTACGTCAGTGTCCGGCTTCAGCCGGACCAAGACTGGTTAACCACAGAGAACACACAGAGCACAGAGAATCCGATTTCTTCTCTGTGACCTCTGTGCCCTCTGTGGTTCATTGCAGAGTTACTTCGCGGGTGCCGGCGGCGGGATGCCTGCGCGCTGCGCTTCATGCGCGCGGGCGGGCCACCATGGATCCGGCTGCCACTTGAACACGTTGCCCGTCAGGCTCGCCACATAGACGACGCCGTTCGGCGTCGCCGTCAGCATGTGTCCCGGCGATTCCATCGAGCCGAGGATCTTGCCGCTCTCCACGTCGATCTTCATCAACTGTCCCGCCAGCGTGTCGTAGGTGATGTTCTCGCTGTTGTTGCGGTGCGTGATGATCCACATCTCGTCTTTGGGCGTGATGAACATGCCCTGCGTGCAGCCGAGATGCGTCCACGTCTTCAGCAACTTGCCGCCGGTGTCGAAGATCTGGATGCGGTTGTTCTCGCGGTCGCTCACATACACACGGTCTTTCGAGTCCACTCCGATCGTGTGCGGGAGGCGGAACTGTCCCGGTCCATCGCCCTGCGTGCCCCACGTCATCACGAAGTTGCCGGCTTTGTCGAGCTTGACGACGCGGCGGTTGCCGTAGCCGTCGGAGATGTAGGCGTTGCCCTGCGAATCCCACGCGATGTCGGTCGGCCGGTTGAAGGTCTTCGCGTCGTTGCCTGGCTTGTCTTTGACGCCCCAGGTCTGCAGCAGCTTTCCCTCGCGGGTGAACTTGAAAATCTGATGGCCCGCGTCATCCAGCGCCCACACGTTCTGATCGCGATCGATGCGGAGGCCGTGCGGGCGGGTGAACATCCCCTTGCCCCACGAGCGGAGGTATTTGCCGGTCGAATCAAACACGACCAGTTGGTCGGTCTTGGGGTCGCGCTTGAACACGTAAACGTTGCCGGCGTTGTCGGTGGTCACCGCCGAAACGCGGCCAAACTTCATCCCTTCGGGCATCGACTCCGGCTCTTCGCCGAAGCGGATCTCGACGCTGTACTTGAGCAATGACCCGGGATGTGCGGGCCACCCGTCCGGCACATAGCCCTGTTCAGGCGCTTTGCCTTTCGGCTGGCTGGGACTCGGCATTCCCTGGCCAAGCGGCGCCTGCGCGATGACGCCGGCGGTCAAGAGTAGAAGGGCGAACAGCGTGATCTTTTTCATCTCGTCGCTCCGGTGAGGGTAGAAGCGTTTCAAAACGCTGATCGCGGGTCCTGTCGCCGGTCTGCCCCACCCCACGCCACCCCAACGCGGCTGCCGCGTTGGGGACCCCGGGTCCTCGGCGCCAAAAGCACCTGTTACGTGGGAGGCGCCTGCGCGGCGGGCGGGGCGGCCCCGACCGTCGCCACCCGCTCCGGTGTGTTTTGAAACACGTCTAGCGAAATTGAGTTAGTAGAGGATAGCGCCGGTTGCTTTGATCTGCCAGCTTGGCCCCTTCGCGTGAGGCGTACCCGCCTGCTCCGCGTGTTCGTGCGCTGCTTCCTGGCTTTCCGCGTCATGCCCCACGCGCTCGACCACACCTTGCGCCGTCGCGCGCTTGCCGCGGGCGCTGGTGGGAAACACGATGACGCCGTCGTCGACTTTGATAAGAATGGCCTGCCCTTTCGGCGCGTCCACCGGCGCGAGCGCCATCCAGCAGCCCATCATCGTGCAGACGCCGGTGACGATGCCCTCGACGCGAACGGTTTTGCCCTGGTAATCCGTGGGCTTGGCGAGCAGTTGCGGGATGGGTGTGGCGTCCTTAACGGTTGGAGCCGCGCCGAAGGTTTCAGCGCCCCGCGCCGGAATCGACATTGAGACCATACAGAGCGTGGTCGCCAAAACGAGAGTGCGGGTCATTTGAATCCTCCTTGTTACCTGTTGCACGGGTGCTTGCGACAGATCCTACCACCGTCGGCGATTGGCGCCCGGTATCGCATTCACTTTGGGCACTCTGCATGAGACTCTAACGGCAGCGTGATTAAGCCGGTCGCGGATGGTGTGATTATCGACGTGCGCGTCATCCCGCGCTCGAGGAAGTCCGAAGTTGCGGGCACCCGCGGAGGAGCGCTTCTAGTTCGTCTGAACGCCCCGCCAGTAGACGGAGCGGCGAATGCGGAGCTCGTCGAAGTGCTCGCCAAGGTTCTACGGGTCGCGAAGGGGTGTATCTCGATCTTGTCGGGTGAGACGTCTCGACAGAAACGTGTCCAGATTAGGTATGTGGACGTGAAGACGGCAGCGGCTCGCCTGCCGAGGGGCTAATAGGCCGCTGCCGCCGGAAAGTGCCGATCAGTTTCTGTGGTGCCGATGGCACGCTCGTCGAAGGGGTGGTCGATCTGGCGTTCCCAGCGTCGATATCCTGAAGCGATTGTAGATGTAGCTCGATTAAGTCGAGCCGTGCACGTCCGCCTGAAGGGCGGACACTAAGCGCTGAGTAGCCGCACCGACCGAAAACGGACGTAGAGAAATCGGCGACAGGACCCCGCGCGCTGTGTCAACGCAAGTAGTTGCCTGCAACTATCGTTTGTGCTCGTTGACGATCCTGACCGCGTGAGGCGATGGTATGTTGTCAGCATGGCGTCACGTTTCAGGGCCGGCGACATGGTGCAGACGCCGTTCGGAAAGGGTGTCGTGCGTGAGTTACGGAACGGCAATCGTCTGATGGTGGAAGTGCAGGGAGCCGCGCTGGTCGTAAAAGATGCTCAGGTCACCGCGCTGACTTCGGCAGGTAAGCGATCGCGCGAGTCGCGAGCTTTCGATGGCGAGTCCCGGAACACCCGGTCGAAGCACGAATCGCGGAGGATCTCGGCTGAGATTGACCTTCACGGTCTCACCGTCGAAGAAGCGCTCGATCGGGTACAGCAGGCGATGAGCGATGCAATGCTCGCGGACGTGAGCGAGTTGCGACTCATTCACGGTCGAAGCGGGGGCCGCATCCGAGCGGCCGTCCAACGGCGATTACGGGAAACTCCCAGCGTTCGTAGGTTTCGGCTGGATCCGCAAAATGACGGTGTGACAATCGTTAGTCTCTAAGTTCTGCGATCCGGTTTACGGCCACGGCGCGTTTTGCGTCCTTCGTCAAGCAGGGCGATTCGCGAAATTACCTCTTCGTGCAGGATGCGCATCTGGCGCCGCGTTTCTTCGTCGCCTGTCCGGATCTCGTCGCGGACCGCAGCGAATTCTGCGCGGACCTCGCCGCGCGTTTCCGTTATGTCGAGCTTGAGCTGCGTGACGTCGCCTTGAAGCTGGGTAACGTCGCCACGCAGTGCCGCCAGGTCAGCGGCGACGGCGGATACCTGCTCCGGCAGTTGGCGTAAAGCGTTCACGTCCCCCTCGAGTATCTCAATGCGGCGAACGAGCGGAATCGGCATAGCGATGACGTAATGCGAACGCCATGCCGTGTGTCTTAAGCAGTGATTCGGTTCGCTGACGACGCTATCATCGTCGAGTGCGCGCTGACAAGGCGGTCGCGTCGAAGAATTTTCACCAGCTCAGCGATCGAAAATAGCAGAAATTGATGCAGCGCGCCGGCAGTGACATCCTACGACTGACGATCGAAGCGCCCGAGGAGCTGGCCGCGGCGCGCGTCCGTCTGGGGTCGTTCGATACGGGCCGGCTTCGCGGCGTGATGCAGCTCGTCGGACTGGAAGAAGCGGGAGATCCGATTCGCGTCGTCCTGGCGCCGGAGGGCTCCCCGGCGGCGCGCAGGCGCCGCCGCCCATCGCCGGGTTCGCGTCGCTCGACGCCGACCTCATCGTGCTGTTTCCCGCGCGCTCGCCGGCATATCCCCACGACACGCTCGAAGACGTGCTGCACCACGAGGTGGCGCATGTGATGATATCGCGCGCCGCGCGCGGAGCACCGCTGCCGCTGTGGTTTCACGAAGGGCTCGCGGTGCTGGCCGAGCGAACGTGGCGTTTCGAAGACGATGCGCGCCTGTTGCGCGACCTGGTTCTCGCGTCGCGGATACCGCTCGATCGCCTCGACGAGCTCTTCGCGAGCGATGGCGCGGCGCAGGCCCGCGCCTATACCCTTGCGGCGGCCTTCGTGCGCGACGTCAACAGACGGCACGGCCGAGACGCGTCGGCCGACATTTTGCGACGTGTCGGCGGCGGCGACACGTTCGAGCGCGCATTCGCGGAGGTCACCGGCGAATCGATCTCGGATGCGGAGACCGCCTTCTGGAACGGCCATCGCTTCTGGACGAGCATCGGTCCATTTCTGACGACGTCGACGGCGCTGTGGATGATCGTCACGATCGTTGCCATATACGCGATTATCAGACGCCGCCAGCAGCGCGCGGCACAGCACGCGCGGTGGGAGGAACAGGGGTACGATTAGCGTTTTGGCTCGCGTTTGGGGAGTTTCGGCTGAGTGTCACGTCGCGGGCGTGAGCGAGAGTAGAATGCGCCACCGGTGCCGCAGCAACCTTCAGGATGCGAGCCGGATCGATTAAGCTACCGCTTGAGGACGCCATGGCTTTTTGTGACCATTGTGACGGGCAGCGTTACGATCGCGCGCAGATTCTGCGCACTCTCCGTGCGATGCGGCTCAAGATGCGGGAATCCGACGCGTCAGGTGATGCCGAACGGGTGATCGAGCTTGCTATCGAGACGGTCCGCTCGCTACAGATTCCTCACTTCGAAGTCGTAGACGACGTCGTCGACGTGGAAGTGATTCATTGAGGTGGTTCGGACAGACTCTGGACTCGTGTTGGACTCTGGACTCTCTGGAGACCCTGTTACGGCTTCAGCGCAACCAGAGCAGTGAGGACTGTCACGTAGCTCGCTGCGGTGTAGACGGTCAATACTGCAATCCGCCACGACGTCGGCAGGACTCGCCACGCAACCACCGGATGAACGCACGCCGCCGCTGTCCGGCCAATGACGACTTCCGGTGGATTACAAAATGCGTCGCGAAGGAAGTGAGCTGGGGGTAGCTGCACGCAGGATTTCACAGCAAGAGCGGTGCCTCACAAATCGTGTGTCAAACCAGCTTGCGGCGCGAAGTAATCTGCCTGCGATCAGACTTTACTTGCCCGGCGTGGCGGCCCCGGCAGCAACGATCCGCCGAATCATCCCGTCGCTCTTGCTGTAGACATACATCTCGCCGGCCTGGTCAACCGCGAGGCGCACGTCGGCGCGGCCGCCGGAGATGCGTCCCTTACCGTTCATACTCTCCGCTTTGCTCCCACGCTGACGGAACGCCGTCTCGACGATGGGGAACATCATGTCGTAAAGCTTCTTGCCCGCATCAGGCGTGTCGTGCGGGTTGTTCCACAGAATGTTCACCTCGTGCATCGCCGCCATCGTCTTGGGATTCCCGTCGTCGGCGGCGAGCATGTCCTTGTATTCGGAATACCAGATGCGGCCGGTGGTGATGTCGTTGTAGATGAACTTGCCACGGAGCGCAGGGACAGACGTGCCGTTGTAGAGATAGCCGCTGCCGGCGCAGTCGCCTCCCTTCATGTCGTGCGCCCAGATGATGACGGGATAGGTCGGCGCGATCATGCCGTTGGTCCTGGTGCCGTCGATCATCACGGGAATCCGGTCGTCGGCAGGAAGCGCAGTCGTGCCGTTGTCCGGCGTGACAGCCTCGTTGCCCTCGCGCAGGGGGAAGCCGTAGTTCGCGCCCTTGTGGATGATCGAGATCATCTCCCACGTGTTGAGACCGCAGATACTGGCGACGAGCCGGTTGTTCTTTGGATTCGCAGGATCGAGGGCGAACGTCAGACGATGCGGATTGCGTAGACCATGGGCCCAGATTTCCTTGCGGGCGCCAGGAACGGTTACGAACGGATTGTCGTACGGGATTCGGTACCGGCCGTTGTCGCTGACCATACTGGTCTTCGTGTGCTCGTTCAAATCGGGAATGATGCGCACGATCTTGCCGACCATGGTGTCGAGCCGCTGCGGGTTCGGCCGGATTTCCACATTGCGCGATTCGCCCGAGCCGCCGTCGCCGACGTCCAGATACATCACGCGCCAGTCGGGATCGCCGCGCCGCGCGGTCGGATTGAAAATCATTTCACCGAGTTGATGGTTGCGCGTGTTGAGCCACACGCGGAACACCTCACGCGCCGTGCCCTCGAACGTGTTGTTGGACGGGTCGGTGTCGGTCCATTCGATCAGGATGCCCTGGTGCATCACCGGCCCGGGCGTCGTGATCGGTTGGGTTGTGGTGTAGCCAGTGGTGTTCAGCCGCGGAAACATGGTGTTCTGCGGAATCCCTGACGCCTCGATGCTGGGATCCTCCATGTGCGTCGTGTAGAACTTGCCGTTGTTCGTGTAGTCAGGGTCGAGGTTGAAGCCGTTGATCCCGTTCCCGAAACCAGACAACGTGAAGAACTTCTTGAACAGCCCGCGGTTTTCGCCATGGCCGTTGAAGTCGAGATACGTCGCGAACTCCCTGGTCCTCTTGTCGTAGATGTAGATGGGTCCGGAGACGACGGGAAGGAACCACCGGTGAGACCCGCCGGTCTCTTCGCGGATAGCATTGACCCTCGACAGCGCCGACTCGTTCGGCGTCTGAGCGCCCTCGAGCTTGCCGGTGATCGGCATCGCGACATGGTCCTCAATCTCGATGGTCAACGGCGACGGAGTTTGTGCTGAGGCGCCAAACCACGAAGAGGAGACGCCGACGGCGAGGGCAATCGCCGAGACCACGAAGCGGGAGATAGTCATAATCAAGTAAAAATACTACAGGAACCACCAAGACTCGAAGACGCGAAACACGATGACGCGATGAAACAACGATGACGCGATGAGTCACGGCCTCGCCATGCGGTCGGCGGGTCCGTCTGCAAGGCAGCCGCTTGCCCCCCGTAGCTCGCTGGACCGAAAGCTCGAGCGAGCGTAGGAGGGTGTTTGTACAGCGGTCGTTGTCCGTAGCGCAGAGTCGTGAGCACACACGGAAACGCAGTCGAAGCAACGACGTGCGCAATCGCCGTGGCCGAGTATATGACGAGGCGAATAGGTCGGAGCTTTTGAAGCGCGAAGGGTGGGCTCCGGCTGCCGGTAGACGGATCCGCCGACCGCGTTCGTGGTACCACGAAGCACAACCACGAAGGCATAACCACGAAGGCACGAAGCAAATCGAAGACACGAAACACGGAACGCAATGACGCGATGAAACCACGACGACGCGATGGGGTTGACCGAGGAGTGACATGGATGTGAGACCGGCGATTGACGCAGACATCGATGCGCTCGCCCACGTCTGGTATGACGGCTGGCACGATGCGCATGTGCAGATCGTGCCGGCGCAGTTGACGCAGGTGCGCACGCTCGGCAGCTTTCGCCAGAGGCTTCAGACGGCACTGCCGAAAATTCGCGTCATCGGCCCGCCGGGAAAGCCGTATGCGTTTTCGATGATCAAAGACGACGAGATCTATCAGTTGTACGTCTCGTCCGCTTATCGCGGGTCGGGCACGGCAGCGGCGCTGATTACTGATGCCGAGACGCTGATGGCGAAACGCGGCATCCAAACCGCCTGGCTCGCCTGTGCAGTGGGCAACCACCGAGCGGCGCGGTTTTATGAAAAGCGGGGATGGCAACAGGTTGGCGTCATCACCTATGACTGCGAAACCAGCGCCGGGATGTTTCCGCTCGACGTGTGGCGCTACGAAAAGGCGCTGGCCTGAAGGAACCGTCTGGGCGCGCCGAGCGTCAGATGATGAATGACGCGCTTACCATTCTCCAGTCTCTTCGCTCTCGTGCTCTCTGCTCTGTCAGTCGCAGCGTGCGGTGGTAACGTTACGTCCCCGTCGCCGAGCGCTATCGTGACATTCACTGTGGTCAATGAGACGTTCCGCGTTCAACTGACCGACGCCGCGTCCATTGCCGCCGCCCGCGCCGCGCAGAACGGTGGCCCCAATACCATCCCCAACGGCCGCATCGTCGCCGGCACTCAGGTGAATACAGGGTGGAGCTGGCACCTCGAAAACGTCGAATTCGCCGCCGTCACAATCGAGCTTTGTGACGGGCGTCCGAGTGATGTTGAACGTGCAGGAGTGGGCTACGCCAACGGCCGATATTGCCCGTGGGGAGCGAAGGTGATGAGCATCGTCGAAAACTGACCGAAGGCGTGCACCTCTCCGCGCCGATCTGCACTAAGCTGACGGCATGGCTTCCACCGTCCCGATGCGCTCCGGCAATCCCGCGCTTGGCGCGGACACGTTTTCGCGCGCGCCCTCGGTGTCCGGCGCTGAGCCGATGACGCTTGGCGGCACCGTCAACAAGACGGCGCTGTCTTTGTTCATTCTGCTCATCACCGCCGGTTACGTTTGGAACCGCGGCGCCAACGATCCCGCGCTGCCGATGTGGATCCTCGGCTCGGTGATCGCAGGATTCATCCTCGCGCTGGTGACGGTGTTCAAGCAGACCTGGGCCCCGATGACAACCCCGGCCTACGCCGCGGTGGAAGGCGTCGCGCTGGGCGGCATCTCGGTCGTCTTCGAATCACAATACCCGGGCATCGTCAGCCAGGCGGTGTTCCTGACCTTCGGAACCCTCGGCGCACTGCTGCTCGCGTATCGCAGCGGCGTCATCAAGGCGACGGAGAACTTCAAGCTCGGTATCGTTGCGGCGACAGGCGGGATCGCGCTTCTCTATCTCGTGAGCTTCGTTTTGAGCTTCTTCGGCATGAGCGTTCCGCTCATTCACTCCAGCGGCACTTGGGGAATCCTGTTCAGCGTGTTCGTCGTCGTGATAGCGGCGCTCAACCTCGTGCTCGACTTCGATTTCATCGAGACGGGCGTGCAGCGCGGCGCACCGAAGTACATGGAGTGGTATGGTGCATTCGGACTGCTGGTGACACTGGTCTGGCTGTACCTCGAGATTTTGCGCCTGCTCGCAAAGCTGCAGAGCCGCAGGAACTAGCTCTATTCTCCGCGCAGGAACGGGAGACTCGGAGCGAAAAAGAACTCGCCGCCTCTGAACTTCACCAACCCGTTCACCATCACAGCGGTCGGGTGTGACGCCGTCAGAGATAAATGTTCTAACTCCTCTGGTTCCTGAAATCCGAGAGGGCCGCCGTATGGTTTCCGCCAGTGCTGCGAAAATTCGCCGGCGCCGGGACCTTGCCCGATCACCGGATCCAGTCCGGTGCCGCCATGCACAGACCGGCCGGGAATCTTGAAGCTCGAGGTGTTGGCCCATTTCCTTTGAATGAAGGCGAACTGGCGCATGATGCTCCGCTGGAAGCACCCGAACAAGAGCCCAACGCCTTCGGTCGGACGATTCTCCGGCCTCCGTTCGCCGTACGGAATGCCGCGCCGCACTATGGCGTGCGCGCGATCCTCGCGCTCGCGGGCCGTGATGGCTGACGATGTACTCGTGAGCGAATCCTGACTCTGGCGCGGGTTCGTCTTGCGAATGTGCGCGTGAAACGGGCACTTGAGTCCCAGCCGGTCGCCTCGCCCAGGGACATCCGGGTCGAGCGTCGCACGAAGGCCGTCGTATCGAAAGTCGTTGGCGTGTGCGGGGTTGAATGCAGCCGTTCTGCTCATCGCGAGCGGTGTGCCGTCGCGAAACCGTCCAACAATCATCGCACCCGCGCGCGCCTGGTCGGCGTCCGCAAGACCGAGTTCGCGCGTCACTAGATCTTCGGCGTCGTAAAACGCGCGCACGTTCTGCTCGAGCTTGCGAAACACGTAGTAGCTGCCAAAGGCATCCGTCACGCGGTTCTCCACGCCAGGGTCCGGCAACAACACGAGCGACAACGGCGCGAACGGATCCCAGCGGTCGCGCGATCCAGAGTTGTTCGTTGCCCCAAAATCGGAGGTGAGAAAGAGCGGCTGGCTGATGCCATCGACATAGCCGAAATGTTCGAGTCCAGGCCCATCAGGTGTGTTTCGGAGCACGCGTCCCACTTCGAATGCGACCGTGGTCGCGCGGTGTGTCGATCTGAGGGTCGCCATCAGATCCCGGGCAACGTCGAGCAGATGCGTGTCGGAATTGTCGGCGAGGATCAGAAGCGCGTCGATGTGTTGCCTGATATATGCCCGTTCCAGATCCTCGACAGCGCTCGCCTCCGTCAACTCATCGCCCAGGTCTTGTGCCGCCGCGCGCATCCCGGAAAGAAAGTTCGATTGCTGCGGAGAGGACGGAGCTGGGTCGGGCGGATCGGAAAACCAGGCATTCAGGGATTCGGTGAACCCGAGCTTTTCGTAGGTGCGCTTCGTTAACAGCAAATTGCCGAACATCGAATGCTGATGCCGTTGGCCCAGGGCCCGCGCGTGCAGGAACCGCTGTCTCTCGTCGAGTTGGTCGTACGCAGATCGCACGTACGTGTGACTGAGCCACCGTAATGTGTCTTTGAGCGCGCGCCCCTGCGTGCCGAACTTCAGAAAAATATTGGCGGTGAAGTTGCGGCCGTGGCCTTTGAGGATGTTGCCCTGAAGGCGGTGGAACAGGTCCGCGTACCCGGTATCTCGATGGTCTATCGGCGACGTGTTGTCGATGAGGCTGGGCATCGGCGCAGTCGTCGCGGTTATGACATTTCGTCGTACGCGTGTTCGAGCGCCCGCGCGAGGGTTGCCCCGTCCGTGATTCCAGCCTTGGTGACGTTCGCGCGCAGACTCTGCCGAAGAGACGCCAGCCTGTCGAGGTCGGCAGCAAGCCGCGCGGCGATGTCGACGTATTGTTGCGGTGTCTGCGCAACCCATTCCGGATGTCCGGCGCGGGTCAGCAACGCTCCGGAAACCCGGCTCACATGCGTATCGTGAGTCATCGTCACGATGGGAACCCCCATCCATACAGATTCGCACGTCGTGGTCTGCCCCCCGTAAGGAAAGGTATCCAACGCGACATCCACCTGGCTCACAGAAGTCAGGTGCTGTTGGTAGGGAAGCGGTCCCTGGAGGATGACACGGTCTGATTCGATCCCACGTTCGGTGAAGCGTTGCTTCAACAGGCGCGCGGTGGTGCTGCCGGGATTGTCGAGCTCGGGGTCACCGTTGTGGATCACCAGCCTCGCCGCAGGAACGCGCATCAGCACAGCGGCGAGGGCGTCGAAGAAGGGCGCGTTGAACTTTGCCGATCGTTGAAAAACGCCAAAGGTTGGTCCCGGATTCCTCGAGAGCGGAGGGTCGGTTACGTCCGGGCTGTTCTCCGGCGGCGCGAATGCGAGAGAACCGCTAGGAATGCGATAGAGCTGCTCCGAGTACTGACCTTCCGTGCCGTCCGGACTCAACCATCGATCGGTTATGACGTAATCGATACCAGGGCAGCCGGTGGTGGAAGGAAAGTTGGGATAACAGATCTGCAGCGGCGCCATGCGGCTGCAGAGAAGATGCAAACCGTTGTAGGCAAAATGGCCGGCCATGTGCACGAGGACGTCGAGCTCGTCCGAGCGAAGCGCCGACGTAAGCCGCGCCTCGTCCTGAAAGTCGATCTCCACATAGTGTTCGCCCAGCTTTGCCGCCGAGGCCGAATCGAGTGGATGGCCGACGTGGCTGTAGAGAAACACCTCGAAGCGCGAGCGATCGTGATTCGTGAGGAATGGAGAGGTGAAGTAGTACGACGGCGTCGATTGAAAGCCGCTCGACAGGTAACCAACCCGCATCCGTCGCCCGGATCGGGCGAGCGCGCTCGGTGCGGCCGCCGTGCCTGCGAAGACGGAACGCCTGCGAATGCCGCGCGTGCCGCCGCCAGGATGGTCTGGGCGGTTTCTTCGGGGTCAGACAGCATCATGTACACACGTGACGCGTACTCTTCGGCATGCGTGAGCCCGAGCGACTCGGCGTGCAGGCGGACGCGGCGGCTGTCTTCCCATTGCCCGCGGTCGCCATATGCGATGGCCAGTTTGAGATGCGCGCGCGCCTCGTGTGGCTGCGCGTCGGCGAGCAGACGCCATTGCCGCAACGCGCGGTCGCGGTCCAACGTGACGTCGTAGACGAGAGCCAGCTCCTCATGTGCGTCGAGCGCGTCGGGAAATCGCTCGAGGCAGGCGAGGAGCGCCGCTTCCGCCTCTCGATAGCGCGCGGCGGCGATTAACGCGCGGCCAAAAGTGCACGAACTGTCCGGGTGCCCGCGCAGCGTGATCATGGCGGCCGGCGTGAGTAACGCGAGCGCTTCCGGCGCGCGGCCGGTTTCGACAGCCGCGGTCAGGAAGATGTTGAGCCCTTCCGCGTCGAGTCCATCGACGACCGGCGCAAGCACCGTTCGAGCATCGGTCCAGCGGCCGAGTTTCGCGTACAGCGCTCCCGCGTCTCGTGACCATGTGGCGGTGATGGGGTCCAACTCAACTGCTCGCGCGAATGGCGCGAGAGCTTCGTCGTACGCCCCATCACCGCACAGGCTGATACCGAGTGCGTGATGTACGGCCGGCGTGTCCACGCCTTCGAGCAACAGGCGCCGGCAATGCGCCTGTGCCTGCAACCAGTCGGCGCGGCCGATCGAGTCGTAGACCACCTGAAGCGCGTCCGTCATGGTTTTTTGTCGGACTTCTTCGGCTTTCTAATCTCCACTTTCAGATTGGGGATGCCGGGGTTGGCTGGAAAGTGCGTCAGCACGACCTTGACCTCGACATTCGGCGGCAGCGGCGCCAGCATGAACGAGTGAGTGCCTCGAATGAAGACGGACCCCTTGACGAATTCCCCAAAGAACGTGACGGAGTATTCGGGATAATCGGGATCGCTAGGCTGAATCACGCGTTGGCCAGGTTTGAGATTTGGTGCCGGTGGATCTTTTGGTTCTGGTGGGTCTTGTGCCATTCAGTCCTCCGCTGTCAACGTGAGAGATGCAGCCGCTCGATGAGCCGGAGAAATTGCGGCTCGTTGCGAATGCCCGCGTAATACGGCGAGACGCCGATATAAAACAGTTCACGGTCGCGCTGTACCTCTGCGCGCAACAGCGCGTCGAGTGCTCTCGAGGCGTTTCCCTGAGCCGCGTAGACGCGGGCCAGCACGGACGGCGACACTTTGCCACGGGTGGCGCCCGCTTCGAGGCGCGCAATATACGGAGCCGCCGACGCGGGTTCGCCGTGGTAAATCCAGGCGAGCGCGCCGACAAGGTCTGCGTATTCCGTTACACCTGGCGCGCCGAGCCCGGACAACTCCTTCGCGCGCAGGATGTCCGAGCGCTCGAGGGCCTTCCGGAAAAAGTCGTCCCGCAGTTCTGACTGACTTCCACCGAGGTAGGCGTAGGCCTGACCGAGAAGGTTGTGCGCGTAGAACAGATCCTTTTGTGTGAGAAGCTGTTCGAGGTGCGCAGCGGCTTCGGCCGCGCGTCCCGCGTGGAACAGGGCGTGGCCATATGCCGACTGGCTCGGGTAGTCGTATGGATCGAGCTCGAGCCCTCGACGGTACAACGCAAGGCTCTCGTCGAACTGCCCGAATTGCAGGAGAAGGCCGCCGTACCAGCGATACGCGCGCGCAAACGCCGGGTGGAGCTCAATGGCGCGGCGATACGCCGTGTCCGATTCATCCCACCGCCACTGCATCTGCCGGAGCGCCGCGAGCGAAAGCTGCGCTTCGGGCAGATCGGGATCCAGCGCGATGGCCTGATTGACGTAACGCTCCGTCTCCGCGATCAGCGAGCTGTGAGGTGCGTAATGCAGGTCCATCAGCACACCGTGGACGTCGGCGAGCATCGCATACGCGGCGGCAAACTGCGGGTCCACTTGCACGGCTTTTTTCGAGTACTCGATGGCCTGGAGCGCGGCAGGCAGCGTGCGCTCTTCGTACAACACGCGGCCGCGCAGGTAGGCATCGAAGGCCGTGCTGCTGGTGGTGCCGGTTGACGGCAGTTGCGGCCGAGGTATCCGGAACACGCGGGACGCCATCATCGACGCACGCGCCATCGGACCGTCTTCCGCCACGGGGTACAGGCGCATCAGTGCGGCGACCGTTTCCGATGCGAGTTGATCTTCCAGCTGCAGCGCCTGTTCGCTCGGCCCGTCGAACCGCTCGGACCAGATCACCGTGCCGAGCTTTGCGTCGCTCACCTGCACCGTGATGCGTACCATCGCGTTCATTTCCTGCACCGTCCCCTGAAGCGCGAACGTCGGGCGCACGGACGCATTTCCCTTCGCCGTGGGATCCAGCTGACGAAACACGCGAATCTCGGGCACGCGGCTGAGTCTGCGAGTGAGCTCGCCTGCGGTGCCAGTCGCGAGGTAGTCGAACTCACGCTTTCCAGTGAGATTCGCAAAATTGCCGATCACCACCGATCTCGCATCGGTGTCTTGCGCCGGCCTGGCGAGCAGCGCGCCGCTCGTCAGCACGATGGCCGCCGCCGCCGCGTAGCCGGCAAGCTTCCAGCGGTGGAGCCCGCGGGATGCGGTGCGCGGACGGAACCAGCGCTCCCAAGGTGCCCAATGCGGCGGCGCCGACAGTGCCTCCAGGGCTTGTTGCGGCGCTTGAAATCGCCTTCGCGGATCGGCCGCCAGGCAGCGCAGAATCGCGCGTTCCCACGCGAAGGGGAGGTCGCTCGATCGGGTCGACGGGAGCGCCGGGCCGTCGCCGAGCTTCTGGAGCAGCAGCGAGTGCAGTGAATCGGACGCAAATGCTCTCGTCGAGGTGACCATCTCGTCGATGAGCAGACCGAAGGCATACACGTCGGAGGCGGTGCTGGGGCGCGCACCCTGGAACAGTTCGGGCGCCATGAAAAATGGCGTCCCGCCCTGCACGCGCTCCTGCGTTTCGAAGATGCTGTGGTCCAGCGGCTTGGCAAGCCCGAAGTCGGTGAGCACCGCGCGCATGCCGGTGTCGGCAGGCACCAGGATCACATTCGACGGTTTGAGATCTCTGTGGACGACACCGGCTGCATGAAGCACCTGCAGCGCCTCGCCAATCTGCACGAGCAGCGGCAGCGCTTCGGACGCGGATATCGGCCTTCTTGCCGCCAGCCATTCCTCCAACGTCTGCCCCTCCAGCAGCTGCATCGTCAAACAGGGGATCATCGTGCCCGCAGCCAGGCCGGGCTCCGTCGTCGTGACTTCGTGTTCGACGATATCGAATATCCGGCACAGGCCTTCGTGCGCGATGTCGCGGGTGACCAGAACTTCGCGCCTGAAGCGTTCCGCGGTATCGGCGTCTCCGATGTACTCAGGACGGATTGCCTTGAGCGCAACATGCAGCCGGAGCCGCTCGTCGTATACCTGATACACCTCGCCAATCGCGCCGCGCGCGATTTGTTTGACGACCTTGAAACGGTTGGCAATGCGATCGCCTTCGTGAAACAGCCAGGTGGCGGCAAACACGATGGTGTTGTGCTCGAGGAACGTTTTGGAGGAGTCCTGGTGTGCGCGTAGGAGATCGTCGACGGCGAGGCGCACATCTTCGTCGGATCCGCACGCCGAGCGGACATATGCGTCCCGTTCCCCTGCGGGAACGCTGAGAGAGGACGAGAAGATCTGCTTAATCCGGTCCCAGTCTCCCGGCGTCATTACTACCGCCTTCTTTGCCCGCTGCTGTACCGCCCCGCCGCAGCTGACTGTATAACCACGCCCTCGCCACCTGCCACTCCCGCTTCACCGTTCTTTCGTTGATGCCGAGCGCCTCGCCGATTTCCGTATGCGTCAGCCCGCCGAAGAACCGCAGCTCGACGATTTGTGCCATGCGGGGATCGGACACTGCCAATCGAGAGAGCAGGTCGTCGATCGCGACCAGGTCATCGAACGTCGCCGCCTGCGAAGGATCCGCTGCTTCGATGTCCACGCGGTGAAAGTCGCCGCCGCGCTTTTCTGTTTTCCGGGCGCGTGCGTAATCGACAAGAAACCGCCGCATGGCTACCGACGCGACGATGAGGAACTGCGCTTTTGTCCGGGTCGTAAACGCCGGGGTTCGAGCGATGTGGACGAAAAATTCACTGACGAGCGCGGTTGCCTGCAGCGTGTGGTCGCGCCGTTCGCGACGCATTTGCGCTTCGGCGATGCGCCGCAGCTCCGGGTACAGCAACGTCAGAACCTGGTTGCGTGCCTCCGGATTCGTTTCAGAGTCGGCCAGCAGCGCTGGAAGCTTGTCCCAGGACTGGTCTCCGCCACGACTAGGGGTCACATCATTAGTCATAGCGTGATGTGGGACGAGCCCCGGGCGCCCCGATGTTAAACGAACCCCCGCACACCTGCAATAACGCCCAGGAGGGACATAGCGAACAGGTGGTCAGCCCCACATATGTATAGGCGAGAAAACGGGGCGCATCGGGACACGGTATATTGATCCCACCCAAACAGCTCATGCGGCGTCATTTATTTCGCTCAATCCTCCTTTTCCTGAGCGCCGTCGTTGCAGCGTTCGGGACGGATCCGTTGGCTCAGAGCCGACCTGCTATGCCCCGCCAGGTGCCCACCTTCCGCGTCGATCCGTTCTGGCCCAAACCGCTCCCGAACAGATGGATCCTTGGCGCCGTGGCCGGCGTGGCCGTCGATTCGCGCGACCACGTGTGGATCACGCATCGCCCGGCCACGCTGCAGCCGAACGAGACCCGTTCGATCTGGAAAGCCGCGCCGCCGGTGCTCGAGTTCGATCCGAACGGCACGCTGGTGTCATCGTGGGGTGGTCCCGGCGCGGGGTATGACTGGCCGCAGTATGAACACGGCATCTATATCGATGACAAGGACAACGTCTGGCTCGGCGCGGGCGGTGACAAGGATGCGCACATCCTGAAGTTCACGCGGACGGGCAAGTTTCTGCTGCAGATCGGAAAGCCGGGCCAGGGACGGGGCAGCAACGACACGGCGAATCTTGGCGCTCCGGCGAACATGGTTGTCGATGCCGCCGCCAACGAGCTCTACGTCGCTGACGGCTACGTGAACCATAGGGTCGTCGTGTTTGACGCGACGACCGGCGCATACAAACGTCACTGGGGTGCGTACGGCAAGACGCCGGACGATGGATATTTCACGCGGGCCGGGGAGACGCTGCCTGGCCCGTTTCGCGGCGTGGTGCAGAACGAAAACAAACCGAGCCAATACGATCCGAACGGCCCACCCTCCCCGCAATTCCGTATCGTCCATGCCGTGCGGCTGTCGAAAGACGGAGTGGTCTACGTGTGCGACCGCACCAACAACCGGCTGCAGATGTTCACGAAGGATGGCCGCTTCGTACGCGAGGTCGTGATTAACAAGGAGACGCTGGGCAGCGGCTCGGTGTGGGATGTCGGTTTCTCGACGGATCCCGCGCAGGCGTTCATCTACATCAACGACGGAACGAATCAGTTGATCTATGTTCTCGACCGCAGGACGCTGGAGGTCGTCAGCACCTTCGGCGGCGCCGGACATTGGGCCGGACAGTTCTACGGCGCGCACGTGCTGGCGGTGAGCTCGAAGGGCGATCTGTTCATCGGCGAGACCTACGAAGGGAAGCGCCTCCAGAAATTTACGTACGCCGGGCTTGGGGCGCCCTCGGTGGGGCCGTAGTGATCTACTGATCTGAGAGATCTACGGATCTAAAGATTCACACACGCTACACAATTTTGATGGAGAGGCGTATGAAATTCGTCCTGTCGTTGGCGGCGGCGTTCATGGCGGGCGTATTTGTGACGGCGGCGGGCGTGCCGATGAAGGTGCATTACGTCGGCCACGAACAGGTGGCCTCCACGATGGTGAAAGGTGGACAGATCATCGGCGACAACGGGCTGATCGTTCTGGCGAACCGGGCCGTGCAGCGCGGCGCGGAGATGCACGACAAAACCAACCACATCTTCATCATCGTCGAGGGCGAGGCGACGTTCGTCACCGGTGGGACGCTGACGAACGCAAAGGTGATCTCACCAGGGCAAACGCGCGCCGATGGTATCGAAGGCGGGCAGACGCACCGTCTCAGCAAAGGTGATGTGATCACCATCCCAGCGAACACGCCGCATTGGTGGAAGGACACCTCGAAGACCGGATCGGTGGGGTACTACGCGGTCAACATCGAGCAGTAGCCACTTGGCAGAAATTGCTCGCTCGGCCGCACTCATCCTCGATGAAATCTGCGACACGCGATGAGCAAGTGTTGTTTTTGCTGTGAGACGATGGTAGTTTGCGGCTGGCGCGCTTTTCGCTGTTGTGGGTCGCATGACAGAGAAATCGCTGGACCATCGCGTGTCAGATCTCGAGGCAAAGATGGGGAACAAGACGCTCGAGGAACATTTTCGCGAACAGGCCGAGTTGATTGATCGCTTGTTCCACGAGTCCTTGCGGCAACAGGCGGAGTTATTTGATCGCCGATTCAGCGAGGCGTTCCGCGAACAGGCGGAGCTAATCGACCGCCGATTCTCAGTGTCGTTCCGCGAACAGGCTGAGCTCGTTGACCGCCGGTTCTCAATGTCGTTCCGTGAGCAGGCTGAGTTCATTGATCGGCTGCTCACACACCGATTCGACGAGATGGACAATCGATGGGACGCGAAGCTTGACGCTAAGTTCTCGACCCTCGAGGCGTCGGTGAAAAGCATCCTCGACCGCCTGCCGTAATCACGAAGGCATACCACGAAGACGCGAAGACATACCGCGAAGGCATCACCACGAAGACACGAAGGCGTGGGCTCCGGCTGCCGGCAGACGGATCCGGCGGCCGCGATGGCGGCGGGGCCGTGAGTGCTCGCGCTAGAAGGGCCTCAGATCACCTTCTGTTTCAAACATCTCCGTCTCGCGCTCGATGAGCTCGATCCCCGGTGCGCCGTGAAGTTCGTCGAGTATCGCCGGCGATACGTAGATGTTCTCCAGGTGCAGCGTGTCCTGAATACGGATGATCCGCGGGCGGCCGTTCGATAACGCGCAGCTGCGGAGCGCGACGTCGAACGCCTCGCGATCGGTCGCGGCGGCGACTGGAATCTTTCCCCGCTCAAGAAAACCGCTGGTGATGACGTTGGCGTAGGTCGCGGTGTGTTCGATCTTGCCGGCCAGGCGCTGGGTGATGACATCGGCAAGCCCGACGCCGATGGCGTTGCCGTGCGACTGATCGGTGAGATCGCATACGACCATCGCGCCGACGGCCGGCGCGGCAGCGTCGTGTTCGCCGTTGACGCCAATCCGGCCGGTGATGTTCGGATCCATCCCGACGCCGCTGATGTCCTTGCCCATGCGATCGATGAGAAGCACGTCGATCGCTTTTACGGGCAGGCGCGCCATGTTTCTCCGAGCCATCTCGAGCAGCGTCGGTTCTTCGTCCGCGATCTCGTCCGCCTTCAGCACTTTCACCGCCATCGTCTTGTGGTACGCATCTTCGACAAGACCGATGCCGCCAAGAATCTTTCCTGCCGCAAGCACCTGGCGCGCTCCCGGCCCAATCAGCTCTCGCAGTCCGGCGACGCCGAGGCGATGTATCGAGAGCGCTCCGTCCTGCTTGCCCAGCCCGATGAGCGCCATCTTCATGAGGCCGCTTTCATAGCGGCCGTGAAAATCGGTGTGCGGCTTGATCCTGTTGATGATGACGATGCCGTCAGCCTCGTGCGCGTTTCGATCCATGAAGATCTCGATTGGCAGCTCGCCGTTGTGCAGCCTGACGACCTCCATCGTCGCGCGCACCGGCGCGTGTACGGCCTGCTCGGTTACTCCGTAAGATTCCAGCACTTCCGCCTGACCTTCCGCAGTCGCGCCACCGTGACTGCCCATCGCCGGCACGATGAATGGCGCAGCACCTCGCGCGCGAAAGTACGCGGCTGTTGCTTTGACGATCGGAACGAGGTTGTCGATGCCACGGCTGCCGACGCCGATTGCGATCCGCGCGCCGGGCCGGATGGAATCGTCGAGCTTTGCCAGCTGCTCACGTGCGGCGCCCGCCGGATCGGCCAAAACATTCGACTCGAAACGCTGCCGGATCTTCGAGAGTCTCACGCTCATGCCTGTTCCGCGGCTTCTCGTTCGAATGGATTGTCAAAATACGGATGGCCCCCTCTGGCGAGGGCATACGCGCCGGCGAGGAAATACGCCGGCAAAAACAAAGGTCCCCACCGTTCGTACTGCCGCACGTGCACGCGTTCGTGGGCGCGGGTGATCTCCAGGGCGCGGGCGCTTCTGCCGATCACCACGTGTCCCAGCGTCATGGCGTCCACGCCGCCCGCGAGCAGCGTGGAGCGGGTCAGTGCGCTGTACAGCATCGGGCTGTGCGCCTCGACAACTCCGTCGACTACGGTGAGGCGGCCGTGGCGGAGCAGTGCGCCGGCGACGACGAGGCCCAAAAAAGTCGCCGGGCTGGCCCAAAGGTATCGCAGAAAACGCTGCATCGATCTATTGTGTGCCATGACCATAACACCTCGCACCATCGCCGCCGTGTTCGTGTGGGTCGTCCTTCTGCTGAATGTGTCGGTGTCCTGGCTGGTTCGCGCGCAGGGACAGACGCCCGCGGCTCCAGCTCGCGGCGCAGTGTCTGCCGTTCCCGCTGAAGCCCCGAACTTCGTCGGAAAGACGGCATCGCTGGATGCGTCGAACATCACAAGCGGCCGCCGATTGTTCGCGGCGGGCGCGCGCTCGAACTGGCACAGCCATCCGAACGGACAGCTGATCCTGAACGAGTCAGGCGAAGGGCTGCATCAGATACAGGGACAGCCGGTCGAACGGCTCAAGGCGGGCCAAAGCACCTACGTCGGACCGAACGTCGTCCATTGGCACGGCGCGGCCGCGGCAAGCCCGATGACGCAAGTGAACATCGGGTTTGGCGGTACGACCAGCTGGGGCGCGGCCGTGACGGATGCGGAGTACGCGGGAAAAACCAAGTAGCCAACGAAAACATGAGAATGGGAGAACCATGCGCTCAACGATAAGTGCTGTGTTTCTACTGGCGTGTTTTGTTGCCGGGCTGGCGGGGCAGCCGGGCAGCGTGCATGTCGCCAGCGACAAAGTGAGCGCGGCGCTTGCGAAAGGCGGGACTCTTGTCACCTCGCCCCAGGCGCGTGTCGCGGGCGGCCATCACGGCAAGGCCGGGACACTGGAAACGCAGAAGGGCACTTCAATCCTTTATGTCACCGACGGGGAGGGGACGTTTGTCGCGGGCCCGCGCACGCAGCGCCTCGTCAAAGGCGATCTCGTTCTCGTTCCGGCCGGCACGCCCCAATCGTTCACCAGCGTCTCTCCGTCGATTAGCTACTACATGGTGATCGTCCCGGTGTTGAAACCGGACGCAAAGGCGGAATTCGTTTACGTCCCGCGTGAGAAAGTGGAACCGACCTTCAAGAAAGCCGGTGCGCTTGCCGATGGGCCGAACCTTCGCGTGTCTGGCGGCTTTCGAACCGGTCCCTACGCGCCGGCTGATTACCGCCCGGCGGTTGAGATTCACACCAACGAAGCCGACTTGTTTTTCGTCATCGAGGGAAATGCCACCCAAATACTCGGCGGCAAGGTGATTGACGGAAAGGACACGGGGCCGGGCCAGATCCGCGGGTCGAAAATCGAAGGGGGCACGACTTACCAACTCGGGACCGGCGATGTCATGTGGGTCCCGGCAGGCGTACCGCATTGGTTTCCGGAGATTCCCGCGCCGCTGGGTTATCTCCTCGTCAAAGTGTTTTATTGATTCCGCACCACCAACCTGGTCCGAGCCTTGCAGCCCTCCGTTTGGACTTACTCGTCAATTCAACGGAAGGTGAACATGTTTAAGACAAATCTCGGACTCACAATCGTCGCTGTCTCGCTCGCCGTGGGAGCCGCTGGCTGCGCGCAGACGGCCCAGGGAGTCGTCACCGACACAAAACAGAACACAGCCGCCGTTCGGGGCGGGATCGAGACGCTGGACGTGAAGTCGGCCATCATCGCCGACAAGGAGATCGACTCCGGAGCGATTGATGTTGATACATTCCAGGACAAGAAGCTCGTCGTACTCCGCGGCTCAGTGCCGACACAAGCGCAGAAAGCGAAAGCCGAGCAGATCGCCCGCAACAACGCCACGGGATACACCGTTCAAAATCAGCTCGCCGTCGTTCCAACCAAGCAATAACGTTCGGCCCGATTGACGGCACACCACATGCATGGATCCCTGATTGGAGGGATCCATGTTTCGACGATTTATAACGCTCTCATCTCTGGCTCTGATGTGGGCCGTCGCATCGAATGTCCTTGCACCCGTTACGGCCGACGCGCAGACGACGCCAGCGCGGATGCGATTTGAAGCGATGGACAGAAATAACGACGGCGCGATCGCTCGCGACGAATGGCAGGGCTCTGCCCGTTCGTTCCAGGTTCACGACTGGAACGGCGATGGCCAGCTGTCCGGACAGGAAGTCAGGATCGGCGCGCGCCGCAACAGCAACTGGGAAGAAGCGGACCACGTTCCCAACCGATACGAACGCTACGTCAGCTGGACGACGTCGGGATTCACCAACCTCGACCACAATCGCGATCGCCGCATCACGACGAACGAATGGCACTACGACATGGAGACGTTCCGCCGTGTCGATCGCAACGGCAACGGCTCGCTCGACCAGACCGAGTTTCTCGGCGCGGACGACTATGACGATGACCGCGGCGACAACTTCGACGACCTCGACTTCAACAACAACGGCCGTGTGGAGAGAAGCGAGTGGCACGGAGGCGCCGCTGCGTTCAATCAGCTCGATCGCAATCGCGACGGCGTGCTCACCCGGTTCGAAGTGGCCGGCGGGACCGAATACACCAACGACACGTGGGATCAGTTCGCGAACCTCGATGTCAACCGCAACGGGTCGATCGCGCGCGACGAGTGGCACTGGTCGCGTGCGGCGTTCGATACACGCGACACCAATCGCGACGGCATTCTGTCGCGCCGCGAGTTCGACGTTGCCGGGGGCGCGCCGATTGGCACCTCTGGCACCTCGGGTTTCGCCACGCGAACGGTCCGTGTGAACGGGCAGCAGCGGTGGATCGACGCGGGCGTGGACGTGCGGGCGGGAGACGTAATTACGGTGGAGGCCAGCGGCTCGATTCAGATGAGCGACAACGCGCAGGACACGGCGAACCCGGCTGGCTCGAACACCGGCCGCCGCGCCAATGACGCGCCGATTCTCAATCAGCCGGCGGGCGCTCTGATCGCACGGGTGGGTGACTACGGCCCGATCTTCGTCGGTGGCCGCAGCACTTTTTCGGCGCCGGTATCAGGACGGCTGTATTTCGGCGTGAATGACGATCATCTCGCGGACAACCGTGGTGAGTTCGTCGTCAATATCGGTCGGAGATAACAAGAAGTCGTGCGCTGGTCGATGGGCCATGGTCTGTGGTCGCTTGTCGATGGTCACGTCTCGACTGTGACCAGACCATGGCCCATTGACCCTCGCCCATTGCCCATCGACCAACCGCTATTCGCAGTACCCCACATACTGTTCCGGCCGTGAGGTCCACGACGACAACCTGACCGGCGTAAATTCATGACGGCTGTGGGCGGCTTTGAACTTGCCGCTGGCAGCGCTTTCCTTGTCGGCGAACACTGTCGTGAGATACACCGACCCCGAGGTGTTCATCGCGAGAAAGTGCAGGCTGCTGCCCATCAGCCGCACGATGAGGTGCGGCGCACCCGCGGATAACGTCGATACTTCGACGACGTTGGCTGTTCCATCCTGCGTGTCGATATCCACGAATTGCATCGCAAGCTTCGCTGGCGTCGTTTCCGCGGTCGGCGTGCCGGCCTTGTCCCAGTTCCCGACGGTGACCAGCGTGAAACTACACTTGAAGCTCTGCGCGGTCGTGAGCGTTTTCGGTGTGGTCGACTGCGCCGCGACATCGTGCACTCCGGCGGCGGCGAGAGCGATGAAAGCGAAGACGAGTCGTGCGTTCATGATTCACCTGTGTGTCGCGTACTGCGTTTGTCGCAAAAGGGAAGATGCATGATAATCGCATCCCAATTTCCCCATGCGTTGTGCTGTTGTAGCCGTGGCGTTGGTCGTCGGCGCCATGACGATCGGTCGAACCCAGCCCGTGGTCGATTCCATACTGCAGGGGCAGCTCAAGGAGCTGTTTCCGGCAGCCGGAGCATTTTCGCCGAAAGTCGCCGATCCGCCGCACTTCAAAGCCTTCGCCGCGCCGGGCGGCCAGCAGGCGATCGGCCTCGTCTTCTGGACGACGGAGCTCGAGCCGCTCGAGCGAGGGTACGACGGCCCGATCAAAATTCTGGTTGGCATGGACACCAGGGGCGTGTTGACCGGCGTCGTCGTGGCGGGACACAACGAGCCCTACGGCGATTTTTCAGTTGATACGCCCGAGTTCGCCGCGCAGTTCAAGGGCAAGAGCATCCGCGATCCGTTCAGAGTCGGCGCCGACGTTGCCGCCGTGTCCAGGGCCACGATCACGGTGATGAGCGCCGCGCGCGCGATTCGAAACAGCGCGCGCCGGATGGCCACGAGACTGCTGGTGCCGCCGAAATGAATCCGTGGGGGTTCGAGGAAGTTGCGCCGGTCGAAACGTGGCAGCAGATTGTCGCGTCGCAGTGGGTCGATGTCGCGATGTTCGCGGCGTTCGCGGCGCTGGCGCTGACCAGCTTCTTCCGTAAGAGCGTCACGCTCAAATACGCCACGCTTATCGCGGCGGTGGCGTATCTCGGCATCTATAAAAGCCAGCTGCTGTCGATCGTCAACATCTTCGGCGTGATGACCGGCAATCTGCCGCTCTTCAGACACAACCTCGGCTGGTACGTGTTCGCGCTGTTCGGGGTCGTGACCACCGTGTTGTGGGGACGGCTGTATTGCGGGCGCATCTGTGCGTACGGCGCGCTCACGCAGCTGCTCGATCCGATCGTGCCGGCGCGATTTCGTTATGACGTGCCGCTGCGCATCGAGCGGCAGGCGAGCAAGATCAAGTATCTATTGCTCGGCGGCGTGCTGATCTACTTCCTGGTGACGCGCGACATGACGATCTATCGCTATGTCGAGCCATTCTGGATGTTCACCGGCCACGAAACGACGGCGTTGTGGGTCGGGCTCGGCGTGCTGCTCATAGCGACGGTGTTCGTCAGGAACCTTTACTGCCGATTCCTGTGCCCGCTCGGCGCGGCCCTGGGACTGCTCTCGAAGGTCACCATCTTCGGCATCAAGCGGTGGTCGGAATGCAACACCTGCAAGATCTGCGAAAAGACCTGCCAGTGGGGCGCGATCGATGGCCCGAAGATCATCATGACGGAGTGCGTGCGCTGCGACGACTGCGAACGCCTCTACATGGATCAGCAGAAGTGCCCGCACTGGATCATCATCCGGCGCAAGAGCGATCTGCTCGCCCGCCAGCCGCCGGTGCCGCAGATCTAAATCTCTGATTCGTCCGGATCGATATCGACGTCGATCGCGTCGTCGACTTCGTCGTCCACTTCGTCGGCGATTGGAAAATCTTCGACCTCGAAATCGACATTCCCTTCGACCTCCGGCTCGAGGTCGTCATCGTGTTCGTCCATCGCACACCTCCCGTACTATCTTGCACTAAAAAAACAGGAGAACGGGAGAACAGGAGAGTAGCCGGTTGCAAAACCTTTTCGCGGGTGTGCGGATGAAAGGTCCGGCGAAAGCCGGACACGACGTCCTTCGACTCTGGACTCGCGGACTCCCGGACTCCTAGTCCTGCTGAAGGTCATTCTTGAACTACTTCAATGATCCGCCTGGCCCGATGCGGCTAGTGTGAAACCTCCTCAGCTGCGGTCTGCCTTCGCAAGGAGGCGGCTCATGCGTCGCAATTCAATGCTCACGGCCTCGTGGGGGTCCTGATCTCCTGTTGCTCGTTCCCTAATCACGGCGCGTCGGTGGGTGGGGCAACGATGCGAACGCGGCCGATGAGGCCGGACGAGATCAACACTTCGTTGCGATCCGACACGATCACCGCTTCGACCTCAGTGAGCCGCTCGACGAGATCCATTCCGGCATTCGCGCCGAGGATGAACACGCCAGTCGACAGACCGTCCGCGATCGTGGCGCGGTTGGTGACGATCGTCACGCTGCGTGCGCCGCGTGCGGGTTCGCCGATTGACGGGTCAAGAACGTGGTGATAGCGGCGGCCGTCTTTGACGAACGTGCGCTCGTAATCGCCTGATGTGCTGAACGTGCCGTCGGAGAGATCGAGCTCGGCAAAGATGCGATTGGAGGGGCCGCGGGGATCCTGAATGCCAAGGCGCCACGGTTTGCCATTGTTCAGACCGGCGACATACATGTCGCCGCCGTTCTGAATCATGAAGTGCTGAATGCCGTGGCGGCGAAAAATGGCGGCGCTTCGATCGATCGCAAAGCCTTTGCCGATCCCGCCCAGGTGCACCGACATCCCCTTGCGCTCGACGAATACCGTGCGCGCAGCCTTGTCGATTCGAATGGCACGGTAATTAATGAGGGGCAGTCTACGGCGCACTTCGCGCATGTCGGGAATGACGTTGTCCTGATCGTGATCGAACTTCCACAGCCCCGAGAGCACGCCGAACGTGACGTCGAACTTTCCGCCGGTCCACTCGCTGACCTGGCGTGCGTCTTCCAGCACCTCGAGCATCTCGGCGCTGACCTCGACCGGCTTGACCCCCGCGAACTGATTGATTCGCCCGACGTCGCTCCCGCCAACCCACGTGCTCATCAGCTTCTCGAGCCGATCGCATTCGGCGAACACCTCAGCGAATGCTGCCTGCACGGCGCGCGCGTCGGCCGTCCACGCGGTGAGGTGAAGCGTGGAGCCCATGGAGAGGCGTGAAGTCTGGATGGTTCTGGCAGAGGCAGGACGAGAATCCTGCGCGACGTCTGGCGCATTCGATGCTCCGCATCCGATGGCGGATAACAGCGCAGCCGTGGCGAGCCACGGCTTCACCAGCGTTGCGCCGCCCGCACGCCGACGCATCCATCAATCGATGGCGCATTGGCCAGCGCCGGTTCGGGTGGTTGTGTCAAATCGTAGATCGCCGCGACGCCCTCTTCCCCGACGCGGCTGTAGAACACGCGCAGGCCAAGACGCCCGAGGTCATCCAGCACGAGCAGCTGAAATCCTTTGGGCACGTCCGAACCAAATCCCAGATAGACGGCGGCGCGCGATGCGCCGGCGAGCGCATCCGATAACATTCTGAGTCGCGTCGTCCGCCGACATCCTTCGGCGGCGAACCAGGTATGCCGAATCTCTAATATCCGGCTGCCGTCCGTCGTGACTGTCTGGCCGCGATGTGGTTCGTCCGTATTGACGCCGCCGTACCACCACAGCGCCGGCAGCGACAGATGCGTCGCCAGCATCACGTCTCCAGGCTGCCGCTGACGCATCAACAGCCGTATCCCGCGGCCGTCGTCCAGACCGTGATTGTTGCCACCGACGATGACGCGCTCGCTGCCCTTCTCGACGATGTCTCTCACCACCGTCCACGCGGTGACTCCGAAGACCAATGCGGCCGCGGCACTCGCAAACCATCGCATGGATCGCGGTGCGCCGATGTGCTCGAAGATATGGCCCGCGGCGGCGGCGATAGCCAGATACAGCGCGGGCGTGATCCACAACGCAAGCCGATCGGTGAAAGGGATGACGTGGAACAGCGCCAGCACGCTCGCAGTGAGCGGCACCGACAAAACAATCAAACCCATGGTCAGGCGTTTTGCGATCAGTACGGCAATTCCGTAGGCGGCGCTCAGCCAGAAGGCGATCCACAACGCGGTGCTTCCCGGGTGGGACGCGAGTGGCTCAGCCTGGTCGAGAAGCCAGCGCAGCGCTTCTGCAGCGCCCGCAGACTTCGGTGCAAATCCGGCCGCCCAATACGTCCGCAGGAAGTCGTCATTGCTGGCCTGCCGTATCGACAGCGAGTAATGGGCTCCGAATCCGACGAGCCAGATGAGACCTTGCGTCGCTACACAACAGCGCCAGCGCGGACGCCCGATCGTCGCAGGGCGGTGGCGCACAGGATCAACGCGCACGCGGGCGCCACAAACGTTGCCCCGAACGAAAACCATTGCCCCACAAACGCGGCACACCACCAGACGGCAGTGCGGGCGAAGCTTATCGGCTGCCGGTCATAGGCTTCGCTAGCCCAGACGGCAAGGGCGGGAAGCAACAGCGCCCAAAACGCATCCGCGGAATACGGCTTCACCTCGAGGGCGTAATACGTCATCCATTGGCTGATGCTGCAGAGCCCAACCAGCACGGCGGCGGTCACGGGATGCAGCCACCGTTGCGCCATCCACCATGCCACCCAGATGGTGCCGATGCCGAAGAGAACCGGCAGGGCGCGCATGGCGCGGTCGCCTGTTCCGAAGGTTTCCAGGATGGCTTTCTGCAGGGCGAGCCATCCGAGCGGCGCGGCCTGATCCATCCACAACGCACCGATCAGGCTGGAAAAGGACCGATCTCTGGTGTTCAACAGAATCATCTGCTCGTCGAGCCAGAGCGGGCGGGAGAAGTACCACTGGTAAGCCTTCAGTGCCGTGCCGGACGCGCCGATGCCCGCGGCGATCAGGAACCACCACTTTTTCGTGTTTCTCGCCGGCTGTGGCGTGTCCACGCATGCATCTTAAAGGAGCCCGCCGGTTTCAGTCTTGCAACGACGTTGGCGGAGGTTCCATCGATGACTGAAATCGAGAAACTGTATGAGCAGACTGATGATATTGGCGTGGCGATGATGACGACGAGGCGGCAGGACGGCAACCTGGTGTCGCGGCCGATGGCGGCCCAGAAGCGTGCCCCGGGCGCGGACCTCTGGTTCGTCGCCACCGACGGCACGGGCAAGCTCCGTGAGATCGAGTCCGACCCGCACGTCAACCTCGCGTATTACAAAGACCGTACGCGCGAATGGGTGTCGGTGTCGGGCATTGCGACACTCAGCCGCGATCGGGTCAAAATTCGTGAACTGTACGCGCCGGATTGGAAGGCATGGTTTCCGGAGGAGGGGGATCCTCGCCACGGTACCCCGGACGACCCGCGTATGGTCCTGATCGGCGTGGACGTCCAGGCAGCCGTCTTCCTCGAAATCGACAAGCCCCAGCCTGTGGTGCTCTATGAGGTCGTCAAGGGCTGGGTAACCGGCAGCGACCCGGACCTAGGTAAACTCCACCATCTCCAGCGTTAACGGGAGACCCACGTGCGACAACACGCGACAAGATCGGCCGTTCTGTACGGCGTTGGGCATAGTAAAATCAGAGGTCAAAAGAGGTCATAACTGATGCGGAAAGTGCGCCTACGCGCCCCGCGCTTCGGCACTCGCGCCGGGCTAACCCTTGCCGCAATGGTCGCTGTGGCCGGCATGGGGGTGTCCGCTGCCCAGAATGCCGCGGCGGTGCAGAAGGGCTCTCCGGTTGCCGACGCCATGCAGCGCGGAGACAAGCAGGCCGTCCAGGCGCTGCTGAAGAAGAAAGCCGACGTCAACGCACCCCAGAGCGACGGCGCTACCGCGCTGCACTGGGCCGCATATCTTCAGGACGCCGAAACAACGGCACTTCTGATCCGCGCCGGTGCGAAAGTCGAGACGACGAACAACTACGGGGTGACGCCTCTGGTCCTGGCAGCGACGAGTGGTAATGCCGCGGTTGTCGATCTATTGCTGAAGGCGGGAGCCAATCCCAACACTCCCGTGCGCGCCGGCGAAACGCCGCTGATGCTCGCGGCGCGGAGCGGAAGCGTCGAAGCGGTGAAGGTACTGTTGCTCAACGGCGCCACAGTGGACGCCAAAGAAACCTGGAACGGTCAAAACGCGCTCATGTGGGCGGCTGCCGAAGCGCAGGCGCCGGTGATGCAGGCGCTCATCGAAGGCGGCGCAGACATTGGTGCGCGCTCGAACGCCGGGACGACGCCGCTGCTGTTTGCCGTGCGCCGAGGCGACCTCGCCAGCGTCAACGTGCTGCTGAAGGCTGGCGCCGACGTCAACGAGAAGCGCCCCGACTACGCATCGCCGCTGCTGGTGGCCATCATCAACGGCCACGAAGATCTGGTGGACCTGCTGCTCGAGAAGGGCGCCGATCCAAACGCCGAAGGTGGATCGACGCAGCTGACGGTTCCCGGCATCCGGGCGCGCGCGCAGAAGATCGAGCTGAAGACACCTGCGTATCGCGATCAGCTTCGCGACATCGGCACCGAAGGCGGCAATGGACAGAACAACAGCTGGGGCCGCCCGCTGCAGGCCGCCGTGCATGTGGCCAACTGGCACGTCAGCGACGAGTTCATCTCGGTGAACATCGATCGGCTGCGCGTCATCAAGTCGCTCATCAAACATGGCGCCGATGTCAACGGCCGCAACACCGACATGGAGCCGCGATGGTCGGGCGCGCGCTATCGCCGCCGGCTCGTGGGCGCCACGGCGTTCCTCTTCGCCGCGAAAGCCAACGACATCGAAGCGATGCGGCTGCTCCTGGAGAATGGCGCGGATCCGAAGATCAATACATACGCGAACATCACTCCGCTGATGGCGTCGGCCGGCATCGCCTGGGCATCGAATCAGGAGCGCGCGAGCGAAGCGCAGGTGCTCGAAGTGGTGAAGATGCTCGTCGAAGAGCTTGGCGCGGACGTGAATTTCATTGCCGACACCGGTGAAAGTGCGATGCACGCCGCCGCCTATCGCGGCGTGAATACCGTCGTTCAGTATCTGTTCGACAAGGGCGCCAAGCTCGACGTCGTCGACAAGTCCGGACGCACGCCGCTGCAGGTTGCCGACGGCGTTGAATACGGCAACTCATTTGCCGCGCAGCCGCACACGGCCGAACTGTTGCGCAAGCTGGGCGCGAAAGACATTCCGTGCCCGGGCCTCTGCCCGAATCTGATTCCGGAAGAAGCGTTGCCGCCGGCTACCTCCGCGGAAGGAGTGCGATGAAATCTCGAACCACGCGAACGGCACTTGTCGCCGGCGCGCTCTGCTTTGTTGCGTCGGCCGGGTATGTCGCCCAGGATCGGCCGGCCGATGGACGATCGACGATCGACGATGGACGATCGACGATGGACGATCGACGATCGACGAGCCACGCGGTGCTGCAGAAGCACTGCATGAGCTGCCATAACGAGAAAATGAAAGCCGGCGGGCTCGCGTTCAGTACCCTCGATCTGGCAAATCTCAGTAAAGACGCCGAGGCGTGGGAACACGTGGTCCGCAAGGTTCGCACGGGCGCGATGCCGCCCGTGGGTCGTCCGCGTCCCGACAAGGCCGCGTCCGACGCGCTCGTGACGTATCTCGAAACCGAGCTCGATCGCGCGGCGTTTGCGACACCGAACCCGGGAAGCACCGGGCTGCAGCGCCTCAATCGGGCGGAGTATCGCAACGCGATTCGCGATCTGCTTGGCGTCGAGATCGACGTCACGTCGATGCTGCCGAATGACGTCGCCGGTCACGGCTTCGACAACAACGCCGACGCGCTCACGCTGTCGCCGGCACTCACCGAACGTTATCTGGGTGCCGCTGCGAAAGTGAGCCAGATGGCGCTCGCCAGGCCTCGCGGCCTGCCGTTGCCCGAGACGTTTTTCGTGCCGACCGATCGCGACCAGGGCAAACGCGTGAGCGACGACTTGCCGTTTGGATCGCGCGGCGGGCTCGCGATGCGCTATCACTTCCTGGCCGACGGTGAATATCAGTTCGAGATGCGGCCGAAAGAGAGCGGAGCCGGCGGCGGGTTCGAGGGCATCACCGCGGAACCGCACGAGCTCAACGTCGCCATCGACGGCGTCAAGGTCTGGTCGGGCACGTTAGGCGGGCCGGAGTTCGCGCGCAATCGCCGGGCCGAAGCGGGAGCAGCGGGCGACTATCCGCGCGAGGATCTCACCAAGAAGATTCTCAATCTGCTGACCTTCCGCGTGCCGGTGAAAGCGGGCCAGCACATGGTGCAGGTCTATTTCGCGGCCAAGACATCTGCCTACGTCGAAGATCTGTTCGATCCTTCACTGCGGCGCGATCCCTATCGCGCCGGTGGCGGCGAGCCAAAAGTGTCGAGCTTGACGATTACCGGACCGATGCCGGAAACGGCGGCGGTCGGCGATACCGCGAGCCGCCGGCGCATCCTCACCTGCTTCCCGCAGTCTGCGAAGGACGAGACGTGCGCCAAGAAGATCGTCTCGACGCTGGCGCGCCGCGCCTACCGCCGGCCCGTGACCGACGTCGATCTCGAGGCGCCGATGGCGCGCTATCGCGACGGCGCCGCCAAGGACGGGTTCGACGCGGGCATCGAGATGGCGATTCGCAGCATTCTCGTCAGCCCGAAGTTCCTGTTCCGGATCGAGAGCCAGCCGGCTGCCGGCGATGCGAAGCCGTACCGGGTGAGCGACATCGACTTTGCGTCGCGGCTGTCGTTCTTCCTGTGGAGCAGCATTCCCGATGACGAGCTCATCGACCTGGCGGTGAAGAAGACACTGCAGAAGCCCGAGGTCGTGCAGGCGCAGATCAAGCGCATGCTCGCCGATCCGAAGGCGCATGCGCTGGTCGACAACTTCGCGGGGCAGTGGCTGCACATCCGCAACGTGGCCGTGCATCAGCCGAGCCCGGAAACGCTGTTTCACTTCGACGACAACCTCCGCAAGGCGTTCGAGCAGGAGACCGAGCTGTTCTTCGAGAGCATCATCCGGGAGAACAGAAATGTGGTCGACCTGTTGAACGCCGACTACACGTTCCTCAACGAGCGGCTGGCGAAGCACTACGGCGTCAAGGGTGTCTTTGGCGAGCGGTTCCGGCGGGTGACGCTACCGGCAGGCAGCGTGCGCGGCGGCCTCCTCGGTCAGGGTTCGATCCTGATGGCCACGTCGTACCCGAACCGCACGTCGCCGGTCATTCGCGGCAAGTGGATCCTGGAGAATGTGTTCGGTGCGCCGCCGCCGCCGCCGCCGCCGAACGTGCCGGAGCTGAAAGACGATCGCGACCCGCGCAAGGTGTTGCCGATGCGCGAGCAGCTGGCCGCCCATCGCGCCAACCCGGCGTGCGCCGGCTGTCACGCGCAGATGGATCAGCTCGGATTCGCGCTGGAGAACTTCGACGGTATCGGTGAATGGAGAGAGCTGTATCCCTCGGGTGCGCGCGTCGATGCGTCGGCACAGCTGCCGGACGGCACGAAGTTCAACGGCCCGGCAGATCTCAAGAAGGTCCTCGTCACGCATTCGGACGAGTTCCTGACGACGATGACCGAGAAGCTGATGACCTATGCGCTCGGACGCGGCCTGGAGGCGTCGGATGCCCCGGCCGTGCGTAAAATCAAGCGCGATGCGGCGAAAGACCAGAACCGGTTCGGGTCGTTGATTCACGGCGTCGTGACGAGCACTCCATTTACAATGAGAGTGGCGGCGGCAAATACGAACTAGGCAGTACGTTGTGTCCGGCCTGAGCCGGACCGTTACATTTGGGAGGCTGTCAGATGGTGATCACGAAGATGGCGTTGCCCCGCAGGACGTTCCTTCGGGGACTCGGTGCAACCGTGGCGCTGCCGTTTCTTGATGCGATGATCCCGGCGCTGCGCGCCCAGGTCAAAGGCGCACCGCGATTCATTGGTATCTACTGCGGCAACGGCGCGCACATGGCCGACTGGATTCCCGCTGCCGAAGGCGTGGGTTTCGAGTTCTCGCCCATCCTGAAGCCGATCGAGGCCTTCCGCGACCGCACGCTCCTCGTCACCGGACTCGACAACTTCCAGGCGACGGATCAGGGCGACGTCGGCGGCCAGCATCCGCGCGCCGCGCCGGCGTTCATGAGCTGTGCGCATCCGAAACAAACCGAAGGCGCCGACGTGCAGGCGGGAACGACGATCGATCAGATCATCGCCCAGAAGATCTGCCGCGACACGAAGCTGCCGTCGCTCGAAGTGTCGGTCGACCGCAACGACGTCGTCGGCGCGTGCGACCACGGCTATGCGTGCGCCTACATGAACTCGATGTCGTGGAGCTCGCCGACGACTCCGCTGCCGTCGGAAACGAATCCGCGGTTCGTGTTCGAGCGCATGTTCGGCGTCGGGGCGACCGCCGCGGAGCGCCTGGCCAGGGTAAACGAAGACCGCAGCATCCTCGACGGCCTGACGCAGGAAATCTCGCAGCTGCGCAACCGGCTCGGGGCGCGCGACAAGTCGAAGCTCGGCGAATATTTCGACGCCGTGCGCGACGTCGAGCACCGCATCGCGCGGGCGGAATCGATCAATAGCGACTTCTCCGTGCCCGAACAGCCGGTCGGCGTACCCGAGACGTTCAAGGAATACATCGAGCTGATGTTCGACCTGCAGGTGCTCGCGTTGCAGGCCGACATCACCCGCGTCAGCACGCTGATGATGGCGCGCGAAAACGTCAACCGCGCGTATCCCGAGATTGGTCTGCCCGAAGCGCATCACTCGATTTCGCACCACGGCAACAATCCCGAGAAGATGAAGAACTACGCGAAGCTGAACACCTATCACGTCGAGACGCTCGGATATCTGCTGAAGAAACTGCAGACGACCGCCGAAGGTGAAGGCAACCTGCTGGATCAGACGGTGGTGCTGTGGGGCAGCGGCATGAGCGACGGCAACACGCACAACAACTTCAACGTGCCGGTTGTTGTCGTGGGTGGTAAGTCGCTCAACGTGAGATCGAACCGCCACGTGAAATATCCGAAGGGGACGCCGCTCGCGAACCTCATGCTCGGCGTCATCGACCGGTTCGGCGTGGAAGTGGCAAAGTTCGGCGACAGTACCTCGGAAATCGATCTGCTTACGGTGTAACGCCGCGTTTGGATTCGCGTCGCGCCTGGGGAACAAACAGGGGTCGGGTGTGATTTTCAAAAATCACACCCGACCCCTTTCTTTTTGGCTACAGTTGCACGGGCAGCATGGCTGAGCTTCGGTTGATGTGCGTGCTGGCACATCCGGACGACGAGTCGCTGGGAACGGGCGGTGTGCTGGCGAAATATGCGCGTCAGGGCATCGGCACGTATGTCGTAACCGCCACGCGCGGCGAACGCGGCCGGTTCGACGACAAGGGCACGAAGCCGGGACCGGACGTCGTCGGCCGCGCGCGAGAGGCCGAGCTGCGCGCCGCCGCGAGCGAGCTCGGCGTGCGGGAAGTGATGCTGCTCGATTACCTCGACGGCGAGCTCGATCGCATCGAGGTGCGGGCGGGCAGCGAAAAGATCGCGGCGCATATACGCCGCATCAAGCCCCATGTCGTCGTCACCTTCGATCCTTTTGGCGCCTACGGACATCCCGATCACATCGCCATCTCTCAGCTGACGGCTGCGGCAATCGCGCGTGCCGCGGACACGCATCAGGTCCAGAAGTTCTATTATTTCGTGAACGGCACCAGAAAGTGGGCGGCGTATCAGGCAGCGTTCAAGACGCTCACCTCGACCGTGGACGGTGAGATTCGCGCGGCGATGGCGTGGCCGGACTGGTCGATTACCACACTGGTCGATGCGCGCGAGGTATGGCAAACAGTGTGGCATGCAGTGCAATGCCACAGGACGCAGATGAGCATCTACAAGAACGTCGCGAGCCTCACGGAGGACGATCAGATGGTCATCTGGGGAACGGGTGAGTTTTACCGCGTGTTCAGCCTCGTGAACGGCGGACGCCCGCGCGAGACCGATCTGTTCGAAGGGATTCGCTGATGAGCCGGAGAACGCTCGACATGAATCCGGAGACGTTTCGAGCGCTCGGATATCAGCTCATCGATCGCATCGCGACGCATCTCGAGCGCTTGCCGCAGGGTCCGGTAAAGCCGGACGAAGCCGGTTCTGTTGTGAGGAGTGCGCTCGAGGCCGGGCGCGGCCTGCCGGAACTCGGATCGAGTCCCGAAGAGCTGCTCGCGAATGCATCGGAGCTGCTATTCCGGCACTCGCTGTTCAACGGCCATCCGCGTTTTTTCGGCTACATCACCTCCAGTCCTGCTCCGATAGGCGTGCTCGGCGATTTGCTGGCCAGCGCGGTCAACGCCAACTGCGGAGGATGGAACCTCGCGCCGATGGCGACGGAGATCGAAGCGCAGACGGTGCGCTGGATTGCCGAGCTCATCGGATTTCCGGCGGCGGGTGCGGGCTTGCTGGTGAGCGGCGGGAACATGGCGAATTTCGTGTGTTTCCTTGCCGCGAGAACGGCGAAGGCGGGACAGGACGTCAGGAAATCGGGGCTCGGTGGAAACCGTGCGCGGATGGTGACCTACGCGTCGGCTGAAACGCACACCTGGATTCAGAAGGCGGCGGACCTTTTTGGCCTCGGCACGGATGCGATTCGGTGGATCGCCGTGGACGAACATCAGCGGATGAAGACCGATGAGCTGCGGCGCCAGATCGACGCCGATCGGGCCCGCGGCGAGCAGCCATTTCTCGTCGTCGGCACCGCTGGTTCGGTCAGCACAGGCGCCGTCGATCCGCTGCCCGGGATTGCCGCGATCTGCCGCGAAACGGGCCTCTGGTTTCATGTGGACGGCGCGTATGGCGCCTTTGCCGCCGCGGTTCCCGAGGCGCTGGATGATCTTCGCGCGCTGGCGCAGGCCGATTCCGTGGCCGTCGATCCGCACAAATGGTTGTATGCGCCGCTCGAGGCCGGCTGCGCGCTGGTCAGGCGGCCTGAGGATCTGCGCAACGCGTTTTCCTATCACCCGCCGTATTACCACTTCGGCGAAGAGGCGCTGAACTTCGTGGACTATGGCCCTCAGAACTCGCGCGGGTTCCGCGCCCTGAAAGTGTGGCTGGCGTTGCAGTTGGTCGGACGCCGCGGATACGTCGAGTCGATTTCGCAAGACATCAGGCTGTCGCGCAACCTCTACGCGATTCTGCACAAGCGGCCGGATTTTGAGACGTTCACGCAGAACCTCAGCATCACGACGTTTCGCTACGTGCCGTCGGAGCTCCGGTCGAAGGTCGGCGAGGCGGAAACGGAAGAGCGCCTCAATAAGCTGAACGAAGAGCTGCTCGAGCGCGTGGAGAGAAGCGGCAAGGCGTTTCTATCGAACGCCGTCATCAACGGCCGATTTGCGCTGCGGGCGTGTATCGTGAACTTCCGCACGTCGGACGAAGACATCGAAGCGCTGCCCGATGTGATTGCGAACCTGGCCCGAGGGTGACACAAATGAGGCTCTGCGTCTCCGCGTCTGTGCGGTGAGATATCAAAACTCGAACGAGAAACCCGCCGAAGGGATGACCGGGAACATCGGGTCGAACAGACCGAACACTTCGAAGGTGTTGCCGTTGATGCCCGGCGCGGCCGCCCGCACGTTGCGCCGGTTGTAGAGGTTCAACACTTCGGCGAACAGCGTGAGCCGTGTCGTGCGCCAGGTGAATGTCCGGTTCGCCCGGACGTCGAGCCGCGTGTAGGCAGGAACACGCACGGTGTTGCGTGAATCGCCGCCCAGGAAATATTGTCCGTTCGGACGATCCTCGGACACGGGCGCGGTCCCCGGGGCGTAATAGCCCGGTGCGGGAAAGTTGCTGCCGGCACGGAATCGCGTGCTGAAGCTCGTCCGATCGCTCAGTCGATACACCCCGTAGGCGTTCAACGTGTGCCGTTGATCGTAATCGCCGTAAAACTCCTCCGGCGGAAGCGTCCTGGCGATCGTTTGCGCCCGGCCGGACGCGTTCAAGAACGTCGATACGACTGAGGGGTCGTCGAACGCCAGGCGGTATTTCGTCTTCGTCAGGTCGTACGCCACCCACCCTGACAGCCCGTTCGGGCTGCGCCGCTGCACGAGAAACCCCACGCCCCTCGAGTCGCCATCCAGCGCGTTCTGGTATTGACTGGTAAACGAGCGGAGAAACAGCCGGCCTCCGGTTGCGCGAAAGTCGGCGTCCGGAAACGCCGGATAATCGCGATCCTCGCGGTTGTAGACGGAAATCTGCCACGTCACGGACGAGGTGAGCGGCCCTCCAACACTGATGTCCGCATGGTACGAGCGCGCGGCCTTCAGATCCGATCCGCGCACGCCTTTCACTTCGACGATTTCAGGTTCCTGGCGATAAATTCCTCCGCCTGCGCGCATGAGCAGCGACGCCGACAGCGGCCATTGGGTCTGGATCCATGGTGAGGCCGATGTGTCGCCGGTCAGCGTGGAGTGATCGACCCGTATGCCGGGAGCAAGTGCCGCTCGTCCGCTGATGAGTTTGGCCATCACGTACGATGACGCGGCGCCGGCCGATGCGCTGAAGCTCTCGCGCAACGCAAATTCCGGCGCCAGAATCTCGAGGCCTTGCTCGGACCGTGATTGAATCGACCGGCGAAGCTCGCCGCCGCCCTCGAACATCACGCGCGCCGACCGGGCATAGGTCCAGTCCGCCCGGTAGATCGCTTCGCTGCGGCGTCCGCGATCGAGCTCGAGGCCGTTGACGTTGAGGTTGCGGAAGTTGTTCATCGCCGCGGCCAGCTTCTGCGTCAGGATCAGCCTGGGGGATGCGAGGTATCGCCACGTCACCACCGCCACGGCGGCGTCATTCACACCCTCCTGCACGTTGGCGATGCCGATGAACTCGGGGTCCTGATCCAGCCGGGAGCGGCCGGCCGTCAACGCGAACTGCACCTGATGTGCGGCGTTGAGATCCTGTACGAGCTTGACCTGGGCGTCGTGAAAACCGAACGCGAAGGTGTTGTCGGGATCGATGCGCCTGATGATGGTACCGAGATAGCTCTTGCGGATGGAAACCAGCCATGACCCTGTCTGCGAGGATCCTGTCGGACCTTCCAAGACAACGGAAGTGTCGGTCATGCTCGGCCGAATGAGTCCCCTCACGCGGTCGCGCGAGCCCTCGCGCATCAGAAAGTTGAGCTCGGCGCCCGTGTGATTGCCGTACCGCTGCGGGTAGGAGCCAGCCGCCAGGCCGATTTCCGTCAACACGTCGCCGTTCACCATCGCGATCGAGCCGTTGTCCTGGACGCCCTGGACAGTGTGGACGAGCAGCGGCGTTGAGATCCCCTCGAACGTGAAGTTCATGTTCCGGACCGGCAGCCCGCGGACGCTGAACTCGCTGCGCAGGTCGTCGCCCGTCGCCACGCCCGGCAGCACGTGAATCGCCCGCATGGGGTCGTTCGTGATGACGCCGCGCAATTGCTGAAGCTCGTTGCTGCGGAGGACCTGCTGGGCGGGTGAGTTGTCTTCGGCCGTGCTGTTGACGTTGATGGTCTCTGTGTAAACGCCGGTCCCCGCCGAAATCCGAATCGTGATGTCGAGCATCTCGCCGGCCGGCACATCGATGACGCGGCGGACGAGAACGTAGTCGACAGACGAGACATACAGCTCCTGGCGTCCAGCGGGCACCTCGAGGAGCTCGAAACGCCCCTCACTGTCGGTCACCGTGATGAGCGTGGTGTCCCGCACCCGGACCGACACTTTTTCGAGCGGTGTGCCGTCACGCGCGTCGACGACGACGCCGCGGACTGTCGCGGTGGGTTGTGCGTGCGCGATGCCAGGGAGGGCGAACAGAAACACCAGGAGAGTCGAAAGTCCAAAGTCCAGAGTCCTCATCCTGCCATCGACCACAGACCTTGGACGCTGGACTTTGGTCTGTGGACTCTCTTCAGACCGATCCGTGCCTCGAAATCGTCTAAAGAAGCAGGGGCGGCGGTAAAAACCCTGATGAACAAAAATGATCGCCCCACGTCTCTATGATGCGTCATCGTCATCGTCGCGTAAACTGCAGTCGGGTTTTCTTTCTGCCGATACGATCATTGGGAGGGTGAATGGATCCTCTGGGGGAACTGATCGCAACCGACCACCGCCGGACGCTTGAGTTCTTCGTGATGAACCTGAAAGATGTGTCGGAGCCATCCGTCAATCATCAGGAGCTCCTGTATAACGCCAGTGTGCTTGCGCACTATGCGCAGATTCCGATCGATCCCGATGTCCCCACAGCCACCCCCGCGGACCTGGTAACCGTATTCGACCGCTTTGTCGCCGAAGCGGCCAATATGGCAGATCCGGCGATGATGGAAACAGCGGGCGCTCAGTGCCTGCTCCTCTCCGGGTTTTTTGAGGATCAGATGCGCCGCCGCCACAACATCCACTGGTATGGCGAAATCGGCGCGGCGTTTTTTCGCCGCGCCGCTGCGCTGGAGCAGGCGATGGAAAAGGCGAGATTGCTCGACACGATTGGCCGCCACTTCGAAGCGTGGCGGCGCCGGCACGCGCGGCTCAGCCATGAGCTGCGCGACTCGCGATATGTGATGCGCCGGCACATGTAACGCCGGCCTTCTGAGCTGCCCAGGTGAACGAACCACAGAGGACGCAGAGATCCACAGAGAAGAAACGGTTTTCTCTGTGCTCTCTGTGTTCTCAGTGGTGATTACTGCAGCGCGCCGCTAAATACCCCTAAGGGACTAACGGCTACTTGAATCGAATGCCAAACAAAATCGTGAACGCCTGCTTCTTTATTTCGACGACATCGCTGAAAGACTTGTTTATCCGCCTGAGCCCCTTGTCGTAGCGCGCCTCGACGATGATGCGGGCGGCCTCGATGCCGCCGCCGAATACCAGGCTTACGTCAGTGCCTTCGAACCCGTCGTCCAGGGTGAACCCCTCGATTTCGTCGGCGATCTTGAAGTCCACGGCGGGCCCGGCGATGCCGTAAACTCGGACTCCGCCAGCCGATTCGGCGCCTATGTTCAAACGAAGCAATACAGGTACCTGCAAGTAATCCACGCGGATTTGCGTGCCAACCGGGTCTGTTTCGGTGTTCTTTCGCAGCCAGTTGATCTCGGTCTGGACCCCCAGAACACCGTCGCGGTTGCCTCCCAGGAACAGCCCGGCGTGGATGCCTGTGCGGGTCTTGAAGTCGAGCGCGTCACTGCTGAAATTGGCGAACGTCGGCCCGACCTTGATGCCGACACCCTGGGCGGACGCCGCTGCTGACGATCCCGCCAGGGCTAGAACACCCAGAACGGCCATACGGATGAATGAACGTGATGTCATTGAAGTCTCCTCTGGAGGCGCGGGGGCGCTGGCAGACCAAACCATAGTACCAAATGTTGTGAGTCCATCGCCGGAGTGGGCGCCTTCGGTGTAGGATAATTGGACGGGGTAACCGTGGAACTGGTCGATCTTTCCGGCGTCAAAGTCGCAAATCAGTGGCGTGGGCTGACAGGCGGTGGCACACCAGAGCTCAGCGCGTTTCTACGCGCGACGAGAATCAGCCGCGACATCTCGCTCGACGCCGTTGCGGCCCGCACAAAAATCAAGCGCGATTTCTTCCAGGATCTCGAGCGCAACGATCTCTCGAAGTGGCCGTCGAACCGGTTCTACCAGGAGAGCTACCTTCGCGCGTACGCAAACGCGATAGGCCTCGACCCGCGTGACGTCGTCGAACGCTTCCGCCGCGAGCTCGACGTTCCAGAACCGCCGAAGCCGGCGGCCGTGCAGCGGGTTCCCCAGCGCCGCTCGGCACGTCGCCGCTTAACGCCGGCAACGATACCCGTCATTCTTGCTGTCACGTTTGTCGTTGCGTATGCCGCAGGGCGGTGGCTCTCTCGAGACCAGGAAGCTCATGCCCGCGTCGAGGAACCAGCGACCGCATCTGTTGCAGCGCGTGAGTCCACCAGCGCTGCAAATGTCGAGACCCCTGTCCCGGCATCGGCGCCACTTGCTGAGACCGTTCCCGCTCCAGTCGTCGAGCCCGGGGAGATCGCGCCTGAAGATGTTGAAGGCGAGATCATGATTACGTCCACTCCTCCGGGCGCGCACGTGACCGTCGATGAGATCGGCCGCGGGCCTACTCCGGTGCGCGTGCGGTTCCTTTCGGCCGGCTCGCACACCATCAGGTTCGTCCATCCGGAACACCCAATCGTCACACGGCAGGTCACCATCTCGCCCGAGCGGCAGAGGGCGCGCGTGTCGGTGGCGCTCGGCCAGGCTCGAGCCACTAATTAAGGAATCGCGCCCGCCTTCGCCGAGACTTCGGCGCAGCAGGCTCGCCCGGCCTATGGCACTCAATCCGTTCGACTCCGACGATCCATCTCTGTTCGATGTCGCGACCCGCGCCCGCGGGCCGGCGGGCTCGCTGCCGTTGACGCCCGAAATGCTTCGCGAGCGGCCGTCCGGCGACCTTTTCGGCTGGACGCAAAACGCCGGAATGGGTTGGAACCCATCAGCGCTGGGCGGCAACGAGTTCCTGATGCTTTCGACGCACGGCGGCATTCGCGCGCCCGACGGCACGCCGGTCGCGCTCGGCTATCACACGGGACACTGGGAAGTCGGGCTGCTGCTCGAAGCGGCAGCGCACGTATTCAAAGCGGCAGGCGCGATTCCGTTCGCGGCCGCATGCACCGATCCCTGTGACGGCCGGTCGCAGGGCACGACCGCTATGTTCGACAGCCTGCCGTTTCGGAACGATGCCGCGACGGTCTTCAGACGCCTGATCCGCTCGCTGCCCACGCGCCGCGGTGTCCTCGGCGTTGCGACGTGCGACAAGGGGCTGCCGGCAATGATGATGGCGCTGGCGGCAACACACGACTTGCCTGCGGTGCTCGTTCCCGGCGGCGTGACGCTGCTGCCCGAGCAGGGGGAAGACGCCGGGAAAGTGCAGACGCTCGGCGTCCGCTTTACGCATGGCAGCGTGACGCTGGAAGAAGCCGCCGATCTCGGCTGCCGCGCCTGTGCATCGCCTGGCGGCGGATGTCAGTTTCTCGGAACTGCCGCGACCTCACAGGTGGTTGGCGAGGCCCTCGGGATGTCGCTGGGACACTCCGCGCTGGCGCCCTCGGGTCACGCCATCTGGCTCGACATGGCTCGCCGCTCTGCATCCGCTCTGATGTCGCTCGAACGGCATCAACTGAAGATGCGCGACATCGTCACCGATGCAGCCGATTCGGAACGCGATGGTCGTATTTGCGGCGTTTGGTGGATCGACCAACTTGATTCTCCATCTCCCGGCCGTCGCGCACGCGGCGGGACTTCGCCGGCCCGTTGCGCATGACTGGGCAGAAGTGAACCGGCAGGTGCCGCGTCTGGTCGATGCGCTGCCGAATGGTCCGCGGAATCATCCGACGGTTCAGGTATTCATGGCTGGCGGTGTTCCCGAAGTGATGCTGCATTTGCGCCGCCTGGGATTGCTCGACACCAGCGTGATGACTGTTGCAGGGATGTCAGCTCGATGCTCAGCTCGACGCGTGGGAATCGTCCGAGCGGCGGACCCGCCTGCGCGCGCAGCTGACGAAAGAGGGCGTGAATCCGGATGACGTGATCGTTACGCCGGAGAGTGCGCCGAGCCGTGGCCTGACATCGACGATGTGCTTTCCAAAAGGGAATGTTGCGCCGGAAGGGTCGGTCATCAAAGCGACCGCGATCGATCCGTCGGTGATTGGCGCAGACGGCATGTACCGTCTGACCGGCGCGGCAAAGGTGTTCTTGTCCGAGCCCGCCGCGATGGCTGCGATCAAGGGGAAACATATCAAGGCCGGCGACGTGCTCGTGCTCATGTGCCGCGGGCCGATGGGCGCAGGCATGGAAGAGACCTATCAGATCACGAGCGCGCTTCGTCACTCGCCGGTAGGGAAGCACGTCGCCGTCGTCACCGACGCGCGATTCAGCGGGGTGTCGACCGGCGCGTGCATCGGTCACGTATCGCCCGAGGCGCTTGCCGGCGGCCCGATCGGCAAGCTGCGCGACGGCGACGTGATCGAGATCGTCGTCAATCGCCTCACGCTCGAGGGGACTGTGAATCTTGTCGGGGAAAATTTCGTCGAGCAGGGCGTGGAGGAGGGCTCGCGGATCCTGGAGGATCGCAAACCGCGCCCGGACCTCGCGGCGGATGCCGCTCTGCCGGACGACACCCGCATCTGGGCCGCGCTCCAGGACGTCAGCGGTGGAACGTGGGGCGGTTCGGTTTACGACGCCGAACAGATTCTGAAGGTCATCGAAGCCGGCAAAGCGGCGCTGGACCGTCCATCGGCCATCGTCGATCGGCCATCGTCGATCGGCGACGAAAGCTAAGCCGGTACTTGAAGTTCCGGCATGGGCTTCGCGATGAAGAGCCTTCGGCACGGCTTCGCCAGTAGACGGGCCATGCGCTCGGACTTCGCGTGGCGGGCGCTGTCTGTTGCGATGCCGGTGTTCGCGTACATCTGGCGGTAGAGCTTCGAGCACAACACAAATCCGATTCGGTTCTTCAGCGACTTCACCGCCCGCGATCGCTTCCAGACGTGCGGCAGGCTGTAGAACTGATCCCACACGCCCTGGGTCCGCTCGCGGATCTCCTCGGGCGACAGCGTCGGATGTGGCGCGTACACCTTCGGCCGGCGAGATTGCGGGATCAGCCAGTGGCGCGTGATCGGAATGCCATCGACAGCTTCGGCATCTGCCTTCTTCGACTGCGCCAGCTCCCACTTCGCGAAGTCGATGGTACCGGGGTACGGCGTCAGCATGACGAACTGCGCGAACGTGACGTCGGCTTTGAGCGCGAGCGCGACGGTGGCGTTGAACGTCTCGGCCCGGTCGCTCGGCAGTCCGAAGATGAACGAACCGAGCACATGAATGCCGTGCGATTTGAACTGCTGCAGCCGCAACACCAGCTCTTCGCCGTGAAGGTTGAAACCTTTGTAAACGTCCTTCAGTCCTTCGGCGGTCACCGACTCCACGCCGACGAGCGCCCCTTTGATGCGCGCATGGCGCATCGCGTTCGAAGAATTCGGGATCTTCCGCGGCTTCCATGGTGATCTGCGTGAAAAAATTCATGTCGTCCGGCAGCTTGGCGAGCCTCGCCATCAACTCGAACCGTTCCGCGCGCAGCGCTTTCAGCTCGTTCAGCCGGCCGTGATCGGCGCGACGTGCCGCCTGCTCGAGATCGTCGCAGCGTGACGGGGTAGAAGTTGTCGTCGGCAAGCGCGATGAAACGAAAACCGCGGCGCCGTAATTCGACGACTTCTTCGAGCACCGCATCGACGGCGCGCTGACGAGGCTCCTGGCCATCAGTGCGCCATACCGAGCAGAACGAGCAATGTTTCGGACAGCCGCGGACAGTCTGAACGGATGCCCACATGTAGCGATCTGGAGGCAACAGATCCCAGCGCGCTTTGAGAAACCGATCCGCCGCGATCTTGCCGCCCTCCCACACCTTCCCGGTTTCCCCGCGCAGGCAGCCTTCGATCGCCTGTCCCCACGCGATATCGCCATCGCCTTTGACGATGGCGTGACCCATGCCGAGGGTGAGGGCTTCTTCTGGATACAACGTGGCGTGAATGCCGCCGTAGACGACCCACGCACCGCGGTCCCGGGCTATCCGGCCAACCTCGTAACCGCGCAGGGCGTTGCCTGTGTGGATGCCGATGCCGACGACATCGCCGGCGTTGACCGACTGCGGATCGAACTGCTCGAGCGTTTCGTCGGTGATTCGGGGATCGCCGTAGAGTGATGGGGTTGCGGCCGCCAGCACATAGAGCCAGCGGGGAGTGATGACGGCGATTCCGAAGGAAACGTGGCTTGGATTGATCAGATGTATGCGCATCAACTAATTACTTAAGACTATACACTAAAAACTAATTAATTAGGTGAAAATTCTGTACATTTGCAACATAGGCGCTCAGTGCGTGCGGTATTCGATCATGAGCGCGGGCTGCTCGCCCTTCGGGAGGTGAGTGACGAAGAGGCCAAGCCCTCGCAACTGATCGAGCAGGGTGTCCTGGTGAATCGGTTTGGTCATGAACAGCAGCGCTCGCAGCGCCGAGGCTCGCAGATGGTGCGTTTCATCGGTCGAGACGCTCATCATGATGACCGGTACGTTACCCAGAGGCGCTGGCTGCTCCCGGAGCCAGTTCAGGAAGTCGATGCCGGACTCGCCGCCCAGGTGAATGTCGCAGATGATCAGCGCCGGCACTTCTCGCCGGATGGTCATGCGCGCCGCGTCGGCGCTCGTTGCAGTGATGAGGTCGTTGACGAGATTGAGCTGCGCCAGCGTCTCGCGCACGAGCTCCGCGTCGTTCGCATCGTCTTCGATCAACAGAATTGGCCGCATGGGAGGGCACGATTGTACCGCAAGAACCAGTCTCTTTTGGCTGCCGCAGGAGTATGCTAGAGACAGAGATCCCCATGAGACCGTTTGTTTTCGCCTTGATCGCCGCCCTCGCGCTTCCAGCCGCCGGAGCAGCTGATGAGACTCGTCGCGGTTCGCGCTCGGAAGGTCGTTCGCGAGGCGACGGGGCGCGGCCGCCGGCACAAGCCGGGCGGCCGGTAACGTCACCAGGAGCTGCGGGCAGAGTGGTACCTCCTGGAAATGCCGGCAGAGCAGTGACGGCGCCGGGAGACGCGGGCTGGAAGCCGCGGTTCGAGGCTCGCCCTTCGCGTGGTGTCGGGCAATCGCCTATCGGGCTGCCGCCGATCGGTCTGGATTTACCGTCTCATGAGCTCCGCCCCCCGCATCTAGATCAGAAAGGATACGGTCGGCGTCACTGGCGTCCGTCGTACCGGCACGCGGGTAGACAGGTCGTATATGTGGGGTATGGGAGCGCGCCGTTCTATGGGATCGATCCGTTCATTGATTACTACCCGGAGTACTACCCGGCGCCCGGTGTTGTCGAACCTCCGCGCACGGCGCGGCTGATTCTGGATGTGGAACCTGCCAATGCGCAGGTATTTGCGAACGGTTATTACATCGGGCTGCCTGAGGACCTGCGTGCCGAACAGGGTGGCGCGAGCCTCGCTCCTGGTGAGTACAGGATCGAAATCGTCGCGCCGGGGTATGAACCGGTGACATTCGAGGTGAGGCTCTCCGCCGATCAGCAGATCACGTATCGCCAGATGTTGAGGCCCGTGGCCGATCCACCTGCGCCACGGCCGGTGCCCGCACCGGTTGCCGCGAAACCGAGCGCTCCGGCGACGTTCTACATCGTCCCCGGGTGTTACATGGGCAACGTCCCTCCGAAGGACGCAAACCTGCCGGCGTCGTGCGACCTCAGCAAAGCGGTCGCGAAGACGTACTAAAAATCACACCCGACCCCGATTTTTATTTGATGAACGTGCCGGCGCGTAGTTCGGAGTACGCCTGCTGGAGCTCCGAATTCGTGTTCATCACGATCGGCCCTCGCCAGGCGACCGGCTCCTCGAGCGGCTTTCCCGAAACCAGCAAGAACCGGATGCCCTGATCGCCGGCCCGCACCACGATCTCGTCGCCGCGATCGAACAGCACGAGCGATCGGTTGCTCACGAGGTCGAATTCTCCGTCGTGTTTTCCTCCAACTTGCTCGGTTGCGACCGCCTGCGGATCGGAGGCATCGCGGAACGTGCCTGAGCCGGCGAACACGTACGCAAACGCATTGTTCGCGCGGTCGATGGCAATGCGCTTCTGCTTGCCGGGCGGTACCGAAACGTCCAGGTAGCGCGGGTCCGCGGCAACGCCCTCCACAGGTCCGCTCTTTCCCCAGAAGTTTCCGATGATGACGCGCACGTTCGTCCCGTCATCGTCTGTCACTTCGGGAATGTCCTTCGACGAGATGTCCTGATAACGCGGCTTCGTCATCTTCAGAGAGGAGGGCAGGTTCGACCATAGCTGGAAGCCATGCATGCGCCCCTGCGGATCGCCCTTTGGCATCTCCTGGTGAAGGATGCCGCTGCCCGCAGTCATCCATTGCACATCGCCTGCGTGCATCTGACCGCGATTCCCGAGACTGTCGCCGTGCTCCACCGTACCCGCGAGCACATAGGTGATTGTCTCTATGCCGCGATGTGGATGCCACGGAAACCCGGCGAGATACGCATCGGGATTGTCGTTGCGGAAATCGTCGAACAGCAGGAACGGATCGAAATCGCTGGTGTTGCCGAAGCCGAACGCGCGCCGCAACGCAACTCCAGCACCTTCCATGGTGGCCACCGACTGACGGACGTCTTTTACCGGGCGAAGGGACATGGGAACCTCACATTCCGAACCTTATGACGTGCTTCGCACGCAGGAAGGTTCGGGACTCATCGGCCATCCACCGACTGAATCCAGTCGACGATCACGCTCTCCACTTCCGTGTAGACGGTCGCCTGCCGAGCCTTGGCGTCTCGTCCAGCAATCTTGAATGAATGATCGCCTCCTTCGACGTGATGCAGCGTCGGCAGCGGTGTGAGGCTGGCCAGGATGGGTTTGAGTTCGGACGGAGTGCCGAACGTATCGCGGCTGCCTTGCACGAACAACATCGGGCGCTTCACGTCGGGCAAATGCGCGTCGCGCATCTTCTCCGGCTGGCCAGGTGGATGCAGCGGATAGCCGAGCAGGACGATGCCGTCGAGATGAAGGGAATGATCGTCGGCCGCGACATGGGTCGCGGCGCGGCCGCCCATCGACTTGCCGCCGATGAACACCCGATCGTTGGCGAGCTCGCCGCGCACGGCGTCGATGACCGCGCGATAACACGTCACGAGCTGGGGCATCCGATCGGGCACCTTCCGCCGTTGCTCGGCGTACAGGAAATTGAAGGTGACGACGTCCAGGCCGCGTTCGCTCAGTCCGCGAGCGAAGGAGACCATGAAAGGATGCCGCTGCGGCGCCCCGGCCCCATGCGCGAGAATCAGCGTCGCGCGCCGCGCGGCTGGAACGCGCCGAAGAGTAGACCAGCGCGGTGGTGTGCTGCGTCCCGACGTCGACGGCCAGCTCGCGGGGATCCACTCCGCGATCTTATCGCGTCGCGTCAGCTGCTGCGATCGCGCCCCGTCATTTGATCGAGAAAGCTGACCACCGTCGAAAACCCTTCCGGCTTGAAGAACACGAACGCGCGATGTTTGGTGATCGCAGTCTGCTCGGCCTGTGTCAGCGCGCTGCCGGTGACGATCAACACGGGAATGTTGACGAGCTCCGGAATGTTTCGCAGTTCGAGAAGCAGGTCGAGTCCCGTGCGTCCGTCGGGCAGACGCATATCGAGCATCGCCGCGACGACCCGCGTTGTGCGCAGCAGTGCGATAGCACCTTCCACAGTGTCCGCTTCCACGCATCCATACCCGGACTTCGTGAGGAACCGCCGCGCCGCCTGCCGAATCGAGGGTTCGTCGTCGAGGACGAGCACGGTGGGGAGGTCGCGCGGCGAATTCTGGTCGGCGTTCACGGGGCTCGATACAAGGTATCACCCTCCGTTCTGCCACGATTTCGTAACCCGGGTAACCAAATTGCCCGCCGCGGCAGGCGCGACGCATCCGCGAGCGATCCAACTGGCAGGATCCATGCTCGTAAAATGCTCATACGGAACGGTTTACAAGAGCGGTTCTGCCAGCCTCCGGGCGGCCCCACACTTGCCTAGTTGAATGCGGCGACCCCACTGGGAGGTAGTGATGTTCATCTGGATTCTGATTATCGGTATGGCGGTCATCGGCGGCTTCTGGGTAAAGACGCGGCGTCAGCGCAAGAACAAGACGACGTATGTTCCGGGTAACTAGGAAGACGCCGTCGACAGGCGGCCCACGAGGGGCCGCCGCGCGCCGGACAGGGCGCGCGCACAGGGTGTCCGCATGGACCGTGCTGTCGGCGGCGCTCTCCCACGAGAACCGCGTCCAGGCAGGGCGGCCGGATGTCGATGCCGCTGTTGAACTTGCCGCTCAATTAGCGCTCTCTGAACGGCGCAATTTCCGGTACAATTCCGAATAATCGAGGCGGCCAGTCTGCGCGCCCCGCTCACTCACGCATGCTCCAACGGTTAGCCGTCGCCACAGCCGTCCTGCTACTCCTCTCGGGAGCGCCCGCCCGTGCGCAGGTGCTCGTCTATGAGGTCTTCGGTGGCTATCTCGACTCGTTACGCGAGCAAGCCCGCATTCCCGGTCTCGCTGCCGCTATCGTGGACAAGGGCGGCATTGTGTGGGAGCGCGCATACGGCGCCCAGGACATCGGCCGCTCCATCTCTGCGCGTACCGACACCCCATTTCACGCCGACGGTCTGACGCAAACAATTACCGCGGCGATGGCGCTGAGCTGTGAAGAGCAACGCAGGCTGTCGCTCGATGACACGCTCGCAACGTTCGGTTTCGGCGGAACGGAACCGAATGCGTCGCTGCGCCAGCTGCTGACGCACACCTCGGGTCCGGCCGGCAATCTGACGTATACCCATCGGCCCGAACGGCTCGCTCCACTGTGGCCGATATTACGCACGTGCACGCTCGACTCCTATCGCGAGGCCTTTGCGAATCTGCTGGGGCGTCTCGCGATGCGCGATTCCGTGCCGGGCGCGAACATCATTCAGATCGCTCCTCCGGCAGAAGGAGTGCCGTTTGCGGACGATGTCGAACGGTACACCGCGGTGCTCCAGAGGCGTGCGACGCCGTACTCGGTAGACGATCGAGGCCGAGCCACGGTTTCGGGGTACCCGGAGGGGGCCCGCGTGCTGACGCCGTCGAGCGGCCTGATCACGACAGTCCGCGACCTGGCGAAGTTCGACGTGGCGTTGAAGCAGGGGCTTCTCGTCGCTCCCGACACGCTTGCGGCCGCTTGGAGTCCTCCCGCGCGCAACTCGGGATTGCCCCTGCCGCACGGCGTCGGCTGGTTCGTGCAGCAGTACAACGGCGAAAAGGTCGTGTGGCAGTTCGGGATGACGGAAACCGCCTCGTCGTCGTTGATGATCACGCTGCCGTCCCGTGGGATCACGCTGATCCTGATGGCGAACAGCGACGGGCTCGTGAAGCTGTACTCGCCGGCGAATGGGGATGTCACGTTGTCTCCCTTTGCCCGGTTGTTCCTGAACCTGTTCGTTCGGTGATGAGGGTTGGGAAGGGAAACGCGCGGAACTTTCTCGTCTGTGTTTTTAGCGCCCTCGCGCTGATCCTGGCACCGGGAGAGGCGCGGGCCGAATGGCAAGTGCGGCCGTTCATCGGGTTCACGTTCGGCGGCGCGACCAACTTCGTCGATCCGCAGGGCGCGATCGATTCGCAGAACGTCATCATCGGCGCGTCGGGCGGATGGCTGGGAGAAATATTCGGGCTCGAAGCTGATTTCGGACGGGCGCCGGGGTTTTTTCAGACCGAGTCGGCGTTCGAATCACTCGTGCAGCAAAGCGCCGTCACGACGCTGACCGGCAACATCGTGATTGCGATGCCTCGCTCGATGGCGGGCTACGGTTTGCGACCGTACTTTTCCGGCGGCGTGGGTGTGATGCACATCGATGTGCTCGGGCAGTTCGAGCTCACGGATTACACTCGCACGCTGCCCGCATTGAGTTTCGGCGGGGGTGTAACGGGATTCGTGAGCAACACGGTAGGATTGAGCTGGGATGTTCGTCGTCTGAGCACGCTGCTCGGCGAAGGGGAAACGCTCGGCAACAGCCTCGGCAGAGAGCATCTTTCGTTCTGGCGCGCGACCATGGCGGTCGCACTGAGGTACTAGTGACGCATGTAACTGAGATCTGGGATCTAAGATCTAGGATCTGGGCCGGAGCGCTCGCACTTTGCCTGTTCGCGCTCAGCGATGTCGGACACGCCAATGGGCAGTTGCGGATCGTACCGCTCGTGCGCGGCGAGCAGGTGACCGTTTCCGTCGATCTCGACAACGGCTATTCCGACGAAGTGCGCAAGGTCATCAGCGGCGGGGTGAGGACGACCTTCACCTATGAGGTGGAGCTGAAGATGATTGTGCCCGCCTGGGTGGACCGGACGATCGCGACAGCCGTCGTGACCGTCATCGACCACTACGATACGCTCACACGCATGCACAACCTTTCGCGCACGGTTGACGGCCGCGTCGTCGAAGCCGACCGGACCGAAGAGGAGGCCGTCGCGAAAAAATGGCTCACGTCGCTGACGAATCTGTCGCTCTGTTCGACGGCGAAGCTCGATCCGCACCGCGAATACTACGTGCGCATCAACGCCCGCGTCCGCCCGCCCGGGGCGACGCTGATGGGCTGGGCGAGCGGCGTCACGAACCTCGCGAAATTTACTTTCGTACCCTGACACAGAGGCACAAAGGCACAGAGAATTCTTAGGAAATAAAACTCTGTGTCTCTGTGCCTCTGTGTCAGGTTTTTTACTGCTGCACGTCCAGTAATTCCATTTCGAAAATCAGCGTCGCGTTCGGCGGAATGATGCCGTTGCCGGCCCCGTCCACGCCGTAGGCGAGGTGAGGGGGGATGGTCAACCTCCGTCGTCCGCCGATTTTCATCCCGTCGAAGCCCTGATCCCACCCGGGAATAACCTGCCCGCCGCCGAGTACGAACTCGAATGGCCCGCGGCCTTTCGAGGTGTCGAACATCCGCCCTTTCAAGTCGGGCGTGCTGGGGTCGTACAGCCACCCTGTGTAGTGCACGCTGAGTCCTTTGCCCTTTTGCGCCTCACGTCCCGTACCGACCTGCAGGTCTCTACGCGTGAAAGCAGGTGCCGGTGATGGTTTGGGCGCTAGCGGCTTGTCCGGAATGGCTCCCCCAGGATCGGCAGCGGGCTTGTCCGCCCTCGCTCCACTAGGAGCAGTGGCGGATGCGCTGGGCTTGCTGTCAGGGTCGGGTGTTGGTGGTGGAGGGGGCGTGATATTCGGCGCAGCGGGTGCTGATGGCGCCGGTTGTTCCGGCGGGCGCATCGCCTGTTCGGGCTTGCCGGCCGGAGCTCCATCAGGAGCGGAAGTCGGCTCGTTGCCGCCACAACCTGCGACAACCACGGTCAACAGGGCCAGGCCTATCAGTGTTTTGTTTGTCATACGGCGAAGTGGTGAAGGAGTTGCTCGCGTCGCTACTGCACGTTGGTCAGTTCGATTTCGAAGACCAGAGCGGCGTTTGGAGGGATCTGCCCTCTGCCGCTCGATCCGTACGCGAGACTCGACGGTACGTAGACCCGCCGCTTTCCGCCGACCTTCATTCCGCGGGCGCCCATGTCGAAGCCCGGGATCAGTTCGTTCGAGCCGACGGTGTAGGTGATCGGTCCGAGCGGCTGTCCCTGAAACGCGGTCGCATTGCCCTGCTGATACACGCCCTTGCTCGCCGGTCCGGCGGCGTCATACAGCCACAGATCCCAGGTGGCGAAGGTCGCCCGCGTGCCGACCGCCGCTTCCGCCCCGGTCCCGACGACGAGATCGGAAAAGGCGAATTCGATGTTCACCTGCGACGGATCCATCGGGTTGCCGCCGCCGCTGTCCTCGCTGCACGCCGCCGCCACAAACGCCACTGCCAATACTGCAAAGAGCTTTCTCACTTAGCTGCCTCCAGAACTCAGTGCCTTCTGCACCATAGCTCGAATTTTCGCGATGTTGTCAGTGCGCACCGGACACGTCATGTCCGTCGCAACGCACTGTGCGAGCGTCATGCCGCACGCGCAGGTGCAGCGGCCCGCGTTGGCTTCGGTGAGCGCCGCGCGTCTTTGCGCGCCGTTCAGCGATGTGAAGTCAACCGCGGGTAGATGCCGCTCGGTGTAGGCGAGGTTCGTCGTGTTCGCCAGGCCGTAGAACAATCCGCCTATTGCCAGCAGGACACCTGCCCAGATAGCGGCGCTCTTCAGCCGGCGCAGTTTGCGCACGCGGGCACCATGTTTGTGCTTTGGCTTCGGACTCGCCACTCGTGACATTGTACGGTGAAAAGCAGAGGCAAGGGGTGAGCGGCGAAGGGCGAGGTTGGTAGAAGCCATGCGCAAACGACTGCTGTTTATCTACGCGCATCCAGACGATGAGAGCTTCGGCGTCGCAGGTATTGCCAAAATGTACGCGGACCAGGGCGCCGACATCGCGCTCGTCACCGCCACGCGAGGCGATGCGGGGCGGGCGGGCGAGCCGGCGATCTGCAGCCGCGAAGATCTTCCTGCGCGCCGGGAGGCCGAGTTGCGCGAGGCAGCGGCGATTCTCGGCATCGGGCGTGTCGATGTGCTCGATTATTTCGACAAACGCCTCGCCGAGGCACCGCCCGACAAGATTCGCGAGGAACTCGTGGGGGCGATCCGCCGCCAGCGCCCGCAGGTTGTCGTCACCTTCGATCCGAACGGTGCAAACCTTCACCCCGACCACGTCGCGATCTGCCGGTTCGCGATGGACGCAATCGCCGCAGCGGCGGATCCGCGCTGGTATCCTGAGGCCGGCGCCGCGCATGCCGTACAGCGAGTGCTGTGGGTGCCGACGGTGATGCCGTGGGATGCACCGAAGTCGCCGGACCTCGCTCGTGAGCCGGGGATCGACTTCCTGATCGATATCTCCAAGTACCGGGACGTGAAAGCCGCCGCGCTGCGCGCGCACCGCACGCAGCACGTGTCGATCAACCGTCACTTTTTCGATCTGCCCGACCTGGATCGCATCCTGAGCGTCGAGGCGTTCAGGCAGGCACACGGCCCGCGGTTGTCGAAAAGGCCCGCTACCGATATTTTCGAGAGCATCGACGATCGTCAATAGTCGATCGTCCATCGTCCATCGTCCATCGTCGATCGTCCGTCGTCGATCGTCACTGTCGCCGCACGAGCAGTACGCCGACGCCCTGACGGATCATCAGCAGGTCTTTCTTGATCGCCGCCATCTCACCTTTCAGCGCTGCAATTTCGGCTCGTATACACGCGAGCTCCGTTTGCAACACAACGACCCGGTCGGTGGGTGTGTCCTCCTGCGCGGCCGATGACGGCGTGAGAACGTCGGTCACCTTGCTGCCGTATGCGAGACAAATACCAGAGTGAAATAAGCCGACAACCGTGTGCTGCGTGTCCATGCACGACATTCCCGCAATCCCACGGCTTTACGACGTACGTGGTTTCTCCACTTATCTATTCGGGACTCTGGACTCGTGGACTCTCTGACTCGTGGACTCTCTGACTCGTGGACTCTCTGATTCGTGGACTCGCTGACTCGTGGACTCTCTGACTCGTGGACTCTCTGACTCGTGGACTCTCTGACTCGTGGACTCTCTGACTCCCCGGACTCCTGGACTCCCGGACTCCCGGACTCCTGGACTCCTGGACTCCTGGACTCCCGGACTCCCGGACTCCTGGACTCCAATCGGACGGGTATACTCGTCCTATGCTCAGGAAACTCGGCCTCGTCGCGATTGTTGCCGTCCTCTTGATAGCAGGCATGGTTGCCGCGGGCTTTCGCCTTCAGCGCGCAGGCAGCGGCTGGCCCGGGTTTGTGTCGAGGGATAACGACGCCATCCTCGAGGCCGACCGCGCACGCCAGCGCCAGATCGCGCCCGCCTCCGCTCCTGACGGAGCTACGGCGGACAAGCCGGCCGCCCCGGCCGAGACACCCAATGCCCCCAGCGCATCGGCCTCTGCTCCCGAACTTGGTGTGGAGCTACGGCGGGACAAGCCCAAAGCATCCAACCCGCTCAACTCGTGGTCCGATTTTCGCGGCCCCCAACGCGACGGCCGCTACACAGGAGCGATTCGCACCAGTTGGCCTCGTGAGGGGCTTCGTCAGCTCTGGAAGCAGCCGATCGGAGGCGGGTACGCGTCATTTGTCGTTGCCGATGGCCGCGCGTACACCATCGAGCAGCGGCGGAATCAGGAAGTCGCGGCGGCTTACGCGGTGGACACCGGGCGTGAGGTCTGGACCAACGCGTGGACGGCGAACTTTCAGGAATCCATGGGCGGCGACGGTCCGCGGGCGACGCCGACGTACCACGAAGGCCGGGTGTATGTGCTGGGCGCCGAAGGAGAATTGCGCGTGCTCGACGCGGCCAAGGGAACCGTCGTGTGGCGGCGGAACATCCTGACAGATAACAACGCCAGTAACATCAGCTGGGGGATGTCGGCATCGCCGCTCATCGTCGATGACAAGGTCATCGTCCTTGCCGGCGGCGATCGCGGCAGATCGGTTGTGGCGTACAACAAGACGACCGGCTCGCCGGTGTGGAATGTGTTGAACGACGAAGCATCCTACACGTCGCCGATGCTCGTTACCCTCGGGGGCATACGTCAGATCCTCGTCGTCACCGCGACACGCGTCGTCGGCCTCACTCCCGACAACGGTACGATGCTGTGGGAATATCCGTGGAGCACGTTCAACGGCATCAACGTTTCACAGCCTATTCCGTTTTTGCACAACGAACGCGACCGTATTTTCATCTCGGCCGGCTATGGGCACGGCGCCGCCGTGTTCGAGCTCACCCCAACCAGCGACGCGCGCTTTCAGGCTAAAACTGTCTGGGAAAATCAGCGCATGAAGAACAAGTTCACGAGCTCGGTGCTGCACGACGGACACGTCTACGGGCTCGATGAGTCGATTCTGGCTAGCGTCAACGTCACGACGGGTGAGCAGAACTGGAAGGGCGGCCGCTACGGCTACGGGCAGATCGTGTTCGCGGCCGATCATCTGATCGTGCTGACCGAAGAGGGCGACGTCGTCCTGGTCCGCGCCACTCCGGCGCGGCACGAAGAGGTCGCGCGCTTCAGCGCGATCGAAGGAAAGACCTGGAACCATCCAGTCGTCGCCGACGGCAAGCTGCTCGTGCGCAACCTCCAGGAAATGGCCGCCTTCGATCTTCGCTAGGTGAGTTCTGAAAATCCAACAGGAGATTAGAAGGTTAGGAGGAATTTGTCTTCAAAGACCAAATTTCTCCTAGTCTCCTAAACTCCTGTTGTGCATTTTTTTCTTGTGGAGTGGTCAGGGGTTAGCGACGAACTTATACCCGACCCCGCGGACGGTGAGCAGATGGCGCGGGCGCGCCGGGACCTTCTCGATGTATTTACGCAGCCGTGCGATGAAGTGATCGATCGCGCGCGTGTCGGTGTCTTCCCGCACGTTCCACACGTCTTCGAGCATGTTTCTCCTCGAAACAGCCCGGCCCTCGTGCTTGACGAGGTAGCGGAGCAGGTTTGCCTCCATCAGCGTCAGCGGGTATTTGCTGGCGCCGACGCGCAGCTCCTGCGCGTTGAAATCCACGACTTTGTCGGCAAAGCTGAAGACATCGGGCGCCGCGGGTAGAGGAGCAGACGCATTGTTGCGGGACGCCACATGCCAGGCGTGCCGCCGGAGCAGGGCGTTGATCCGCGCGATCAAAATAGACAGGTCGAACGGCTTCGGCAGATAGTCGTCGGCGCCGGCCTCGAATCCACGCAGGATGTCTTCGGCGCGCCCTCGAGCTGTCAGCATCAGGATCGGCGTCAGCCATCCTTTCGCCCGCATCCGCGACGCGACGGTGAAGCCGTCGATGCCTGGCAGCATGACGTCGAGCACAACCAGATCGATCCGCGATGGATCGGATTCGAGCTCGGCGAGCGCGGTCTCGCCGTTCTCCTTCACCATCACCTCGTGACCGTCTGCTTCGAGATTGAAGCGGAGTCCCGACGCGATGTGGATCTCGTCTTCGACGATGAGGAGGCGTGGCATGCGCTAGACGGACACGGAGTCGGCGCGCGGCGCCGAGGGGAGCTCGAGCGTGAAGGTCGCCCCGCGGCCTACCCCCTCGCTCTGGGCGAACGCCCGGCCGCCGTGGCGCTTTGCGGTTTGGGCGACGATGAAGAGGCCGAGGCCGGTGCCTTTGACGCGTTGCGTCAACGCCCACGGCGTGCGGTAGAAGCGCCAGAAGATGCGCTTGGTTTCGTTCGGCGGAATGCCGATGCCCTGATCGCGCACGCGAATCATCGCCATGTCGTCTTCGCCCCGGCCGACCTCGACTTCGACCCGGATCTGTGTCGCGCGAATATTTGATGGCGTTGTCGAGGAGGTTCAATATCGCGCCGCGGAGATGATCGGGATCGCCCAGCACTTCGACCCGTTGGTCCGGTCCCCCGACCATCGTCAACGCTTCAGCCGGCAGGTGGCGCTGCGTGCGCGTGACGGCGAGGCAGTCTTCGGCGAGCGCCTTCAGGTCGATGCGCATCTGCTGGAACGGCACGCGCCCCTTCTGCCCGGCGAGGAGCACCTGCTCGATGAGGTGGAGCAGGCGGTCGCTGTCTTTGAGCATCACGTCGTAGAACTCGTAACGCTTGTTTTCGTCCACGCCCGCGCCGCGCGCCTTGAGGGTCTCGAGGTGAAGCCGGATAGAGGTCACCGGTGTCTTCAGCTCGTGCGTGACGGCGTTGACGAACGCGTCGTGCTGCTCGTTGCGCCGGATCTCGCGAACCAGGAACGTCGTGTTGAGGATGAGGCCCGTGATGATGGCGGCGAATATCAGGCTGCCGAGCAGGAGGGGGACGATTTCTCGAAGGGTGAGGACCACCCATCCCACGTTGAGCGCAACCGCCAGCGCCACCAGACAGACGCAGAAGGTGACGAAGAAAGCGATGACGCCCTGCCGGCCGGGAGCTACGGACACGGGTTAACTATAGATCTAGGGATCTATAGATCTGTAAATCAGCAGATAAAAAAAGGGGTCGGTTACACCGACCCCTTTTGACTACGCCTACCGGCGACTGGCTATTGGCTACTGGCTAGGTGATCATGCCGCTTGTTCCAGCGACGAATCGACCGACGCGCGGCGCACCTGCGTGGCCAGGCCGAGCACTTCCAGCGCGCGGATGTGCCAATAAGTGATGTCCACTTTGTACCACGCCAGGCCGTGTGCGGCAGAGGCGGGATGCGCGTGGTGATTGTTGTGCCAGCCTTCGCCGAAGCTCAATGCGGCCACCCACCAGCTGTTGCGCGACGCGTCGCGCGTATTGAACCGGCGCGAGCCCCACATGTGCGTCGCCGAGTTCACGAGCCAGGTCACGTGCAGGCCCACCGTGGTGCGCAGGAACACGCCCCACAGCACCCAGTTCCATCCGCCAAGCGCGAGAAGGACGAGGCCGAGCACAGTCAGCGGAATCCAGTGGTATTTGCTGATCCAGACGTGGAACGGATCTCTGCCCAGGTCGGGTGCGTACTTGGCGGTGATCTTGTTGTCGTTGTGCAGCGCGTCGCCGAACAGGATCCAGCCCATGTGCGCCCACCAGCCGCCGTGAAGCGGGGTGTGCGGATCGTGGTCGGTGTCGGAGTGCTGATGGTGCTTACGGTGTGTCGCAACCCAGAAGAGCGGGCCGCCTTCGAGCGCCAGCGTGGCGCAGATCGTCAGGAAATATTCGATCGGTTTCGGCGTTTTGTACGACCGGTGCGTCAGCAGGCGGTGGTAGGCCATGCCGATGCCCAGCGAGAGCGAGATGTAATAGGTAACGAGAAACACCGCCAGCCCCGCCCACGTGAACTGAAAGAGCGCCCAGACCGCTCCGATGTGAAACAGGGTCATGAAAAACGCGGTTGTCCACGAGAGTTTGCTGTAGCGCCCGAGTTGGGCGGCGACTGATGGCAAAGTGTCAGCTCCTGTGTGTGTTTGTCGTGAGAAGTGCTGTATGACAATAGCAAGACCGCCGGACGGCGATTGTAAGACTTGTGTAAGTGCCAGAAGATGCTTGGAATCAACTAGTTACGGGAATGGCTGCGGGTCGTCCCGGGACCGACCGGCGCCGGCGGAGGTTCGGCGGCAACGTAGCCACGCGCCTGCAGGTTGAACAACGTAGCGTAGATGCCGCCCTTCGCGAGGAGATCCGCATGGGCGCCGGATTCGACCACCGCGCCTTCGTGGAGCACGATGATTTTGTCGGCCAGGCGCACGGTGGAGAAACGGTGCGAAATCAGCAGGGTGATCCGGTCCTGCCCGTGCTCGCGGAGACGGTCGATCATCGCCGCCTCGGCAATCGCGTCGAGCGCTGCCGTGGGTTCGTCGAAGATCTGCACCGAGGCGGGTCGGAAGTACAACCGTCCAAGCGCCAGTCGCTGCCATTGCCCTCCCGACAATTGACGGCCTCCAGGGAACAATCGGCCGAGCATCGTCTCGTATCCCTCCGGCAGATCGTCCACGACTTCGACCGCACCCGACTTTTCTCCGGCGCGCTGAATCGCCGCATCCTCCTGCAGCTTGTCGGTGCGACTCAGCCCGATGTTCTCGCGCGCCGTCATCTGATATTGACCGTAGTCCTGGAAGATGATGCTCATCTCGCCCTGAACGCTGCGAGGGCTGAAGCGCGACGCGTCGATGCCGTTCAACAGAATCCGTCCAGACGAGGGCTCGAAGAGACGGGTCACGAGCTTGACGATCGTCGTCTTGCCCGCGCCGTTTTCGCCCACAAGCGCAAGCGCCTCACCCCGTTTCACGGAAAACGACACGTCACTGAGCACGTCGCGATCGGTCAGAGGATAACGAAAGCTCACGCGATCGAATTCGATCGTTTCGATGGGGCCGCGCCATTCGTCACCGACCTCGAGGTTTCTCGACGGCAACTCGAGAAACTCGAAGAGGTTCCGCATGTACAGGAGGCTTTCGTAGATACCCGTCACACTGTTGAGCAGGCTGGTGAACTGACTCTGGATCTGGACGATGCCGCCGACAAACAGCGAAAAGTCGCCGACGGTGATCGTCCCGTTCGCGGCGCGCCGCAAGACCGACAACGTCGCGAGCGCGATCAGCAGCGCCGATCCAAGCGTAGCGGCAAGTCCCCATGCGCTGCGGCGCAGCAGCAGGCTGACGAACTGGGCGCGGAACTTCTTGTAATACTCCTGCCAGGCGTCGAGCAGATAGCGCTCGAACCCGAAGAGCCGCACTTCTTTCACCAGCGTGTCCGACGTCAGGATGGAACCCAGATAGTTCTGATGGCGGGCATCTGTCGCGCGGCGGCGCATGACGCGATACCCTTCCGCGCCGAAACGGCTGGAGACGATGACGCCGGGAATGCTCGCGAGCATGACCAGCGGCAACACCTGCCATCCGAGCCTTGCCATCAACCCGCCGATCGACGTCAGCGTGATCAACGCCTGTCCGATGCCGATCATCTGGAACATGACGCCGAGCGGACGCGATCCTACTTCGTTGTACGCGTTGCGAAGCGCGTCGTAGGTCTCGGCGTTTTCGAAGCTTTCCACGTCGAGCCCCGCGGCTTTGTTCAGAATGCGCAGGCTGATGCGATTCTGCAGCGTGTCGCCGAGCAGCTCGCGCGACGCGCCGTAGATCGACTGGACGAGCGATGCGCCGATGGCGATGCCCACCTGCAGAGCGAGCAGGCTCGCAAGGCGCCGATATGCCATGTCGGCGCTCTGCAGCTCGCCGGCCACCGCGCGCGCGACTTCGTCGAGCAGCAGCTTGCCGACCCACAACGTGGCGGCGGGAATGAGCGCGAGAACGATGCTGAGAACCAGGATGAGGAGGAGCAGCCCGGGACTCGCGCTCCACACGAGGCGCGCCGTCGCCGCGAGATCCGCCAGCATCTGGCGGGTTCGCGCCCGGAACGGGATCGATGGTTCCGGCTTAGGCGTCGGGGCGGACGAATGGTCGCGCGGAGGCACTTAACGAATAATACGTGTGGTTCAACATTCTGCCCGTCATTCCTGCTTGTCCTGCCTTCTCGTCACCGCGGCCCACGGCAATCCCATCATCACACCGGCGGCGAGCGCGCCTGCCGCCAGAATGGGCAATGCCCGGCCGACCGCCGACAGGGAGGCGCGGGTATAGGCACCTCGTTTCATCGTGTGCCGCGTCGTCGGGCCCCTCCGCCGGCCGTCTTGCTGCGGATGATCGAGCGCGTCGATGTGGTCGTTCGGCGTGTCACGGCGCTGCTGCGTGAAGGCAGTTCCTTGGAAGTATTTATCCATGCTCCTCGGCGCCATTGTTCCCATCGTGCTGAGCAACCTGGCGGCGCCGCCCACGAGGACGTCGCGCATGGGCCACTCGGCGCACTTCAAAATCGCGCGCGCGACCTCCTCCGGCGGATATACCGGAGGAATGAATTCCGGCTCGGCGTCCATATGCGACCGGGCGTGTTCGATGAACGGCGTGTCGATGGACGCGGGCTTGACCAGTGACACCGATATCGGCAGGCCGTCGTGCTCCAGCTCCATTCGGAGGGCGTCGGTATAGCCCTTTACTGCGTGTTTCGCCGCGGAGTAGATGCCGAGCAGCGGCGCCGCGCGGTCGGACGCAACGGAGCCGACATTGATAATCGCCCCGCCGCCGGCGCGCAAATGCCGCACGGCTGTCCGGCAGCCATGCACGACACCCCAGAAATCGACATCGAAAAGACGTCGTTTGTCGCGGAGCGGCGTCTCAGTCAACTTTCCATACATGCCGACGCCGGCGTTGTTGACCCATGTGTCGAGCGCGCCGAATTGCTCGATCGCCAACGCCGCGATGGCCTCGACGGCTTCGGGGTCAGCGACATCCGCAACGATATGAAAGGCGCGGCCGCCGTTCTGTCTGATGCGATTGACCGCATTGAGCAGGTCTTCTTCGTTTCGTGAGGAAAGGATGACGCGGGCCCCCGCGTCGGCGGCCATTTCAGCGGTCGCCAACCCGATGCCGCTCGAGGCGCCGGTGATGACGATGACCTGGTCTGAGAGCGGTTTCAGGCGGAGTTTCATATCCGCCTCTGCAGCAACTTGGATGCCGTATTGCTAGCCGGTAGCCATAGCCGGTAGCCTGTAGCTAGTGGCGAGGGCTCGACTTTAGTCGAGCCCTGCACCTAGCGCACCTAACGCCCCTAACGCACCCAACGCACCTATTTCGCGGGAGCCGCCGCTGCTCCCCGTCCGCGCATCCCGCGTTCGGTCGATGGTGGGACCATGGCCTTCGTGCGCATATAGACCGTCAGGATTCCGTATTCTAGTTGGCCGTGCGCGATCAGATTGGTCAGCACCGAGCCGCGAGCCACCTCGTTCATTCCCTGCCGCACCAGCTCGAGCGCGCTCTGGTCGGTCAGGTTCGCAAAGGCAGGATCGCAAAACGCGAACGAATCTGCGAGCGCCTGGATGATGTCGGCCCTCGTCGTCTTCGTCTTCTCGAGGTTCGAACCCTGGTGCGGATTGGCTTCTCCCTTGGCCGCGGCGCACGCATTGAACTGCGAGTTGGCGACGTGGGCGAGCTGTGCGCCGAAGCCGCGAATGTCCGGCGAGGGCGTGTAGTTGAATGCCGTCTCGTCAAATTTCTGCGCCGATTCAGTGAGATTCATCTTCAGCGTGTTGTACGATCGCCGCAGCCCTTCGCTGAGCGGAATTTTCTGCCCGCCCTGCGCCGCGGGCGCCTGCGCCTGCGCCGTTCCGGTCATCATCACGCACGCGAACATCAGACAGACCACTGCTTTCATAAACGCTCCCCTTGAAATGCCTGAAGACGAGTTGCTGGAAGGCGCCACTCTACCACCGAACCCTCTATAATGTCCCCTCCCGGAGGAAACATGACTACCAGCACCGCGCTCTCGAGGCGCGAGCTCTTCAGGCGGCTCGGCATCACGGGCGCAGCGGCGGCCATGCTTCCCGGACTGAGCCACGTACTGGCGTTTCAGCAGGGCGCTCGCCGGAACGACACGGTGCCCCAGGGCGTGCTCAACGCAACCGAAGCCGGAACGCTGGCAGCGATCTGCGCGCGGCTCATTCCCAGCGACGACGCCGGTCCCGGCGCAACCGAAGCGCGCGCGTCTACCTACATCGATCGGGCGCTGGGCGGATGGCTGGCTCCATCGCGACCCGTCTACACCGAAGGACTCGCCGCACAAGAGTCCGCGGCACGATCAACGTATGCCGCACCGTTTTGCCAGTCTCTCTGCCGCGCAGCAGGACGCGTTACTGAAGACGATCGAAGAAACGCCGTTTTTCGCGCTCGTCCGCACGCACACCATTCAAGGCACGTTTTGTGACCCGGCCTATGGCGGCAACGCAAACTTCGTGGGATGGGATCTGATCGGTTATCCGGGAATCCGCTTGAACGTCACCGCCGCGGATCAAAGGATGGCGCAAACGCCACAACCGGTACGCCGATCCGCCTACGATTACGCCATGTTCGCGGCAGGTGTCCATGCCCACTAACCTGAAACCCACCGATGTCGTCATCGTCGGCATGGGCGCCGCCGGTGGTGTTGCCGCGCTGCCTCTCGCGCAGGCGGGCATCAGCGTTGTCGGGCTCGAGGCGGGCACATGGCTCACCCCGAAAGACTTCGCGCCCGACGAGCTTCGCAATAACTACCGCGCCTGGCCGCATTCGGCGCAGAAAGCCAACCGCGAAGTGCCGACGCATAGGCCCACCGAGTCGTCGCCGTATTCGCCGCGCGCCGCATTTCACCCGATGATGAACGGCGTCGGAGGAACGACTCTCCATTACTGGGCGCAGAGCTGGCGATTGAGTCCGTGGGACTTCAAGGTGGTCAGCGAAACGGCGAAGCGGTACGGAAGGTCGCGTGTGCCGGCGGGCTCGACGGTGGAGGATTGGCCGTTCGGCGTAGAAGAGCTGGAGCGCTACTACGACATCGTCGAACACGAGCTCGGCGTGTCGGGCAAGGCGGGAAATATCAACGGCACGATCGATCGCCGTGGAAATGTCTTCGAGGCGCCGCGCCGGCGCGAATATCCGATGGCGCCGCTGCGATGGACCGACTGGCACGAGAAGATGGCGTCGGCGGCGCGTGGTCTCGGATGGAATCCGTTTCCCGGCCCCGCGGCAATCAATACGCGGACGTACGAAAACCGTCCCGGATGTGCGTATCACGGCTACTGCGCGCGCGGCGGATGCCACGTCAACGCCAAAGGTTCGACCGCGGTCACGACGATTCCCAAGGCGCAGAAAACCGGAAAGCTCGACGTCGTCACAGAAGCCCACGTCACTGAAGTCAACGTCGATCGAAACGGGAAAGTGACGGGAGTCACCTACGTGAAGGGCACCGAGGTGTATTTCCAGCCGGCAAGCGTCGTGCTGCTCGCGATGTACACCTATGAAAACGTGCGGACGATGCTGCTGTCGAAGTCGGCGGCATTTCCGAACGGCCTGGCGAACAACCACCGGCAGGTTGGAAAGCACTACATGACGCACGCGACCGGCGGGAGCGTGCAGGCGTTGTTTCCGATGAACCTGAACAATTGGTACGGCCTGCCGGCGCAGGGGGTTGCCATCGATGATTTCGCGGCCGACAACTTCGATCATGCCGCGCTCGACTTCATCGGCGGCGGAAACCTGTTCGTGTATTCGGATCGCCGTCCGATCGGCGCGGCGAGCATGAACACGTTCGGCAAGGCACCGCAATGGGGCAGCGCGTGGAAATCGTTCGTCAAGCAGAACGCCGACCGGTGGCACGGCGCCTACATCCAGAAAACGACTCTGCCGTATGAGGACAACTATCTCGATCTCGATCCGACGGTGAAAGATCCGCTCGGCATTCCGGTGTGCCGCATCACCGCGGACTTCAAGGACAACGAACGCAAAGCCGCCGCGTTTGCCGGTGACAAGATGGAGCAGTGGTATCGCGCGGCGGGCGCAACCGACATCGTGAGACTGCCGATGGGAACGATGGGACCCTCAACGCACGCTTACGGCGGCACTCGTATGGGAGACAACGCCGACACGAACGTCGTGAACCGGTGGGGGTTTGCTCATGAGGTGCCGAATCTCGGCATCCTCGGTGCTTCGGTGATGGGCACGAGCGGCTCGCACAATCCGACGCTCACCGTTCAAGCACTCGCATGGCGAACTGCTGAATACCTTGTCAAGAACTGGAAAGCGGTTGTGGGATGAGTGGTCGATGGGCAGCATAGGTCGATCAGTCGTTGAAGTCAATCGTCTAGTCAGTGCGAACCAGACTTCAGACCATCGACTTGCACTGTTCGACCAGTCGACTGTCGACTATCGACCATCGACTGACTGAGGCGGTATATCCCGGCCGAACACGTCCGGCTCCGGACCTGAATCGACTTTGCCGGGAAGGTTCGTCTTCGGCTCGAAGTCTTTATTGCTGCGGGGGCCGCTCGTGGAATCGGCGGCACTCCTTTTCCTTTTCCTTGGCGGACGCCGGATTCGGTTCTTCTCGGTTCATAAACACCTCCACCAGCCACTACGCTGTGCAAAGGATGGTCCACCCCGTCATGCGTGCCTTTGTACTTTTGTTGATAGCCGTCCTGGGTGCCTCGACCGCACACGCACAGGACGCGGATCCCTACGTCGTTGTGTTGGATCAATACATGTCGCCGGCGGCAGGCGCCCAAGACCTGCTGACGCTTCAGCACGAGATTGCGACAGCTAGAAGATCGATGGATTCCCTTGAAAGTGGGGCAGGAGCGAAGCCAGCGATCGTATGCGCTCGGCATTTTGTACAGGGGAACGAAGCTGCTGATGTTCGACGTGCCGCAGGATCACTTTCTGATGGTCGTTGCGCACGAGGTCTTTGGCCACGGCGCGCGCTTTCGAGAGCTCGGCGACGGCACGCCTCACATATGGATTCGACGCCCCGATACCCTACGGCTCTGGGGATGCGTTTACGAAGTTCGTCGGACAGTTTCCAGTTTCGCCGCTCGCCGATCTCAACGTATCTGCCGCCGGAATCGAGGCGCAGCATGCGCTTGCGGACGGCATCACCGACCGGGCGGTCGCCCGCGGTCGGCTGCACTACCGTGAAGCGTGGCTCTATTTCGAGTCGCGGATGGCCGCCATGAGTTACATGCTGTCTGCGTCTCCACACTCGTCGCCCGGTCACGATGTCGCCGGCTTTATCGAGACATTCGAGGAACAGTGCGAGCCGCCGTGTTCCCCTCTGACCCGCAAGTATGTTCAGCAGCGAGCGCTGATCGCGCTTGCCGATCCGATGCTGTACACGTCGATGTACGCGTTTGCCGGAGCGTACATCGGCGGCGCCAGCACTACCGGTCCCGTTCCGATGATTCCACTTGGACGCGTCACGCGAATCTTGCCGTCTCTTGGTTACGCGATGGCACCCTACGGGACGGAGTGGACGGTGAGGAGCGCCATCACGAGAGAGCCGAGAGCAGAGAGCGAAGAGCAAAGAGCTGCGAGCGAAGAGCAAAGAGCCAGGAAAAGTTTTACGGTTAACCTGAGTGATGTACGACACATCGCCGTCCGCATCGGCGATACCGGTGCGACGACGACATGGGGCGTCGGGGCGCGATTCGACGACGTGTTGCAGATCAGGCGGCTGCGGATTGGCGCGAAGGTCGACGTGTGGCGCCAGCCGCACATGTTTGCCGATCACACGTACGGACCGCTGCGGACCGGGGCTGCTGTAACCGCGACGACCATCGTGCCGCTCCCGCGCGCGCTGCGCACGCGATGGTCGAATGGCATTTACGCCGCCGCCGGATACAAGGCTCAAGGGTACGTCCCCGCCGAGCAGATATCAGGCGGCGCATTTCTTCGCGCCGGCATCGCATTGCGATAACGCCTAAAATCACTCGCAATGAGCGAACCTGTCCTGGAACTTTCAAACGCGACCGTGAAAAAGGGCGATGCCACGGTCCTTCATGGCCTCTCACTGAAAATTTTCGCCGGCGAGCACACCGTGATCCTGGGCTCCAACGGCGCCGGCAAATCGGTCCTGGTCCGCCTGCTGACCCACGAAGACCGCGCCGTGCCCCTCCCCGACGACTCGTCTCCGGTGCGCGTGTTTGGCGACGACAACTGGAACGTGTTCGAGCTTCGGCCGCAACTCGGCATCGTGTCGGCCGACCTGCATCACCGGTTTGTCAGCGGCAACAGTGAAGGACGCATCACCGGGCTCGCGGCGGTGCTCTCGGGCTTCATTGCGTCTCAGGGGATCCTCCGATACAGCGCCGTTTCCGACGAGATGCGTCGCCGGGGAGTCGAGTCGCTCGAGAAGATGGGAGCCGGACACCTGGCGCGCAGGTTGATGAACGAGATGTCGAGCGGAGAAGCGCGGCGAGTGCTGCTTGCCCGCGCGCTGGTGACCAATCCGCGGGCGCTCGTGCTCGACGAGCCCACCACCGGCCTCGACGTGGTCGCGCGGCATAAGTTCATGGAGCAGGTGAGAAACATCGCGCGCGATGGCACCACGCTGATCCTCATCACGCATCACGTCGAGGAAATCATCCCCGAGATAGGCCGCGTCATCCTGCTTGAAGGGCGGGCGGATTGCCGGTGACGGACCCAAACGCGACCTGTTGACCGAAGCGCGCCTTGGCGAGACGTTCGGCGGCCCCGTGCGGCTGGAGCAATCGGACGGGTACTATTTCGCACGCGAAGCCGCCTCGCCGTAGCGCCAAACCCCAAGGCGGGTAGAATAAAAAGACGGAGGAGTCATGCTGAAGCAATCATTTCTACCGCTGGCGGTGGCGGCGTTTTTCGCGATAGCCGGACCGGCCGCCGCGCAGACGTTCCCCGACGGGCCGGGGAAAGAAATCCTGGAGAAGAAGTGCAGTACGTGTCATGCGCCCGAACAGGTGACGACGTTCGGACGAAGCGCCGAAGAGTGGCACGAAGTCGTCGTCAACATGATCGATCTCGGCGCGGAAGTGAACGAGGAAGAGACGAAGATCCTCGTCGAATACCTTGCCAAGAACTGGCCGCTGAAGGGCGCCAAGCCCGCCGAGAAGCCGGCGGAGCCCGCACCGGCTGAGAAGCCAGCAGAACCCGCGCCCGCGCAGCCAGCGCCCCAGGCAGCGCCCGGTGCGCACGCCGGTGCCCTCGCACGGGCCGCAGGTGATGATTCGCGAGTGGGACGTGCCGACGCCGAATTCGCGTCCGCACGACCCGCTGGCGGCATCGGACGGTTCAATCTGGTATACGGGACAGACGGCCAATGTGCTTGGCCGTCTGGACCCGAAAACCGGACAGATCAAAGAATTTGCTCTCAAGACGGCCGCGTCCGGGCCGCATGGGCTCACCGAAGACAAGGCGGGAAACATCTGGTATACGGGCAACTCGAAGGGCCTGATCGGCAAACTCGATCCGAAGACCGGTCAGGTAACCGAATATCCGATGCCCGACCCCGCCGCGAAAGATCCCCATTCGCTGGCATTCGACCAGAACGGAAACCTCTGGTTCACCGTGCAGGGCGCCAACATGGTGGGGCGGATGAATACGACAAGCGGGGAGTTGACGCTGCGCAATCTGCCGGCGCCGAAGTCGCTGCCTTACGGGATCGCCGTCAACTCGAAGGGTGTACCGTATTTCGTCGAGTTCGGCGCGAACCGAGTCGCGAGCATCGACCCCTCGAATTTCACGATCCGCGAGTGGACGCTGCCGAGCGAAGCCTCGCGGCCCCGACGCCTTGCCATCGACGCCAACGACCAGGTGTGGTATTCGGACTACGCGCGCGGCTACGTCGGCAGGCTCGATCCTTCGACTTCGCAGGTGAAGGAATGGCAGTCCCCCGCGGGATCGAAATCTCAGCCGTATGGCATTGCCGTCATCAACGGCAAGGTCTGGTACAGCGAAGCGGGCGTTCAACCAAACACCGTCGTCATGTTCGATCCGGCGACTGAAAAATTTCAGACCTGGCCGATACCCTCTGGCGGCGGCGTCGTTCGCAACGTCAGTGTCGACCAGGGATGGCACACCTGGCGCTCGCCCTCAGCGGCGTCAACAAGATCGGGCTCGTCGAGATCCGAAAGTAGACATCCTCGCATCTCTGCTATACTGTCCTGTCTCGAATTTAGCCGCTAATTTTTTGCCCCGCTGTCTGAGCCGACCGAGCTTCACTACTCGATCCCCTCACACTTCGCTGCAAGCAGAGTGGATGGTCCATTCAGGCTAGGTTCCAAAGGAGAGAGTAGATGAGTCGAAAGTTGTTCGTCGGAAATTTGCCGTTCACCACTGGAGAGAACGAGCTCCAGGATCTGTTCGGCCAGGCTGGGACGATCGAGTCGGTGCGCGTGATGCGCGACATGGCGACTGGCCGTGCGCGAGGGTTCGCCTTCGTCGAAATGCAGTCGGATGAAGAGGCGCAGACCGCAATCGATCGCTTCAACGGCGCCGACCTCGGTGGCCGTGCCCTCGTCGTCAACGAGGCGCGTCCGAAGACGTTTGGCGGCGGTGGCGGCGGCGGTGGACGTGACCGCGGCGGCGACCGTGGCGGCGGCGGCGGTGGTCATCGCCGCAGCGAACCGCGCTGGTAGGAGTTCTTCGCGCTGAAAGGGGCAAAGGGCGAGGGCGAAACGGCGTAATCTACCCCTCACCCCTTACCCTTTGCCCCTATTTTTGTTAGAGTTACGCATGCCCGCTCCCGTCAAGAAAAGCCCCTCAGAGCTCCAAAACCAGGAAAATGAAGTGTATAAGGCGCTTCGCGCCTGGTACATGATTCCTGGCATCCAACGGGAACTCCGTCATAAAGAGAACGAAGCGGTTCAGACCGTTCTCGAAGTCTTCGAAAGCCGGAAGCGGAATCGGAAGGCGAGCGAAACCTAGCTTGTCGATGCCCTGACCGTCTAGCTCACTACTTCGTCTTCGTCCACGATCTGGTCTTCCCGAGGAGGCTGGGGCCCGGGGACGATGCCCGCGATGTCCGGGTCTTCACCCGGGGGCCGGGGACCGCTGTTTGCGCGGGTGGTTTTGGCTTCTTGCCGGCGCTCGAACTTCATTTTCTGCTTTTCCTGCCGCGCCCGTTCTTTATGTCGTTTTTGCTGGGATGGTCTTGATCGATTCGCCATGAATGCACCTAAAGTCTCACATTTTAGTCCGACCTCCTAGTATTTTACGCTATATTGACGTCCCTTTGAGTATTATGCTACCTTTGTTTAACAAGGTAGCTTGATGGCAACTACGCTCATCCATGAGAAGTTCGCATCGATCAGGAAGGGGCTGCTCGAATTTCTCATCCTGAAAATCATCGCCAGCGACAAGGTCTACGTCGCGGACATGCTCCAGCGGCTCAGCACGACCGAGTTTGCGACGCAGGAGGGCACTCTGTATCCGCTGCTGAGCAAGATGCGCCGCGAAGGCACGGTCGATTACGAGTGGCAGGAGTCCGACGCCGGTCCGCCGCGGAAGTACTACAAGCTGACCTCAAAGGGAAGTCGCAGCTCGACGAGCTGCACGATTACTGGGCGTATATCAACCAGACCCTCGATAACCTCGGACAGGGCTAACTATGCAAAAGGTCATCACGATCAGCCTCAACGGCAACGCGTATCAGCTTGACGAGGCCGCGTACGATGCGCTGCGCGCCTACCTCGAGCACGCTGAAACCGCAGCTCGGCAACAATCCCGACTGTGCCGAAATCGTCCGGGACGTCGAACAAGCGATTGCCGATAAATGCCAACGCGTGCTGGGTCCTGGCAAGAGCGTCGTATCGAAGTCGGAAATCAACGACATTCTTCGTGAAATCGGGCCGATCGATCCTGGGACGAACGGCGCAGCATGGGCGCACATGGCCGCGCCATCGCCGAGGCGTCTCTATCAGATTCGCGAGGGTGCGATGCTCAGCGGCGTGTGCAACGGACTTGGCGCCTATTTCAACGCCGATCCGACAATTGTGCGCGTGGCGTTCATCGCGGCCGGCGTTCTCGAAATGAGTTATTTCGACCGTCCGCCGGTCATGACGATCGGTCTGTACGTCCTGTTGATGTTCCTGGTGCCCTACGCAAAGACGTCAGGCGAGCGTGCGGCAGCTCACGGAGTGGCCCGGGATATGCCCTTCAGAATTCAGAGTTTCGTTGAGCGGGTGAAGACCAGATTTACTGGCCCTCACCCTAAACCGCGCTAGCGATTACGTGAGCTGACGGTCGGCCGCCGGAATCTTCAGCACTTGGCCTGGCTTGATCTGGTCGGGATCGGTCAACTGATCCTTGTTCGCCTCGAAGATGCGCATGTAGTCATTTGCGTCGCCGAGGAACTCGCGTGAAATCTTGCTGAGCGTATCGCCCTTCTTGACGGTGTAGGTTTTCATCGACGTCACCGGAGCGCTCACGCCCGGCTTGGGCACGACCTTGATATCGGCGACGACGTCTGTGCGCCAGTCGGGAACGGTCTTGAGAGCGTCCCAAATGGCGTTTTTCTCGGCCTCTGATGTCACCGTGCCGTTGAAGTGGAGCTTGCCGTCGCGCTCCTGCGCCGAGCCGTCCATCTTGTAGTTCTTTGCCACCTGAATGGCATTGTTGTATTTGTCCCGTAAGTTCATCGCTTACCTCCGTAGCGTTACGGTGCAAACAGAGGGCCGCCGTGCGATAATTAGAGGGTTACAACACGCCTTGGGGGCGCTCCGGTTTCGACGGGGGTATGGACTCAAGGAATGCATGCCGAGCACCATTAACTCGTTAATCTGATGGAACATCCGTTAACTGCGGACAATCAGTACGCTCTCGCTGCTTAATTAAACTAAGCAACGACGTTCGCCTCGGCCTCGCCTGGTGGCTGGGGGTCGAACGCCATTAAACAGGCTGGCTTCCGAACGGCGGCTCGGCGTTCGGAGGTGAGATTTACCGGGTCTGGTATCCGGCGGTTTTTCGCCGCTTCCTCACGCTGGATACGAGAAATCAGAAGCGGATACGCATGTAGATTTCTTTGACGACGTGCTTTCGGACGCGGGTTCGACTCCCGCCGCCTCCACCAACCTTCGCTCGCCTGCATCGGTGACGCGCAGCTACGGTTGGCAAGCCAACCTTCGCCAACACTACGGGCGACGTTGGAACGCCAATCGCGAGCTCACGTCAGCATCCGGCGAAGGTTGTCCACCCTAGCGGTTCGCGTAAGGATGCCGCGACGGTGGACCGACTAGGTCAACTTCCAATGCACTTCATCTACATCCTTCGCTGCGCCGACGGTAGCCTCTACACCGGCTACGCGCGCGACGTCGATGCGCGTACGAAAGTGCACAACGCCGGCAAAGGCGCGAAATACACCTGCGGCCGGCGTCCCGTCGAGCTCGTCTATCACGAAGCCTTCGCCGATCTGAGCGCTGCACTGAAGCGCGAACACGAGTTGAAGCGCTGGACTAAAACGCAGAAGGAACTGCTCATCTCCGGAAACACGGGAAAACACCAGACCTCCTGACAGACTCCTGTTGATTGAGTTCCGGCGTCGGAGAGCGAACGTTCATTTGTGTCGGGCTTGTCGTTTGTTCTATCAACGCCGTGCACTCTGGCAACCAAGTTGCAAAAGGCACGGCGGGGAAGGACAGCACAATGACACGCCTTTTTAGCGTCGCGCTCGCGGCGGGAATTCTCGCAGGGACGATTCAATCGAATGCTGACGAGGCGGTTTCGATCACCGTCAGGCCAGCCGTCGCATCATATGGCGGTAACGCACAACTGAAAGTGCTCGTCGCGCGGGATGACAAGAATCGCTCGCTTGTGTGGGAAGTGGACGGACCGAACTACTATCGCAGCAGCGCATTGCAGCTGGATGGCGCGTCCGCGCCGCGCAGCTACGTGTTCATGGTGCGCGATCTGCCGGGCGGAGAGTTCGATGTGCGGGCCACCATCAAACGCATGGACAGCTCGACCGTCGTCGATCGCAGCAGTATCAAGGTGGTGGGCGGCCCGAGACTCACCGTCCGAGTTAACCGATTGGCGCGTCTTGACTTACGCCGATCGTGTCCCGATAATCGAGAGCAGATGTTCTCAGGAGTCCGGGATGCGGTCATCGTAGCCGGCGCAATTGCGGCGATTGTCCTGCTCGAGCCCGCGAGGCCGCGGGCAGATCGCCCCAACGACCCGGCCCCCCCGGCGCCCACCATCCATCCGCCCGTGGCGCGCGAAGCCGCTCACCTGTGGATGGCTCCGTCGGCGTCGGACAGATCGCAGGCGAGTGCCGTTCCCGCACATGGCCATCTGCAGGCCGCCCTTCGCCTGTACGCCGACGAAAAGTACGCTCAGGCCCTGGAGCGCTTCATCGCTGCCGCGGTCCCGTCATCGCCGCTTCGCGCGACACGCGGCGTATTACGCCGGCGTGTCCGAACTTCGCCTGCGCCGATTTGAATCAGCCCGCAAACGATTTGCCACGTTGAAAGACACTGAGGGCTTCGTTGGAGAGGCTGCCGCGCTCGGCGAGGCAGAGGCCGCCCAGGCGATGAACGACTTCGGCGACGCCGCGGAGATCTACGAGGAGATTCTCGAGAAAGAAGCCGTCGACAAATCGGCAATCTGGCTGAGTCTTGCGAACGCGGCGCGCGCCGACGGCGATGGCAAGCGGGCAGCTGACGCGTACCTGCGCCTGTATTACGAGTTTCCACTCAGCGAGCACGCAGCCCAGGCAGAGCCCGTGCTGCCGACGCTGGCGGAAGCGCAGCCGATCGCTGCGCGGAAACGCGCGCTACAAACTGGAGTTGGGCCGCGGCGAACGGCTGTTCGGCTCGCGGCGGCATGCCGATGCCCGGGAGAGCTTTCTCCGGCTGAAGCCTCATGCGGCCGGCGATGATGCCGAGCTCGTCTCACTGCGTCTGGCGGAGCTCGACTATTTCCAGAACCGGTACGCAAATGCGCGCGAATCGTTGCGCCCGTTTCTCGAGAATGGCGCCCGGCAGGCCGAAGCCCGCTTCTTCTTCCTGATGACGCAGCGCGGGCTCCGCAACTACGAAGAGTTCGAACAGCTGGCGGTCGCACTCAGCCGCGACTTTCCTGAGAGCACGTGGGCGGAAGAGGCGCTCAACCATCTCGCGACGCACTACATCCAGCGCGATAGAGACGACGAGGCAGACAGCGTGCTGCGTGAGATGTATTCGCGGTTTCCGCGCGGGCGTTACGCGGAACGCGCGGCATGGAAAGCCGGCTGGGCCTCGTACCGCAAGGGCGACACGGCGGATGCGGTGGCGTATTTCGAAGGGGCGGCGACAAACTTTCCTCGATCGGATTACCGGCCGGCATGGCTGTACTGGTCTGGACGGGCGCGCGAAGCGGGCGGCGACCGGGCCGGCGGCATTTCGCGCTATCACCTGACCGTCGCCGATTATCGCAACACCTACTATGGACGTCTGGCGGAGCGCCTGCTTCAGAAGCACGCATCGGCCAGGGCGCCAAGCAATCTCGTGTTTGCGCGCACAGCCGCGCAGCTCAACGGGGAAGAAGACGCCTTTCCCCCGACGGAAAAGACGATTCGCGTGCTGCTCGCGCTGGGCCTCTACGAGCCGGCGGTGAAAGAACTGGAATTCGCGCAGGCGAAATGGGGTGATACGCCGGCGATTACCGCGACGATCGCGTGGGCCAACAAGCAGATGGCGTCATCGGAGTCGGGGCAGCGGCAGTTTGCTCTGGCCCGCGGATCGATCACGCTGATCAAGCGCGCCTACCCGCAGTTCATGGCGAGCGGCGGCGAGGAGCTTCCGCGGGAGATTCTGACGACGATCTTTCCCTTGAGCTATTGGGATCTCATCAAGAAATATTCAGCGCAGCAAAATCTCGATCCGTATCTCGTGGCGGCGCTGATGGCGCAGGAATCGACGTTCGTCCGCGACATCAAGTCGCATGCGGGCGCCTACGGCCTGATGCAGATGATGCCGACCACCGGACGGCAATACGCGCGCAAGCTGAAGCTGCGATATTCGCTCAGCCTGCTGACGACTCCCGACACCAACATCCGCATGGGCACCATGTACCTCGCCGACAAGATCCGCGAATTCGGCAGCGTGCATCTGGCGCTGGCGAGCTACAACGCGGGCGAAACGCCGGTGCGCCGATGGATGCGCGAGAACCCGGGCCTGCTGCAGGACGAATTCATCGACAACATTCCATATCCGGAGACGCAGCAATACGTGAAGCGGCTGCTGGGAACGGCCGAGGACTACCGCAGGTTGTACTGAATCCAGTATTGGCGGATTGGTAGATTGGTAGATTGAGAGTAAAGTTACGAATCCATATGAAGCCAAGAGGGTCCAAGAAGGCAACGCAGTTCACCGAATCTGTCATTCGCGAGATGACCCGGCTGGCGCAGGAGCACGATGCGGTGAACCTGTCGCAGGGGTTCCCCGACTTCGCGGCGCATCCAGCGATTAAAGACGCGGCGTGCCAGGCCATCCAGCGCGATATCAACCAGTACCCGATCACCTGGGGCGCCGAGAACCTCCGCGAAGCGATTGCGGCAGATTTTTCCAAGCGCTACGGGACCCGCGTCAGCGCCACGCAAGTGACGGTGTGCTGCGGCTCGACCGAAGCGATGTTGTCGACGCTGCTCGCGGTCCTCGATCCGGGCGATGAGGTCGTCATCTTCGAGCCCTACTACGAGAACTACGGCCCCGACAGCATCATCTCCGGCGCGGTGCCGCGTTTCGTGCGCCTGCGCGAACCGGACTGGTCGTTCGACGAACAGGAGCTGGCCTCGGCGTTCAACGACCGCACGCGCGCCATCATCATCAACACACCGAACAATCCGACCGGCAAGGTGTTCACGCGCGACGAGCTGCAGATCATCGCGAGGCTCTGCCAGAAATGGGACGCGCTGGCGATTACCGACGAAATCTACGAGCACATCATCTACGACGGCCATACCCACGTGCCGATGGCGTCTCTGCCCGGCATGGAGGATCGCACTGTCACGATCAACGGCTTGTCCAAAACGTTCAGCGTCACCGGATGGCGTGTGGGCTGGGCGATTGCGCCCGCCGATCTGGCTGGGCCGATCCGCAAGATGCACGACTTCCTGACGGTGGGCGCGCCCGCGCCGCTGCAGGAGGCCGGCGTGACGGCGCTGTCGATGCCCGAGAGCTATTACACCGAGATGGCGGCAGGGTATGCGCGGCGGCGCGCGATGATGTGCGACATCCTCGAGCGCCACGGCTTCAAGTTCAAGAAGCCGCAGGGCGCGTATTACGTGATGACCGACATCGCGCACTTCGGGTTCGACAGCGACATCGAGTTCGCGAGATATCTGGTGACGGAAGTGGGCGTTGCGGTCGTTCCGGGAAGCAGCTTCTTCAACGACCGCAGAGCCGGGCGCACGAAAGTGCGTTTTGTCTACAGCAAGAAGGATGAAACGCTGAGGGAAGCGGACAAGCGGCTCGCTAAGCTCGCCGCGAGGGTCGCTCACTAGAAAAGGAAAAACGAAGAACGAAGATGGAATAAAGAATGTCGTCGCGGCCCCAGTGGCTTCCGTGGCGCTATTCGTTTTTCAATTTTCGTTCTTCCTTACCTAGTACCTCACAACTCCCCCGAAGTAAATCCCCTTCGCCTTGAAGTTGCCCTGATCCTTCTCGAACACGTAGCCGAGGTCGAGGCTGCGATAGCCGACCTGCGCGCCGACGTAGTCGTTGAAATTGACGGTGCCGTACAGGTCGAAGTCGAAGTAGTGCGCCTGGTAGCGTTCGTCGATGCCTTCGGGAATCTTGAAGAAATCGAGCTCGCCGGTAATGGAAATATTCGGCGCCACGTAGACGCGGCCGATGCCGCCGATGGCGGGAATCGGCGCGCGCGCGCGTGAAAACTCGGAGGCGTTAATCGCCGGCGCTTCCAGATTCGCGCCGATATCCGTGACTTTCGTCTGCAGCACCATGCCCACGAACCACCTGTCGCGATAGAGGAAGTCGTATTCGTAGCCCAGGTGCCACGTATTCCAGGTCAGCGTCGTCGTGACTGGCAGGTTGACCCGGTACAGGATGCCGTTGAACACGATGTCGCGGCTCACGGTCGATGACGCGCTGTAGCCCATCGGCATATAGTTCACGCGCAATTTGTGCTTGCGCCCGGGGCGCACCACGATGCGAAGGTCGGAGACGCGCTGCTGCTCGATGCCGAGATCCCGCACCGCGTCGATCCTCGTACCGAGCACGCCCAGCGACTCGCTGGCGATCTCGAACTGCGGCGGCGGATTCCAGAATCCCAGCGATGCCTCGATGTGATAGCGCTCGCCGGTCGCCGGATCGAGAAACGGGGTCGCGGCGAACTGCGCCTGGGCGGGGGCCGGCACCAGCAGCGCAACGTACATGGCAAAGAGGGCGAGCGAAAGCGGTCTCGTCAACATCATTACCTTCTTTTCGAATTAAACGGTGTCCGGCTTTAGCCGTCTGCAGCGTACAGAGCACTGCCACTCAAAGAAATAACGCGGCGTTCGCAGCCTGCTGGGAGAAGGCACCTCCAGAATAGCACGCTATACTGAAAAGTACTAGTGGCTCCGGTTCGACGCCTGCTTCCGTATATCCGCCGCTACCGCCGCGATTACCTGCTCGGGTTTGGCTCGCTGGCGCTCTGCTCGACGCTGTTTGCCGTCTCTCCCAGAGTGCTCCAGTACGCCATCGACGATCTCTACGCGGGGGTCACGAGGAGCAAGCTCGCCATGTACGCCGGCGTGTTGTTGCTGATCGCCGGCCTTGCGGGGTATTTCCGCTACCAGATGCGCCGCATCATCATCAGCGCGTCGCGCGGGTTCGAATACGATCTGCGGAACGATTTCTTCGCGCACCTCGAGCGGCTGCCGGTTGCGTTTTTCCATCAGAACCGCACCGGCGACCTGATGTCGCGGGCGACCAACGACCTGAGCTCGGTCCGCATGATGGTCGGTCCCGCGGTGATGTACCTGGCCAACACGCTCATCACCGCCGTGGTGAGCATCTTCCTGATGTTTTCGATCGACGCCAGGCTGACGCTGATTGTGCTGGCTGCCGCTGCCCATCGTGTCGATCACGGTGAAGATGTTCGGGAGCGCGATACACAAGACGTTCGAGGAAGTGCAGGAAAAGCTCTCCGACATGAGCGCCGTCGTCCAGGAGTCGCTGACCGGTGTTCGGGTGGTCCGCGCCTACCGGCAGGAGCAGGCGGAGATCGATCGATTCCGCGCCGCCAACGTCGACTACCTACGGCACAACCGCCGCCTCAGCCGGCTGCAAGGGGCGTTCTTTCCGACGATGTCGCTGTTTCTCGGGCTCAGCGCCCTGCTTGCGCTGTGGCTCGGCAGCCGGGATGTGATGAACCGGCGTATTACGGTCGGCGAGCTGGTCGCGTTCAACGCCTACCTCGCGCAGCTCGCATGGCCGATGATCGCGTTCGGGTGGGTGACGAATCTCCTGGAGCGGGGGATGGCGTCGTGGAAGCGCATGCTGATGGTGATGGACACCGTTCCGGAGGTGAGGGACGAACAAGAGGGACCAGGCCCGCCTCCGCTAGAGGCTACGGCGGGTCTCGCCAAAGCTCGCCCTGATCGCGCGCGAGCGACGGCGGAGATTGGGGATTGGGGATTGGCAGTAGCCACGTCGGGCGAGATCGAGTTTCGGAATTTGACCTTCCAATACGGCGGCAGGGAGGTGCTGAGCGACATCTCTTTCAAGGTGCGCGGCCGGAGAAACGGTGGCCATCGTCGGCGCGACCGGCTCGGGGAAGTCCACGCTCGTCAACCTGCTGCCGCGGCTCCACAACCCTCCGCGCGGAACCGTCTTCATCGACGGCAGGGACGTCCGCGACATTCCGCTGTCCGAACTGCGAGGCGCGATTGGGTTCGTGCCGCAGGAGCCGTTCCTGTTTTCCGACACGCTCGGCGACAACGTGGCATTTGGGATCCCCGGTTTGAAGCAGACGCACCCCGAACGCATCGCGGCCGCTGCCGCCATCGCCCAGCTCGACAAAGACGTGCGCGATTTCCCCATGGGCTACGACACCGTCGTCGGAGAGCGCGGCATCACGCTGTCGGGCGGCCAGAAGCAGCGCACCGCCATTGCCCGCGCCGTCGTCACCGAGCCGGCCATCCTCATCCTCGATGATGCCCTGTCGGCGGTGGACACGTATACGGAAGAGGAGATTCTCTCGCGGCTGAGAAAAGTGATGCGCGAGCGCACCGCGATCATCATCTCCCATCGCATTTCCACCGTCCGCGACGCGGACCAGATCGTCGTGCTCGATGCCGGACGCCTGGTCGAGAAAGGCACGCACGACGAGCTCATCCGGCTTGGCGGTCACTACGCCGAGCTTCACAAGAAGCAGCTGCTGGAGGAAGAACTTGCTGCGTCTTAGCCTGTAGATGTCGCTCCACGAAGAAGAGGTTCTCGGAAAGGCATACGACGCCAGGCTGATGCGCAGGCTGCTGGCGTACCTGCGCCCGCACGCCTGGTATGTGGCGGCGGCGCTGCTCGCGCTGATCGGCGACGCTGTCGTACAGCTCGCGCCGCCCTATCTGGTGAAGATCGCCATCGATCAATACATCGCGCAGGGAGATCTGGCGGGCGTCGATCGGATCGCGTTCATCTATCTGGCGGTGCTGGTCGCGGCGTTCTCCCTGGAGTACGCGCAGACGTTCATGATGCAGATGATCGGTCAGCGCATCATGTTCGACATGCGCATGCAGATTTACGCGCATCTGCAGCGGCTGGACCTGTCCTTTTACGATCGGAATCCCGTCGGCCGGCTCATGACCCGCGTCACCACCGACGTGGATGTCATCAACGATCTCTTCACCTCGGGCGTGGTCGCCGCGTTCGGCGATTTGTTCATGTTGATCGGCATCATGATCACGCTGATCTGGATGGACTGGCGGCTGGCGCTGTTCACCTTTTCCGTGCTGCCGCTCATCCTGGCGCTGGCGCAGTGGTTCCGGCACAACGTGCGCGAGTCGTACAGGAAAGTGCGACTGCGCATTGCGCGCATCAACGCCTTCCTGAACGAGCACATCAACGGCATGCCGACGGTGCAGCTGTTCCGGCGCGAGCAGGTGAATTACGGCCGTTTCGACCTCATCAACCGCGAGCACCGCGACGCGAACGTCGAGCAGATTTTCTTTTACGCCGTGTTTCTGCCGGCCGTCGAATTCGTCGCGGCCATTGCGACGGCGCTGATTCTCTGGTTCGGCGGCGGATTTGTCATGAACGGGACGCTGACGCTCGGATCGCTGGTGGCGTTCATTCTCTACGCAGGACGGTTCTTCCGGCCGATCAGCGACATGTCGGAGAAGTTCAACACGCTGCAGGCCGCGATGGCCTCCTCAGAGAGGATTTTTCAGCTCCTCGACACGGATGTGTGGTGAAAAATCCCGGAGTCCAGAGCACAGAGCAGAGAGCACGAGAGCGATCTCGGGCACATCGCGTTTGAAAACGTGTCGTTTGCCTACAAAGACGACGATTTCGTGCTGCGCGACGTGTCGTTCGAGGTCAAGCCGGGCGAACGTGTCGGCATCGTCGGCGCGACCGGCGCGGGCAAGTCGACGCTGATCAACCTGCTGCTGCGTTTTTACGACGTGACGAGCGGGCGCATCCTGATCGACGGCGTCGATATCCGCGAGAAGGATCTGCACGAGTTGCGCAGGCTGTTTGGCCTCGTCCTGCAGGATGTGCACCTGTTCTCGGGCACGATCGCGGGCAACATCCGCCTTGGCGACGATTCCATAGACGACGCGCGCGTCCGCGACGCGGCGCGGGCGGTTCACGCGCATCGCTTCATCGAGGCGATGGCGGGTGGGTACGACGCGCGGGTTGCCGAGCGCGGCGCGACGCTGTCGGTGGGGCAGAAGCAGTTGCTGTCGTTCGCGCGGGCGCTTGCCTACGACCCGTCAGTGTTGATTCTCGACGAAGCGACCTCGAGCGTCGATACGGAGACAGAACTGCTCATTCGTGACGCGCTCCGCGTGCTCATGTCGGGCCGCACGACGCTTGCGATCGCCCATCGCCTGTCGACGATTCAGGACATGGACAAGATTCTGGTGTTCCACAAGGGCCGGCTGCGCGAGGCGGGCAGTCACCAGCAGCTGCTGGCGATGCGCGGCATCTATTACAAGCTGTACGAGCTGCAGTACAAGGGCGTCAGTCCGGCTGCGGCTGTGCCGGCGGATCCTCTGCAGGTTCATCAGGAGTCTCGAACGTAGGATTCGGCAGCGCTGCCACGCTTCCGTCCGGAATCCGCTCGGGCCGCGGCCGTGCCGGCGGAGGCGGCTGCTTGGGCTCATCGTCGGCGCGTGCGTAAGGGATGCGCCGATGGAAGAGCGTTTCCATCAGCGGCGTCGTGTCTTTCGGATTCCACCCCAGCCTCAGCACGACCAGATGCACGTCCTGCCGTCCGAAGCGCAGCGCGTCGAAACAGCTCCACATGTACACGTCGAGCTCGTTCCCCTGCACTTCGGGGCCCGTATCCATGATCGTGTAGACGCCATCGTATTGGTTCGATTCGAAATCGGCCTGAATGACAGATCCGACCGGCAGGATGTTCGCGTCCGCGGCCGCAACACCGCTGCGCACGGCGACCCCTGATGCAGTCGTGTGGCCCTTGCAGTACGCCGTGGCTTTGAATTGAAGACGAGTGCCGGGAATCGGCTTCAGATTGCCTTTGAGAAGTTCTGCCTGCCTGGATCCGTAGCGCGAGTCCGACACGGTGGCTTCGTAGAGCAACACGAAGGCCGCGACGAGCATCACGCTCGGAAACATCCGCCGCCAGAAGAATCTTCGCATCAGAAATGGACGAACCCTGCCGGCAGCTCTTCATTGCTGCCATTGCGGCTCACGACCAGCGCGCGATCCGCCGTCAGCCGCCCGATGCGAGTGATGGCCAGACCTTTCACGAGGCGCTGGGCGTTTCTCAGGCGCCCGCGCATTCGTGGTGATGCCGCAAACAGGAGCTCGTAGTCTTCGCCGCCGCCGAGCGCGTCGCGCGAGCGTCGCCCCGTCCTCGACGGGAACCGCGTCGGCCTCGATGATGGCGCCGAGGCCGCTCGCTTCGCCGAGTTGCCGCACGCCGTCGGCGAGGCCATCGCTCAAATCGATACAGGCGCGCGCCGCGCGGTTGCGTCCGAGCAGCAGACCGAAGCGGTTGCGCGGCTCGGGCCGGCGATAACGATCGACGGCCGGTCCGCTGCTCGACGGATCGCGCTGCAGCATCCTCAAGCCCAGCGCTGCGCCGCCAAGGGAGCCGGTCGTGTACAACTCGTCGCCGGGATGGGCGCCCGACCGCGTCAGCACACGGCGGCGGTGAACCGATCCGGTAACGGTAACGTCGACGATGAGCGGCCCGGGGGAGCGGGCGATATTGCCGCCGACGATGGAAATGCGGGCCCGGGCGGCCAGTGCGGCCATGCCCTCGACAAGCGCATCGACGCTTGCGACGGGCATCGCCGGTGGGAGCACGAGCGATAAAAGGGCGACGCGAGGGGCGGCGCCCATGGCCGCCAGGTCGCTCAGATTGACCGCGAGCGCCTTGTGGCCGATATCTGCCGCACCGACAAACGTCTGATCGAAGTGTATCCTTCGACCTGACTGTCGGTAGTGATGACTTCCAGGGCGTTCCGCTCGGGCTCGATGACCGCCGCGTCATCCCCGATTCCCACCACGACGAACGACGGCGGCGGGGGAAATCTGGCCCGAATCCGCTCGATTAGTGCACGTTCTCCGATTTCTGCAACTGTCTGTCCCAATCCCTAATCCCTAATCCCTAGTCCCCAATCTCCTAATCCTCAATCCCGAGGCATGTCATTTCGCGTATTCCACGGCACGGGTTTCTCGAATGACGGTCACCTTGATGTGGCCGGGGTATTCGAGCTCGTTTTCGATCCGCTTCGCGATGTCCTTCGACAGCCAGACCGCTTCTTCGTCCGAAATGCGCTCGCTCTCCACCATGATGCGGATCTCGCGCCCCGCCTGCAGCGCAAACGCTTTCGAGACCCCCTTGAATGAATCGGCAATTTCCTCGAGTTTCTCCAGTCGCTTGACGTACGGACTCGAGGATGTCGCGCCGCGCGCCCGGGCGCGCAGCGGAAATGGCATCGGCGGCCTGGACGATCATCGCTTCGAGCGAAGGCCAGTCGATGTCCATGTGATGCGCCGCCATCGCCATCACCACCGCTTCGCTTTCGCCGTACTTGCGGAGCAGATCGATGCCGATCTGCAGGTGCGTGCCCTGCAGCTCGCGATCGATGGCCTTGCCGCAGTCGTGCAGGAACGCCGCGCGCACGCAGACGTGCGCGTCGATGCCGAGCTCCCTGGCCATGATGCCGGCGAGGTAGGCCACTTCCTTGGAGTGGTTGAGCACGTTCTGGCCGTAGCTGGTGCGGTATTTCAGGCGTCCCATCAGCTTCTGCAGTTCGGGATGGAGATCGTGCATGCCGAGCTCGAACGCGGCCGCTTCGCCGTCCTTGCGGACCGATTCCTCCATCTCCGTCTTGACCTTTTCCACGACCTCTTCGATGCGCGCGGGATGGATACGGCCGTCGGAGATCAGCCGCTCGATCGCCTGCTTCGCGATCTCGCGGCGGTACGGATCGAAGCCCGAAAGAATGATCGCGCCTGGCGTATCGTCGACGATCAGATCCACGCCTGTCGCCTGCTCCAGCGCACGGATGTTGCGCCCCTCGCGCCCGATGATGCGGCCCTTCAAATCGTCGCTCGGCAAATCGACGACCGACACAGTCGTCTCGATCGTGTGTTCGGCCGCGCTGCGCTGAATCGCTTCGGTGATGTATTGGCGCGATTTGGCGGCAGCCTGCTCGCGCGCCTCGGTGTCGAGCCGCTTCACCAGATTCGCGGCGTCGCGCCTCGCGTCGGCTTCGATGTGTTTGATCAGCAGATCTTTCGCCTCTTCGGTGGTCAGGCTCGAGAGGCGCTCGAGCTCGTGCTGCTGCGCGGCGACCAGCTGCTCGTATTTGGCGGCGGCGGCGGCCGTCGCCTTCTCGCGCTCGGCGATGGTCTTCGCCTGGACGGCCAGCTCGCGCTCCTTGCGGTCGGTGGTCAGCAGCTTCTCTGCGAGCGCCGTTTCGCGGCGCCTGAGCTGCTGCTCGGCCTCGGATAGCTGCTGCGACTTGTCGCGGGCCTCGCGCTCGGCCTCGGTGCGCATTTCGTGCGCCTTTTCCTTGGCCTCGAAGAGCGCTTCTTTCTTGCGGGTTTCGGCGTCGCGCTCCGGCATCTTTGACGATGCGTGCCGCCTGCTCTTCGGCCCGCCCGGTCGTTTCGGCGGCGATTCGCTTGCGGTTCGCGACCCAGTAGGCAAATATCGCAGCCCCGGCGGCCGCGGTGATCGCGAAGTTGATGACGTAAACCAGATACAGGCCCATCTGCGGGTCCTTAACTGGTTCCGAGCGCCGGTCCCGGTGTCGTGGATTGTGGCTCAGGATTCACGTCAGGTCGCGACACGGGTTCCGCCGCTGGAACCCGGAACGGTGTACCAGAACTCTGAACCCGGAACGAATCCCGGAACACGGAACGTGGAACCTGGAACCCAGTGGAGAGTATGCGAAAGGCCCCGCTTTGCCGTGTGGGGAGGTCGAATGGACCTGCGTAAGCAGGTGGAACCGCTCGGGAGCCGCGCTTTAGGCTTCCTCGCACCGAGGCATGCGCACCACGCGGCGTTGCGATTCTCTTAGGTTAAACGTTGGCCCAAACGAGCCTCCGAAACCATCACGCGCAAAGCAGGGAACTCAGTTTCCGAAAGGATCTTAGTCCTGTATTGGTTGGATACGCAAGGGAGGGCTGGAGGGCTTCAGGGCTAAGGGCTTAGGGTTATACTGTTACTGGGCCAGCGCCGCGTCCACGAGCCGTTCCAGCGCCGCCGCCCGCTCCGTAAGGGCGCCCTGCCGCGATTGCAGCGCATCCTGACACCGGAAAAACTCGTCGGCGATGTTCAACGCGGCAAGCACGGCATGACGCAGCATGTCCCCTGACGGAGTCGAATCGGCCGCGGCGCGCATCTTTTCGTCGACATAGGTCGCGAGCCCGGCCACATATTTGGCGTCGAGCGTGCTGCTGATCGGATATCGCAGGCCGCGAATTTCCACGGATACGACAGTGGGCTCAGGCATAGGGTGCTTCGCTGAATCTATAATCTAGAATCTATAATCTAAGAACTACGAGCTCAGAACTGAACAGCGTCAAATTCTAGATTTTAGATTCTAGATTTTAGCTTCCACATTCCATTTACAGACTCAACCCCTCCAACTGCTCCAGCATATCGGACACGCGGCCGCGGATGGTTTCGCGCTCCATGCGCAGAGTGGCGACTTCCGTTGAGCCCGGCTTCGGCATCGGCAATTCTGGTGCGCGCGGCTTCGAGCTCGCGGGTGAGGCGCGAGTTTTCTTCGGCCGAGCGCGCTTGCTCGGACTTCAGCCGGGCAATCATCGCGACCAGCATTTTCACTTTTTCTTCGAGACGATCGATGGGTTCGAAATCGAGGGACCGGGGGGCTGTTGCGGTACGAGACATTGTGAGACCTCCGTAACTCGCGGGCCGCGGGATGGGCGGCCTAGCGCTGCACTGCGTTATGCGCGTTTTTCAGCGCATCGAGAATCGTTTTCATCGCCGTCTCGACTTCCGCGTCCGTCAAGCGTACGCTCGGGAGAACGGAAAGTGAGTCGGAGCGACAGGCTGACACGTCCGTCGGGCACGCCTTTGCCCTGATAGCGATCGAACTCGCGAATCGACACGAGCGTATTTGGCGCAGCCGAACGGATAGTGCCACGAACCGTATCTGCGGGCAAGATGTGATCGACAACAATCGAGATGTCCCGCGCGATCGAAGGGAAGCGCGGCAGCGGCGCCGCCCTGAGCGGCGTCGTGGAGCGCGCCTCGCTCAGCACGTCGAGGTCGAGCTCCGCAACGTACACAGCCTCGTTCGCTGGCAGGCCGGCAGCCGACACGACCGCCGGCGCGAGCATGCCGAGGCTGCCCGCGTGACGGCCCGCGCAAAACACCGAGGCCGCACGGCCGCGCACTAGATGCGCTGGGAGCGGGCTGTCGGCAAACGCCAGTTCGATCTGCAACGCGTCGGCGACGGTTTCGACCAGCCCTTTCGCGTCGAAGAAATCGAGCTCGCGCCCGCCGCCGCTCCAATGTGGGCTTCCGTCGCCGGTGAGCGCCAGAGCGACGCGCCGCGATTCTCCTGCGCGCGTGACGGCTGCGCCGAGCTCGAACAGGCGAACGTCGGTCCGTTCTCTCCGCCGGTTGTGAGCCGCAGCCGTCAACAGGCCCGGCAGCAATGATGGACGCAACACCGCGAATTGCGCGGAGAGCGGATTGCCGATCGGCACGACAGCCGGCTCGTCCGTGAACTGCGAGGCGAGCGCGGCATCGATGAACGTAAATGTCACGGCCTCCGAGCACCCGCCGGCCAGAAGCACGCGGCGGACGAGGCGGTCCCGATCGATCGACCCTGCGGAGACGCGAGCCGGTGCCACCAGCGGAGGAAATGTGGATGGAAGCCGATCGTAGCCGTAGTGGCGGCCGACTTCTTCGACGACGTCTACCTCCCGCTGCACGTCGACGCGGAACGTTGGAACACTGACGTCCCATCCCGCGTCGCCGCGCCGGATCTGGAAACCCAGACCTTTGAGAATCCGCTCGACGTCGGTGTCTGGAATCGCCAGGCCGAGAAGCCGCTCAATCCGCGCCCGCCGCAGCTCGATCTTCCTGGGCGCAACCGGCTCGGGGTATTGATCGATGACGCCCCCGCTGGCGCTGCCCGCGCCGATCTCTTCCAGCAACGCAACGGCGCGCTCGATGCCCTTTACGGCCGCGTTGACGTCGGCGCCCCGCTCGAACCGCGAAGATGCCTCTGTTTTCAGACCGAGCTTCTTGCTCGTCAGCCGGACGCTTTTGGGATTGAAAAACGCGCTTTCGAGGACGATCGTTCGCGTGCTGCCGCTCACTTCCGACTGCCCGCCGCCCATCACCCCGGCCACGGCCTGCGCGCGTTCGCCATCGGCAATGACGAGCATCTGCGGATCGAGAGCGCGGTCCACGCCGTCGAGCGTCGTGATGCGCTCACCGGGACGCGCGCGCCGTATGCGGATCTCCTTCCCGGCCAGCTTCTCGAGATCGAAGGCGTGCATCGGCTGACCGAGCTCGAGGAGCACGTAGTTCGTGACGTCGACGACGTTGTTGATGGGGCGCACCCCGGCTGCCTGCAGCCGCGAGGCGAGCCAGGCAGGTGAGGGCCCGATGGTGACCTCAGCGACCGCGGCCGCATAGCGCGGGCACAAATCTGGCGCCTCGAGCGTGACGGCGACATCTTTCGCAGGCGTCTGAGGGAGGGGCTTCGGAACGAGCGGCTTCACAGGCAATGAATACGCCGTGCCGGCTTCGCGTGCGAACCCGATCACGCTCAAGGCGTCGGGTCGGTTCGCCGTCACTTCGAAGTCGAGGACGGCGTCGTCGATCGTCGATCGTCCATCGTCCATCGTCGATCGGCCATCGTCGATCGTCACTTTTTCGATCGACGACAGCTCGAACCCGCGCATCGTCAGCGTGTCGCCGAGTTCTTCGGGCGATGCGGTGACGTCGACGAAATCGCGCAGCCAGGAAACGAGTACCTTCATTTTTTAGTTTGCGCGCGGGTCCCACCCCGCGCGCCTGTGCCTTCGCGGCTCTCGCCGCTCGGCTTTGGTTGGATCGCCTGTGTGCTTAGTGGCACCTCTGTCTGGAAGCTCACAATGGGAACTGCTCCAGAAAGCGCAAATCGTTCTCGTAGAAAAGACGGATGTCTTCCACGCCGTACTTGAGCATCGCGATGCGCTCGATGCCCATGCCGAACGCAAAGCCGCTATAGCGGTCGGGGTCGTATCCCACCGACTCGAAAACCGCGGGATGCACCATGCCGCTGCCGCCTACCTCGAGCCAGCCTGTGCGCTTGCAGATCGGGCATCCGGCGCCGCGGCAGAAGACGCAGCCGATGAACACCTCGGCGCTCGGCTCGGTGTATGGAAAAAAGCTCGGGCGAATCTGGACTCTGGTGTCCGGCTCGAAGAGCTCCCGCATGAACGCGGTCAGCGTGCCTTTCAAGTCCGACATCGTGATGTTGTCGCCGACGACGAGACCTTCGACCTGCTGGAACATGGGCGAGTGGGTGAAGTCCAGGTCGTCCCGGCGATACACCTTGCCGGGCACGATGATTCGCACCGGAGGTTCATGCGTCTCCATGTAGCGAATCTGCATCGGCGACGTGTGCGTGCGGAGGAGTGTCGCGGGACGCCGCGGGCCGCCGCTGACCGGCGCGCCGGGAACTTCGCCCACGAGGTACAGCGTGTCCTGAGCATCGCGCGCCGGATGTTCCGACGGCATGTTGAGGGCTTCGAAGTTGTGGTAGTCGTCTTCGATTTCCGGGCCTTCCAGCACCTGATACCCGAGGCGCGTGAAGATTGCCTCGATGTGTTCGCGGACGATTGTCAGCGGATGGGGATGGCCGATCGCAGGCTTGCGGCCAGGCAGCGTGATATCGACCGCGCCGACGGGAGCCTTCGTGGCGTCAATCGCGGTCTTGCGCTCGGCGAGCTGCTGCTCGATTTCCTGCTTGAGATCGTTCGCCGACCTGCCGAGCGCCGGCTTGAGCTCCGGCGGAGCTGTCGCCACCGACTTCATCAAGACGGTGACGGCGCCGTTCTTTCGCCCGAGGTATTTGTCGCGGACAGCCTGAAGATCCGACTCCGACGTCACGCGTGCGAGTTCCTGCTGGAACTCGCCGCGCAGTCGGGTAATGTCGGAGTCGCTCGTCACTACTCGGACAGGCTCCTAGGTGCGGGCTTCGCGGACCTTCACGGTCTTCGCCGGACGGGCGGCCTTTTCGGCGCGCACCGGGCGTGGAGTCGCGAGCGGCTTCGCCGCCTTGGCTTGCGCGGCGAGAGAGGCGAACGACGCCGGCTCGTTGACGGCGACGTCTGCGAGCATCTTGCGATCGAGCGTCACGCCGGCTGCCTTGAGGCCGGCCATCAGCTGCGCGTAGGTGAGTCCGTGCTCCCGCGCCGCCGCGTTGATGCGGACGATCCACAACGTGCGGAAATCGCGCTTCTTGCGGCGCCGTCCCACGAACGCGTATTTGAGCGCCGTGTCGACCGATTCTTTTGCGGCGCGATACAGCTTGCTTTTGTTGGCGTAATAACCCTTGGCACGCGCGAGCAGCTTTTTCCGCTTTGCCCGCCGTACCGTACCTCGCTTTACTCTAGGCATCTTGTCCTCTTACCCTGGCTGCCAGCTACTGGCTACCGGCTACTGGCTATTTATATGGCAGCATCTTCGCGAGCTTCGCGGAGTCGGCTTTGTTCACCGCCGTCGTCCCGCGCATGCGGCGCTTCCGCTTCGACGATTTGCTCGTCAGGATGTGCTGCTTGAACGCCTTGCTCCGCATGAATTTGCCGCTCGCGGTCTTCTTGAACCGCTTGGCCGCGCCCCTGTGTGTCTTCAGTTTTGGCATGGTCTCTCTCTGATTTATTCGTCGCTCTTCGCCGCCGCCGTGCGCGCGGGCGCCCGTCCGCCGCCGCCCGCCGGCTTCTTGGCCAGAATCGTGTGCATCTGGTTGCCTTCCTGGCGCGGCATAGTCTCGGCTATCGCCACGTCGGCAAGCTCATCGCAGAGACGCTCGAGAATCCGGCGGCCGATCTCGGGATGCGCCATCTCCCGCCCGCGGAAGAAGATCGTCGCCTTGACCTTGTCGCCCTCAGCGAGGAAGCGCTCGATATGCTTCTTCTTGAACTGATAGTCGTGCTCGTCGACCTTCGGTCTGAACTTGATCTCTTTGACGTCGATGACCTTCTGGTGCTTCTTCGCTTCGCGCGCCCGCTTCTGCTCCTGATACTGATACTTCCCGAAATCCATGATCCGGCAGACTGGCGGCACGGCGGTGGGGGAGATCTCCACCAGGTCGAGCCCCTTCTGCTTGGCGATGGCGAGCGCTTGCGGCGGCGGCATGATGCCCAGCTGCTTCCCGTCGTCATCGATGACCCGAATTTCCCTTACGCGGATGCGTTCGTTTACGCGAACACGGTCGTCACGCCGCGGTCCTGATCGATCGAAAGCTATAAAACCTCCTGATGGCGGAACACCAATTCCGCCTTACGTGCCCGAGGCCGCCGGTGGCTGCCCCTTTGCTTCCACTTCCTCTACCGCAGACGCGATGAATGCATCGAGGGCGCGCGCTCCGAGATCGCCGCCCAGGCGGCTGCGGACCGCCACCGTGCCTTCCGCCGCTTCCTTGTCCCCGACGACGAGCATGTAGGGAACCTTCTGAAGCTGCGCCTCACGGATCTTATATCCAATCTTCTCTACGCGCTCGTCGACCTGCACCCTGAAGCCCGCATCGGCCAGACGCGAACGGACGGTGTCGGCGTACGGTGCATGCCTGTCGGCGAGGGGGAGCACGGCCACCTGCACGGGCGCGAGCCACAGCGGAAACGCGCCGGCGTAGTGTTCGATCATGATCGCGATGAACCGCTCGAAGCTTCCGTAGATCGCGCGGTGGATGACCACCGGCATGTGCTCTGCGTTGTCGGCGCCGGTGTACTTGAGCCCGAACCGCGCGGGCAGCTGATAATCGAGTTGAATCGTGGCGCACTGCCACTTCCGGCCGATCGCGTCGGTGACGTCGAAGTCGATCTTCGGTCCATAGAAGGCGCCGTCGCCTTCGTTGAGCGTGTAAGCCTGCCCTGCTTTTTCGAGTGCCGCGCGCAGCTGCGATTCCGCGGAGTCCCACGTGGCGATCTCGCCGAGAAACTCCGGAGGACGCGTGGCCAGCTTGGCTTCGAACTGCAGGCCGAAGTCCGCATACACCCGCTGCACGAGACCCAGCAGGCGCTCCACTTCCTCGCCGATCTGATCCTGCGCCACGAAACAATGCGCATCGTCCTGCGAGAACTGACGTACGCGGGTGAGCCCCGACAGCACGCCAGAGGCTTCGTTCCGATGGAGCGGCGTCTGCTCGTGCAGGCGCAGGGGAAGGTCGCGGTAGCTGCGCACCTCGCTCGCGAACACGAGCATATGGCCGGGGCAGTTCATCGCCTTGACGCCCATCTGCTCGTCTTCCGAGTTGATGAGGAACATGTTCTGGCGATAGTGCGACCAGTGTCCGGACGTTTCCCACAACGCCTTGTTGAAGACGAGCGGCGTCTTCACTTCGACATAGCCGGCAGGAAAGAGCACGCCGCGCATGTAGTTGGCGAGCGTGTTGTAAAGCGTCGTGCCTTTCGCCAGCCAGAACGCAGCGCCCGGCGCCCACTGGTGGAACATGAACAAGCCGAGCTCGCGGCCGACCTTGCGGTGGTCGCGCTTCTTTGCTTCCTCAATCTGCGTGAGGTAGGCCTGGAGGTCTTTCTCGCTGAAAAACGACGTGCCGTAGATGCGCTGCATCGGCTGATTGCGCGCATCGCCTTTCCAGTAGGCGTTCGACGTGCTCAGCAGCTTGAACGCCTTCAACCGGCCGCTCGTCGGCACATGCGGCCCGACGCAGAAGTCGACGAACAGATCGCGGTCCTTGATCGTGTAGACCGACACGTCGTGCTGACCGGCCGTTTTCTCTTCGATCAGCTGGACTTTGAGCGGCTCGCCGCGCTTGCGGAAAAAATCGATCGCTTCGTCGCGCGGCCACATCTGACGCTCGTAGACGTAGTCGCCGGCGGCGATCTCCTTCATTCTTTTTTCGATCGCTTCCAGATCTTCCGGCACGAACGGCTTCTCGACCACGAAGTCGTAGAAGAAGCCCTCGTCGGTCGGCGGACCTATGCCGCACTGCACGTTCGGAAACAGCTGCGTGACCGCCGCGGCGAGCAGATGCGCCGTACTGTGGCGATAGACGGTCAGCGCTTCGGGATCTTTGTTCGTGAGGATCCGCACCCGGGCGTCTTCCTCGATCGGATATGTGAGATCGACCACCCGGTCGTTGACTGTTCCTGCATACGCTGCCGCCGCCAGGCGAGGCGATATCGACGCGGCGATGTCGCCGACAGTCGTTGCGCGCGGAACCGACTTTGTGGACCCGTCCGGGAAGGGTAATGGTGAGCTGGGACAAGAGATCGGAACTTAAAACCGTCCACCTTCGCGCGTCGCGCTACGGTGGACAACCTCCGATGGCTTGCCAACCGAATCTACGTTGGTGTCTGGAAGCGTGAGCGGATTGGTAGGCGCGGGTGGAATCGAACCACTGACCTCCTGCGTGTCAAGCAGGCGCTCTAACCGCTGAGCTACGCGCCTACGCGTCACACATAGGCACCAACAGAACGGAAAATTATAGCAGATTGAGGCCTATGCGGCCTTTTTCGCGCTGAGTCTTTCGACGGCGCGCTGCAGGATGGCGTCGGGCGGAGGTGGAGCGCCGAACTCGCCTTCGGGCTGGTCCACGACGACGTCCGGTTCGAGACCTTTGGCCTGAATGGCAGCGCCGGCTGGTGACAGATAACGGCTCGAGGTGATCCAGAGCGCGCTGCCGTCGGGAAGCTTCACGAGCTCCTGCACGCCCGTGCGGCCAACGGTGCGCTCGCCGATGACCTCAGCGCGCTTGTTTCCCGACAAGCGCCGCGGCGAACACCTCGGCGGGACCGGACGTTCCAGAGTCCACCAGAAGCGTGACTGGCGTCGTAATCGCGCCGTCGCCCTTTTCCGCGGCGATCTTGGCTTGTCCGTTGACGCGCGATTCACGAACGGTAATCGTCCCGGTTCCCACGAACAGGCGCGCGGCGGTGGCGCCCTCCGCCAGATCGCCGGACGCGGTGTTGCGTATGTCGACGATGAGGCGGGTCGCACCGCCCTTGGTCAAAGACGCAATCTGCGTTCGCAGCTGCTCGGGGGCGCGCCGGCCGAACGAGGCAATCCGCACGTAGCCGATGCCGTCACCCTGCATGCGGCTGGTGACCTCGGCGGCGCGAGGCGCCTCGCGGGTGAGCTCGACGATGTGCGGTTCGGTGTTGCTGCCGCCGCGAATGATGGTGAGCTTCACTTTCGAGCCGGCGGGGCCGGCCAAAAGACGCTGCCCCTCGAACGCAGACATGTCGCGCGTCGGGCGCGAGTCGATCACACGCACGAAGTCGCCCGGACGCAGCCCCGCCTTGGCGGCAGGGGAGTCGTCGCGCGCGGCGACGACCCGCAAGTAGTATTGATGGGTGAGAGCAATTCCCACGTCGGCGGGGCCAATCTGCTCCCCGCCATCGATTTGACGCACCTGCTGCGGCGTGAGATAGGCGCTGTCGGAATCGAGGCCTTCCGCCAGGCCGCGCATCGCGCCGCGCATCACGCTATCCATGTTCGGCTGCTCGACGTAGTTGCCCATGATGAGCGAGATGACGTCGTTGAACACCCGGAGGTTCGCATACGTCTCGTCGGCGCGGGCCATGGCGTGGCCCAGCAATCCTCCGATGAGCGTGAATGCGATGATGGGCGCCGAGACGAGAATGGTAATCAGCCTGGTGCGTGAAGTCATGTTAGTGGCTCAGCGTTTCTTCAGCCATTCTAGCGGATCGACGGGCTTCCCGTCGATCGCGCATCTCGAAGTAGACGCCTGGAATTCCCGCGAGAATGCGCCCGGTCGTCCCAATCACGTCGCCGCGCTCAACCTTCGCGCCGCGTTCGACTTGCGGCGCGCCGAGTTGTCCATACAGCGAAAACGTCTCGGCTCCGTGATCGACAATGACGAGGTTCCCATAGCCGGTAAACGGGCCGGCAAAAGCGACCGTGCCGTCGTGAACCGCGCGCACGGGCGACCCTTCTTCGGCCGCCATCTGTACGCCGGTCTGCGCTGGCGCACGTGTCACGCCGGAGCCGCCCCTTCCATAAGGTGTGAGCATGCGCCCGGTGACCGGCCAGTCGAGTTCGCCGCGAAACGGCCGGATCGGGAGTGCCTGGACATCGGACGCGGGGCGGGGCGCGCCTGCGTTTATCGCGGCCAGCGTCTGCTGGAGTTTGACCTGCGCGCTCTGCAGCTCGCCCGCGAGCTCGGCGGTGAGATCGCGACGCCGATCGATTTGTGCGATCAGTTGCGCGCGTGCCAGCGCGGCACGTTCCGCAGCCCCACGCGCCACCAATGCTGCCTGCTCCAGTTTGACCATCTCGGCGCGGCGGGCGACGAGCGCGGCGTGCGCGGCCCGCAGCTGCGCGAGATTCTGCTGATGGCGCAGCACACGGGCGCGATCCAGGGCGGCGACCGCCGCGACCATGCGGTAGGCGCGTCCGAGCTCTTTCAGGTCGGACACGGTGAACAGGAGCCGCACGTAACCGGCGCCGCCGAGCTTGTAGAGCTCCACCATGCGCGCTTCGAGGACCGGGCGCGTGGCGGCGGTTTCGGCTTCGAGCGCGTCGATTTGATTGGCGATGTTGCCGAGCTCGAGCCCCGCTTTCTGGGCGTCGGATTCAACTTGCTTGAGCTGCTCGTTGCGCAGGTCGCGTTCCACCTCGAGGCGCCGGAGATCGACGAGCAAAGTGCGCTGCTGCGTCGCGAGCGCGTCGGCCTCCCGCTGCAGCGCGACGAGCCTCTCGCTCGCGCGGCGCGCCTGGGACTCGGTGCGCGCCCGCTCGCCTCCGCCCTGACCTGCGAGGATCGTCGCGGTCAAGACGATGACCGCGCTGATCGTCCAGCAGTGCTGGGCGATGGTCGCGAGGCGCTGGTCAATGGGCGATGGTCGCCGTCGATGCACCGGACTGGATGGGATGTTCAAGAACGGACCGTAATTTTAGCATGTGCACGATGACCATCGACCAGACCATTGACCATGGACCACCGCCTATCGACCATCGACCAATCGTGCGGTACTCTCGTATCGTGCGCATGATCGGCATCGACCTGGGCGAGCGACGGATCGGGATTGCCGTGAGCGATCCGTCTGCGACGCTCGCGCGGCCGCTGAAGACGATCGAGCGGGGCGGTTCGGACGCGACGGCGATTGCACACCTTCGCGCCGTCATCGCGGAGCTCGAGGAAGACGAACCGGTTGCCGGCATAGTGGTTGGCTTGCCCCGGAAGCTCGATGGATCGCCCACCGGGCAGACTACACGCGCGCAAAAAATGATTGTCCTGCTCGCACAGCAGTTGAGCATTCCCGTCTTTGCACAGGACGAGCGGCTGTCGAGCCGCGAGGCGGACCAGCGCCTGGCCCTGCGGGAGAAGGACTGGAGGAAACGAAAAGCGAAGCTCGACGCGGCGTCGGCGGCGGTCATCTTGCAGGACTACCTCGATGCCCGGAGCCTCGGAGGAGAGTCGAAGTGAAGAAGGCGTTCCTGCTTCTCGTGGCGCTGGCCATCATTGGCGCGGCCGGCGCGGCGGGACTGATCTACCAACGGTTGAACGAGCCGTTCAAGGGGTACGACGCCGCGGAACGGTTCGTCACCATAGAACAGGGCAGCGGCTCACGCACGATCGCCAGGCGGCTGATCGACAGCGGTGTGGTCCGCGACGATCTGACATTTCGCGCGGCGCTGTGGCGAACCGGCCGCTCGCGCAGTCTGCAGGCAGGCGAGTTCCGCTTCGACAGGCCGATGACGGCCGTCGAGGTGATCGAAAAGATCGCGCGCGGCGACGTCTACAACAGGCGCATCACGTTTCCCGAAGGGTTGACGGTGCGCGAGATGGCGCGCATTTACGAAGAGCAGGGCTTTGGCAAGGCGGCGGCGTTCCTCGCGGCGTCGCGCGATCCGAGCCCTGTGCGGGATTTCGATCCGGCCGCGGCCGATCTCGAAGGATATCTGTTTCCCGAAACGTATTCGCTTCCGCGCGACACCAGCGCTGAAGCGCTGGTGGGGCTGATGGTTACCCGCTTCACACAGCTCTTCAGCCCTCAGATGCGCGCGGCAGCCGAAGCGCTCGGCCTGACGCCGAGAGAGGCCGTGACGCTCGCCTCGCTCGTGGAAAAGGAAACCGCAGTCCCGTCCGAGCGCCCGATCGTCGCCGCGGTGTATCTCAACAGATTGAAGATCGGAATGGGGATGCAGGCGGATCCGACAGTGATCTACGCGCTGCAGCGCGCCGGCCGCTATGACGGCAATCTGCGCCGCGACGATCTGCAGTTCGATTCTCCCTACAATACCTACCGGTATCCGGGGCTTCCGCCCGGTCCGATCGCGTCTCCTGGTCTGGCATCTCTCCAGGCAGCCGTCGCACCCGCAACCGTGGACTATTTGTACTTCGTCAGCCGTAACGACGGCTCGCACGTGTTCGCACACACCCTCGCCGAACACAACGAAAACGTCCGGCAATATCAGGTGTTGTACTTCCGCGAGCAGCGCGCGGCTCAACGGAAGCAAGCTGGTAGCCCGTAGTAGCCGGACTACCGGCGACCGGCTCGAAGCCCGATAAACATGAGCGAATGATCTGGTTCTTCGAGCGGCCCGGCGAGCGCTTGCAGTGTGAGATTCGTCAGGCGTCGTCCGGCATCGGCTTCGAACTGGTCTGGACCTCGAACGACGGACGCATTCACATCGAGATCTCAGACGATTCCGCGGAACTGCTCCGCCGGCGGCGGGCGCTGGAACATTGGCTCAAGCTCGACGGCTGGATTCGCCCGGATCGCGTCACCCCGCAGCCCACCGCACCGCGAGCGGTTCGCACCCGCAACACCGATCGGCCCCTGCATTAACCAGGCACCGGCTAGTGGCTAGCCCACATACCGGCCGAATATGCGCTCGGACACGTTTGCGGCGATGACGCCGGCGCCGAGCACCCACACCATCCATATTTCCACGTCCACGAGCCCCAGGCCCTTCCCGGCGAGGAGACCGGCAGCCAGCAGGTAAACGGGCGCGGAAATCACCGAATGCGTCCGCCGGGACCGGACCGCGTTGGCGGTGAAAAAGCATGTCCACATGAGCAGGACCGCGCAGCCGAGCCAGGTCCGCATCGGCGGGAACACCGCAAATGGGATCGCGGCTGCCAGCGTGATGGCGATCGTCAGCCAGAAGACGGGGGTGCCGACCAGATCGGCCCGCCTGCGGGCTGCCTCACCCCAACTCTCCGGTGGGCCAAGCTCCCCTGCGCCCCTGGTCCGACCCGCTCCATCAGTGGGGATAGCCGGCCGTCTCGAGGGCCTGTTTGAGGCCGCGTGTCGCCACGTGGACAGGGTCAGTGAAAGGCGTACCCGGACTTTGCACCATTTTCAGGAGCGTAAAGGCCGCAAACCGGAGCCCCTCGGCGTGAAATTGGCCTATAGCGAGCTCCAGACGGTCGCATTGCTGCAGGGCCTGCGACCTCCGGGGGCTATCCGACTCATTTTCCAGGGCAGAGCGGACGGCGGTAAGTGCAGCCAGGACAGCGCCTTTGTTGGCGTCGTTTTTGTTAGTGATTGTCATGTGACCGATCGAGAAGCGCGGAATCCTAACATGATTCCAGACCGTTCAAACCATGACCAGAGGTGAAATGGGCATCAGAGAGCGTCAGAGTCGGGAGCGTGAGACGGTTCGACGGAAGATTCTCAACGCCGCGCGCACGCTGTTCCTCAACGAAGGCTACGCCAACGTCTCGATGCGGAAGGTGGCGGAACAAATTGAATACAGTCCAGGCGCTATTTACAGCTACTTCGCGAGCAAGGAAGACATCTTCTTCGCGCTCGCCGAAGAGGGGCTGCAGTTCGTGCGCACACATTGCGCGACCGGAGAACACTCGAATTCTCCGCTCGAACGGGTGCGCGACGCACTGTGGCGGTTCTACACGTTCAGCAAGGAACAGCCCGAATATTTCTCGCTGATCTTCGTCGATAGCGCGGTGCCGCGCATCAGCCGCGACTGGGAACGCTTCAGTTCCATGCGCGAGCTGCGCGCGGAGATCGAGCAGGATATTCAGCAGTGCATCGATGACGGAGTGTTTCCAGGGGTCGAGACGCCGGGGGCGATCTTCCGCATTCTCTGGACGGCGGCATACGGCGCAGCGGTGTTCCGGCTCAGCCATCGGCTGGCGCCCGGCGAAGACAGCGATGCGCTGGCGCACGACCTGCTCAACGCCGCCATCGCGGGGCTGCGCCACGGCGTCGCTCTCCGCTTCTCGGCGGCCTCGGATACGCGCGAACCGCTCGAGGGGAGCAACTCCTCGACGTTCGAGCTGCCGCAATAGTCTGCGCTAGTCTGGCGCGGTTTGCCGCGCCAGCGCGTCGGACACGGCGCGCGCGATCTGTTCGGCGACCTCGCTCTGCACGGTCAGCGTGTCGGTCATGATGCGATCGAAGGTGTGCGCCCAGAGGTTGGTTTCGTCCTGTGACTCGATCAGCTGTGCCGATATCCGCAGCCGTTCACCGTCGCGGCGCACGTTGCCTTCCACCAGATAATCCGCGCTCAGCGTGCGGCCGATTTCGGCCGCGCCGCCTCCCTCGCGTTGTGCGCGAGCGACCGAGGTGCGCGCGATGACGCCGATCGTCCGCGGACAGGTCTGCGTCAGCTGCGTAATCGCTTCGTCGGTGAGACCGTCGGTGAAGCCGTCATACGGGCCGAACGGCAGCACCGCCAGCCGCGCGCGCGTTCTGACGATGTGCGCGATGGTGGCGGGCGAGGTGCGCTCATGAGACTGGCCGGCGCGCGTCAGCCCGTCGAACGCGAGAAACCGGTATCCGCGCTTGTGCACCGTCTCGACGAAGCGGGGAACCTCGGCCGCATCCCCCAGCGACGTCCGCAGGCGGCGCACCGCGGCGTTGAGGCTGTGCTCGAAGTCCACGTACGTCCCGTCGGGCCACAGCCGGCCGCACAACTCCTCGCGGGTGAAGATGTCGCCCGGCCGCTCGAGGAGTGCCGACAGAATCCGCCGCGGTTGCTCCTGCAGTGGGATGCGCCGCCCCTGTTTGCGGAGCTCTCCCGTCCGAAGGTTCACTTCGAACGTGCCGAACCTGGCGATCTCCGCGGCGAGCGCCGGTAATGTCTCCATCTTTCTAAAATTGATATGATTTTAGCTTGACATTGTAACCAGTCAAATTACATATTGCATGGATGACAATAAAGCTTGCGCCGCGGGGACAACGTAGCGGACCGATCTACCAGGCTATCGCCGACTCGATTGGTGCAGAAATCGAGGCGGGCCGCCTGAAGCCGGGCAGCCGTCTGCCGACCCAGCGCGTGCTCGCGCGGCAACTGGGGGTGACGCTCACGACGGTGACGCGGGCCTATGTCGAGGCGCAGCGCCGCGGCCTGTTGAGCGGCGAAGTCGGACGCGGCACGTTCGTCCGTCCGAGCGCGCTCGATATCGAAACGCCGGAGCAGGGTGTGCTCGACCTCGCCGTCAACGCCCTCATGCCCCTTCCTTATATGGAGGAATTGGCCGATCGGCTCGCCTCGTCGATCCCGCGTTCAGCCGGCGCGCGCGTCTTCGGCTATCAGCACCACACGGGTGCACGTCACAACCGGGCGGCGGGATCGGCGTGGATTGGATGGGCCGGTCTCGAGGCGCCGATCGATCGCATCGTCGTGACCGGCGGCGGACAGCACGCGATTCTGCTTTCGTTGATGACGCTCACGAAGCCGGGCGACGAGGTCCTGGTTGAGGAGTTCACCTATCCCGGGCATGGGCGATCTCGCCGCGCATTTGCACCTGCACCTGCGCACGGTCGCGCTGGATGCCGAAGGCATCGTGCCGGAGTCCCTGGACGAAGCGTGCCGGTCTGGCAAGCCGGCCGCGCTGTATTGCATTCCGTCGTTTCAGAATCCCACCGCGGCGTTCATGTCGCAGAAGCGTCGAGAGCAGATAGCCCAGGTGGCGCTCGAGCACCGACTGATGATCATCGAAGACGATGTGTTCGGCTTTCTGGCTCCGGACGCGCGACCGTTGTCCACGTTGCTGCCGGAAGAACAGTTCTTCTACATCACCAGCACATCTAAAAGCCTCGCGCCAGGAATGCGCATCGGCTATCTGCTGGCGCCTCCAGCGATGATCGAGCGGCTGTCCGTCTCGGTCCTTCGAACGATCGTCAACGCGCCGCCGGCGATGGCCGAACTGGCGACGAGCCTCATCACCGACGGCGTCGCAGGACGCATCGTCGAGTGGAAGCGCAAGGAGATTGCCGCGCGCCAGGACATCGTGCGGAGTGTGCTTGCGGGGCAGAGCGTGCAGACGCAGCCGCAACAGCCCGCATTTATGGATGCGGCTGCCGGAGCCATGGAGCACCGAATCTTTTGTCGCGCGCGCCCGTCATCGTGGAATCCTGTTGAACAGCGCTGAGTCGTTCGCAGTGGATCACGAAACAGACGTACAGGCCGTGCGCATCACGATCGGCCCGCCGGCCACACGCGCCGCACTCGAGGAAGGACTGTCGGAAATCGTCCGGATGCTCAATCGTGTTCCCGAGGCCTACGAATTAGTAGTGTGAACTAATATACGGTTCGATGAACATCCGCCACGACTGGACGACCGATGCGGTCGAAGCGCTGTATCACCTGCCGCTGACCGAACTGCTCTTCCGGGCGCAAACGTGTCACCGCCACTATCACGATCCCGATTCCGTTCAGCGATGCACGCTGTTGAGCATCAAGACCGGCGGGTGTCCGGAGGATTGCGCCTATTGTCCGCAGAGCGCGCACTACGACACCGGCGTTGAGCGCGAACGAGTGATGCAGCCCGAAGCGGTGCTCGACGCGGCGCGGCAAGCCAAAGCGAACGGGTCCACGCGCTTCTGCATGGGCGCCGCGTGGCGCGAAGTTCAAGACGGCGCGGCGTTCGACGCCGTGCTGACGATGGTGCAGGACGTTGCCGCGCTCGACATGGAAGTCTGCACGACGCTCGGCATGTTGACCGGCGAGCAGGCTCTCCGGCTCAAGTCAGCCGGCCTGACTGCGTATAACCACAATCTCGACACGTCGCCCGAGTTCTACCCGAAGATCATCACCACGCGCACGTATCAGGAACGGCTCGACACGCTTCGGCACGTACAGGACGCCGGATTGAGCGTGTGCTGCGGCGGTATTGTCGGCATGGGGGAGTCGTCGCGCGATCGATGTGCGCTGCTGGCGCAGTTGGGCCGGCTCGATCCGCATCCCGAAAGCCTGCCTGTCAACGTGCTGGTCCGGACCGCAGGCACGCCGCTGGCCGACGCCGACGAGATCGATCCGATCGAACTGGTGCGCACGATCGCATGCGCAAGGCTGGTCGCGCCGCGCGCGCGCGTGCGGCTGTCGGCCGGACGCCTCGCGCTGTCCGACGAAGCGCAGGCGCTCTGTTTCGTGGCCGGCGCAAATTCGATTTTCTCCGGAGACAAGCTACTCACGTCGCCGAACCCGACGGTCGACGAGGATCGTCAGTTGATGGATCGCCTCGGCCTGCGCTTTCAGGCATGAATCCGCGGCAGGAGTTCGAGGCCCGGCTGACGGCGACGCTCAGCGAGCTTCGCGCCGCGGGCTTGTTGCGGCAGATGCGTCTGCCGGCGGGCATCGATCTGGTGTCGAACGACTATCTCGGCCTCGCGGAGCATCCGTATCTGACCGATGCGATGGCCTCGATGGTGGCGGACCTGCCGGCGGGATCGGGCGGGTCGAGGCTTCTTCGCGGGCACCACAAAATATTCGAGTACGTCGAAGACAGCCTCGCCGCGTTTTGCGGGACGGAAGCGGCGTTGCTGTTCGGATCGGGCTATGCGGCGAACATCGGACTCCTGCAGGCAGTTGCCGGACCCGACGATCTGATCGTCTCCGACGAACGCAACCACGCCAGCCTGATCGACGGCATCAGGCTGACGAAGGCCGCGGTGAGCATTTTTCCGCATCAGGATCTCGACGCGCTCGAGAGCGCGCTGACGCAGCCTCGAAAGGGGCGCGCGTTCGTCGTGACCGAAAGCGTGTTCAGCATGGACGGCGACCTGACGCCGCTCCGCGACGTGTGCGACATCGCCGAGCGCAACGGCGCTGCGGTCATCGTGGACGAGGCGCATGCGACTGGACTGTATGGCGGCCGCGGATCGGGCCGCGTGGAAGCGCTCGGGTTGCGGGAACGCGTCGCGGCGACGATCCATACGGGTGGCAAAGCGCTCGGGTGTGGCGGCGCCTGGGTGGCGGGCTCGCAAGCCTTGAAAGACGTGCTGGTCAACCGGGCGCGGTCGTTCATGTTTTCGACAGCGCCGCTGCCGGTGCTCGGGGTCGCGCTCAGCGCCGCGCTCGATGTGATTGCGCGCGAACCGGAGCGCCGCAGCGAAGTCCTTCGAAAGTCGGCGCTGCTTCGGCACGAGCTGAACGCGGTTGATGGAATAGGCGGCGGCGATTCTCCGATCGTGCCGATCATCGCCGGCTCGAACGAAGCGGCGCTGGCGCTGCAGTCGGGGCTGATCGATGCCGGTTTCGACGTGCGTGCCATCCGCCCGCCCTCGGTCGCGCCAGGCACCGCCCGCCTTCGTGTCACGGTGCGCTACCCGGTCGCGGACCAAGACCTCACGCGGTTCGCGCGAGAAGTAACTCGCCTGATGACTTTACGTTTTTCGCAAAAATAGGGTCAGACTCCGGTGGCACCATCACCAGATGACATTCGAAGGTGGGATGCGGAGCATGTGTGGCATCCGTTTACCCAAATGCGGGAATACCTCGCCGCCGAGCCGTTGGTGGTGGTGCGTGCCGAGGGCAACTATCTAATAGATGACCGCGGACGCCGCCTGTTCGACGGCACCTCGGCTTTGTGGTGCAACCTGCTGGGGCACCGCGTGCCGGAAATCGATGCAGCCGTCGCGGAGCAACTCCAGAAATTCGCGCACACCACGCTGCTCGGGACGACGCATCCCGGCGTCGCCGAACTGGCGCGCCGCCTTGTCGAGATCACCCCCGACGGGCTGAACCACGTGTTTTTTTCCGACAGTGGGGCAACCGCCGTCGAAGCTGCGCTGAAAATCGCTTTCCAGTACCGGCTGCTCACGAAAGGCAAAGCCGCCGCGCAAAACGCGGTGTATCTGAGTCTCGCCAATGCCTATCACGGCGATACGCTCGGCGCCGCCGCGGTAGGCGGCGTCGAGTTGTTTCACGACGTCTTCAAGCCGATCCTGCTGCCGTCACTGAAAACACCATCACCCTACTGTTATCGCTGCCCGATCGGCAAGACGCCCGGCGATTGTGCGATCGATTGCGCCGATGAGCTCGAATCGGCGCTGGAGCGCGCGGAGGGACGCGTCTGCGCGGTCATCATCGAGCCTGGCGTCCAGGCCGCCGCCGGCATGGTGACGCTTCCGGCTGGATTTCTGTCGCGGACGGCGGCGGCGTGCCGCAAGCATGATGCGCTGCTCATCCTCGACGAAGTAGCGACCGGTTTCGGGCGCACCGGGACGATGTTTGCGTGCCAGCGGGAAAGCGTCACCCCGGATCTGCTGTGTGTCGCGAAGGGATTGACAGGGGGCTACCTTCCTGTCGCCGCGACGCTTGCCACCGACCGCATCTATGACGCGTTTCTCGGACGATATGACGAGTATCGTCATTTCTTTCACGGACACACCTACACCGGAAATGCGCTCGGATGTGCGGCGGCGCTTGCGACAATCGGCCTTCTCTCCGATGGGTCAATCATCGGCAGCGTCGAACAGAAAGCGCGCGTGCTTCGTGAAGCCCTGGCGCCTGTCGCGGCACATCGCCACGTTGGCGACATCCGGCACGCCGGTTTGATGTGCGGCGTCGAGCTCGTCGCCGATCGCGCGACCAAGGCTTCGTTCGCGACGGGCGATCGGCATGGCTACCACCTCTGTCTCGCGCTTCGCGAGCGAAACATCTTCCTGCGCCCGTTGGGCGACGTTGTCGTACTGATGCCACCGCTGTCGTCGACGCCAGCGGAGCTCGAGCATCTGGCGGCGTCGCTGCATGCGGTGATCGTGGAGCGGTTCGGTGCGTGATCTGCTCGTAACAGGCACGGATACAGGCGTTGGAAAAACTGTCATTGCCGCGGCGCTCGTCACTGCGCTCAGGCGCCGTGGCGTGCGGGCGATTGGGTTCAAGCCTGTCGAGACGGGACTGACGCCGGGCCAGTCGTCCGATTCGGACTTGCTGGCGCGCGCATCCGAAGACAGCAATCCGCTTGCGGCGCCTCTCCTGCAGCTTCCCGAAGCTCTTGCGCCGGCCGTGGCCGCCGATCGCGCAGGCGTGACGCTGGATCCCGATCGGATTGAGTCGCGCATCGCGCAGCTCCGAAGCGCCGGCTACACGGTTGTGGTCGAAGGCGCCGGCGGAGTGATGGTGCCGCTGGCGTGGAACTACACAGTGCTGGATCTGGCTCAGGCTTGCGATCTGGACGCCGTGGTCGTCGGCCGCGCGGGACTGGGCACACTGAACCACGTCGCCATGACAGTAATGATGCTGCGATCGCGCGAGATCGCCATTCGCGGCATCGTCTTGAATGGTCGTGGGGCCGATCCTGATCTGGCCGAAGATACCAACCCCGTCGCGCTTGGGCGGTTGCTCCATGGGGTGAGAATCGTCGAGGTGCCTCGTCGCGCCGCGGAACACGAGGCGGCCGTTCTGGCCGCCGCGGCTGTCGATCGGCTGCTGTAAGTCGCACAAGCAAAAAGAGTAAAGCCACAAGGTGCCGCAACGTCCGAATCTGGATCGTGTGCTCGGTAATGGCACACTGCGCCGTTTTGCGATATTTGCTGGCAAAAACTCGGAATGTCGCAGTTATTGCGCTCTCTCGCCGCCAGCCCGTGTTCCAATCTGCGCTCCTGTCCGCTGGATGTCTAAAAAGTCAGTTCTGTAACCCCTTCGCTAAGCCCAGTCAGATCAATGGTTTGAACGTTGTTTGTAGCATCTCTGGTCACCATGGCAGATCCCTTGCTCTATACCCGCCCCGATGGACAACTCTCTTATCAAGCTCAAGAAATCAGCCATAGCGCTCGGGTTGACCGCGCTGCTGATTCCGGGTGCTGCCGCCGCTCAGACGAACTCGCAAGCGAAACTCGATGAATCGCTTCGCGAATCCGTTGAGCGGGGTTGCGTCGGAACGCAGTCGGTTATCGTCCGAACGAAACCTGGCTATCGTCAAGGATTACGGGACTCGCTCGCGGCGCACGGCGACCTCGTTCGGGGAGAATTTCCGGCCCTCGACGCTGTTGCTGCTGAAGTGCACTGCGACGATCTCATGACAATCGCCTCGTTCGACTCGACCGATTCGGTGTCGATCAATGCGAAAGTCGGCGTGCAGGCACTCGACCTTACGTCGGCGCTGACCAGCACGGTGAGCACGGTCGTGAGCGGGGCGCAAGCAGCCCTGAGCTCGGCCCGCACCGCGCTTCTGGATGCGAAGGCCAGGCTTGTCGCGGCGCAGAAGGCGGTGCGAATGGCGGAACAGGTGCTGGCACAGGCCAACGCGCAAGTGGCCTCGGCGCGTCGTGCGCTGACGACTGCGAAGCGCAGCGGTTCCTCGAGTGCGATCGCCGCAGCGGAAGCGAAGCTCTTCCAGGCTGATACTGCCGCGGATTCGGCTGAAGCGTCGCTCGACAAGGCGCGCACCGAGGCGGCTGTCGCGCAAGCGGCAGCGCTGGGTGCGCAGGACGATCTCGTCGAGGCGCATGAGGGCCTGGCTGCGGCAAGAACCGCCGCCGCCAATCGCGAGCGCGAGGGTGTCGCGGCGCGAGACCTCAAGCGCAAGTTTTTCGCGACTATGCCTGTTCGGGCGTCACAGATTTCCACCGACGACGAGCTCGACAGCGAAATCGGCGATTACTCCTCCTACTACGGATTCAACAGCACGGCGGGCGGTTTTGGAATCGGCGTGGCGGTCATCGATTCGGGCATCGAGGCGGGCACCGACTTCGACGGACGCATCACTTCGTTCTACGACTTCACTCACGGCGATATTCGCGCCGTCGCTCCGCTCGACCCGTATGGCCACGGCACGCACGTGGCCGGGTTGATCGCGAGCGAGTTCGTCGGCGTGGCGCCACACGCGCGGCTCATCGGCCTGCGCGTGCTCGACGAAAAGGGACAGGGCACAACGGCAAACGTGCTGCGGGCCATCGAATTCGCAATCGCGAACAAGAGCCTGCTTGGCATCAACGTCCTGAACCTCTCGCTGGGCCATCCCATTTACGAAGCTGCTGCGACCGACCCGCTCGTGCAGGCGGTCGAACACGCGGCTCGGCAGGGGTTGACGGTGGTCGTTTCCGCCGGAAACTTCGGTCTCAACAGAAAGACGGGCCTTCCCGGCTACGCGGGTATCACCTCACCGGGCAACGCGCCGTCTGCGCTCACCGTCGGTGCGGTACGCACGTTCAATACAGCGTCGCGCGACGACGATCGCATTGCGCCTTACAGCTCGCGCGGGCCTTCCTGGTACGACGGGTTCGCAAAGCCGGACATGGTTGCGCCCGGCGACAACCTGCTGTCGGTTGCGGCCGCCAACAGCGTCCTGCGCATCGCGCAGGAAAAGCGCGGCAACAAGGGCAACTACATGCGGCTGTCCGGCACGAGCATGGCCGCCGGCGTGACGAGCGGAGTTGTTGCGCTGGTGCTGAACGCGAACAAAGGATTGACCCCGAATACGGTTAAGGCCGTGCTCGAGTACACGTCGATTCCGGTGTTCGACGACCTGGCGAAAGCCTTCGATGCGCTGTCTCAGGGTGCCGGTCAGATCACTGCAGCCGGTGCGGTCGCAATGGCGAAGTCGATCAATATCCAGGCGCCGATGGGTGCGCCGTGGCTCTCGAGTTCCCTCACACCGTCTACGGTGATTGCCAACAAGTCATACACCTGGTCGCAGTCGATCATCTGGGGTGCCCGGCGGGTCAAGGGCGCCAAGTTGATGACCGAACAGCGGCCGGCCTTCGCCCTCAACATCATCTGGGGCGAAGGACTTGGCTCGGAAGACGACAACATCGTCTGGGGCAATAACTTCGGCGACGACGACAACATCGTCTGGGGCAACTCGCTCGACCTCGACGACAACATCGTCTGGGGCAACAACATCATCTGGGACAACGACGACGACAACATCGTCTGGGGCAACCTCTTCGACGACGACAACATCGTCTGGGGCAACAACATCGTCTGGGGCAACAGCCTCCTCGGGTTGCTGCTCGACGACGACAACATCGTGTGGGGCAACCTGGACGACGACAACATCGTCTGGGGGAATCTGTTCGACGACGACAACATCGTGTGGGGCAACCTCTTCGACGACGACAACATCGTCTGGGGGAACAGCCTGGTGGATGACGACAACATCGTCTGGGGCAACTCCTCGGAGCTCGGCAGCGTGTTCCGATGGAGCGGAGGCTTCGTCTCCGGCAAGGCGACGAACGAGCGCGCCCGTAGAACGATCGTTCGCAGGGAAGGGGTGCGCTAATGGCAACGCAAATGGTAGCCACCACGACCCCCGACATGCCGATCGTGCGCACCATCGCGCCGGCGGCGACGACGGTCACCTCGGATTGGAAGACGGCCGTGCCGGTTCTGCAGGGCGAGGGCATCACGCTTCGCGAGCTGCGGGTAAGCGATGCAGCCTCGCTGCTGGCACTGTTAACGACGGAAGAAGTGACGCGGTTCATCTCGCCGCCGCCGACGACCGTCGAAGGCTTCGAACGGTTCATTCAGTGGGCGCAGCGTGAGCGCGCGGCTGGTCGCTATATCTGCCTCGCGGTTGTGCCCGAGGGATACGACACCGCGGTTGGACTGTTCCAGGTGCGGCAGCTGGATCCCATGTTCGGCACGGCCGAATGGGGCTTTGCAATCGGATTCGAGTTCTGGGGTTCCGGTCTGTTCACGGCCGGCGCTGAGCTCGTCATCGATTTCGCGTTCGACGTCATTGGAGTTCACCGGCTTGAAGCCCGCGCGGCGGTCGCAAACGGCCGCGGCAACGGCGCGCTGAGAAAAATCGGTGCTGTGCAGGAGGGTATCTTGAGAAAATCGTTCCTTCGTAACGGCCGTTATATGGATCAGGCGCTGTGGGCCATCCTGCCCGAAGATCGTTCGAAAGCGGTCTGGGGCTAGGCGATTAACTGTTCGGCACGTGTTTGAAACGATCGGGTCAGCCGCGAGCACGGCTGATCCGATCGCTCCCTTTCCAGCCAAGTACGCCCTAAAACCCTTTCATTTCCGCGAACGTTTCTCGAGTGCCATTCTGCGAGCGAATGCGCCACAACAGCACACACGCCAAAACACGCGAAATTCCTAAGTAAATTGGCCTTCTTGAGCGTACGAAGGGCGTGCGCCAGCTTTCCGTGTTCCACTTTGCGCAAAACGGGGCACGGCGCTCAACCTGAAATTTCCACTAGCGATCCAGGCAAACATCACAACAGCAAAGGGTTATGGTCTCGCACAGTATCGGTGAGGCGCCTGGTCACGCAATTGCTCAATGAGGGGCATGACTATCTCGTTCTCCTTGCGCGTCGCCCTCGCCGCTGCGGCGATCGCGATTGCTCCAGGTAAGGCGGTGTGGGGCCAGGAGCATCCCAAGAAGCTCGACACGTCGCTGCAGCAGGTTGTGCAGGACGGCTGCTCCGGTGGACCGCGGAACGTCATCATTCGTGTGAAGAGCGGCTACCGCAAAGGTATGCGCGATTCGCTCAGCGCTCACGGCGATGGCGTGAATGCTGAACTGACGTCGATTGACGCCGTTGCTGCCGAGGTCCATTGCGACGACTTGCCCGCGCTGGCGGCGATGTCAGCGATCGAATCGGTTTCGACAGACGCACCGATGCAGCCCCATGCTGCGGCTACCAGGAAAACCACAACGGCGAAGTCCGTTACGACGAAAAAGACGGCGTTGACCCCTCAGCAGGAGGCGGCGAGCAAACTTCAGGCGTCGATGTTCAGGACGTCGCTCGCCTGGCCGGAGCTGCGGGCGGCAAGCTTCCTCGGTAGTCCCGTCAACGCTGCGGATCCTGCCTACGCCAGCACATTGCGCATGCTGGAGGACTGGGGCCTCAAAGGTCATGCGTCCGCCATCGGTATCGCTGTCATCGACTCCGGGATCGCGCCGGGACCCGAGTTCGAAGACCGCATCACCGCGTTTTTCGACTTTACCGGCGGTGCTGTCCGCGCGACGGCGCCGAGCGACGAATACGGTCACGGAACCCACGTCGCTGGTCTGATTGGCGGCCGCTCCGTTGGGATCGCGCCGGGTGCGCGCCTGATCGGATTGAAAGTGCTCGACAAGAACGGTGCGGGCTCTACGAGTGACGTGCTTCGCGCAATCGAGTTTGCGATCGCGAACAAGGCCGCGCTGAACCTGCACGTCCTCAACCTCTCGCTGGGACATCCTATCTACGAATCGGCAGCGTCCGACCCGCTGGTTCAGGCGGTCGAACAGGCAGTGCGACATGGCCTGGTTGTTGTCGTATCCGCCGGAAACTACGGCATCAGCAGGAAGACGGGACTGCCTGGTTACGCAGGCGTCGCGTCACCGGGAAATGCTCCGTCGGCTCTGACGATCGGCGCGACACGGACGTTCGATTCAGTGACGCGTGACGACGATCGCATTGCGCCTTACAGCTCGAGGGGACCAAGCTGGTACGACGGGTTTGCCAAGCCCGACGTCGTCGCCCCTGGCGACAACCTTCTTTCGGTCGCGGCGGTCGAGAGCAAGCTGCGAAAGACGCAGGAGAGCCGCGGCAACGTCGGCGAATACATGCGCCTGAGCGGCACGAGCATGGCGGCCGGCGTCGCGAGCGGCATTGTGGCGCTCATGCTGGAGGTCAATCCGGGTCTGACGCCAAATGCGCTGAAAGCCGTCCTTGAATATTCGTCCATCAAGGTGTCCGGCGACGCTGGCGCTTCCGCGGATGCGCTGATGCAAGGCGCCGGTCAGATCAATGCCGGCGGCGCGGCAACACTGGCGTGGACCATCAACACGTCTGCCGGAGTGGGCAGAAACTGGATGAAGTCCTCGTCGCTGCCGCCGGTCACGCTTATCGGCGACAAGAACTACACCTGGTCGCAGCTCATCATCTGGGGCAACCGCAAGGTGTCCGGGGCAAAACTGATGACGGAGCAGCGGCCCGCGTGGGGGCTGAACATCATCTGGGGCGAGGGCCTCGGCAGCGAAGACGACAACATCGTCTGGGGCAATTTGTTCGGCGACGACGACAACATCGTCTGGGGCAATCACTTCGACAGCGACGACAACATCGTGTGGGGTAACAACATCGTCTGGGGAAACAACAACGACGACGACAACATCGTCTGGGGCAATCTGCTTGCTGAGGACGACAACATCGTGTGGGGCAACAACATCGTTTGGGGCAATGCGTTTCTTGGAATGAACGATGACGACAATATCGTGTGGGGCAATGCCCTGCTGAACTTGCTGAACGGCCTCGACGACGACAACATCGTGTGGGGCAACTTGTTCGGAGACGACGACAACATCGTCTGGGGCAACTCGCTCCTCCCGCTGTCTTCGTCCGGGAAGGGAGGGTCGAAATAATGGCGACCCACATGCGCGACGGCTACACGACGGTTGCCGCGATGACCCTGACCAAGACGGCGAAATCGAGCCGCGCGGCGTCCACGGTCACCAGCTCGGATTGGAAGAAGGCCGTGCCGGTCCTGCAGGGCGACGGAATCACGCTGCGCGAGCTGCGCGTGAGCGATGCGGCGTCCTTGCTGGCGCTGCTCACGACTGAAGAGGTGACCCGCTTCATCTCGCCGCCGCCGACGACGATCGAAGGGTTCGAGCGTTTCATTACATGGGCGCAGCGGGAGCGCGAGGCCGGACGCTACATCTGCCTCGCAGTGGTTCCCGAGGGTTACGACACCGCGGTCGGGCTCTTCCAGGTGCGGCAGCTGGATCCGACGTTCGGAACGGCTGAATGGGGTTTCGCAATCGGATTCGAGTTCTGGGGCTCGGGCCTGTTTACGGCCGGCGCCGAGCTCGTGATCAACTTCGCCTTCGAAGTCATCGGCGTGCATCGGCTCGAAGCCCGCGCCGCGGTCGAAAACGGCCGGGGCAACGGGGCGCTGAGAAAAATCGGCGCCGTGCAGGAAGGTGTTTTGAGAAAGTCGTTCCTGCGCAACGGCCGCTACATGGATCAGGCATTGTGGGCCCTGTTGCCGGAAGACTGGTACCGGTCGAAGGCAATCTGGGGCTCGACGGTCAACTAGTCAAAGACGCGTTTCACAGCCGATCGAGTCAGCCGCGAGCACGGCTGGCTCGATCCCTCCCCCCCGCCGCGGACGTGACATAATCAACACGCGTGTCGCGTCCGCTGCTGGTCATCTTCCTCACGGTCTTCGTCAACCTCGTCGGTTTCGGCATCATCATTCCGCTCCTCCCGTTTTACGCCGAGACGTTCGGCGCATCTCCGCTGGTCATCGGCCTGCTCTTCGCGGCATTTTCCCTCGCGCAACTCGTGGCTGCGCCAATTCTGGGTGCGCTTTCCGATCGGTACGGCCGGCGCCCGGTCCTCATCTTCAGTCTCATCGGCACGGTGGTGAGCTTCGTGATGCTCGCGATCGCGCACAGCCTGGCCATGTTGTTTGCGGCGCGGATCATCGACGGATTGTCGGGCGGGAACATCACGATTGCGCGCGCGTACATCGCCGATGTCACCGAGCCTGAAGAGCGAGCCAGGGCCTTCGGTTTCCTGGGCGCGGCGTTCGGTCTAGGATTTATCGTCGGCCCCGGTCTTGCCGGGTTGTTCGCGCACATCAGCTACACGGCGCCCATCTGGGCCGCGGCGGCCGTTACCGTGCTGGCAGCGGTGATGGCGTGGATCTGGCTCCCGGAGACGGTCCACCGCGGCAGCGCGGCCTCCGTTTCGCCGTGGCGCGCGGTACCCGCCGTGCTGCGGCGCCCCAACCTGCGCCCGCTGCTGATTGCCGATTTCGTCTATTGGTGTTCGTTCGCGGTGTGCACGACGACCTTCGCCATGTTCGCGGCGCGCCGCTTCGATTTTGACGTCGTCCACACCGGCTACGTGCTCGCGGCGTTTGGGTTTCTCGGCGTGATCGTGCAGGCCGGTCTCGTCGGGATCGTCGCGCGTACGCTTGGAGTGCTGCGCACGTTTCTCGTTGGCCTGATCGTCGCCGCGGCCGGATGGGGGCTGGTCTCTGTTTCGACGTCGATTCCGATGTTTCTGCTGTGCCTGATTCCCGGCGGGAGTCGGCGTCGGGTTATGCAACGCGACCATCGTGGCACTGGTGAGCCACAGTGGCTCCAGAGAGGAACAGGGGACTGTGCAGGGTGCCGCGGGTGCGCTCGAGAGCCTCGGTCGCGCGGTCGGCCCGGTGTGGGGCCATGGAGCGCTGCAGCGTTTTGGCGAAGGCAGCGCGTACGCGACAGCCGCTGCTGCATTTCTCCTGACGATATTTCTGATCTTCAACTACCAGCCGCCCGCCGAGAGCGCAAACGATCTGCCATAAACGCTCAATCAAATCCTTTTGGACGTCCTCTGGAAACCAGCCGGGCAATTTGCGCCTGTTCGTGGCGCGGCAGATCTCTCAGATAGCACTCGACCGATTCCACGATGAGCCGCCATTGCGGCTGCTTGCGCACCTGACTCAACGCGAGCAGCTTGTCCCGCGAGATTTTCGGAAGCCGGAAACTCACCTGCGGATAATCTTTGACACGCTCACCGCGATCGCCGGCCGGCGGGCGTCCGACTTTTCCAGCTGTGGATGCACGCTTAGACGGAGTAGCCATACGTATTTAGGTTTGTGCTAGCAACAACATTCGCTAAAATGAACGAAGATGGCCACGCGCCCTTCCCGCCGCAACATCAACCGCCCTCGCGCCCGGCGAGGCCGCCCGCGAACACACCGCGAGGCCTGGACGAAAGTGTCGGTCGTCATGTTCGAGCGTCAAGTGCTCGAGCTCGATCGGCTGACGACCGTGATCCGAAGCAAGACCGGTGCAAATCTGACGCGGGCGGAAGTGATTCGGGCTTTGCTGGACGCATTGGACGAAAGCCGCCTCGATGTGACATCGGTGGTGTCAGGGGCGCACCTCAAGCGTCTGCTCACGCAGAAGCTATCGGCCTGACTGGACGGCAATTCGGTATATAAGTATCTCATAATTAAGGCCGCTATATACTACGCGGCATGAGACAAGCTTCGCGGCGGCCGCGGTTATCGGGGCTCTGCTCGAGCCCGTTGGCGCTCAACTGCTCCCACGCGGCGATGCCGTGCTGACCATGGGCCACGTGCTCCTGAACGTGAGCGACGTGGCCGCGCACCGGCGGTTTTGGACTTCGCAGTTCGATGCCCGGCCGGTCACGGTCGGGCGCCTCGACGGCGTGGCGATTCCCGGGGCGGTGATTCTTTTCCGGCTGCAGCCGAGCACCGGCCCGAGCGAAGGCACCACCATCAATCACCTGGGCCTCAAGCTGAACAAGCTGGCGGAGTTCACGGCGCGCTTCGACAAGGCCGGCCTGAAATACGACCCGCCCCGCATCGGACGTGAATCCACGCCGCAGACGTATGTGACCGGCCCGGATGGATTCCGGATGGAACTGGTGGAGGATCCCCGCATTCCCGCGCCTGTCGTCAGCCACCATCTGCATTACTGGATGGAGCATCCCGCTGACGTGAAGAAGTGGTACGTGCAGAAGCTGCTGCTGGCGCCAACGCTGCGGGGACCATATGAGTCCGGCGACGTTCCTGGAATGAACCTCACGTTCGCGCCTCTCGGCAGCCAGAAGGTTCCCGGCGTACCGATGAAGGGGAGACTGATGGACAGCATCGGATTCGATGCCGCGAACCTGCGAGCCTATCTCGACAAGATCGGCGCAAACGGCGTGAAGCTCGATGTTCCGTATGCGCGCGACGCGGAGCTCGGACTGATGACGGCAACCCTGACCGACCCATGGGGCGTTCCGATCCGGCTGACTGAAGGTCTCGACAAAGTTGCGGGCGTCACCTCATTTTCCTACATCGACGGATACGTCGTGGCTAAACCCATCGAATAGTGCAGCGAAGACCTTTCTGGCTGGTTGGCGTGGTGTTGCCGGTGGTGGGATCGGCGGCCGCCACGTTCATCACGTGGCAGCTCTGGTCCTACATCCGTCCATCCGCTTCGCCGCTCTTCTTCGTCGTGGTGATGATCTCCGCGCTCTATGGGGGCGTCATCTCGGGGATCATCGCGACGCTCCTCGCCGCGTTGTCCACGGTGTACTTTTTCATGACCCCGCAGTTTTCGCTGGGCGTCGAGTCGGGTGACATCTTCCGTCTGATCGTGTTCGCGGTGGTGGCGTTGTTGACCAGCTCAATCGCGGCGGAGCGGAACCGGACGCATGCCGCGCAGCAGAAGCTCGTCGAGGATCTTCAGGCAGCAAACCTGCGCATCCGGACGTTGAGTGACATGTTGCCTATTTGTCCTGATTGCCGGCGGGTGCGGGTGGGCGAGGGTAACGACAAGTGGCAGTCAGTGGAGAAGTACCTGGCCGAAACGCCAGACCTGCACATCAGCCACGCCTTGTGCCCCGAGTGCTCAGCGCGCCACTTTCCGGAGTTTCAGCCGCACGGCTGAGTCGCTCCGTTCGGCGGGCCGCTCGATCTTCGGCTTCGACACCGGCGCGTCTTTCGCGTCGGGACCCTTCCATATGCTGTTGGGCAGCACCATCATGATGACGACGATGCCCGCGCACGTGACCTTCCCCGGCCTGATGTAAACCATCAGCGCGCTCCTTGCGATGCTTTGAGCAGGGTAGCGGCTCGAGGGAGTGGATCCGCCGGCTGCCCGTAACACGGGCGGCGGCGGATAAGCCGCAAACTCCGCAGAGTATAACATCGGCCGTTCCGTCCGCTTGGGCCAGATCCTCGCGATTCCGAAGGAAAAGAGCACGAGCGTGAAATGAACGGACTGCAGCGACAGGTCGGCGGGCGGCAGTTCAGCGAAAGGTCGCGGCGTGAGCGCTGGATGGTATGATCTTCGACCCCTGATGGATGCACACGCAGTACTTCGGGTAAGCCGATGGATCGTCGGCGGGGGAGTGTTCGTGGCTGCCGCCACCATTCTCTTCGAGACCGCCGGTCAGTCGTCGCCGCGTCCGGCGCCCGTCAGGCCGAACGCCTACCAGCGCGTCGCGATCGACGATCGCGAAGTAAAGACCGCGCTGCACTTTGCGCTCGCCGATCAGAAGAAAAAGAACCGCAGCGACGGCGCCATCGTCCTCCGGAGCGTGCTCTCCGCGGAGCACCAGCAATCCAAGGGGGACAATTTCAGGCTCTGCCTGTCGCTCGACCGCCGCGGCCGCCGCGACACCGCCCGCACCGTCGTCCACCGCAACCAGAAACAGCAGTGGTCCGTCGCACTGTGGGCCTGGGGAGCGTGTGGGAAGAACCCCTGAAGCTGAAATCTAGAATCTGAAATCTAGAATCTAAAATATGAGCTGAATTGCCAGATTCCAGATTCCAGATTTTAGATTTTAGATTCGGGCTCACACCACGTCTCTTTCCCCCGTACGAATGTTATAAGCCTGCTCGACCGGGCAGATGAAGACGCGGCCGTCGCCGATTTCTCCGGTGCGTGCAGCTTCCCGGATGGCCTGGAGCGCGGGCTCGACCAGCTCGTCGGGCACGACCGTTTCGATCTGCATTTTCGGCAGCAGCGTCACTTCGTATTCGCGGCCCCGATACACGGCAGTGTGCCCCTTCTGCCGGCCATGACCGCGGACTTCCGTCACCGTCATGCCCGCAATCTGGATCTTGGCGAACGCTTCCTTGAGATCGTCGACCTTGTTCGGGCGGATGATCGCTTTGATCAGTTTCATTATGCGAGCTCCGATCTGAGCGCTGAAGCCGGTTTGGGAGTGGCGGCGTGGAACTTCGGCGTAAGGCTCGGCTCGCCGTGCACGTACGCTTCTTCTCCGTGATTGCTGACGTCGAGCCCGACCGCCTCATCGTCGGCGGTGGCGCGCAACGGAATGATCAGCCCGATGACCTTCAACAGAATGAAGCTGACGACGCCGCTGTAGATGATCGTCACCGCGACGGCTGTCGCCTGAATGCCGATTTGCGCCGGGTTGCCGAAGAGCGCCCCATCGGCGATTCCGTTCAGCGCCTTCTGCGCGAACACCCCGGTCAGGAGCGCCCCCACGGTGCCGCCGACACCATGTGCGGCGACGACGTCGAGCGAATCGTCCAGCGAAGTCCCGGCGCGCCAGACCAGGCCGAGGTAGCTGGGCACGGCGGCAATCGCGCCGAGCGCGATCGCGCTCATCGGACCGACGAAACCCGCGGCCGGGGTAATGGCCACCAGGCCGACGACGATCGCCGTCGCTGCGCCAACCGCGGTCGGCCTGCCCGAGCGCGCGTAATCGAGAAGCGTCCAGACCACCAGCGTGCCCATGGGCGCGAGGAACGTCGTGACGAACGCGAGCCCCGCAATCGGACTCGCCGCCAGGGCGCTGCCCGCGTTGAACCCGAACCACCCGAACCACAACAAGCCGGCGCCGAGGAGCGTGAAGGGCACGTTGTGCGGCAGCAGCGACGAGCTCGGATAATCGTTGCGCTTGCCGACGACCAGCGCGGCGACGAGCGCGGCGACTCCGGCGTTCACGTGCACGACCGTGCCGCCGGCGAAGTCGAGGGCCCCCATGTCGGCGAGCCAGCCGCCGCCCCAGACCCAATGCGCGACCGGCGCGTAAACCGCCACCGACCACAAGACGATGAAGGTGAGATAGGCCGAGAAGCGCATGCGTTCGACGATCGCGCCGGAAATGAGCGCGGCGGTAATGATGCAGAACGTGCCCTGGTAGGCCATGAACAGGTAGTGCGGAATCGACCCCTGCGCCTCGAGCCCGACGCCGCGCAGGAACAGGCGCGAAAGATCGCCGAGATAGTTGCCGCCGGCGCTGAAGGCGAGCGAATACCCGATGACGGCCCAGAGCACGCCGACGAAGCCGAGCGATATGAAGCTCATCATCATCGTGTTGAGGGCATTTTTCGATCGCACGAGGCCGCCGTAGAAAAACGCCAGGGCCGGCGTCATCAGGAGAACGAGCGCTGTCGATACCAGCATCCACGCTGTGTCTGCTTGATTCATCTCACACCTTCGAAGAAGAGGGTTAGGACAAGTCTGTCGATGTTCGGCGCTTACATATCAAGATGTGCGCCAGCGACAGCGTGAAGTCTGTCATGATGGTCTTTGCCTGTTTCGCCAATAGAATCATCGAGTTATCAGGATCGTTGCGATGTTTTTGTTGCATGACCTTACCCGACGCGACTGTTGGATGGATGGGAATTCCAGACGGGATTGTCGGTTTTCCTTCCCTCCGCGGTCGTGACCTCCGGATGACAATCGACACCAGTCTGCGCAAAAAACTACATCGTTGTTCGTTTACAAGAAACGTCGACAATCCTGTCGCCATGAACGTGGCCGCGCATCGGGTTGATAATGAACCCCATGCGTGGCGTCAACGGGCTTCATCACATCACCGCGATCGCCGGACCGGCGCAGGAAAACCTCGATTTTTATGCCGGTGTGCTGGGCATGCGGCTGGTGAAACGAAGCGTCAATCAGGACGATCCCGGCACGTATCACCTGTTTTACGCCGACGCCGACGGTAGCCCGGGGAGCGATCTGACGTTTTTTCCGTGGTCCCACCTCGCCCCGCCGCGCGCGGGCCACGGAATGGCGATGGAAGTCGGGCTCGAGGTGCCGGAGGGAGCCCTCGCGTTCTGGGCGGATCGGCTCGGCCGTTACGGCACGTCTGTCGGTCCGATGGACACGCGCTTCGGGCAAAAAGTCCTGACCCTCACCGACCCGCACGGATTGAGCCTCGCGCTGGTCGAAACGCGGCCGGGACGCCCGTTCGCGCCGTGGGAACACAGTCCTGTTCCAGTCGAACGGCAGATTCGCGGCCTGTTTGGTGCGCAGGTGTGGGAGCGCGACGCCTCGGTGACCGCGCAGTTTCTGACGTCGACGCTCGGGTTCCGCGAACTGGCGGCGGAGCACGGGTGGACGCGGTACGGATTTCCTGACAGCGCGGGCGTCATCGACGTGCGCGACGCGCCCGAGGCAAGGCGCGGGGCCTGGGGTGTCGGCGCCGTGCATCATCTCGCCTGGCGTGTCGATGACGAGGCGCATCAGCGCGACGTGCGCGCGCGCGTCGAGGGCGCCGGCGCGCATCCGACGACCGTGATCGATCGGTTCTGGTTCAAGTCGGTGTATTTCAAAGAACCCGGCGGCGTGCTGTTCGAGCTGGCCACCGACGGTCCCGGCTTCGCGGTGGACGAGGACGCCGCACATCTAGGCGAGTCGCTGGTGCTGCCGCCCTGGCTGGAAGCCCAGCGGGAAATCATTCAAGGCGCGCTGCCGCCGTTATCAGTGCCCACGTCCTGATGCTGTCGTTCACCCACCATTACCAGCCACCCTCGGCACCGGGCTCGCCGACTCTGTTAATGCTGCACGGCACCGGCGGCACTGAACATGATCTCGTGCCGATGGCGGCGGAGCTGCTGCCCGGCGCGGGCGTGTTGAGTCCGAGAGGAAAGGTGCTCGAACGCGGCATGCCTCGGTTCTTTCGCCGCCTTTCGGAAGGGGTATTCGACCTGGACGATCTCCGGCAGCGCACCGCGGAGCTGGCCGATTTCATCGGCGAAGCCGGCACGCATTACCGCTTCGATCCGCATCGCGTGACGGCTGTGGGATTTTCGAACGGCGCGAACATCGCGGCGTCGCTCCTGCTGCTGGCGCCCGGCGCGCTCGAGCGCGCGGTGATGTTTCGCGCGATGGTCCCGATCGTTCCAGACCCGCTGCCGTCGCTTCCAGGCACGCCCGCGCTCATTTCCAACGGCCGCGTCGATCCGCTGGTGCCCGTTGCCGAAACGGACCGGCTCGCCGCATTGTTGAGCTCGGCCGGCGCCAAGGTGGCCGTCCATTGGCATCAGGCAGGCCATCAGCTCGTGCACGACGACCTCACTCGAGCGAAGGCCTGGCTGCAGCAAACCTGAGATCAAATCTCAGATCGAGTCTCACCTTTCTCGGTTCTCCGCACTCCATGGTACGTTCGGCGAACGATGCGCATCGTTGCCGTGGCAGCCGCGCTGCTCACGCTGAGTGCACAGCTCGGCGCACAGAACCCTGATCGATCATCCCTGACGGGAGAGCAGTTGTATCTCGCCGCGTGTGCCGCTTGTCACGGCGCCGACGGACGAGGGCAGCCGCGCGCCGTTCGCGGATTTTCGACCGAGCTCCCCGATTTTACCGACTGCCGTCTCACCACGCCGGAAGCCGATCTCGACTGGCAGGCGGTGATCCGGCACGGCGGCCCCGCGCGCGCCTTCGATCGCATGATGCCGGCCTTCGGTGACGAATTGTCGACAGATGAGGTCGGCAAGGTGATCGCTCACGTTCGAGGTTTCTGTTCCGAACGCGGGTGGCCGCACGGCGACCTCAACATGCCGCGTGCTCTCGTCACCGAAAAGGCGTATCCCGAAAACGAAGCCGTCATGACGATGACGGTTTCGCCGAATGACGGCAGACGCGTCAGCAGCGTGTTTGTGTACGAGCGGCGTGCCGGCCGGCGCGGGCAATACGAAATATTTGCGCGCGACGTCGATGAGATCGGCGGCGCGTACAAACACGTGCTGTTCGACAGTCACCGGCACGGATCGATTCTGGCCGGCGGGGGAGAGCTCAAAGTTTCAGAACAGGGCGCGGTATTCGAGGCGTTCGCGGCATTCAGTCAGGTGCTGCCCCTGATTGCCGATGGGTTTCTCCACGCCCATGCGGGTGTGGAGGCGCCGACCGAGAAGATGGTCTCGAACGAGCTCTTCGGGCGCGCCGCGGTCGGAAAGACGTTCACGACCGCCGGCTGGGGACGCGCCTGGTCGCCGATGGTCGAGCTGCTCGTCACGCGCGAGCTGGGATCGGCGGCGAAGGTGGAGTGGGATGCACTCCCGCAAATGCAAATCAGTCTCAGCACGCGTCAGCATGTGCTGTTCAACGCCGGCGTGCAAATCCCATTGACCGATCGGAACACGCGCCGTGTAAGCGGGCTCGTCTACGTGTTATGGGACTGGTTCGACGGCGGATTCCTCTCGGGATGGTGATGCGGTTATTTCCTGTTTTCGGAGTGTGCGTGTTTGCGGCCGTTGCGATCACTGCCCAGCCCGAACCGCATGCCGCGAAGGTGTTCGAACGCTCCGACCAGTGCATGGCGTGCCACAACGGTTTGCGTACACCTTCGGGCGAAGACGTGTCGATCGGCGTCGCGTGGCGCGCGTCGATGATGGCCAACTCCGCGCGCGATCCGTACTGGCAGGCGGCCGTCAGGCGGGAAGTGATCGACCACCCGAAGGCGGCGAGCGCCATCGAAGATGAATGTGCAACCTGTCACATGCCGATGGCGCGCACCGAAGCGAAGCTTGCGGGCGGCGAGGGGCGGGTGTTCGCGCACTTGCCGATTAGCCCGGAATCGGGCCGGCTCGATCGTCTGGCGCACGACGGCGTCGCCTGCTCGCTGTGTCACCAGCTTACCGATCGAAACTTCGGTCGTCGCGAGAGCTTCACCGGTGGATACGCCGTCTCACCGCCTGGCCTGCCGGCACCGCGCCCGATGTTTGGCCCGTTCCAGGTGGAACGCGGTATGTCGACGATCATGCGATCGGCGACCGGCTTTCAGCCGACCGAAGCTACGCACCTGCGCCAGTCCGAATTGTGTGCGACGTGCCACACGCTCGTCACGAAAGCGCTCGGGCCGAACGGTGAGGTCATCGGCGAATTGCCGGAGCAGATGCCATTCCTCGAGTGGAAACACAGCGCCTATGCCGCCGAGCAGCGCAGCTGCCAGTCGTGCCACATGCCGACCGTCGAGGAGGACACCGCGATCGCATCCGTGCTCGGCGCGCCGCGCACGGGTTTTGCGCGCCATACATTCATCGGAGGCAACTTCTTCATGCAGCGGATGCTGAACCGCTATCGCGGCGAGCTCGGGGTGACGGTACCCTCGCGGGAGCTCGACGCGGCCGCCGAAGCGACGGGCGTCAATCTCGCCACCGCGACGGCAAAGCTGACGGTCGATGCGAGGATGGCGCAGGATCGGTTGATTGCGGACATTTCAGTCGAAAATATGACGGGGCATAAGCTGCCGACCGGCTACCCGTCGCGGCGGGCATGGCTACATGTTGTCGTCCGCGACCATTCAGGCCGCATCGTCTTCGAATCAGGCGCCATGGATCAGCGCGGCGCGATCGAGGGCAATGACAACGATGCCGATCCCTCCGCGGTCGAGCCGCATCATGTCGAGATCCGCGATCGTGGTCAGGTACAGATCTTCGAGTCGGTAATGCGGGATCCGGCCGGGCGTCCGACGACGGGACTGCTCACCGCGACGGGTTACGCCAAGGACAATCGACTGTTGCCGAAGGGGTTCGAGAAAGCAACGGCCGATGCCTGGATTGCCGTCACAGGCGAGGCGTCACGCGATTCGGATTTTTCGGGAGGCGGTGACCGGGTTCGCTATTCGATTGACAGCGCTGGCTGGAAGGGGCCGCTTCGGATCGAAGCGGCACTGCAATTTCAGGTTATCGGATTCCGATGGGCCGAAAACCTGCGTTCGTACACTAGCGTGGAGACCAGTCGATTCGTCCGTTATTTCGACTCGATGGCCTCCAGTTCCTCCCACGTGCTCGCCCGCGCGGCTACCACCGTGCCGTGACCAGCCGTCAGGGCTTGGCGGGTTTCGCTGTCGTCGCGGCCGGAGGTGCTGGCGCCGCGGGTTTGGCCGTTGCTGGCGCCGCCGGTTTCGCGGTTGACGTAGACGGTTTGTCCTGGGGCGGAACGGGCTTGGCCGACGGAGCGGCCGGCTGCGATGGCGCGGCCTTGTTGTCGACAGTCCGTCGCGTGACGATGCCGGAGTCCACCGTCTTACTTTGATCGCTGATCACCTGAAAGTGCAAGCGATCGCCTTCGATCTCGAAAATCATGAAGTGAAAGCCCTCATCGAAGGCCTTCTCCGTGTACTGCCCGCCCACATCGCCGCGGCGCAACTTACCGGCGCCGCCCGAGATGAAGTAGTGGATCCCTTTCTGGGGCTTCAGGCGTTCGTAAAAGTGTTCGTGACCCGCGAGCACCAGATCAACGCCGTACTTGAGAAACAGCGGTTCGAGCTGATCGCGGAGTGCCGTGTCCGACCCATGGCGGCCGCCCGACGAATAAATCGGATGGTGGAAATACATGATCTTCCAATCGGATCCGCTGGCGGCGAGCTCTTTCTCCAGCCATTGCAGTTGCGGTCGATCCATGTAGTTGCTGTCGAGCGCGAACAAGCGGATGCCGTCTTTGGGCTTGAAGGTATAAAAACGCTCGCCGTTCATGTTGAACAGCTTGTACATCCGCTGATTCGTGCTGTCGTGGTTGCCGAGCGACGCATAGAACTTGACACCCTTGTCGAGTACGGGCTTATAGGGAATCTCGAACTTGCGCTGGAAGTCGCGCGCGCTCTCGCTGCCGTACATGTTGTCGCCCATCATCAGGACGAACTCATAGGGGAAGCGCTGATACAGGTTCGTGAAGACCTTCGCCAGCCGGTACTGATTCGAGTCGCCGGTGCCGCTGTCGCCGATGGCGGCAAACCTGAGCGTGCCCGTCGGTTTGTTCGGAACGGTCAGCTCTTGTGCGGCGATGCCGGCGACGAGCACCGCCGCGACGGCGAAAGAAACGATCAAAGATTTGTGTGTCCGCATGGCTTTCCTCAGGCTTACGGCATCGCGTTGAGCATGTAGTCGATGATCAGATTCGCCTTGGCATCGTAGAGAATCAGATGACTCCCGACGAACCGGTACTGTATATCCTCGGGCAGTGGCGGCAGCGACGCCAAGACATCCGGCGGCACCGTGCTGAGCGGGGCGTCCTTGGGGTACTCGCCGTTCACCTTGAACGGCACTTCACCCGCCTGCGGCGCGTCATCTTTGATGATCGCCTTGTTGTCGGCCGCGTCAGTGCCTTTGGCAAGCGGCGGTCTCAACATTCGTTTGAACAGGGCCTGGGTGGCTGGCGTGAAGATGTCGCCGGGTTTGGCTGAGACCCGGGCGGCACGGATGCGCTGACCGATTGACTTCTCGGCAGTCACGATTTCCTGCGCCTTCTTGGTCTGATTCAGGTCGGGCGATGCGGTTTCGGCGCCGGCACGCACTTTCACGTAGGCATCCACACGCTGCTTGAAATCGGCGGCGACCCCTGCGTCGGGGTTCACATTGCGCCCCTTCGGCATCTGGTCTTTCTGCTGCAGCTGGTCTTTCTGCTCGGCTCCGGCCGTGCAAGCCGCTATCCCGATTGCGACAACGACGCAGCAAACCAATCTCGTCATAGTGCTGTTACAACTGCAGAACTCGTACCGTCTGCGGCAAGCTTTCGGAGGGCGCGTTGTAGCGAATCGTTACAGATTTCCGAACGATCGCGAAAACAAATCCTCGATGGCTTGTTTCGCTGAATCTCGGAGATCGCGTGTTCCAGTACCTGTAAAGTGCGGATGCATGATTCGGGGTCCGTCTTTGCGATCGGGTGCCTGCCAATCGTCGCCGTTCCACCAGAACCAGCGCGCCTTCTCCTGATCGAAGACATGTAGCTTCTTGTTGCAGAGCTTGGCAAACTCCGCGCCCCATCCGGTGCCGCCGCGCACCGTCTTGTCCTCGAGAATGGTTCCCACTACCCAGATTTCCTGGCCGTTGTTCACCTGGTACCACATCGTCTGGAGCACTTTTCTGATCGTCGGCGCATCGGTGTAACGGCGATGCATGAGGTGGCTGACGTATTCGAGGCTCACGTCGCCGTTTTGCAGTTCCTCATGATTGAGCACTCGAACGCCCCGATGACGGACGATCTTGTGCCCTTCGAAGGTGAAGTTCACTTCCTCCACGCCATGCCGTTCGGCGCATGCGCCGAATTCGGCTTCGGCACCGGGGGCCCCGCCGCTGAAGAGGATGCAATCGGATGCCTTCATGGCTGAATCATAGCAGCCTCACCAACCGTCCTTGTTCGCCTGACCGTTCAGGGGTGCAACCGCGTAGAATCATGGGCATGTTGAAGGGCAGTCGCCAGGCTATCCTCAAACGCATTCAGCCGATCAGCATCCACGGCCAGGCGTCGTGGGAGATCGTGTTCACGCACATCGATGACCCGACCGAGCAGCTGAATGCGGCGCGCGTCGGCCGCGAGGCCATTTCGGCCGAATCGCTCGAGGACGGGGACCGCATCGAGGTCGAATACCTGTTCAATCAGGTGATCAAAGTGACGCGATTGCCGCCGCATCCCGCCTAAGTTATATTCATTCATACGATTTCCAACGATTTCGGCCCGCGTCTCCAGACGGGGAGAGGTCTCATGACCGTGTCTCGACACGTCCTTGCAGGCGCGCTTCTGTTTGCCCTCGCCGGCAGCCCGGCCGCGGCGCAGCAGAGCGTCAACAACGACTTTTTCGAAGCGAAAATCCGGCCGGTTCTGGCCGCCAAGTGCTACGCCTGCCACAACAGCAAGATGAAAGAGCCGAAAGGCTACCTCTCTCTCGACAGCAGAGAAGGGGTGATGAAAGGCGGGACGCTCGGTCCCGCCCTCGTCGCAGGCAAGCCTGGCGACAGCAAAATCATTCATGCGTTGAAATACGCCGACCCGCATCTGCAGATGCCGCCGAGCGGCAAGCTCGCCGATGAGGTCATCGCCGACTTCGAAACATGGATTGCCGGCGGCGCCCCCGATCCGCGCGCGGACACAGGCGGAACAGCAGTCGTGAAGCGCCGCGTGGTCGACGAAACGGAACTGGCAAAGGGCCGGCAGTGGTGGGCGTTCCAGGCAGTGAAGGTGCTCCCGCAGCCCGTCTCGGCGCACGCATCTGCCGCGCGTAGCAAGCTCGATCATTTCGTGTACGCAAAGCTGGCCGACAAGGGACTGACGCCTTCGCCGCAATCCGACGATCGCACGCTCATCCGGCGCGCCTATATCGACCTGATCGGCTTGAAGCCGACCTACGAAGAAGTCGAGGCCTACGCAGCGGATACTTCGTCGAACAAATACGAGAAGCTGGTTGATTTGCTGCTGGCGCGTCCGCAATATGGCGAGCGCTGGGGCCGCCACTGGCTCGATGTCGTCCGCTATGGTGAGGATAATCCGGGCAACATCACCAACCCGCCATACCCGCACGCGTGGCGCTACCGCGACTGGGTGATCGACGCGCTCAATAGAGACGTGCCGTACGACCGCTTTGTGAAGATGCAGCTGGCCGCAGATCTCATGCCCGGCACGTCACGTCCGGACCTGCGCGCGCTGGGACCGATTGCGCTGGGACCACAGGATCACAAGGACGTACGGCTGTCGATCGATGTCCTCGGCACGCTGCAGCTGAACGACTGGGACGAGCGCCTCGACACCGTCACGCGCGGCCTGCTCGGGTTGTCGGTGGCATGCGCGCGCTGCCACGATCACAAGTTCGACCCGATCCGCCAGCTGGATTATGCGCGGCTCACCAGCGTGTTCGCGTCGACGTCGCGCTCGCTGCGCCCGTTTTTCGAGATCGATCCGAAAACCGAAACGCGCTTCATGTGGGTGTATCAGCGGATGTTCGACCTCCACTACACCGCCAACCTGCTCGAAGGCGATCCGGGTTCGAAGCCGGAGCAGGCAGAACGGCAGGTCGGGAAGTTCCGCGAAGAGCTGAAGCAGCTGCAGGCAGAGATCGACGCCATGTCGAAGGAGTACCCGCAAATCGCGGAGTACATCAAGACCGTCCCGTATCCGGGCGAGAAGCCACCTGAACAGCGCAACCCCGACGGCACATTGAAAAAGAGAGAGCCGACGCCCGACGACACCCGCGCCCGACCGGCCGATCAGATTCCGAATCCGGAGCGCGTGCAGAACGCCGGCGGTGGCGGCGGGCCGCGCAAGCGGATCGATCCGCAGGCGCCGTTCCTCAATTCGATCTACGACGCGGCGGTGTGGTGGAACACGTCGGAGCCCGACCTGACCTTCTTCGATGTCACGCCGGGAAAGCCGCGCGATCTGCCGCTGTATCGCGGCGGCAATCTGGGCACGCCTGCCGATCCGGCGCCGCGCGGCTTCCCGCTGGTGCTCACCAAGACGGGCGGCGACTTCACGAACGGCTCGGGACGTCTCGAGCTCGGCGAAAAGATCTTCACCGATGCCGCGCCTCTGAGCGCCCGCGTGATCGTCAACCGCGTGTGGGGCTGGCATTTCGACAGGCACCTGGTGGCCACGCCGAGCGACTTCGGCATCCAGGGCCTGCAACCGACACATCCCGAGCTCCTGGAAGATCTGTCCGCGCGTTTCATCGCCAGCGGATGGTCGCTCAAATGGCTGCACCGCGAGATCATGTTGTCGGCGACCTATCGCCAGTCAAGCAGGCCCCGCGCCCAGGAAATGGACGCCGATCCGACCAATCAGCTGCTGTGGCGCATGAACCCTCGCCGGATGGACATCGAGGCCTATCGCGACTCGCTGCTGCAGGCGTCGGGCAAGCTCGACCTCACCATGTTCGGACCCTCGCAGCTCGACGTGGACGCCGGCGTCCGCCGCACTGTGTATTCGTTCATCAGCCGCGGCCGCAGCAACGACGTGATGAAGCTCTATGACGTGCCGGCGCCGCTCGCGCACATACCGACCCGGCAGCCGACGCTCAACCCGCTGCAGGCTCTGTTCGTGATGAACAGCGCGTTCGTGCAGGAGCAGGCGCAGGCGCTGGCCGAACAGGTTGCGGGCGACGCGACCCCTGAAGAGAAAGTTCAAACGCTGTATCGCAAGATCCTGTCGCGGAATGCAACCGCCGATGAAGTGTCGCTCGGCGTCGCCTACCTGCGATCGGCCGATACCGCACGCTATGCGCAGGCGCTGCTCTCCACCAACGAGGTGATCTTTTGGCCATAGAAAAATTCACGCGGCGCGAGGCGCTGAAATGTCTCTGCGGCGGCGTCGGCATGATCGGCCTTGCCGATTTACTTGCCGGCGACGCCTTCGCCGCCGGCACGCATACGGTAGGCCCTCACTTCGCGCCGAAGGCCAAACACGTCATCCTGCTGTTCATGACCGGTGGCCCCTCGCAGGTCGATTTGTGGGATCCGAAGCCGGCGCTCATGAAATACGCGGGGCAGCGGCCCGCGACGGCGGATCTGCGTACCGAGCGGACGACCGCCGGACTGATGCCGACGAAGTTCTCGTTCGCCAAGCACGGGAAGGCCGGCATCGAGATGAGCGAACTGTTGCCGAACCTGGCGACGGTGGCCGACGAGCTGTGCGTCATCCGCTCGATGTTCACGACCAACCCGAACCACGAGCAGGCGCGCAGCATGTTCCATCAGGGCAGCATGATCCTGTCGCGCCCGTCGATGGGCTCGTGGATTTCCTACGGACTCGGCACGGAAAACAAGAACCTGCCGGCATTCATGGTGCTTGCACCCGACGGCGGCGGATTCACCACGTCCGGATTCCTGCCGGCGGAGTTCCAGGGCACGTCGTTCAACACGTTCGAAACGGCGCCCGACAAGATGATCCGCTTCCTGCGCAACTCCGAGCTCACCACCGATGCGCAGCGCGCGCAGCTCGATTTGGCGCAGGCGCTCAATCAGAAACACCAGGAGAGCTTCGGCCAGGACGCATTCCTCGAAGGGCGCATCGCGTCGATGGAGTCGGCGTTCAAGATGCAATTCGCGGCCATGGATACGCTCGACGTGATGAAGGAGCCCGACACGATACGCGACGAATACGGCTCGACGCCGTTCGCGCAGGGCTGCCTCATGGCGCGCCGCCTCGTGGAAAGCGGCGTCCGCTTTGTCGTCGTCCACTACGGTCCGGGACAGCCGTGGGACGACCACAAGGAGATCGACAAGAACCTGCGCGAGCGCTGCCCGAACATGGACAAGGCGTCCGCGGCGCTGATCCGCGACCTCAAGCGGCGCGGGCTGCTCGACGAAACGCTCGTCGTGTGGGGCGGAGAGTTCGGCCGCACCCCGGTCTCGGAGAGCGGCGACGGCCGCGATCACAATCCGTATGGGTTCTCGATGTTCATGGCCGGCGGCGGGGTGAAGCCGGGGATGACGTACGGGGCGTCAGATGACTTCGGGTTCCGCGCTGTCGAGAACCGCGTGTCGATCCACGATCTCCACGCGACCATCCTCCATCAGCTCGGCATCGACCACGAGAAGCTCACTTACCGATACGCGGGAAGAGACTTCAGGCTGACCGATGTATTCGGGAACGTCGTGAAAGATATTCTGCTGTAGGGAATGCGAAAGGAAGAAGGAAGAAGGAAGAAGGAAAAGAGCACGCGAGCTCTTTTCCTTTTTCGATCTTCGTTTTTCCTTTTCCAGGTCTACTTCGGCGGCGGTGACGCCGCGTAGCCGGCGCCCTCACCCCCCTTGGTCATGGGGTTGCCCTTCTCATCCTCTTCGACCTGCACCGTCGCCACGGGACCATATCCCATGATCTGGACGATGGTTTCCCCGCCGTCCTGGTTGCCGTCGTAGTGAATGAAGTAGGCCGGGTGGAACATCACGCTGCCGGCCGGCATCGGTTTCATTTCTTTTGGCCGGAACACTTTTCCTGTTCCGCCCCACCACGTCCCTTTGATGACGGTGACCCAGCGGTCCATCGTGTGATAGTGCGGGCGGCTCGTGTTGTTGTTCCGGAAGACATTACGCGTGATGTAGAAACCGGCGTTGTTTGCCATTCCGAACACGGGGCCGCCGTTGGCTGCGATCGCGTCGTCCGGCGCCATGATGAGATTTCCTCCGTGCAACAGCGGCGGTCGCGGCGGCTGCGCCGGCTTCTGAGTTTGAGGGGCGGGTGCCTGTCCGTTGCCGACCGCGAGACCGGCCAGCACGAACGCGGCAAGCGCGCACGCGGACACCGAAAGACGGGAAAGCCTCATAGATCTCCTCCTGTGGAAGGAGAGAGTAGCGCCGCTAGAGCATCGGGCGCAAGTGGGGCCAGATCGCCTCGGCGATCACGCGATGTCCGGCGGCGTTCGGATGAAGGCTGTCGTCGAGATTCCACTCGTCATTGCCGAGGATGCCGGTCAAAAAGAAGGGCACGAGCGGCACGCGGTATCGGTCGGCGAGGCGTGTGTAGATCCGGTGAAAGTCGATCGTGTAAATCAGGCCACCCGGCCTGACGGGCGGCGCCTCCATGCCACATAACAATACCTGGATGCCGCGGGCCTGGCCGCGTTCAATCATCGTCGCGATATTGCGCTCGACGGTGTTCACGGGAACACCCCTGAGCCCGTCGTTGATGCCGATGGCCAGTATGACGATTTTCGTGCCGGGCACCAGCGCACCGTCGAAACGAAGCACCGCCTCGGTGGTGGTCTCGCCGGTGACCCCTGCATTGACGACTCGATATTCCCGCTGCTCCGCTGTTAGCCGCCGCTGCAGGAGTGCGGGGTAGGCTTCGTCCCGCGCAAGGCCGGGCCCGGATGTGAGACTATCTCCGAATGCCACGATGACTGGCGCAATGGCGCCCGGTGCGGTCGGCCCATCGTCGCCATTGCATCTTGACGTGCCAGTGGCGATGATCAGGAGGAGGAGAAGCGCCCGCATACGACAAGTCCCTCGCAAAGAGGATGCCCATCCATGATTACCCAACGAATTGCCCTGTTCGCGCTGGTCTTGCTCCCTGCACTCGCGGGGGCGCAGGTGGCTGCCAACCCCGCCCCCGCTGAGCCGGATTTCAGCATAGTCGTGGAGGGGACCTTCGACCCCGAAACCGTGGCCGAGTTCTCCAAGCGCGCCCAGGAATATGTGGCGCTGCGGGCACGGCTGGAGCAAGGTCTTCCGCCCCTGAGAATCACGGACAACGCCGACGAAATCGAAGACTTCGAACATCGCCTGGCGAAGCGCATAGACGAAGCGCGCGGATCACGCCGGGGGCAGATTTTCATCCCGACCATGGAGGGGCAGGTGAAGCGCATGCTCTTGCTCCGCGCCGATGGCGCGACGACCGCCGCCATCATGGACGATGGCCCTATGGAGTTCGACATCGACATCAACGACACGTATTCGAAAAAACGTGCGCTCGCGACGATGCCGCCCAACATTCTCCTGCGGCTGCCGGACTTGCCGCCGGACATGGAATATCGGTTCGTCGGGCGTCATCTGATTCTTCGCGACGCGAGGGCCAACATCATCGTCGACGAGATTCGATATGCGCTCAAATGCGAAGACTACTGTGTCCTCAGGGACACTGACGATGACCATGGCGTTCTCGAGGTGAATGAGACGGCGAAATAGCCCCTGTGTTATCCTCGGCGCCCAACCCCAGTTCTGTACGTAGTGTCCGCGCTTTAGCCGGACCTCAAGGAGCATCACCATGGAGCGAATGAAGGCGTCCGACTTTCCGCAGGAGCTGCTCGACCTCTTCCATCTGTACGTGCACGGCGACATCGATCGCCGCGCGTTCTTCGAACGGTCAGGAAAATTCGCCGTGGGCGGAGTCACGGTTGCCGGCCTTTTCGAAGCCCTGCGGCCGAACTACGCCTGGGCGCAGCAGGTTGCGAAGGACGACGCGCGCATTCGTACCGAATACGCAACTGTGCAATCGCCACAGGGAAACGGGTCGATCAAGGGATATCTCGCGCGCCCCGCCGCGGCAGGCAAATATCCCGCCGTGCTGGTGGTGCATGAAAACCGCGGGCTGAACCCCTATGTCGAAGATGTGGCGCGGCGTCTGGCCACTGTGAACTTCCTCGCGTTTGCGCCAGACGGGCTGACGTCAGTGGGAGGGTATCCTGGCGACGACGAGCGCGGGGGCCAGCTGTTTCAGAAAGTCGATCGCGCGAAGATGACCGAAGACTTCATCGCGGCGATCAACTGGCTGAAGGCGCGGCCGGAAAGCACCGGGCGATTTGGCGTCGTCGGGTTCTGCTTCGGAGGCGCGATCTCGAACACGCTTGCGGTGAGGATGCCGGACCTCGGCGCCGCGGTGCCGTTTTACGGCGGCGCGCCCGCAGCCGAAGACGTGCCGAAGATCAAGGCCGCGGTGCTCGTCCACCATGGGGAGCTCGATACGCGGCTCGTTCAGGCCTGGCCTGCCTACGAGGAAGCTCTCAAGGCCAACAAGATCCGGCACGAAGGGTACGTGTATCCCAAGGCCAATCACGGTTTTCACAACGACACCACTCCGCGCTATGACGAGGCTGCGGCGAAGCTGGCGTGGCAGAGGACGGTGGACTGGTTTAACAGGTACTTACGCAGTTAGGGCTGAGGGCTTAGGAGCTGAGAGCTGAAGGGTCTAGGCCTTAGAGATATGCGCGGGTGGCGGGGGTCGGGCGGCGGTGGTGCCGCCGCTCGAGCCTTGGCCCGTCGATGACCGCGCAATACGTAGTAGAGGTGGTCAACACCTGACATTCGAGGACGCGGCCGTCTTCGAGCGTCAGATGAAAGACGTCGCCGTGCGCCGCGTCGGGCATTGGGTCGAAGCGGATGACCGGGTTCGCTCCTTCGAAGCTCTGCAGCACATACCCTACACAACCGAGACTGCGCCGCCCCAGATGCAACCGGCCGACACCGCGCAGGGTCTGTTCCTGAGACATTTGCGCACGCCCGAAGCAATTCGATGCAAAGAATGCACCTTGGTAGAGACGGTGTGGACGCGCGGAATCGCGCCGTGATCGGCGGCGAAGCCCTTTCGCCCTGCTCGCCGGTCCTGTTTTTGGTCAGGCGCCTCACCAGGTACGGTCAGAGGCCGAGATCGCGGGGCTTTCATTGAGCCTTGAACGATGTTCAAGAATTTGGACTGGCGGCAGTTCCACCTCAACCCGATAACTTCGATATGAAGAGAATTCTCGCCGTTGTTGTCGGCTTTCACGTTCTTGCACTTGCCGGCGTCGCGGCAACAGGGAAGGACAGTCCGTTCGGGATCAGCATGGGTATGTCGCGAGCGGATGTGCTGCCCCTGATCGGCGACTATCGTGAAGTCACCCCTGGCATGTTACGCACGGATCGCGTGCCGGATGGACAGGCTGGACTCGAGTCGTACGCCGTCATCGTGTCCGACACTCATGGAGTGTGCAAAATCATGGCGGTGGGCAAGGATCTGCCGCTGGCTGGATCGGTGAATGGTTTGCGCGATGCCTTCGACGCAGCCGCGACTCGTCTCGACGAACAGTTTGGCAGGCGTGAGACCTACGAATACGCCAAGCCGCAGTTCATGAATCATGCGAACGTCGAGTCGCGTCAGCCCCAGCCGGTACTGGCGGCGAGCTGGTCGCCGGGACGGGAAATTGCCCACGTCCTCCTCGAAGCTGTCCCGTCGAATTCGCGACTCGGGTACTTGCGGTTCCATTACGAGAGCCCGTCTTACTCCGCGTGTCGCCGTGAACTCACCCAAACAGCGCGGTAGCCAATAGCAGTTGCTACTGGCTACCGGCTACCGGCTACTGGCTACGGCTAGCTAGTAGATGAATTCCCGGCCCATGCGTTCTCCGTCCGGATACCAGACTCGGATTGGCGGCGCGCTGCCTTTTGCCGCCTCGCCGAAGGTGATCACCGCATTGAGGTCGCCTTTGTTGCTCCGCTCCACGAGGCGCGTGAACGCGGTGAGATACACCTTGGTCCGATTGCGATCGCGTACCCGGACCAGATTGTTCGCCGAGTCCGGCGCTGCCAGCTCGAACAAATACGTGCCGGCAGGCAGTATCTGGTTTGGCAGCCGAACGGGTGCACTGAAGGTGAAATACGTCGTCTTGTTCATCGTTGTGGCTCCCATCGACGCCACGGCCAGTGACGCGATGATGAGGCCGACACACGCTGCGAGTTTGCGCGAAAACATCTAGCTACCCTCCTTAACGAATTACCGGCCGCCGATTAGTTCTGCTGTAGTTAACGTTCGACGAGCCCAAACCGGACGCCAGCTACCGGCTACTGGCTACCGGCTACTGGCTAGAGAGCCAGTGGCGAGCCCTTTGCACCCCTCAGCTTGGTGAACATGTTCTCGCCGCGCCTTCTGCTTCTGTTTCACGTAGTTCCACTTGTACTGATGGTTGGTGCTGTCCAAACCGGATGCACTCGCAAACACGGCAGCCTGCGCGGTATTCAGACGGCTCCAAGAGTGGCGCGAACCGCGCCCGCCCGGCCCGCGCCCGATGTCGTAAAACGTCTGGACGAGCGGGCGGCGCGGCTTTGGGAGCGCATGGACAAAGAGGGCGGGAGCAGGTAGCTCGACAGCTCGAGCGTCGGCGTTGCGCGGCGTTGCTGTTCCGCCGGATGCCGACGGCGGCCATCTTCCGCCATACACGCCAGGATCGAATGTTGCGCCGGATGCCTCGGCCGGCACGTCGAGCGGCAACGGCGATTTCACTCGCCAGACGCCCGATCCTGAGTGGCCGCGGGCTTCCGGGAACTCGAGTATGGGCACGCTGCTCGGCATCATTGCGGCCGCGATCGTCGCTGGCCTGGCCGCGGTTGCGCTCGTGCGGCGGCGCCGGAGTGCCATGTAACTCTCCAGGCGTCCGCGTGTGGGAGCATGGATCCCATCATCGAGCAGCCCGGGCAGCCCGGCATCCGTTTCCCCCCGTAATTTGCTTCAATCCGTCGGCATGTGGGTTGATACTCGGACCTTCATGACCGGCACTCTCCAGGACATTCGCTACGCGCTCCGGGGGCTGAGGAAAAATCCCGGCTACACCCTGATCGCCATTCTCACTTTGTCAGTCGGCATAGGGGCGAACACCGCGATGTTCAGCGTGTTGAATGCCCTCGTCCTGCGCCCGCTTCCGTATCGCTCTCCAGAACAGCTCGCGATGTTGTGGACCGAAATGCCGAATCAGCAATTGCGCGAGGGACGTTCGGCGTTCCGCGACGTCGAGCAGTGGCGGCAGCAAAGCAAGACCTTCGAGGACATGTCCGTCTCCGATGGAGTGTCGGTGTGGCTGACGGCGCCCGGCGAGCTCGAACGAATCTCGGTCGTGCGAGCGTCTCCGAACTTCTTCTCGCTGCTTGGTGTCCAACCCGTTCGAGGGCGCGTCTATTCGAACGAAGACGCGGCGCAGCGCCGGCGCGTTGCCGTCGTCAGCCATCAGTTCTGGCAGACCCGTCTGGGAGGATCGGATGCCGCGATCGGGAGGATGATCGAGATTGACGATGTTCCGTCGGAGGTCATCGGTATTCATGCCCGCCAGCTTCGAGTTTCCGGGCGGGATGGCACACGTGTGGGAGCCGCACACGATGTTTTCCGACTGGGAGAGCCGGCGCACCGAAACCTCGGGTTCCTGGATGGTCCTCGGCCGCATGCGGCCGGGAATCACGATTCAGCAGGGTCAGGAAGAGTTGAGCGCGATCGCGCGCCGGCTCGATGAAGGAAGAAGCGCGTCGGAGCAAAAGCGCGGAGTCAGCGTGGTCCCCTTGAGCGTTCACGCGGTGGGGTCGAGAACGCGGCTGGCGTTGTGGATGCTGACAGGCGCGGTGTTTTGTGTGCTGCTGATCGGCATGACGAACATCGCAAGTCTGTCCCTGGCGCGCAACGCAGGCCGTGAGCGGGAGATGGCGCTGCGGGCCGCGCTCGGCGCGAACCGGGGCCGCGTTCTGCGTCAGTTGTTCGTCGAGAGTCTGACCCTGGCAGCGTTGGCCGGCGTTGTCGGCGTGCTGGTTGCTCTCGGCGCGATTCGTGTCATCGTTGCGCTCAAACCCGGCGATCTCGCCGCGCTCGATGGCATCGGCCTCGACGGCACGATGTTGCTGTGCACCATAGGGCTGTCGATGCTGACCGGAGCGCTCGTTGCCCTGGCGCCGGCAATCACCACGGGACGCCTGAATCTGCGGCCGGCGCTTCACGACGGCGGCAGGGCGGCGTCGGCTGGATCGTCCGCGCGTCTCCTGCGGCGCGCGCTGGTCGTCGCCGAGTTCGCGCTGGCAATCGTGCTCCTCGCCGGTGCCGGGTTACTGATGCGCAGCTTGCTGCAGGTTCAGAACGTCGACCTCGGTTTCAACCCCGAGAGAGTGCTCTCTCTGCAGCTGTCGCTCCCTCCCGCGCAAACGTCAGCACAGCGGGCGGAGCACTACCGCCAGGTGCTGGAGCAGCTCGATGCCTTGGGACCGGTCGAAGACGCCGGCATCGTCGGGGATCTGTTCGTGAGCGGAAACGCGGAGCAGGTCGTCAGCATCGAAGGATCGTCGGATCCGCTCCGGCGGTTGCGGACTGCGGAGAGATGAAGCCAGCAGCGGATTTTTCACCACGCTTCGCGTCCGTCTGCTCAAGGGCCGGCTGTTTTCCGCAAGCGACGGGCCTGAGGCGCCACGCGTGGCGATCATCAACGATGCGATGGCCACGCGGTTGTGGCCAGGGCAGGAGCCGGTCGGTCAGCGCTTCAAATTTGGCGCGCCGGGATCGAACAGCCCGTGGTTTACGGTCGTCGGTGTGGTGGCGGACATGCGGCGGCAGGGGCTCGAGATCGATCCTGTCCCGCAGATGTTCGAACCGCTCGCGCAAAATCCTTCGCGCCTCGCGACCCTGCTCGTTCGAACGTCGACCGATCCGCTGACCGCCGTCGGAACCTTGCGCGCTGCGATCGGTCGCGTCGACGGCAAGGCTCCGGTTTACGGCGTTGCGACGTTGGCGAGCCGCCTGACCGCTTTTCAGGCGGAGCGGCGCTTTCAAACGTCTCTGCTGGCGGCGTTTTCGCTCGCGGCGTTGTTCCTGGCCGCCATCGGCATATACGGCGTGATTCAGCATTCCATTGCGACGCGCACGCGTGAAATCGGCGTGCGGATGGCGGTCGGCGCCGAGCGCCGCGACATATTCAGACTGATGGTCGCGGAGGGAATGACGCTCAGCCTCACCGGCGTCGGGCTGGGACTCGTTGGCGCGTTATGGCTGGGCCACGTCGGCTCGAGCCTGCTGTTCGGCGTCGCCGCGACCGACGTGCCCACCTATGCCGGCGTGTCGCTCCTGCTGACGGCTGTCGCTGCTGTGGGCTGCGCGCTCCCCGCGCTACGGGCGGCGAGAGTGGATCCGGTGATTGCGCTGAGAGCGGAATAAGCCGCGAAGGCGCGACGAGCGCGATGACATACAAATCACGCGAACTCGACACAGAGGCACAGAGGCACAGAGAAAGTTCTGTAGGCTTGACCCCTTCTGATCTCTTGATCTCCTGTTTCGTGGGTTTGGCTGGACGTGTCACCACGAAGCCGCGAACACACGATGGCGCGACGAGCGCAATGAAATGCGAACATAAGGAGATGAGGAGTTTAGGAGACTTCTGCTTCCAACGCCGGGCCGCCGAGACGCCGAGGACCCTCGGGCAAATAACTGTCCACACTGATCAGCCCAGCATGACCACATCGACGTCGTGGGCCGCGAAGCGGCCCACGCAGGGAGAAGGCCACCGCTTGAATACAAGAGCGGCCCGATCCCACTCTCTTGTATTCAACGGTGGCCTTCTCCCTGCGCGCCGTTCGGCGCGACGTCGATGCAGACGGCCCGCATCTCGTCGCGGCGTCTCGGCGCCACGGCGCTGAAATTTGTTGCCCCAGGTTTTGAAACCGCTTTTAGGTTAGGAGAAGGCTTTTTGAAAAGCCCTCCTAATCTCCTGATCTCCTGTTGAATTTGTTGTGGGCGAGCCGGACGTGGCGGCGTCAGCCGGCGATGTCAACGTCGCGATACCACTGCCTGAACCAGCACGAGCGACACCGATAGGGCATCTGCTTCAACAGGGCACACCTGAGATGATCGTACCAGCGGCGCCGAGAGCGACGGAGTTCGGCAGCGCGACAGAAACGACAGCGCATCACGAGGGAAACTATATCAGGGTGAGACCGCATACCGAAGACCGGCGACTACTTCGCGCCAGCGGTCTGCGTCTACGTGATGGCGTTTCTGGTTGCCGTGGTGTCCTGCAGCCGGCAGCCGGACGCCGGTGTGGCCGGAAGGTTACGCCGTGGCTCGTACAATGCCGTAATGGACGATCGCCAACTGCAGGTCTATGCGGAGCTCGCCGTGCGAGTTGCGCTCAACGTGCAGGCGGGACAGCGGGTGATGATTATCGGAGCGTCGCTGGCGAATGTCGGCGCCTCGCTCGAGGCGGCACCGTTGGCGCGGCAGATCGCCGCCGCTGCCTATCGCGCGGGCTCACCGTTGGTGGAAACGGTCTACGGCGATGAAACGCAGCTGTCGATGCGCTTCAAATATGCCCCACGTGACTCGTTCGGTCAGTTTTCCGGCTGGCTGCCCACTGTGCTTCGCGACCATGTCGAAGGTGGGCACGCGGTGCTCTCCATTTCCGCGAACGATCCGGATTTGCTTGCCGGCGAGCCGCCCGATCTGGTCAGCGCAGTTCTTCAGGCAACCCTGCGTGAAATGCGCCCGTTTCACGAGCAAGTCTCACGCGACGACACTAACTGGGCCGTCGTTGCCGCACCGAGTGTGGGGTGGGCCGGGAAGGTGTTCCCCGGCGTTCCGGCCGCAGACGCCGTGTCGCGGCTGTGGCAGGCCATTGCGCGTTCGTGCCGTCTCGATACGGCAGATCCGTTAGCCGCGTGGGAATCCCACCTTGGCAACCTGGCAGCACGGACTAAAAATCTTAACGAGAAGAAGGTACTCGGCGCTGAAGTACACCGGACCAGGCACCAGTCTGACGCTTGGGCTTCCCGAGGGGCATATCTGGGTCAGCGGCCGAAGCGCGAGCCGTCGCGGAATCCCGTTTTTGGCCAATCTTCCAACGGAAGAAGTCTACACAATGGCCCATAAGGATCGCGTCGAGGGAACCGTGCGGGCCTCGAAACCTTTGAGTTACGGCAGCACGCTCATCGAGAACTTCAGTGTCACCTTCGAACGCGGCAGTATCGTCGAGATGACCGCAGAGAAGAACGCCGGTATGCTTCGGCGGCTCCTGGACACGGATGAGGGAGCGCGGCGGCTTGGCGAAGTCGCGCTCGTGCCGCACAGCTCGCCGATTTCGCAATCCGGCATTCTTTACTACAACACGCTCTTCGACGAGAACGCCGCAAGTCACATCGCGCTTGGCCACGCGTTCAAGAGCACGTTGCAGGGCGGAAACGAGATGAGCGACGACGATTTCGAAAAGGCAGGCGGCAACCGCAGCGGCGTGCATGTCGACTTCATGATCGGCTCCGGCGAGCTCGACGTCGACGGCGTCCTGCCAAATGGCAAAACTGAACCAGTGATGCGCCGAGGAGAATGGGCGATGTAGTTATGGTCGCCGGTCGCTACAGTGCCTGCAGCTCCAGGCAACATTCGCGATTGGAGGGATCGTGTATTTTCTGACAGGGTGATCGAAGCCTGCCGTTTCGGCAGAACGTCAAATGGAGCCGGCGATCAGACTTGAACTGATGACCTGCTGATTACGAATCAGCTGCTCTACCAACTGAGCTACGCCGGCTTATGGAAGGTCGTAGGCTATCTCTAACGCTCCAGAATACCATCCCGATCGGGAAATCGCCAACCATTCAGCCCCGGCGGGGAAGGTTGGCGCTCATCGCGCTCATGGTGTTTTCGTGGTTCACTTTCTCGAGCTCAAGAAAAATCGCAGCGCGAATATCACCACGAACAGAAGCATCGCCAGCAGAATCAGACGAGTCACGGTCATCGCAGCATCTCCGTTCACAGTCTAGCGTGTCCCTGTGGAGAAGCCGGGATGGGAAACGCAAACGGCCGGTAACCGTTACAGCTACACCGCTGCATCGGCTACCGGCCACTTTCCACTTTCCACTTTCCACTGGCTACAGGCTACCGGCTACTGGCTAGTTACGGCCCCGTGTCGATCGTCTGCCACTGCGAGCACAAGATCCCTTCTCCGGGGGTCGTCATCGACGCCAGGAATCCGACGGTCTTGAGCGCTGGAAACGCGAACGATGCTGGGAAACTCGCCGGCGTGGGCGTGGCAGCGATGGGAACCGATCGGAGATGTTTCGTCACCGATTCCACCGACACCCACACGTTCATCGTCGTCGCGACGGTCGAAGTCCACTCGAGGTCCATGTTCAGAATGCCGCCGGTGTAACCAAGGGTGAACGTCAGCGTGCAGGCAGGTACCACGATGGCCGGATCGTAGAGCTCGGCAAATGTCGTGGCAAAGCCCGAGCTCCCTCCGCCGGCGAGCAGCACGCGGCCGTCGTTCAGCGTCGTCGCTGTGTGGTTTGCGCGCGCCCCCTGTGACATTGGCGAGACCACCGCCTGAAAGGTATTTGTCGACGAATCGAACACTTCTGCGGACTGAAGAAATGACGCGCCATCGGATCCGCCGGCGACCAGCACATCACCGTTCTGCAGCTTCGCCGCGGTGTGGTTCCGGCGCGGAGTCCCCATGCTGCCGACGAGGGAGAACGTGTTCGTGGCGGGATTGAAAATTTCCGCCGAATTCAGCACGTTCGCCCCGATTCCGCCGGTAATCAACACCCGGCCGTCATCCAGCAGCACGGCGGTGTGTCCTCTGCGCGCGTGATTGAGGCCTCCGACTGCCGACCAGGTGCCGGTAAGCGGGTTGAACACTTCGGCGCCGGCCAGCGGTGTATCGACCGGGAACGTGAAAAGGCCGCCGGCGACGAGCACGCGGCCGTCCTGTAACAGCGTGGATGTGTGATCGCGCCTGGAGCTGGCCATGAAGCCGGTGAGGCTCCAGCTGTTGGCAACTGGATCGTAAAGCTCGGCGGAACTGTGCTCTCCAAGGATAGCGGTTGCGCCACCGGCGACGAGCACGCGTCCGTCCGTCAGGCGAGTTGCCGAATGGAAGCTCCGCGGAGTGATCGAACCGGCTGAGTCCCACGTATTGGTCGATGGGTCGTATACGGACACGGCGGAGAACACGCCGGTATTACCCGCGACGATCACCCGCCCGTCGCTCAGAAGCGTGGCCGTGCTGCCAATACACGGCGACCGGCCGGCAGCGGACGGACCATGTGCCTGTGACCGGATCGGTACAACTCTGCAGCCCCGGTCGCCGCAGCGCCGCTGGATCCGCATACGACGAAGACACGTCCATCCGCCAGCAGGGTCGCCGTGTGCGCGAGGTGCGGCGCCGGCATGCTGCCCGTAGGAACGAACCCTCCGTTGGCCAGCGCACCGGCCGGCGCGCCCACGACTCCGCCGGCGATAGCCGCCAAAAACATCACGACACGGTTGACACGTCGCGCAACTCCCATCACAACCTCCTTCGAGAACGAAGAGAACAGGTTGTGAGAGTTAACGGCAGATCGCGGTCTGCCGAACGCGTAATCGGCGCTCGGCGTTCGATTGTGTGCAAATCTGCGGCTCAGTCGCCCTTGACGTTCACGAACTGCTTGAGCACGTATTTCACCTCGACCAGCTCTTTGGCGTGCTCCATCACTTCGTCGATGTTCTTGTAGGCCGACGGAATCTCGTCGAGCAGCACGGACGACCTCCGGAACTCGATGCCGCGCATGGCGGTGTCGAGGTCGCTCATCGTGAACTGCTTGCGCGCGGCCGTGCGCGACAGGCGCCGTCCCGCGCCATGAGGAGCCGACCGGAAAGCCATGGGGTTGGCGAGGCCGGTGACGATGTAGCTGCGTGTGCCCATCGAGCCGGGAATCATCGCCCACATGCCTTCCCGCGCTTCGATCGCGCCCTTGCGCGTCACCCAGATGCGCTCGCCGAAGTGCTCTTCGAGCTGCGTAAAGTTGTGATGACAGTTGATGCGTTGCACTTCCAGATCCGCGACGCGTGTGCCGTCGCCGTGGACGGCGCGGCTGATCTCGGTCATCACCCGATCCATCATCTCGTCGCGGTTCAGCCGGGCGAAGTTCTGCGCCCACAGGACATCGCGGATGTACTCGTCGAACTCCGCGGTCCCCTCAGTGAGGAATGCGAGATCCCGGTCTGGAAGGAAAGTGCCGTTGCGCGTGGCGATGGCCTGCGCGCGCCGGATGTGCATGTTGCCGATTTTGTTGCCGATGCCGCGCGATCCTGAGTGAAGCGTTGCCCACACCGCATTCGACTCGTCCGTCGCCAGCTCGATGAAATGATTGCCGCCGCCGAGCGTGCCCAGCTGCAGCTTCCACTTCGGATCGATGGCGCTGTAGTCGCGCTGCGCGATCGCTTCCAGCTCCTTCACCCGCGCGGCGGCGCTGTCGGATAGGGAGCGGTTGTTGTGGCCGGCGCTCATCGGAATGCGGCGCTCGATGCCGGTGCGTATCGCCGCAGGATCGGTGATGTCCTCGCGTTTCAACGGCGTGCGGACGGCAATCATGCCGCAACCGATGTCGACGCCGACAGCGGCTGGAATGATGGAACCCTTGGTGGGGAGCACCGTCCCGACGGTGGCGCCCTTGCCGAAGTGCACGTCAGGCATCACCGCGACGTGCTTGAAGATGAATGGCATCGAGGCCGTGTTTTCAACCTGCTTGAGCGCCTGCTCCTCGACTGTCTCGGGGGGAACGAACAAGACGGCCCTTTCCGACACGCGATGCATCCTCCCAGCTTACACAGGCTTTACGCCGATCGGGTATATAGATCTCTAACAGGTGATCACAAGACCAGGAGGAATGATGCTGCTGATTCGAGAAATCTTTTTCTGTAAACCGGGGCAGGTGCGACCGATGGTGGAGAAATTAAGACGATGAACGCCGTAAGCGAGCGCCTCGGCATGGCGAAAGCCGCGCATCATGACCGATCTGAGCGCCGAACGTTACTGGACGGTGGTGTCCGAATGGGAAGTGAAGAGTCTCCGCGATTTCGAAGAGATGATGAGCAATACGGCGACGGCCAAGGAATTTGAGCAGGTCATGAAGGACTATCACAACTTCGTCGAATCGGGCAGGCGCGAGATCTACACCATCGAAGCCTGAACAAAAACACACAGAGATCAGGAGATTCGAAATCTCTTGATCTCCTGTTGAATTATCCGGTCAACGAAGGGCCTGCGCGATGGCCGCTTCGGCCAATGGCGTCATCGCGGCGTACCCCGCGGCATTGGGGTGCAGATCGTCGGCGCTCAACTCGGCCTTCAGCATGCCCTTCCCGTCGATCATCGACGAGTAATAGTCCAGGTACACGTGTTTGTTCGCTGCCGCGTATGACTTCATCCACGCGTTAATCGCGCGAATCCTGGCGTCGGGACGCCGCGTCGTCTGGGGCACCACGGTCTCGTTCGCCACGTGGTATTCGCTGACCGGAAGGATGCTCGAGAGCACGACGCGGACGTTGTTGGCCTTTGCCAGTTCGCTCATCGACGCGATGTTGTTCTGGATTTCCTCGTTCGTCATCGGCCCCGTATTGCCCGCGATGTCGTTGGTGCCGGCGAGGATGACGACGGCTTTCGGCTTCAGCGCGATGACGTCAGCGCGAAAGCGGACGAGCATCTGCGGCGTCGTTTGCGCGCTGATGCCTCGATCCGCATAGTTCTTACCCGGGAAAAACCCACCGAAGCGTTCCTGCTGCCAGAAGTCGGTAATCGAGTCTCCGATGAAGACGACCTCCGGCCTGGCCGTGCGATTGGCATCTCGGTACCGGCCGAGATTCGCCCAGTCACGGAGCCGCGTGTCCTGATTGGCGACCGTCGTCAGAGCGGCAGTCAGGTCATTGCACTGCAGGAGACTGGCCGCGACAGCCGGAGCAGCACCGCCAAGACCCTGCTGGGCGACCAGCGCGCTGGTTTGAAGAATCAGAACAAAGACAATGCCGACGCCCGCACACAGTTTCATACAGCCTCCCATGGAACCGGAAGGATAACACCGCTATCGCGTCAGTCCTTGCGTGGAGGTCTCGAGCGCCGGCGGGGTGGGGAGACGAGGCTCGCGATGGACGCGGCGACGAGAGCGGGATCGACAGGCTTCGCCTGGTGAATCTGAAAGCCCGCGACGTTTGCCCGTATCCGATCCTCGGGGTTTGCGTACGCGGTGACGGCAATCGCCGGCAGATGGCGCGTGGCGGCGTCGTCTGCTCTGCGGATGCGCCGCATCATTTCGTACCCGTCGATATCCGGCATGCCGACGTCAGAGACAAGCACGTCCGGGGCGAAGTCGCCGCCGAGTGTGTCGAGCGCCTCCTGAGAAGACCGTACCGCCTTGACGACGGCGCCGTAGTCGCGCAGGGCTGTCTGCAGCATTTCCCGGCCATCGTCGTTGTCGTCGACGAGTAGCACCTTTACGCCTTTCAGCGTGACGGGGCCGGGATCCACTGTCGGCTGCAGCGTGCCTGGTTGTGTCGTGGCGATGGGCAGTCTCAGGACGAACGTCGAGCCCCGGTCGGTGCCGGCGCTCTCGGCCGTGACCGAGCCGCCGTGCAGCTCCACGATCTGGCGCACCAGCGCCAGCCCCAGTCCCAGCCCTCCGTGCCGCCGGCTCGCCGAGGCATCTGCCTGGCGGAAACGATCGAACAGGTAGGGGAGAAACTCGCGGCTGATCCCCTGTCCGGTGTCGCGCACGATCAATTCCGCCGTCGATCCGACCGCCGACACTTGCACGTCCACGCGTCCGCCGTTCTCGGTGAACTTCACGGCGTTCGACATGAGATTCCAGATGGCCTGCTGCAGCCGATCGAAGTCGCCGCTCACCGCGGGACGGCGCTTGTCGAAGGATGTGGTCACGGTGATGGACTTGGCGGCAGCCGCCGGGGTGACGACGTCGAATGCCGCCTTGACCACGTCTTCCAGCACGAGCGTCTTCAACTCCAGCCGCAGCTTTCCGCTGATGACTCGCGCCATGTCCAGCAGGTCTTCGACGAGCCGAAGCTGCGATGCAGCGTTGCGCTCGATCACTTCCAGCCCGTGGTCGCGGTTCTTGATCTTCGGTTGGGTGCGAAGGATACGAGCCCAGCCGAGCACGGCGTTGAGCGGCGTGCGAATCTCGTGCGACATCGTCGCCAGGAACTCGTCTTTCAGCTTCGATGCTTCTTCGGCCACCTTCCTCGCGCGTTCCGAAGCGGCAATCTGGTTGCGCAGCTCGCGTTCGCTGACGACGCGCTCCGAGACGTCTTCGATCACCGTAATCGTGCCGACGACGCGTCCCTCGGAGGAGAGCGGCGCGATCCGCGCGCTCTGCGCCATTTCGCTGAGACCGATCGACTGAATGTTACGGGCGATGGGAATGAGGAACTTGTGGAAACGCTCCGATAACACGTGCACTTCGCCGCCGAGCGCGTTGGTGTAGTACCTGATCGAGTCCGCGCTCCTTGAGCGAGGGATACAGGTCGAATAACGCCGTGCCGATAGCCAGCGCGCCCGAGATGCCGGTCTGCGCCTCGAGCCAGGGATTCCACGTGCGGACGATCAGCGCGGCGTCGGTCGTGAAAATGCCGCGATCGGATAGTTCCTCGAACCAGCGCTGACACGCGCTCGCAAGCAGATTCACCGCGGCAATGTCCCGTGTGCTCAATGGCTGCGGTGCTCCCAGTCCTCAACGGCGCGAATCAGACGATCGAGAGAGGCGACACTCAGCACGATCACCAGGAAGCCCCGCACTTCGGTGTCGCGGAGCTTGAACCCGGCGTGCACGACCATCGCGTAGGTAACCCCTTCCTGGTTGACGCGCAGCGTTTCGAGAATCGCGCCGAGGCTCTCCAGGCTGAGTTGGGGAACGGAGAACGAGACCTGGACTTTGAGCAGATTGCCGAACGTGCCGAGGCACGCGTTCAGCAGAATGTTGCCGACCTCCGTGAGCACTTCTCTGGCCGACGCATCGATCGACAACGGTAGCGCGGGCTCGTTGGTGAGCAGTTCCTTGAGCATGGACGCGCCGGGCTGATCGAGGATGAGCAGCGCGTCACCGGCGACGGCGCCGCTGAAAATCTGATGGACGCTGGCGACGTCGGTTCGAATCATGCGCTCGAGGGATTCGGATACCTCGTCGATGGGATGAATGGTGACGTGCGGCACCTCGAGCAGCACACGGTGACCGGTCAGCTGCGACAGCGACGCAGCAGCGCGACCGAAACCGATGTTCAGCAGTTCGATGAGCGCGTCTTCCTGGACGCTCGTGAGTTTCACGGTGTCCGCCGTTCGAGCGCTCCGCGCAGAAGGCTGAGCACGAGCTCAGGTTCCACCGGCTTGTTGAGAAAACCGATGGCCCCGGCCGCCTCAACCATGTGCTGGGACGACTGTTGTACGTCCGCCGACACCACGACGACGCGAGCGTCCGGATCGAGCTCACGCAGTTTGGTGAGGACATCCAGCCCGTACATCCCCTTCATCACGAGATCGAGAATCACGATGTCCGGCCGGTCCAGTGAATATTTTTCGAGGGCGGTCATTCCGTCCTCCGCTTCGGTGACCTCGAAGCCCGCCGGCTCCAGAATGGCGCGCATGCGCCGCCGCGCCAGACCGGAATCGTCGACGAGGAGTAGTTTAGGCGTCACACGTGCTCCAGAATTGCTGCTGCCATTTTGTCCAGCCCCACTGCGTGATCGCTGAGCCCCGCGTCAACGATGGCACGAGGCATACCATATACCACGCACGACTCCTCGGACTCGGTGATGATCGTGCCGCCTTTGGCCTTGATCCACGCCGCGCCCTCGCGGCCGTCGTCTCCCATGCCGGTCATGACGATGCCGAGCACACGGCCGTGATACACGTCCGCCGCCGACTGGAACAACACATCGACCGAAGGACGATGCGCCGTATCCAGCGGGCGCACGTCGAGGTGGGTCACGACCATTCCGCGATCGTTTCTCCGCAGCGACAGATGACGCCCGGCCGGTGCGAGGAGCACGCCGCCGGGTTCGACCTCCAGGCCGTCGGATGCCTCCCGCACTTGCAACTCGGACATCTCGTCGAGCTTGCGGGCATATAGCTCGGTGAAGCCGACGGGCATATGCAGGACGATCGCGATCGGCACCGGCAGCTGCGGAAGGGAGCTGCGGAAGCAGCGAGCGGAGCGCCTGCGGCCCGCCGGTCGAGATGCCGATGACCACGATGTCGAATGCGCCGCGGCTCTTGGTACGCGAGACCGCCACCGGTGGAAGTGGCGCCACGATCGGCACATGCAGCCGCGCCGTCGCGGCCGCCTTCACCTTGTTGATCAGATCCTGGCTCATTTCCATCAGGCGTTCCGACGCCAGCGCGGTGGGCTTCTGGATGAAGTCGACCGCGCCCGCATCGAGCGCGTTGAGGGCCAGTTCGCCGGCTTCGCTCGCCACGCTCACGATGACAATGGGCAGGGGCCTGCGCGCCATCTGCTCCGTGACGAAACCGACTCCGTCGAGGTTGGGCATGATGAGGTCGCACGTGACCACGTCCGGCTTCAGAGTTCGCCACCTGATCGAGAGCCTCGAGGCCGTCTCTGGCGGTACCGACGACTTCCACGTGCGCACTGCGCGACAACATCTGCGTGACGACCTTGCGCACGTATGCGGAATCGTCCACGACAAGAACCCGGGTTATTCCGTTGGTTCCCATTGACTCCTTCTACTCACCGTTTGACATAGACAAAGGCTCGCTCGACGTCCTCGAGCACGAAGCGGTCGGCGATTCTCGAGAGCGACTCCGACGCGCCGACAAATAGAAACCCCGGCGCTGGCATCGCCTCTTCGAAAGCCGAGACGACCTGCTTCACGCTTTGCTGCGAAAAATAAATAAAGGCATTGCGGCAAAATACGACCGGGCTGGTCGCATGGGGCAGCACCTGCTCTCGCTCCATGAGATTGACGACCGTCCACGACGTGATGCGCCTGGTCAGCGCCTCGACGGGAGCCAGGTCCGCCCCGCGGGCGGTGAAATATTTCTCGCGAAGGTAATCCGGCAGCGCCCTGAACGATCGCTGGCGGTAAACCCCGGCGCGCGCCCGGCTGATGGCGAGCGGGCTGCCGTCGCTTCCGTGAATCTCGATGGGTACCCGGTCGAACCATCCCGCCTCTTCGAGTGCCATCGCAATCGTGAGAGGCTCTTCGCCGGTGGCGCACGGGCTGCTCCAGATGCGGATGGGACGGCCGCGGTTCCCTCGCGCGAGCTCCGGCAGAACATGACAGGTGAGCGCGCGCACCTGATCGATCTCCCGCCAGAAGTAGGTTTCCTGTACTGACAGCGCGTCCATCACTTCGCGCCACGCGGCGTCCGCGCGCTCGTCGAATTTCAGCAGGTAGTACAAGTCCAGATACGACCGGAAGCCGCGCGCGACGACGAGCGGCGCGAGGCGGTCGCTCATCAGCTCGGTGCGCCCGTTTTCGTAAAACAGACCCGTGCGCTGATGAATCAACTCGCGCAGCAGGGGGAGGCCGGTATCCGATACGCCAAGATTTTCGGGTGCGAACGACATTCATTCGCCGCCTTCCCGAACGCCGCTGTGGCGCGACAGTGCGGCCGCGGCGGCCTGACGTACAGCCGGGGAGGGATCGGTTTCGGACATCGACGCGAATTGCCGGGTCAAGCCGCGGGTGCCCCGGCGCGACAGCGCACGGACGGCCTCACAGCGCACCGCGGCGTCGTCGTCGCTCAGGGCGCGCTGCAGAAACGTCGGACGCCGCCGAATGCGACAACCGGCCGAGCGCCTCCGCCACGCTCCTTCGCGTGCGGGGATCATCGGATCCAAGCGCCTCGGCGATAACGGGAACAGCCGCGGGCGCAAGCCGGCCGAGCACGTCGAGTGCGGCGGCGCGGCGCTCAGCGTCGGCGAGGATGAACAGCAGGGCTCTCACCGCGGTATTACTACCCGCGTCGTTGCGGTTGGCGAGGGTGCCGAGGCCGTGCAAGGCTGCGGTGGTTACGGTTTTATCGTCGTCGGTAGACGCGGTCCATTGCAGCGGCTCGACCGCGTCGGGGCCACCACATTTCACGAGCGCGTCGACTGCCGCCGCACGGCGCGCCGCATCGCTCGACCGCAGTACTTCGCGCAGCGCAGGGATCGCGGCGTCGGCCCCGTCGCGTCCGATCGCGCGAATGGCGGCCAGTCCGATGTCGCCTTGCTCGCCGAGAAACGGTTCGAGCAGACGCAATGCATCCGCGCCGGCGCACAGCCCGATCGCCTCGATAGCGGCCACGCGCACGTGGGGCGCGGGATCGCTGGCTTGCCATCGCCATGAGGCCCGGGCAGTTCCGCCGCGCCGCAGCCCTGACCCATGGCGATCGCGGAGAAATACCGCACCCACGGCTCGGGATCGGCCATGGCCTTCCGCGACAACTCGACGGCTTCAGCGTTCGGCAATGCTCCGAGCGCTTTGGCGGCTGCAGCGCGCGCGCGGGGCGTATCGTGTTCGAGTGCCGCCGCCAGCGCGCCGACGGCGCGCGGATCGTCGAAGTAGGGCAGGTGTTCGAGCGCCGCGGCGCGCACCGACTCGTCGCTGTCCACACATCGTTCGAGCACCGCGTCGACGCATTCGGCGTATCCGAAGTAGCCGCCGATTTTCACCGCCGACTCGCGCAGCAGCGGGTCCGGCTCGGCGAGCATCCGCCGGATGCGCGAGCCCATTTCGGGATGTCCGATCGAGTTGAGCGCGCCGATCGCGGCTTGCCGTACGGCCACGTCTTCGTCGCCAAGCAGCGGCAGCAGCGGCTCGAACGCCCGCGGGTCACCCAGGCGGGCGAGCGCCGATGCCACCGCGATGCGCACCTGGCGATCGCCTTCCTGGAGGAGACCCGCGAGCGCCGGAACCGCGCGGCGATCGCCGATCCGTCCGAGCGCCGAGATCGCCGCCCGGCGAATCTCCGTGTCCTCCTGATGCAGCTGATCGATGAGCAATTCCACCGCGGAAGATCCGAAGCGCACGAACGCCTCGACGACATCATGCCGGGTATCTTCGGCTCCGAGCAGGCGGACGAGCGCACCGGGGATCGCCGGATCGCGGAGCCATCCGAGCAGCGTGATGAGCGGCCGCATGCCGTCCGGCGGCGCAGTCTGAATCGCGTCGAGAATGCGCGCGATGCCGGCCGGCGACAAACGGCGCTGAACCAGATCCTTGATTTCGTCGCCACCCTGGAGCAGCGACTCATAGCGGTCGTGAATCCGCACGATGGCTTCGACGATCGAGCCGGCCGCGGTCGCCGGATGTTCGATGGCGTTGACCAGCGGACCGACCGCGTCCTCGTCGCCGATATGGCCGAGGGCTTCAGCGGTGGCGGATCCGAGCATCGGATCGTCGAGCAGGGGAGCGAGCCGTGGCGCGACCAGCGGATCGTTGATGCGCACGAGCGCTTCGATGGCGGGGAACGCCAGAAAGAAATCACGCGATTCGGCGATGGCGGTCAGCGCCTCGATTGCCGCGGCGGGCGCCAGCCTGCCGAGCGACTCGATCGCATGAAAGCGGACGTTCGGATCTTCATCACCCAGGGCGGTCAGCAGGGCCTCGACTGCTTCGGGCCCGCGCTGCGTGCCGAGCGCCAGCGCGGCTTGAATGCGCAGATCCGGATCCGGATCGCGGATCAGCCGGACGAGGGCCTTTGCCGAATCGACGCCGGTCAGCTGCAGCAATTGAAGGGCGCTGCTCAGGACGCTGAAATTTCTATGACCCTCGCGGAGCGCGTCGATCACCGTGTCGACGAGCGCCTCGTCGCGCCGGCTGGCCAGCGCGCGCACCGCCGCTCTGCGCACGCGCCAGTCTTCGTCGCCGATCGCGTCGCTCAACGGACCGAGGCCGCCAACCGGGCTGAGCGGGGTGAGCTGCTCGATGGCCTGAAGTCTGGCCGCGGGAGAGCTGTCGCGCAGCTGTCTCGACAGCTGCCGTTCACGTTCGAGGCGTGCGGTCACATCCTCGATGCTCATGACGAGCCCGACGACCTGGTGCTCATCGCGCAGCGCACCCACCACGACCCGCTGCTGCATGTGCTCGAATTCTTCGGACGTCTCGATGGGCCTGCAGGGGATCAGATAACGATGGAGGGCCGGCGCGAGCACCTGCGCCGAGCCCGACACGAGGGGCTCTCGTATCAGGTCCAGGATCATTCGCGCCCGAATGTCGGGCACGATGTCATCGAGACGCCGTCCACGGGCGGTTTCCGCCGCAATGCCGGTCATGCGCTCGAGCCCGGCGTCCCAAGTCGTGACGACCAGTTCGGTGTCGGTCGTAAGGATCCCGATTTGGCTCATGCCCGCCCGTTCGATCCGTTCCTGTGGGATGCGAGCGCGCCGGTGAGCGCTTCGGCATGACGCAGCAAGTCGCCGGTGCCCCCTTGCGTGTCCTTGGCGGCACGCGCGTTGCGCTCGGTTACGTTGCGGACTTCCTTCATCTGACTCAGTACCCGGGTGGCGCCGGCGGTGTGCTGCTTGTTCGCTTTGGTAATGAGCTCGAGCTGCTTCGTGATGTTCTGCGTACCTGTGAGGACGTCCCGCATCGCGCGTGTTTGTTCCATCAGCGCCCGCGACGCCTGTTCCGATTCCTTCCGCATCGACGTCACCGCCTGCGCCACTTCGTTGGTCGCCGTGGTTTGCTCGCCCATCGCTCGGGTCACGGTCGCGATCAGACGCGCGAGCGACTCCGCGGCTTTGGTGATCTGTTCCACCGCGACAGAGTGTTCGCCCATCGCCCGAGTCGTGCCGGCCGCGCTGCGGCGCATCGAGTCGGTGGATTTGACGATTTGGCCCGCGCCTTTGGCCTGTTCGGTCGATGCGCGATGCACCTGCGCGGCGAGCTTGGTGGCGTTCTGCGAGGCTTTGAGGATGTCCCGCGCGGCCGCAGCCTGCTGGCCGACGGCCTTCCGCACTTCCTGGGCGATCCCGCGCATCCGGGCGGTCTCCTGCGCGAGGCTGGCGGACGTCGTCGACTGTTCCGCGGTCGCCGTGGCGACGAGCCGCGCCTGTTCGGTGGTCGCGGTGACGGCCGAGACGACGGTTTTCGCGGCCCCTTGCTGCTCGTCGGTCGCGCGGGCAATCTGCGTCACGGTGCCGGTGATTTCAGTGAGGCCGTTCAGGATCTTCTTCAGACCTGCCGCGCCTGCTTCGGCCAGCGTATTGCTCTCGTCCGCGACGCGGACGCCATCGTTCGACGCCGACACCGCATCGCCCGCGATTTCCTGAAGGGCCTTGATGATCCCCGCGATGTCGGAGGTCGCTTTCGCCGACCGATCGGCGAGGTTGCGAATCTCCTCGGCCACGACCGCGAACCCACGTCCGGCATCTCCCGCGCGCGCGGCTTCGATCGAGGCGTTGAGCGACAGCAGATTGGTCCGCTCGGCGATGAGGTTGATGGTGTCGACGATGCTGCTGATCTCGTTGGTGCGCTTGCCCATCTCGCGGATCACCGTTGCCGATTGCATCATCGAATCCCGCAGCCGTCCGATCCCCTGGATGGACCGCTGGACCGTGGCGCCGCCGTCTTCGGCGTCGCGCGCGACGCGGCGCGTCACCTCGTCGGCCTGTCTCGCGAATGCGGCGACCGACTGGATGGAACGATCCAGTTGAATGGCGCTGGACGCGGCGTTCGTCGCGGAATCGCTGATCATGCGGCCGTTGCCCGCCACCGACTGGATCGAACGTGACATTTCTTCAATCGCCGAGGAGTTCTGCGACACTGCCGTCGCCAGGTTGTCCGACATCGCGCCGACTTCCTCGATCGACGCCGCCATTTCGTTGATCGAAGAAGACGTTTCCTCGGACGCGGCGGCGAGATCGGTGGCGTTGGCGGCGACCCCTTCGATCGACCGGGAGATCTCTTCGATCGATGCCGCTGTTTCGTTGACGGCCGATGTGAGCGCCTCGGTGTCGCGCGAAACAGCCTTGGTGCCGGCCGCCATCTGGCTCACCGACGCCGCGACCTGCTGAGCGGCGGTCGCCATCTCCTGAGCGGTGCCCGTGGCCGATTGAATCGACGAGCTCGACTGCTGTGCAGACGCCGCCGTTTGCGCGATCGACGAGGACAGGCTGGCGGTGTTCGCCGACACCTGCTCGACGGAGGCGGCGATCTCGTTGATTGACGAGACCAGGCTTTCACTCGAGGCTGCAGCGGATTCGGCCTGAGCGGCTGTATCGACGAGCGACGTCACGATGTCGTTCATGTCGCCGAGCGATCCGTCGAGCGAACGAAGCTGAAGCCCCGCCCCTTCGGCGACTTCGTCTGCGATACGTGCGATGCCGGCGGCCGACGCGGTGACCTGCTCGGCGCGGCTCCGAATCGCGGCCGTGTCGATCGAGGCGCCGTGGGTTCTGCCGTTCACTCCGTTGGACCGTCGGGATTGTGAAGCCATGTTCTCTCTCTCCAATATCAGGCCGCGACAAGCGGCTCGGAAAACTCGAGCAGGTTCGCCAGGTTCAAGACAAGAATCAGGCGGCCGTTGACCGACGCAATCCCCTCGACATACCGGCTGCTGAGACCCGCCAGGGAATCCTGCGGCGGCGTGATGGCGGTATCCGGCAGCCGCAGAAACTCGCGGCCGTCGTCGGCGATCAGCCCCACGCTGCGGCTGTTCGAGCTCACGACGATGAGCCGCGTACGCACGTCGTAGGGCGCACGCTCGAAGCCGAACCGCGCGCGCAGGTTGATCGCGGGCACGACCTGGCCGCGCGAAAACACCACGCCGTCGACGAACGGCGCCGCGTTCGGTACCCGCGTCACCTGTTCGACCATCTCCATGTGCTGCACCTGATGGCTGCGCAGCGCATAAGCGGTTCCCGCGACGCTCAAGACAATGAAGGTCTCCAGCTCACTCATTTGAACGCCCTCAATCGCCCCCATGCAGCCGCATCGCCGAGCGCGCGCGGGGACCGCTGTCTGGCCAATCGCCCGAGGACCGCGGGATCGAGAATCAGGACCACGCGGCCGTCGCCCAGATCCGTCGCGCCCGATACGCCGTCCACGCGCACGAGCGGGTCGGCGATGGTGCGGACCACGATCTCGCGCTGGCCGACAATGCGGTCGACGGCGATGCCGACGGCCGTGGATCCGGTCCCCGTGACGAACACGTGAACGTGTCCGGCAGGCGAGTCGGGGATGCCAAAAATGCGCGCCAGACGGATGATCGGGAGCGCGCCTTCGCGATACGGCACGATTTCGTTCTGCTCCAGCTGCCGGATGTCCGCTTCCGCGACGTCGATGACCTCTCGCACGCTGCCCTGAGGAATGGCAAACGATTCGACGCCCACGCGCCCAATCAGCGCGTCGGCGATGGCGAGCGTGACAGGCAGCTGAAGGGTGTAACGTGTGCCCTGGCCGGGCTCGGTGTCGAGCGTGATCGTTCCCGAAAGCTCTTCGATCGTCTCCTTGACCACCGCCATGCCCACGCCCCGGCCGCTCTCCCGATCGGTCTCCCTCTTTGTGGAGAACCCCGGCGCGCACAGGATGTTGAGGATGTCTGACGCGTCGAGCGTGCCCGCTGGAATCGCCAGACCCGCCTCTCGAGCTTTGTCGACGACGGCCGCGACATCAACTCCGCGTCCGTCGTCGGCGACTTCGAGCGTGACGACGTCTCCGACCGCGGCGGCCGTGAGCGTGATCGTCCCCTCCGGTTTTTTGCCCGCGGCGACCCGTGCGTCCGGCGGTTCGATGCCGTGACTCACGGCGTTCCTGACCAGGTGCAGCACCGGATCCATCAACCGCTCGATGAGGTATTTGTCGATCTCGGTGGTTTGCCCGCGCAGCTCGAGCTGCACCTTCTTGCCGTTTTCCCGCGCGAGATCGCGCACCACGAACGGCATCCGCCTGAAAATTTCGCCGACCGGGACCAGCCTGACGCGCATGATGCTTTCGCGCAGCATCCGAAGCTGCCGGTCGATGGCCACCGCGTTTTCCTGCACTGCGCGCCACTCGACGGCAGGCACGTGACGTTCGATTCTCGTCAGGCTGTCGGAGAGCCGCGCGCGGCTGATCACCATATCGCCCACGCTCTGCATCAGGTGGTCGAGCCGGCTCAAATCGACGCGCACGACGTGTGACGGCGATGTGCCGGTCCCGGATGCTGCCGCCGCTGACGCGCGGGAATCCATGGGGCGATTGGTGCTCTCGACAGCGGCATTCACCGTCGTCTCGGCGCCGACCGTGACCGGTACGTCGCTGAGCTGCTGCACCACGTCCACGCTATACGGCACCAGAAGCGTGAACTCGAAGCTGATGGTGGCGTTCGGCCCGACACGCGGAGTGGCGTCGACGATGGTGCCGATCTCCGCAAGACGCTTGCGAACCGCATCGACGCCGAAGCCCGACGCGAGCAGTTCCTTGGTCGGCACGAACGTGCACATCCACCGCCGGTCCTCTGACGATCGTTCCGGGCTGTCGGCGGCCGGCCTGGCAGCGACGCGAAGCAGCGATGCGACGCCCGCGACGACGTCGTCTATTGCGGGAAGGGGAGTCTGGGCGCGATGCGCCGAGATGATTTGCTCGAGCCGGCGCGTCCCTTCAATCAGGAGATCGGTCCCGCCGGCGGTGAGCGCGTTTTCCCCGTCGCGAATCGCGCGCAGGTAGTGCTCGAGATGGTGGGCGAGTTCCTCGGCCGGCTTGAGCTCGACCATCGCGGAAATCGCCTTCAGCGTGTGGAAGTATCGAAACAGATCGTCGACGGCGGCCCGTTCCGACGCGGGTTGTCCGATGAGCTTGTCGAGGCGCAGCAGGGTATCTGCGGCCGCGGTCAGGTGCTCTTCGGACTCGGCGTAGTAATCGTCGAGAAATCCGTCGAAGAACGCGTCGTTGCCGGCCATTATCGCTGAGCGCCGGAATCGATGGTGGCGTTCAGCAGTCCCTGAACGGTTCCGGCAAGGAGCTGCGGCGCGAACGGTTTTGTAAGGTAGCTGGTCGCCCCTGCCGCTTCGGCTGCCTGGCGGCTCGAGTCGTCTCCCCGGGTGGTGAGCACCACGATCGGAATATGTTGATACCGCGAATTGCGCCGAACGAACTTCAGCACGTCGATGCCGTGCATATCGGGCATGTTGAGGTCGAGCACGATGACGTCGACGCGCGCGACCGCAAGTTGTTCAATCGCCTCGAGGCCGGTAGGCGCCTCGATGAACTGCGCGGACGGGAGGGATTGAAGCGATGCCCGGACCATTTTCCTTATTGTCGGCGAATCATCGACAACGAGTATTGTGTGCATCAATTCACTACTAATTGCTATTGCGGTTGCAACGAAGACACGACTAGCTGTATCGATTTCATACAGAAACCGAGTAGTGAGATAGAAAGAGCAACTAATGTACCTGTGCTTCTACCTTATTTGACGCATCAGCTGTTCGAGGACGCGATTTACGCGCTCGTCCAGACTGGTTCCCTCGGTGAGCGTAAGCTCGGCGTGTTGGGGGGGCTCGTATTGCGAGCTGGCGTCGTTGGCGCTGCTGAGATAGGTCTCGAGGAATGGAATGCTCGGACCGTCTTGCACGTCGATGGCCCTGCGCGCGCGCTCCCGCTCGTCGCGGGTCGCAGAGGTAAAGCTGACGATGCAGACGAGGCCGGCTTCGGCGAACAGTTTCGCGACCTCACTGACGCGCCGCATGTTCTCTTCGCGCTCCGACCCAGACACCCCGAGGTCGGAGCTGAGCCCGGGGCGCACGTTTTCTCCATCCAGCACAAACACCTGGATATGCCGCTCGAACAGTTGCCGCTCGATGGCTTTTGCCAGTGTGGTCTTGCCGCTGCCGGGAATGCCCGTGAGCCATACGACGGCGCCGCGATGCCCGTGCCTGAGATGTCTCTCTCCCCGGGCTACCTGCGAGACGTCGGCGTTGACGCCGGCTTCGGCCACGACGTTGGCGGCGGCGAATTTCTCCGGGATCTCGACGACGATGCCGCCTCCGGCGACGTCGAATCCATCGACCAGCACGAGCCGTCCCATGGTTGGAACGCGTTCGAATTTATCGATGGCGACGGGCCGCCGCGTGTGGATGACGACTTTCGCGGCGTCATTGGTGCGGACTGAGTCCGCTCCGGGGATGGTCTGGACCGTCGAAGCGTCCACGACTTCTTCGAGCGTCTTGATCTCGCACTCGACTTCCTGAGTGACGAGCTTGAGCTTATAGCGCTTGCCCGCCGCCAGCGGGGTACGGCCCAGCCAGAAAATTCGCGCCGTAAACTCGGTGGCGAGGCTCGGTGCGTCGTCCGCGTGAACGGCAATGGATCCGCGTTCGACGAACAGTTGGTCCGACAACGTGATGCCCGCCGGGTCGCCGGCGGACAGCGACTCCACCTGGGGCGAGTTCCAGTTTTCGATGGAGCGCACGACACTGGTGCGGCCGGATGGCAGAAACAGGAGGTGGTCTCCGGTGCGCAGCGTGCCGGCTTCGACGCGGCCGGCGAGGATGCGGCGATGATCGAAGCGATACACGTCCTGGATAGGGAAGCGCAGCGGCTGGTTGGTCAGTTCCTTCGCGTCGGGTATGGCGTCGAGCGCCTCGAGGACGGCGGGGCCGGTGAACCACTTCAGGTTCTCGCCGCGTGCGGCGATGTTGTCGCCCTGCCGCGCGGACACGGGCAGGATGAACTGGGCTTCGACGCCGAGACCGGCGAGAAACTGCCGATAGTCGCTCGACACCTTGTCGAAGGTCGCCTGCGAGTAACCGACGAGATCCATCTTGTTGACGACGACCACGACCTGACGCACGCCGATCAGGCGCAGCAGATACCCATGTCGGCGCGTCTGCTCCTGAACGCCCTCGGACGCGTCGATGATGATCAGAGCCGCGTCGGCGCGCGCCGCCCCCGTCACCATGTTCTTGACGAATTCTTTGTGCCCGGGAGCGTCGATGATGACGTATTCACGCTTCGACGTCCGGAACCAGATCTGGCTGGTGTCGATCGTGATGTTCTGATCGCGCTCCGCCTGGAGCGCGTCCATGAGGTTGGCGAACTCGAACGGTACGCCGCGCCGCTGCGCGATGGCGACCAGTTGTTCGTATTTGCCCTCCGGCAGCGAGCCGGTGTCGTAGAACAGACGGCCGATGAGGGTAGATTTGCCGTGGTCGACGTGGCCGACGACGACGAGACTGAGTTGATTTCGCGCGTACGCCATTACATGTAGCCGTCGCGCCTGAGCTTCTCAAACGCGTCTTCGCTCTCCTGATCCTGGGCGCGCCCCGCGCGCTCGGGCACCTTGGTTCCTTTCAGCTCGCTGACGATCTCCGCCACAGTTGTGGCGGTCGACTGAATCGGGAACGTGCACGGCGCGCAGCCAAGAGAGCGATAGCGATGGCCGGTGCCATCGTCGAAATAGAGAGGGATGACCGGAATCTTCTCGCGCTCGATGTATTCCCAGACGTTCAGCTCCGTCCAGTGCAGCAGCGGGTGGATGCGGATGTGCGTGCCCGGCGCGAAGTCGGTCTTGAACTGATTCCAGAATTCGGGCGGCTGATCCGACGCATTCCATTCCATGTTCGCGTTGCGTGGCGAAAAATACCGCTCCTTCGCCCGCGTCGGATCTTCGTCGCGCCGCACCCCGACGATGATGCCGGTGTATCCGTAATGCTCGATGACCTGCTGCAGGCCGTCTTTCTTCAGCATGCCGCAGCATTCCACGCGCGTGGCGCGCCCGTTTGGATAGGTGGTGCCCGCTTCGAGCACGGGTTTGTTCATGCCGACGACCAGCTGCAGGTTCCACTCGCGTACGAGACGGTCGCGGTATTCGATCATCGACTGAATCTTGTACGACGTGTCGATGTGCACCAGCGGGAACGGCACGTGGCCGAAAAATGCCTTGCGGGCGAGCCATAGGAGCGCCGTCGAGTCCTTGCCAATGCTCCACAGCATCGCCAGGTTGCCGAACTTGGCGAACGCTTCGCGCATGATGAAGATCGACTCGCTCTCGAGAGCGTTCAGATGATCGTGTTGCATGGGTGTTGGGTAAAAACGCGCGTGCTTAACCTTTCTATTCTATCGGGTTGTTGAAGTTCCCGCCAGCGTGGTACCATGTAAGGTTTACGACAGCGCCAAAATTCGCTTCCGTGCGCCACCATATGCCCGAAACACCCGTAGCGGCGGCTACCGAAATCGTTATCCGCGGCGCTCGCACCCATAACCTCAAGAATGTCGATTTGGCGCTGCCGCTGGGCAAGCTGATTATCGTCACCGGGGTGAGCGGGTCGGGAAAGTCGTCCCTGGCCTTCGACACCATTTATGCCGAGGGCCAGCGGCGGTACGTCAGCTCGCTGTCCGCATATGCCCGGCAGTTCCTCGAGCGCATGGAAAAGCCGGACGTGGACCGCATCGAAGGCATCTGTCCGGCCATCGCCATTCGCCAGAAAAACAGCATCCGTAATCCTCGTTCGACGGTCGGCACGACCACGGAGATTCACGACTACCTGCGCCTCCTGTTCGCGCGAGTCGGACGCACCTTCTGCAGGAACTGCGGACAGGAAGTGGTGCGCGATACCGCCGAGATCGTGGCGCGCCATCTCGGCACGCTTCCGGAGGGCACGCGGCTGCTCATCGGGTTCGACATGCCGGTCGTCGATCCGGGCGGAGTGGTTGAAGGTTCAGACGCGAACGGCGACGACGACGATGCAGACACGCCGGGGTCGGGGCCAGGGGTTAGAGATTCGGGATTGGGGATTGGCGATTCCAGTCCAAGTCCGGCTTCGCTCACCTTTACGCTCAACGAGCTGCGGCGCAAGGGGTTCCATCGCCTTTACGTCAACGGCAGGACGGTGACACTGGACGACGTCTCGCCGGCCGAGCTGCGCGACCAGTCGACGCTCAAGGTCATCATCGATCGCATCAAGCTCGAAGGGGACATGCGGGCGCGCCTCACTGACTCGATCGAGACCGCGTACCGCGAGGCGGGCGGAACCGCGTTTGCGATCGAAGATTCGGGCCTGTCCGCCGACGTGGCGGCCGCGAAGCCGGGCAACGTCCACATCTTCAGCGAGCGATTCGAGTGCCAGAACTGCCAGCTGACCTACGAAGCGCCGCAGCCGCGCCTGTTCTCGTTCAACAACCCGTTCGGCGCCTGTCCGATGTGTCACGGCTTCGGCAACATCATCGAGCTCGATCTCGACCTCGTCGTGCCCGATCAGAACAAGTCGATTCAGCAGGGCGCGATCGAGCCGTGGACCAAGACGCACTACCGCGCGCAGCTCGCCGAGCTGAAGCGCGCGGCGAAACCGGCGGGGATCTCGATGGATATCCCCTGGAAAGATCTGAACGACGACGAGAAGCGGTTCATCGTCGAAGGCGACGAAAAAAACTACGACGGGATCCGCGGATTCTTCCGCTGGCTCGAGCGCAAGAAATACAAAGTTCACGTCCGGGTATTCCTGAGCCGCTACCGCGGGTATCTGACCTGCCCCGACTGCGGGGGCGCCAGGCTGCGCCGGGAAGCGCGCGACGTGCGCGTCGGCGGGCGCACGATCGATCAGGTGTCTGCCGACACGGTGCATGATGCCGAGCGGTTTCTGCAGTCGCTGCAGCTGACCGAAAAGGAGGCCGCCATCGGCGACAAGGTGCTCAAGGAGATTCAGAAACGCTTGAAGTTCCTCAGCGACGTCGGCCTCGACTACCTCACGCTCGATCGGCTGTCGTCGACGCTCTCGGGCGGCGAGTCGCAGCGCATCAACCTTGCGACGTCTCTCGGATCATCGCTCGTGGACACGTTGTACGTGCTCGACGAGCCGTCGATCGGACTGCATTCGCGAGACAACCTGCGGCTGATCAACATCCTGCAGGCAGCTGCGCGACCAGGGCAACACCGTGCTCGTCGTCGAACACGACGAAGACATGATTCGCGTCGGAGACACGATCGTCGACCTGGGCCTCGGTGCCGGGGAGCAGGGCGGCCGGGTGGTGTTTTCAGGGCCCCTCGAGAACCTGCTGCAGGACCAGCGTTCGTTGACGGCCAAATATCTGCGCGGCGATCTCGCGATCCCGGTCCCGTCGACCCGCCGCCGGGGGAGCGGGCAGAAGCTGCGGCTGCTGGGCGCGACCGAGCACAATCTCAAGGGCATCGACGTCGAGATTCCGTTGAACACGCTCACCTGCATTACCGGAGTCAGTGGTTCAGGGAAATCCACGCTCGTGCACGACGTGCTGTATGCCGCGGTCAAACGCGCGAAGGGCGGTACCGAGAAGCGGGTCGGCGCCTACAGGAAGATTGAAGGCACGGAACTGCTGAGCGACGTGGTGCTCGTCGATCAGACGCCGATCGGGCGCACGCCGCGATCGAATCCCGTGACCTATCTGAAGGCATTCGACCCCATCCGCGAGATTTTCGCGGCGACCAAAGACGCGAAGGCGCGAGGCCTGACCGCCAGCCACTTTTCGTTCAACGTCCCCGGAGGGCGCTGCGAGGCGTGCCAGGGCGAAGGTGAAGTGCGCGTCGAAATGCAGTTCCTCGCCGATGTCTTCGTGCCCTGCGATCAGTGCGACGGAAAGCGTTTCAAGCCCCAGATTCTCGAGGTCAAATACCGGGCGAAGAACATCAACCAGGTGCTCGATCTGACGGTTCGGGAAGCGCTGACCTTTTTCAGCACCTCTCCCAAGGTTCTGCGGCGGTTGGTGGTGCTCGACGAAATCGGCCTCGGTTATCTTCGTCTCGGGCAGCCGGCGACGACGCTGTCGGGAGGGGAAGCCCAACGCATCAAGATTGCCTCGCATCTCTCTTCGCGCACGGGCGATCGCATTCTCTACGTGCTCGACGAGCCGACGACGGGACTTCACTTCGACGACATCGCCAAGCTGCTGACGGCGTTCCGGAAGCTGCTGGAGGCGGGGCACACGCTCATCGTCATCGAGCACAATCTCGATGTCCTGAAAACCGCCGACTACATCATCGACCTCGGACCTGAGGGGGGCCAGGAAGGTGGACGGGTCGTGGCGACCGGCACTCCCGAGCAGATCGCCAAAGCCCCTGGTTCTTACACCGGCCAGTTTCTCGCGCCCGTTCTGGCGAGCGGTCGTTCGCACGCATATGCGCTCGAGTAGATTCCAATCGTCGATCGTCGATCGTCCATCGTCGATCGTCCATCGTCGGGCTGCCGCGGGTGCGGTGTTGTTGCTGTGCGCACTGTCCTCCTTTAGCCGTCCGCCGTCGCTCGCAAACAATACAGGCGAGCTCTGGCGAGACCTCGCCGTAGCCTTGGCGGAGGCGGGGACGCTCTCCGCACAGCAATACACCTTCGAACAGATAGCGGCCGGTCTCAAACACACTGACGCCGCGACCCGCGTCCGCGCCATCCAGATTCTGAGGGACGCCGACTATGCGGAGGCGGCAGGACCGATCGGCGAGACGCTCGGCGATTCGGACGACCGTGTCCAGCTGGCCGCGATCGACGCCGAACGTTCGCTCTTCACGCTGCGCCCGGTCTCCAAAAAACAACGCATCGGTTTCATCATCGAAAAACGCACGACCGTTGGCGCCGGCGATGCCGCGGAAGGACAGCTTGCCCTCAAGGTTCGCACTATCCCCGGCGAGGTGCTTGCGGGGCTCGTGCTCGCCCTGAGCGACACCAATCCCCGCGTCAGAATCGAGGCGGTCGGTCTGGCCGCGCTTCTGTCGCCCGTGGCATGTTCCAACCAGGAAGCTGCGCGCACCGAACAGCTGTGTGCGCAGATCGGCAACGTGCTGATCGAAAACATCAACTCCAGGGAGCCGGAGGTGCGGAGGGCGGCGATGCACGCGCTCGCACGGCTGCGGTATACCAACGCCGTGCAGGCACTGCTCGATCAGTTCAGCTACCACCAGAAAGGGCCGGACGCGACGGCGGCGCTCGCAGCGCTTGCCGGCATCGGCCATGGCTCGGCCTCGTCGATATTCGAGCAGGCCGTTGCGAGCTCCAACGCCGGTTGGCGCCGGTTTGGCGTCGAAGGGCTCGCGCGAAGCGGCAACCGGGACGCGCTTGCCGCGCTTCAGCAAACGGGACAGAGTGAGCGATCCAGTGAGGTGCTGCTCGCGCTGCACTTTGCCACCATCAAGCTCGGCGAGCCTGGCCAGAGTCTCGCGCAGATCGTCGCGTCAAGCGGAGATTCGGCGCTGAGGCCGATCGCGGTTCAATACCTCCTCGACCTTGCGCCATTGGGCGCGGCGCCGCTCGCACAGTTCCTGGGCGACCAGGACGCGGAGGTCCGTCGCATCATCGCTGACGTGCTTGGCTTCTCGGGTGATCCCAAAATCATCCCGGCGCTCGAAGCTGCCGCCAAAGATGCGGATCCGGATGCCGCCGCCGCTGCGCAGCGGGCCGTCGATCGGATCAAGCTGAATCGTGCGTCCGCCGTATCGCCCGGCGGATAACGTGCTGCCTCGCGCTTTCTACGCCCGCCCGACACTCGTCGTCGCGCCGGACCTGCTCGGCAAAGTTCTCGTTCACCGCACTCCGGCTGGCTTGACCTCGGGAATCATCGTGGAGGTCGAGGCGTATATCGGCGAATCAGATCCGGCGTGCCACGCGGCTCCCGGCCGAACCAAACGCAATGTTCCGATGTACGGACCGCCTGGACATGCGTATGTGTACCTCAATTACGGCGTGCACTATCTGGTAAACGTCGTCACCGAACCTGTCGATTCTCCGGCTGCGGTGCTGATACGCGCGCTCGAGCCGCTCGACGGCATCCCTCTGATGAGGCGGCGCCGAACGCGACCTCGGACGGCGCGGCACGCGGCGCGCAAGACGCGGATTTCCGATCACGATCTCTGCAAAGGTCCGGGTAACGTCACCCACGCGATGGGTATTACGTTGAAGGACACGGGAATCGACTTGCGTGGTGAGAAGCTCTATATAGAAGACCGAGGTTATCGGTTCGACAACATCTCGTGGAGCCCTCGCATCGGCATAACGGTGGGCACCGAGGAGCACTGGCGGTGCTACGCCGCAGGACACATTTCCGTTTCGGCAGGCCTTACCTCAGCGCCCGCTCGCCGAAAGAAACGCCGCTAATCGCTCGCCGTGCGCGTGTTTCGCCGTGGCGCAGCGCTCGATCGCCTCGAGCGCCCGCGCCAGTGTCCGTTCGGCGCCAGCGCACGCGATGTTCACGGAAGAACGCGTCCACGTCGTTCCGCGATTCGAGATCGCAGAAGCTCTGGGTAGATTGCACGACGTCGGGCAGCGCCTGAAACATGCCCATCGACTTGTGCAGGCTGTTCCAGTGGGTTTTCAACTGCTGCCACGTGTCCGATGTGCTCCATGGGCGGTGCATCAACCCGGCGATGATGCCGGGCGCATCCTGGGCCCGCACCTCGGACGATATGGCGTATTCCATCGTCCGCCTCTGCAATGCAGGTGCGGTGAAGTAGGAAAGCGCGTTCCGGAACAAGGTCTGCTCGCGCCGCGTCGCCGCGTGCGTCATGCCGCTGAAATATTGTTCGTAGAGATCGACGCCGCCGGTGAGCGCGGCGAGGTCGAATGCGGTTTCCGCAAGGCTCGGATCGAGCGCCGTGGTGCCCGCGAGATGGAGATCGACCAGGCGCCGGGCCTCGCGAAGGACGTCCTCGTCCCGGCCGGCGTAGCCGAGCGTATAGAGAACCGTGGCTCGGAGATCGCGCCGGTCGTCGGGTTCGTTCGACAGCGGCTACCCACCCCAGCCGATCGGCAAGCGGCGACAACATCTGTCTGACCCATCGCTCGAATGCCGGCCGGTGCCTCGTCATCGATGAAGCGATCGGCCACCAGATTTACGCGCACGAGTGCGGTCTCGATTGCCGGGCTGGTGCCCGCTTCCACCAGTTGTGATGCAAGCGCGAGGTACGAATCGACGCTGCGGTTGTTGAGCCAGACGAGCGCCCAGAGGTCGTTGAGCAGCGAGGTCTGTTCGACCGGCGTCAGTTCGTCGCGTTTCATCGCCGCTCTAAGCGCCGCGAGACCGTCATCCGTGTAGCCGACGCGGTAATAGCCGCGTGCGTCGGCGTTGGCAAATACCCACGACGAGCAGCCCTCGAGCTTCATCGTCTGACTGCGAGTGGAAAGGAGAGTGCAGGCCTCCGGCTGGATCTTTCCGTCCCGCGATCGCCTGTAACAAACCGGAATCTCCCAGACCGTGGACGCCGGGACGCCGTCCGACACCGGACGCTGGGCCAGCGTCATTTCCGTATGTTCCGCCGGTGCACCTCGCATCCACGTCGACCAGCGGGATGCTTGGCTGGGTGATGTAGCTCGACAGAATGCGATCGACCGGGCTGCCCGATGGCGCTCGCGAGAATCGTCCAGAACCCTTCGCCCGTGGCATTGCCGTAAGCGAACTTCTCGAGATACGCGTTGATGCCTTTGCGGTACGCCGGCGCGCCGGTATATCCCTCGACCATGCGGATCACCGCAGCCGTCTTCTGATACGCGATGGCGTCGAACACCTCATTGATTTCCGCAGGCGTTTCGACGGTCGTACGGACTGGCCGCGTGTTCCGCAGCGTATCGACGGCCATCGCGCGTTCGGTATCGCGTACTTCTTCGAGCCGGGAGCTCCACTCGGGCTTCCATTCCAGCAGCGGGCGGCGCTCCATCCACGTCGCGAAGCCCTCGTTCAACCAGATGTCATCCCACCACTGCATCGTCACCAGATCGCCGAACCACTGATGAGCGACCTCGTGCGCGATGTACTGCGCCACCTGCTTCTGCTGGGCAGGTGAACTGCTGCCGCGTCGCCAGCAGGAACTGCTCGCGAAACACGATCGCCGCGGTATTTTCCATGGCGCCGGCGGAGAAGTCCGGGACACCGACGATGTCGAGCTTGTCGAACGGATATTTCACGGAGAAATAGGCGGTTGAAATAGCGCAGCGAGAACTCCGTGGCTTCGAGCGCGAACGCGAGCTCGTTCTTTCGCTCCGGCGTCGCGCACACCCGAACTGGAATGCCGTCCGCCGATCCCTGCAGGCACTCCCAATCGCCCACGATCAGGGCGACGAGATACGTCGACATGCGGGCCGTGGTCGAAAATTGCAGCGTATGTTTGCCGTCGCCGGGGCCCGGCGTGTCCGAGACGATGCGGCCGTTCGAGATGGCCGTGTCGCGAGCATCGATCGTGGCGGACAGGGCGAAGGTCGCTTTCATCGCCGGCTCGTCGAACGATGGAAAGGCGCGGCGCGCGTCTGTCGGCTCCATCTGCGTGATGGCGTACTCGCGATTGGTCCCGCGGCTCAAGTAGAACCCGCGAAGCTGATCGTTCAGCGTGCCCGTGTAGCGGATCGAAATTCGGGCACGGCCGGCCGGAATGGCTTGCGGCACGGTGAGCGCCGCCGTTTCGTTCGCGCTGAAATCGACCGATGCCGTCTGACGAAGCTCTCCCGCGGTGACCGACGCTTCGTGGAACTCGAGCTCGGCCGCGTTTAAAACGATAGTTCGTGTCGGCTGCGCTAGCTGAACGTCGATGTCGACGCGGCCCGCAAACGTGTCGGTCGCGAAGTCTGGAGCCAGATGCAGGTTGTAGTGTTCGGGAATCGCCCCGCGCGGGAGCCGCTGCGCGGGGGTGACCGCGGCGAGCGCGCAGAACACGAGACAGAGCCGCCAAAGCCCGGCGGCGGCAGGCCATGGTGCTAACCCTCGCGCTGGAGAACGGGAATCTTCAGGGTGATGCGGCGCCCCTCGCGAATCACGACGACGGTTGCGGTGCTGCCAATCGGCGTGTCGGCCGCGAGGCGCACGAGCGCCTTCGGGTCGGCGACGTCTTGACCGTTGAATGAGACGATGATGTCTCCCGGCTCCACGCCGGCCTGATATGCAGGCGATCGGCGATCGAGCTGCTCGACCAGGGCGCCCGACGTCGTGCGGACGCCCAGCTGCTCCGCGAGCTGACTCGTCAACGGATACATGATCATGCGGCCGAGCGAGCCGCGCCGGACCGTGCCGTGCTCGACCAGCTCGCTGATGATGCGGCGCGCCAGATTGCTCGGAATGGCGAATCCAATGCCCTGATACCCGCCGCTCTCGCTGAGGATCCCCGTGTTGATCCCGATGAGCTCGCCGCGCGCGTTGATCAACGCGCCTCCGGAGTTGCCGCGATTGATCGCCGCATCGGTCTGAATGAAATCTTCGTACTCCGAAAACCCGAGGCCCTGCCGGCCCAGCGCGCTGATGATGCCGAGGGAGACGCTCTGGCTCAGCTGGTACGGGCTGCCGATAGCCAGCACCCACTCCGCAATCCTGGCTTTCGACGAGTCGCCCCATGCCAGCGGCGGCCCCGAGGGTTTGGCGACCTTCACGAGCGCGAGATCCGTCGCCTTGTCGATGCCGACGATGCGCGCGGGCGCTTCGTGTTTGTCGGCGAAGATGACGGTGATCTCTGCCTTCTCGCTGCCGATGACGTGACTGTTGGTGACGACATAACCATCGTTCGAGATGAGGACGCCCGAGCCGAGGCTGCGCGCGAGCTGATCGCGCGAGCCGAACACGTCATCGCGGCCGCCGAAGAAATATTCGAAGAACGGATCGTTCGAAAAAGGCGAATTCGGCCGGCGGACGACCTGCACCGACGAAATGTTGACGACGCCTTTGACCGCCTGTTCGGCGATGACGGTGAGGTCGGGAAGTCCCGCTGGCGTTGTGGACACGGCCGCAGGAACGGCAATCGCCTGCGCAGCAGGCTGAGGGGTTTGCGCTGTCGATTCTTCGGCCGAGCGCAGACGGCCGGTCAGGACAAGACCCGCCAGAAAACCTGAAACGAGGAGCGCAATGCCGATCGAAGCCCGTTTCATCGAGGGTTTTTGCATCGTAGCATGTTTGACGGGCCTTCGCGAAGTTGGGTACGATCGCCCGCTATGGCTTCAATTCAGGCGACACGGCTCAGGAAGGGCAACCTCATAAAGATCGGCGACGATCTGCTGCGGATCCTCGATTTGCATCATCTGACGCCGGGCAACAAGCGCGGGTTCGTGCAGTGCCGGGCGCGCAACATCAGAACCAACACGCTGGTCGATCACAAGTTCCGGGCGGAAGAAGACATCGAGCGCGCGATCCTCGACGAACATGAGATGCAATATCTCTACAGCGACGGCGATGCGTTCCATTTCATGAACACCGAGTCGTTCGAGCAACTGCACATCGATCGCGAGGTGCTCGGCGACGCCGTCAACTACATCCTGCCCGACTCGACCATCAAAGTGGAGTTCTACGGGAGCGAGCCCGTCGGCATCGATTTGCCGGTCACCGTCGATCTCCGTGTCGAGGACACTGTGCCCGGGATCAAGGGCGCCACCGCGAGCGCGCAAGTGAAGCCAGCGCGCACCGAAACGGGGCTCGTGGTGCAGGTGCCTCCGTTCATCAACGTCGGCGACAGAATCCGCGTCAACACGGAAACGGGCGAATACCAGTCGCGGGTCTGATGGACGTCCCACACCGCAGCCCGAGCCTGGGCTGGATCGAAGTCATCACCGGCAGCATGTTCAGCGGGAAGAGCGAAGAGCTCATCCGCCGGCTGCGGCGCGCGCAGATCGCGCGGCAGAAAGTGCAGATCTTCAAGCCCGCCTTCGACGATCGCTTCTCGAACTCCGAAATCGTGTCCCACAGCGAGATGCGCATCCAGGGGGTGAACGTCGGCAGCTCGGCGGAGCTGATGCGGCTGGTCAACGGCGATACGGAAGTCATCGGCATCGACGAGGCGCAGTTCTTCGACAGCGGCCTGCCGGCCGCGTGCACGGAGCTGGCCGGCACGAACAAGCGCGTCGTGGTTGCCGGGCTCGACACCGACTATCTCGGCCGGCCGTTCGAGCCGATGCCGGCATTGATGGCGATTGCTGAATATGTCACCAAGACCCACGCCATCTGCATGGTGTGCGGCAATCCCGCGAGCCACACTCAGCGCCTGGTCGTGAGCGATGAGCGGCTCTTGCTCGGGGCGACGGGCACGTATGAGGCGCGGTGCCGGCGGTGCTTCGACCCGACGCTCGCCACCGGGGGAGTCAAGGTCCAAAGTCCAAGTCCAGAATCGGAGTCCAAAGTCGAGAGTCAGGAATGAGACAAACCGGCATATGACCGAGTGGACGCCCCAGCTCCTTCTCTTTCTGGGCGTCGGATTTCTCGTCGCGAACGTCCGGGTCGGGCTCGACGCGATCAGGTTTCTGCGGCGCCGGTCGTCCGCGGTGTTGACCTGGCGCGGGCCCCGGCCGCGCTATTACGGTCTGCAGCTCGCCCTTGGCGTCGCGCTCGGCTTGTTGCTCGCCTACGACCTGATCGTCCTTCGGCGGCGTCACGGCTCCTGGATTACCGCATTCAGATCCGCCCCGCAAATGTTTGGCATCGGCATGATGTTCCTTTATTACGGGTACCTGGTCCCCCTGAGCCGGCGCATCGGGAGGGGGTTCTACGCCGACGGGATCTGGTCGGAGGCCGGGTTCGTCCCATACTGGAAGATAGGCGCCGTCTCCTGGCGGGAGGGGGAAGAAGTCGCGCTGATCATCGTTTCGCGGCTCAAGAACTTCGCCCGGCGCCTGGTTGTGCCGGGCGTGCACTACGGTGCGGCCCGAAGGCTGCTCCGTGAGAAAATCGCGGCGCACGACATCGAGCTGTTGCACACTGGGCTCGAGCTCGGCGTGCACGACGCCCGCGACGACGTTTAGGGCGACCAGACACTGGCTGCCAGCTAGCTACCGGCTACTGGCTAGATCTGGCGTACCGGCTATCGCTCAGATGTGCCGATACAGGCACTCGAAGGAAGGTTTATGGCAGCGAGAGCCACCTGGAAAGGGTTCCTCAAGGTCAGCCTGGTGAACATCCCCATCAAGGTGTTCCCGGCCACGGAATCGAGCGGCACGATCTCGTTCAACCAGCTTCACGCCGAATGCCAGACGCGCATTCAACAGAAGCGGTGGTGCCCCACCTGCAACAAGGAAGTGGCCAACACCGAGCTGGCGAAAGGCTACGAGTTCGAAAAAGGACGCTACGTCGTCATGACGGAAGAGGACATCGAAAAAGTCCGCCCGACATCGACGCGCGTCATCGATCTCGTCCAGTTCGACGATTCGTCCGCCCTCGACCCGATGTATGTGGATCGCACCTACTACCTGGCGCCAGACGGCCAGATCGCGGCCGATGCCTTCGCCGTGTTCCGCGAAGGGATGAAAGGGAAGATGGGCGTCGGCAAGCTGGCGCTCTACGGACGCGAATACCTGGTGGCGGTGAAGCCGCACGACAAAGGGCTCGTGATGTATACGCTGCATCATGCCGCCGAGATCCGCGGCACCGAAGGGATCGAAGAGCTGGCGACGATTCCGAACAAGGTGAAGCCGCAGGAAGTGCAGCTTGCCAAGCAAGTGATCGCCACGTTCGAGAAGAAGCTGGATCTCAACGAGTACCGCGACGAATACCGCGACGGCCTGCAGAAGATCATCGACGCGAAAGTTGCCGGCGAGGAGATTGTCGCACCCGCCGTCGAGATGCCACCGAAGGTCGTGAACCTCATGGAGGCGCTCAAGAAGAGCCTCAATAACGTGAGCGCCAACAAGAAAGCCGCGGCCAAGGCCGATCTGAAAGTGGTGAAGAAGGCCCCAGCGCGCAGAAGCCAAAACGTAGACGTGCGTAACGAATAACGAAAAACGAAGAACGAATAGTTCACAACCGCACGCCGCGCGTGCTCTATTCCGTCTTCCTTTTTCGTTTTTCCTTATCATGATCACGTGATGCGTTTCATCATCCTGGGTGCCGGCGCCGTCGGCGGCGCCATCGGCGGGCGTCTCGCCCAGCATGGCCACTCGGTTGTGGTCATCGCGCGCGGGGCCCACTTCGAAGCGATACGCGACCGCGGTCTCCGGCTCGAATCTCCAGACGACGACACGACCGTTCACCTGCCCGTCGTCGATCATCCGTCGAACATCGTCTGGTCCGGCGATGACGTCGTCATCATCGCGACGAAAACCCAGGACACCAAAGCCGCGCTCGCGACGCTCGGAGAAGCGGCTCCTCCGAGACGTGCCGATCGTCTGCGCGCAGAACGGCGTCGCCAACGAGCGAATCGCCGCGGACAAGTTTCCCAACGTGTACGGCGTCTTCGTGTGGTGCCCGACCGACTACCTCACGCCCGGCGAGGTCAAGATCTGGTGCGCGCCGAAAAGCGGAATTCTTCACGTCGGCCGCTATCCGTCTGGGGTCGGACGCGATCGCGGAACAGGTTGCGGCGGGATTTTCGGATTCATCGTTCTACTCGGCGGCCAAGACCGACATCATGCGCTGGAAATATCGCAAGCTGCTCTCGAACCTGGGCAATGCCGTCGAGGCGCTGTGCGGCACGGCGGCGCGCGGTTCGGGCCTCGCGCAGCGCGCGAGGCGCGAGGCGCTCGCCTGTTACGAGGCGGCGGGGATCTCCTTCGTTGCGGACGACGAGCAGGACGCCGCCCGGCTGGAGCGTGAGGTGCAGGCCCGCACCATCAACGGCATCGAGCGGCGCGGAGGCTCGTCGTGGCAAAGCCTGGAGCGCCGTCTGGGAACCATTGAAACAGATTATCTGAACGGCGAAATCGTGCGGATGGGACACGCCCACGGAGTGCCGACGCCGGTCAACGCGCTGCTGCAGGACCTGTCCCAGCGGATGGCTCAGGAACGGCGTCCACCGGGCAGCGTGAACCCGGACAAGATTCTGATCGCGCTAGATCTTCGAGAGAATCCACTGGAGTAGCCCCATCCCGCCCGCCGCAGTCGGGTCGTTGAGCCAATCAGGCGGCGTAAGCCACACGAACGCAAGGATGGCGATGACCCACAAGTCGTAGGGGATGGTCGTGCGTTCGTCGCGCCAGAAGAACGCGCGGTTGAACGCGCCGCGCAGGCCGTTCATCGAGGGCATCTGGCGGTTGTTCAGAACCAGATACGTGTAGTGAATCCGGTTCGCGACCGACAGCACCGACAGAACCAGGATCACCCAGAGGATCGCCGCCATCCGGTTGGTGAACGCGCCAATCATGAAGAGCACGATCCGCTCCGGCCGCTCCATGAAGCCGACCTTGCATTTGTCGATCAGGCATTCGGCGCGCGCGCGCGCGTAGCTCGTCATGATCGAAAAGATGAGCGTCAACGTGGTGATGAGCACGTAGTCGTTGCGGCCGAGGCGCGCGTAGAGCCAGATGAGGCCCGTGAACAGCGCGAGATCGGAAAAGCGATCCAGCGTCGAGTCCCAGAACGCCCCGAATTCGGACTGCTTGCCGGTGATGTAGGCGACCTTGCCGTCGATGAAATCGAAGATGTTGGCGCAGATCATGATGACGCCCGCCAGCACGAACTGGTTCGTGGCGAGTGCCCCGGCGGCGGCGCAGTTGATGAGCACGCCGATGAGCGTGAGTGTGTTCGGTGAAATACCGAGCGCCACGCTGAGGCGGATGATGGCGCGCAGCGGGAACATGCAGATCGTCCCGATCGTGCCTGTAAATGTCATGTTTAGTCGACGAAGTCCAATCGATAGGTTCGACTCGGCACGCCACGAGCTCGTCGAGCGGCGCGGGGCGCCGGGCCCGCGCAAGCGAAGCGGCAATGGAGCGGTGCGGGAGGCCCGCGACTAATCAATAGACCGCGCCATAGTACTGTATGCCCGTCCAGAATCTCAAGAGTCAGATCGCCCACCTGCCCGAGCAGCCGGGGGTGTATCTGTTCTCGAACGAGGCCGGCGAAACGATTTATATCGGAAAAGCGCGATCGCTGCGCGACCGAGTCCGCAGCTACCTCGGCGCCCGCGGGCTTCACCCGAAAACCGACGCACTGCTCGACGAAGCGTCTGCCGTCGCCGTCATCGTCACGGATTCTGTAGTCGAGGCGCTGGCGCTCGAGAACAACCTCGTCAAGGAGCGGTCGCCGCGATACAACGTCCGCCTTCGCGACGACAAGAACTATCCATATCTGCAACTCACGACCAACGAGCCGTTTCCACGGGTGCTGGTCGCCCGCAGTGTCGAACGCGACGGAACCTATTACGCCGGTCCGTTCATGCCGGCGTCCCTCGCGCGCCGGACGATGGGGCTGACCCACCGGCTGTTCGGAATTCGGTCGTGCAACGAGATGATTACCGGCAATCGCGAGCGGCCGTGCCTCGAATACGACATCAAGCGTTGTCTCGCGCCCTGTGTGGCGGCGATCTGTTCTCAGGAGCAGTACAGCGAAGCCGTTCAGCGCACGCGGCTGTTCTTCGAAGGCAAGAACGAGGAGCTGATCGATCGCCTGACCGATTCGATGACGGCAGCGGCGGCCGCGGAGCGTTTCGAAGAAGCGGCGCAGTTGCGCGACGCGGCACGAACCGTTCAGACGCTGCGCGATCGTCAGCAGAAGATTGCCACCGTGCGCATGGGCGATCGCGATGCGTTCGGCCTGCACATGGGTCCGGCTGGCGCGGTGGTGCACGTGTTCGTGATGCGCGGCGGACGCGTGCTCGAACGGGTGGAGCTTGCGGCGAGCGAGGGGATTTCGGGATCCGCCGCGGAGATTCTTCAGGCGTCGGTAGAGCAGTTCTACGAAGATCGTCCCGCGCCGGCGGAAGTGCACCTGTCGAGCGCGCCGGAAGACGCGGAGCTGCTCGAGGCCTGGCTCTCGGGCCGCGCGGAGCGGCGCGTGCAGGTGATCGTGCCGAAGCGCGGAGACAAGCGCGGACTGGTGGATCTCGCGGTGCGCAACGCGCGCATCGCGTATCAGGCGCGGCTCATCGACACGGGCCTGTCGCAATATGACGCGCTGGAGACGCTGCGGACCACCTTGGGGCTGCCCGCGATTCCGCGACGCATCGAGTGTTTCGACATCTCGACCATTCAAGGCAGCGAGACCGTTGCCGCGATGGTCGTGTGTGAAGACGGCAAGATGCGAAAGAGCGACTATCGCAAGTTCCGCATCGCGCCGGCGAACCACGCCGGATCCGACGATTTTGCGGCGATGAACGAGGTCGTCACCAGGCGATATCGCAAGCTTCTGGAGCAGGGCGGACCGTTTCCCGATCTCGTCCTCATCGATGGCGGCAAAGGGCAGTTGTCGGCCGCCTACGATGCGCTCCGGCAGCTGGGCCTGGCCAATCTGGTCGCGGTCGGCATCGCCAAGAAGGAAGAGCTGATCTACACGCGGGATCGCGAGGAACCGATCGTGTTTCCGAAAGAGGATCCCGCGCTGCGTCTGGTGCAGCAGATCCGCGACGAAGCGCATCGCTTCGCGGTGACGTTCCACCGCAAGGCGAGGAGCATGCGCGATCTTCGTTCGGAGCTGGACGCCGTGCCCGGCATTGGTCCGCGGCGGCGCAAGGCGCTGCTGGTGTCGTTCGGCAGTCTTGCCGGCGTCCGTCGCGCATCGCGCGAGGAGCTGACCGCGGTGGTCGGGGCGAAAACCGCCGACGCGGTGCTGGGATACTTCGCCGGCAAAGGGCGCTAGCAGTTATACTCTCTAGCCGTTGCCCGAGTTCTCATTTCCACTTTTCGTCATCGCCCTCCTGGTCCTGATTTTTTCGCTCTCCGTTCACGAGGCGGCGCATGCGTGGTCGGCCAGTCTGCTCGGCGATGACACGGCCAAGCGGCAGGGGCGTGTATCGCTGAATCCGGTGGTCCACACCGATCCGATCGGCACGTTACTGCTGCCGATTATCGCGATGCTGTCGGGTGCGCCGTTGATCGGCTGGGCGAAGCCGACACCGTTCAATCCCAGGAACTTTTCACATCCGCGCCGCGATCAGATTCTGGTGACCGTGGCAGGTCCCGTGAGCAACCTGATCCTCGCCGTTGTCGCGGCGGCCGCGGTGCAGGCGATCCCGTTCGGCGCGGGCATCACCATGGGAGTGCTGGGCGCGATTGCCGAGCGGGCGCTGACGTTGAACGCGCTGCTCGCGGTGTTCAACCTGCTGCCGATTCCTCCCCTCGACGGCGGGCAGATCCTGATGGCATTGCTGCCGCCGAAGGTCGCGATGCAGCTGGGCTTTCTGTATCAATATGGATTTCTGATTCTGATGGCGCTGCTGATCACCGGAGTGCTCGGCTACTTCATCGGTCCTCCTTACTACTTGATTCTGTCGTGGCTGCGATGATTCCCGCAAGCGCGTGGTGTCGGGGATGCGGCCGACCGGGCAGCTGCATCTCGGCCATCTGGTCGGCGCCCTGCAGAACTGGGTCGCGCTCCAGGAGCAGTACGAATGTTTCTATTTCGTCGCCGACTGGCACGCGTTGACCACCGACTACGCGAACACCAGCGAGCTGACGCACTACGCCTACGACAATGCGATCGACTGGATTGCCGCCGGCCTCGATCCCGAGCGCAGCACCTTTTTCGTCCAGTCGATGGTGCCTGAGCACGCCGAGTTGTATCTGCTGCTCGCGATGACGTCGCCGGTGCTCATGGCTCGAGCGGGTACCGACTTACAAAGAGCAGCAGGAATCGCTCACCGACAAAGATCTTTCGTCGATCGGATTTCTCAGCTATCCGCTGCTTCAGACCGCGGACGTGGCCATGTACGACGGCAACTTCGTCCCGGTCGGAGACGATCAGGTTGCACATCTCGAGCTCGGGCGTGAGGTCGTACGGCGCTTCAACCGTTTCTACGGCGACGTCCTCGTCGAGCCGCAGCCTCTGCTGACGAAGATGTCGAGGCTGCCCGGGCTGGATGGCGGGAAAAAGATGAGCAAGAGCCTCGGCAACACCATTCTGCTGTCCGAGAGCGCGGACGCCGTGAAGAAGAAGGTTCGATCGATGTACACCGACCCCAAACGGATCCGGCCGGATATACCGGGAACGGTCGAAGGAAATCCGGTGTTTCTGTATCACGACGTGTTCAATCCGGATCTGGCCGAGGTCGACGATTTGAAGGCGCGCTATCGCGCCGGCAAAGTCGGCGACGTGGAAGTCAAGGACAAGCTGGCGAAGGCGCTGAACGCTGCGCTGGAACCGATGCGGGAGCGCCGCCGCGAACTGGCATCGCGTCCGGAGCAAATCCATGAGATCCTCGTCGAGGGTTCGCGGCGCGCCCGCGCCGTCGCCACGGCAACGATGGAGCGCGTGCGGGATGCGGTCAGGGTGAGTTACAGGAAGTAGAAAGAAGGCCAAAGTGCCAAAGGCCAGAGTCCAATAGAGTCCAGAGTCCAGAGTCGAAGGTCGAAAGTAAAAAGTTGAGCACATGAGCGAGTTGCCGCCCACATCAGAGTTCGAATCCGCGCCCGACGCGTATTCGGTGAAGCTCGATTCGTTCGAGGGGCCGCTCGATCTGCTCATTCATCTCATCAAGAAGCACGAGGTGAACATCTATGACATCCCGATCGCGCTGATCACGCAGCAGTATCTCGAATACGTCGAGATGATGACGGAGCTCAACCTCGACACGGTCGGGGAGTTCCTGGTGATGGCGGCGACGCTGATTCATATCAAGTCGAAGCTGCTGCTGCCGCGTCCGGAGACGGCCGAGGACTCCGAGCCGGAGGAAGATCCGCGCGAGGCGCTGGTGCGGCGGCTGCTCGAGCATCAGAAGTTCAAGGCGGCTGCCGAGCTGCTGCACGAGCGGGCGGTCCTGCGCGGCGCGCAGTGGATTCGACCGGACGGGCGCATCGCCGAGATCGCGGGCGACGAATACGCCTACGAGCCCGACGTCGAGGTCGACCTCTTCAGCCTGCTCGCGGCGTTTCGTGGCGTGCTGGAACGGGCGAAACAGCGGCCGAAAATGCTCCTGCCGCCGGAAGAAGTCCCGGTCGAGGTGCGCATGGAGCAGCTGCTGGCGCGGCTGTCGGAAACGGAAGCGTGCGGGTTCGAGGAGCTGTTCGCGGGCGATGACAGCCGCGGCGGGATGATCACGACGTTCCTGGCGCTGCTGGAAATGATCCGCCTGAAGCTGATCCGCGTGTTCCAGACGACAGCGTTCGGACCGATCCGCGTCTACAAACGGGCACGGCCCGCCGACGCGCCGATGCCGATTGGGGATCCAGGCAGTGAGTAACCAAGTTCTTAGATTCTAGATTCTAGATTTTAGATTTTAGATTTTAGATTTTCAGATCCAGCATCCACCTATGTCTGATGAGCTGAAACCGATCATCGAAGCGTTGATTTTTGCGTCTCCGGATCCGCTGACGCCGAAGATGCTGTTCAAGCTGCTCGAGAGCGAGCCGACGGGAAGACGTCGAGGCGGCGCTCGAGGCGCTCAAGCGCGATTACGACCGACCGGGGGGGCTGCAGCTCGTCGAGGTGGCGGGCGGCTACCAGATTGTCACCCGGCCGGAGCTGCACGAGTGGGTGCGCAGGCTGTTCCACGAGCGCACCACGCAGCGGCTGTCCGTGCAGGCGCTCGAGACGCTCGCGGTGATCGCCTACAAACAGCCCATTACCGCGCCGGAAATCACGGAGATCCGCGGCGTGAACACCGCGGGAGTCATCAACACGCTCATCGAACGGCAGCTCGTGAAGATCGTCGGCCGCAAGCCAGTGGTCGGCCGGCCGTTCATGTATGCGACGACGCGCGAGTTCCTGATCCGTTTCGGTCTGCGCGACCTGACGGACCTGCCGAAGATTGAAGAAATGGCCGAGGCGCTCGGCTTCGAGGTACCGGCCGGGCTGTCGCAGCCCTCGCCCTCACAGGCGCAGCTCGATCTCGAAGGGTTGCCGCCGCTCGATGACGTCGAGGCAATGACGCCGGATGTGGAGCCTGGGGAAAAGATCCACTGACGCCCACGAAATGCGAACAGGAGGCTCAGGAGATCAGGAGCCATATCTCACGGTCGTACGTACGGAAGTAATGTCCGGCTTTAGCCGGACCTGCCAGACCCGTCAACTCGTTCCGGAACGAGTTCCTCAACCGCCGATCGCAGAAATTTCAATCGTGGACCCTAGACAAGCCGCCAGGACAAGAAATCACGAGTCCGCGATGCCAAAAAGCGCATCGCGATCGTTCGGGAGATCCTCCTGACACGCTGGGACCCAATCGGGGTCGGTGACGAACCTGAAGCGGCGGACGAATATGACACCTACGCCCCACACATCGTCTCGATGGTCATGCTGGGATGTTCGCGGGAGCAGCTGTCCGCGCATTTGAACAGCCTGTGCGTTGATGCGATGGGACTTGAGAGGAGATCTAGATCAAAGTCGCAAAATTGCAGCTGACATCTTCAAGGCTTTACGCGAGTTCGACTCCTCAACTCGTTCCGGAACGAGTTGACCAAGGTTGAAAAACTGTCGATCTCCTAATCTCGTGATCTCCTCTTTGCCTTTGTTTTGGCTGGCCGACCAGTCTGCCTTGGCGATTTTCCCGATCCTTTCAATTTCCGCACTTCTTCAGACGTGAGCTCCCGGTAGCTTCCCAGGCGCAGGTTCTTGTCCGCGATCGGGCCGATCCGGACGCGCTTGAGCGTGCGGACGGGATGGCCGATGGCGTCGGCCATCTTGCGCACCTGCCGCGTGCGTCCTTCATGGATCGTCACGCGCAAGACCGACGTGTCCCCCTCGGTGCGCCGCTCGCGCAGCAGTTCGACGAGCGCCGGGCTCGTGCGGCGGCCCTCGACGACGACACCGCGCGCAAGACGATCGATGTCGTGTGCATCGGGCACGCCAAGCACCAGCGCTTCGTACACGCGCTCGACCTCGTGGCGCGGATGGGTGAGCGTGGCAGCCAGATCGCCGTCGTTGGTCAGGATGAGCAGCCCCTCGGAGTCGAAATCGAGGCGCCCGACGGGGTAGACGTATTCGCGCACGCCCTTGAGCAGATCGAGCACGGTAGGGCGCTGCTCGGGGTCGGAGCGCGTGGTGACGTAGCCCCGCGGCTTGTTGAGAAGGAAATACCGGTGCCGCTGCGCCTGCTTGACGCGTCGCTCGTCGACGCGGATGTCGTCGATGTCGGGATCGGCTTTCGTGCCGAGCTCGGTAACGGTTTTGCCGTTCACCGTCACGCGCCCTTCCTCGATGAGCTTTTCCGCCGCGCGCCGTGACGCAACGCCCGCGGCGGAGATGATTTTCTGCAGTCGCGCCTGCATCGTGGAATCTTAGCTCTGAAATTGCGATTCTCGAATCCGCTCTGTGATAAAAGAGCGTCCACAGGAGAGATATATGCCACGGTTGTTGATCGCGCTCGCCATCGTCTCTCGGGTCTTTCGGGCCTGTCGCTTCCGGCGGCGGCGCAGCAGCCCGTCGATCCCAACCGCTGGGAATCGACGATGCAGAAATTCGAAGCGGAAGACAAGGCACGACCGCCGGTAAAAGGCGGCGTGGTGTTCATCGGGGCGTCGAGCATCGCGCGGTGGAGCAATCTGGCCGAGTCGTTCCCCGACATACGCACCGTCAACCGCGGCTTCGGCGGTTCGGAGATGGCCGACAGCGTGAAGTACGCCAGACGCGTCGTCGTCCCGCACGCGCCGCGTATCGTCGTGCTCTACGCCGGGGAGAACGACCTGAATCGGGGCGTCACGTCCGGAGAAAGTTGGCGCAGACTTCGTGGCCTTCCACGACATCATCAGCAAGGACCTGCCCTCATCACGTCTGGTGGTCATAGGCCTGAAACCGTCGCCGCTCCGCTGGAAACTGCGTGACGGGATGCACCGGACCAACGCGCTCATCAAGGCGCACTGTGAAGCGCAGCGCGCGTGTGCGTACGTGGATCCGTGGCCATATCATGATCGGCAAAGACGGGAACCCGAAGCCGGACTTTTTCGTCGAAGACGGCCTGCATCTGACCGCCGAAGGTTACAAGGCGTGGACGCAGATGCTGCGGCCTGTCCTGAGATTGACGGAATGACGGATCGTCGGCTGATTGTGGCGATTGACGGTCCATCCGGCGCTGGAAAGGGCACTGTCGCCCGCGAGGTGGCGCGCCGGCTCAACTACAAACATCTGGACACAGGCGCCATGTACCGCGCCGTCGCCTGGAAAGCGCTTCATGACGCCGTGCCGCTCGACAGCGAAGACGCCGTTGCCGAGATCGCGCAACGCGCGGCTCTCGACGTCGGTCCCGCGTCGGTGGTCATCGACGGACACGATGTGACCGCCGCCATTCGCACGCCGGAGATCGATCGCGCCGCCGCGGCTGCGGCCCGCCTCCCCAAGGTGCGTGCCGCGCTCGTCGCGCGCCAGCGCCTGGAAGGTCAAAGCGGGGGCATCGTCATGGAGGGGCGCGATATCGGATCGGTGGTGTTTCCGAATGCCGACGTGAAAATTTTCCTCGACGCGACTCCCGAAGAGCGCGCGCGTCGCCGTGCCGCCGATCCGGCTCACGGGCTGAGCCGCGCGTCCGCCGAGTCCGAGGTCGCATCCCAGATGGCGGCGCGCGACCAGTCGGACCGCACACGATCGACGTCGCCGCTCACGAAAGCGGAGGGCGCGATCGACATCGATACGACCGATTTGTCGATTGAGCAGACCGTCGATCGTGTCCTGGCGATCGTCAACGGCGCACGGTCGCGCGCCTGGACCGCTCCAGAGTGACGAGGGGTTCTGGACTTCCGTTCCAGGTGAAACGATAGGTCTTCCCTCGCCGGACGTTTCCGACCAGCGCCGGCCGGAAACACGCAAGGCACGTCCCGCCGCGATGCCGCACGCTCGGATAGACGATTCCGAGCGACTCGGCCTTCATCAGCTCATCCGTCAGCGCCTGAGATTCGACATACGTATCAGGGGCGAGTGCTGCTGCCGAATCCGCGGGTGCCGCGCAGATCATGGAACGCGGCGCTGAAATCGGCGAGGTAGTCGTCATACGTCACGCTGTCGTCGAACCGGCCGATTTCCGCCAACTGCACCGACTTGTGGAAACCCACCTCGGCTTGTGAGGTCTCGAGCGCGAAGGCTGAGTACCACGCCCCGCGTTCCGGCGTGTTGAACCGGCCGCCAAGAGGATGGGGATGACAGAAGGCGGCGTTGACGATCGCCGCGTTCGGGAGGCCGAACACGAGCTCTTCGACGCCGATCCCCGGCATCAGCCGCTGGCCGGCGAGCAGCCGGTCGTTGGTCGCGGCGTCGAGATCGAAAATCGCCTGCAGATGGGCATCGTCGTCCGCGATCGCGACGAGCACGCTGTCTGTCGCCGGCAGGTGGCGCGAGGGGATGAGACGATGCGTGTCGAACTGGCGGACGAGCTCGACCGGCGGAAGTCCCATTACCCGGCGCGGCGCGCGTCGAGCAGCCGCCGGACGGTGAGGATGGCGGGCATCCCGCCCCGCATCATGTAGGCGAGCGGCGTCTCGCCGGCGAAAATCCGATTGGTGTTCGACAGCCGCACCCACTCATCCGCCAGGCGCCTGGAATGCAGGATGTGCAGCGCCTTGAAGATGCCGACGAGCGCCGAGATGCGCGTCAGCCTGTCGGTATCGAGCAGCCGATCCGGGTTGCGCTTCATCTCGTAGAACGGCCCGTTGCTGACGCCCCCGAGCAGGGCGCGGGCGTCCTCGTCGCGCACCTTCCACCGCGCCATGATGTTGAAGAAGGCTTTGAGCGCGGGAGCCGACAGCCGCTCGCGCTCGCTGCGCGCGCCCAGATCGGGCGGCGGATTGGGCTGATACCGGCTGGCGGGATATCGCAGGACCTTCGCCACGCTTACTCCTGATCAGGAGTATATTGCCTCCCGACATTCTGTCAAGCGTGCCCGGGGCGCGCGGACGCTCAGTCCTCGTCGCGCCGGTTCCGGTCTTTGTAGTCTTCGGCGCTCGCCGGGTCGTATTCCCAGCGGTGCCGGTCGCGTTCCTCGATTTTCGGGGCGCCTTTCAGCTCCTCGGCGTCTTCGTATTCGACGCCGAGGGCGCGGCCGATTTCTTCCACCACGTCCTGATCCGGCGTCGGCATGTCGCCGCCCGGGGTTTCCTCGCCGCTCGAATAGGCGTCGTTCCAGTCGCTATCCACATCGCCGCCGGTCAGGGCGGACCCGCCTTCGGTATGCTCGCGCTGGCGATGGTGGTACGCCTGGTGGCCCGACTCCGCGCTCGATGCTTTGGGCTCGTAGCCCAGGGTGGACGGAGCAGACGTCAGGGTGATGTCTTCAGTCAGACGGCGCCGCTCGCGGTTGAGGCGCGACAGGCTTCGGCCGTGCGGCCACCGGGGCCGGCCGCTTGGACGGCCGCGACGTGCGGGGTTTCGCGGTCGCGCGAGTCGGAGCCTCGCGGATTTCCGTACAGCCGGGCGGGCGGTCTTTTTGGCGCGCGATTTCGTTGCGGTCCGGCGGGCGCTGCTGGTTTTCTTGGAGCTGGCGCGTGCTACGGCCCTGCCGCGAGGCGGCGCGCCGGGTGGTCTTCCGGGGGCGGGAAGGGGTCTTGCGTGCGGCCTTTCGCTTGCGTCCTGTCGCTTTGCGTTTTGCCATCGGCGAAGTCCTTTCAGCCTCCGGGAAAGCCTTGAGGCATTCTTGACAGTTTACCCATAAACTACCTACACTCTAATGCTTATCGCAACATCAGCGGCCGCAGCAGAATCTGCTTGCCTCGCCGGAGCGCGAAAGCGCGAAGGCGGGCCGACGATGAAATTCGGGGCGCCGGTCCCCTCAAACACGGCAATCGATTCGATCGATCAGGAGAACTTCAAGGCATGGTGAACGTGGACGACGAGCGCACTCAGAAAGAATCCGCCCCGGAGGTCGCCGGCGCAACGACTCGGGCGGGCGGGAAACCCCAGGGGCGGGGCGTACTCACCCCCTTCAAGGATGACGACGCCGACCCATCGGAATTTTCCCGGATGCTCGACATCTACGATAACAGCTTCCGCAACATCGCGGAAGGCGAGGTGATGAAGGGTACCGTCCTGAAAGTCACCCCCTCGGAAGTTATCGTCGACATCGGCTACAAATCGGAAGGGATCATCGGCGTCGATGAATTTCTCGACGAGCGCGGGGAAGTGACCGTGCAGCCGGGCGACACCGTGGACGTGCTGCTCGAGCGCACCGAAGATCGCGACGGCTACGTCGTCCTCTCGCGCGAAAAAGCCGAGAAGATGAAGATCTGGGACGAGGTCGAGAAGGCCTACGCCGAGAAAAAGGTCGTCATCGGACGGGTCATCGAGCGCATCAAGGGTGGCCTCGCGGTCGACATCGGCGTGCGCGCGTTCCTGCCGGGCTCGCAGATCGACGTGCGGCCGGTTCGCAACCTCGACGCGCTTCGCGGCCAGGAGCTGCGCATGCGCGTCATCAAGGTCAACAAGAAGCGCGGCAACATCGTGCTCTCCCGCAAGGTGCTCCTCGAAGAAGAGAACGCGGAGAAGAAGAAGCACACGCTGCACACGCTCGCCGAGGGCAAGGTGCTGAAGGGCACCGTCAAGAACATCACCGACTACGGTGCGTTCATCGATCTCGGCGGCATCGACGGCCTGCTGCACATCACCGACATGTCGTGGGGCCGCGTCGGCCATCCGTCGGAGCTGTTCAAGGTCAACGACGAGATTGACGTGATCGTGCTCAAGTACGACCCGGCCACCGAACGTGTGTCGCTCGGGCACAAGCAGCTCGTCAACGATCCCTGGTCGAACGTCTCCGATCGGTATCCAGTCGGCGCGCGGATGTCGGGCAAGGTGGTGAGCCTCACCGACTACGGCGCCTTCATCGAGCTCGAGCCCGGCGTCGAAGGGCTGATTCACGTCTCCGAAATGTCGTGGAGCAAGCGCGTCAAACATCCGTCGAAGATCCTGAACGTCGGCGACAGCGTCGACGCGATGGTGCTCGGCGTCGATGCGACGGCGCGGCGCATCTCGCTCGGCCTGAAGCAGGTCGAGAGCAACCCCTGGCACGAGCTGGCGGAGAAATATCCGGTCGGCGCCAAGATCGTCGGCAAGGTGAGGAACCTCACCGAGTTCGGCGCGTTCGTCGAAGTCGAAGAGGACATCGACGGCCTGATCCATATCTCCGACATGTCGTGGAGCAAGCGGATCAAGCACCCCTCCGAAGTGCTGAAGAAGGGCGACAAGGTCGAGGCGATGGTGCTGAACATCGACGCCGAGAACCAGCGCCTGTCACTGGGGCTGAAGCAGCTTGCGACCGATATCTGGGATGACTTCTTCTCGAGGCACCAGGTCGGCCAGACGATCGAGGGCAAGGTGGTCCGCGTGACCAACTTCGGCGCGTTCGTCGAGCTGGACGAGGGCATCGAAGGCCTCATCCACGTGTCTGAACTGGACGACACGCGCGGCGGGGAGAAGATCGAGCTCACGGTGGGCGAGAACTACCCGATGAAGATCATCAAGCTCGTGCCGTCGGAGCGGAAGATCGGCCTCAGCATCAGGGCGCTCAAGTCGGATGAATTCCGCACCGACTGGGAAGAGGTACTCGGAGCGGTCCGGCACGGGCGAAGCGACGCTCGGCGATCACTTCAAGGCGAAAGCATAGAGCCGCAGCGAGCGGCGAGGCGCGGGGCGCGGGGCCCCCGACAAAACATGGACGAACCGGAAGTTGCCGCAGCTCTCGGCGGAAGCATGACGAAGGCGGAGCTCGTCGAGGAAGTCTCGCGGGTTTCCGACCTCACCAAGAAGCATTCCGAGGTGATCGTCGATACGGTCTTCCGCAGCATCATCACCGCGCTGCATCGCGGCGAGAAGATCGAGCTCAGAGGGTTCGGCAGTTTCCGGCTCCGCCGCCGCGAGCCGCGAAAGGGCAGGAACCCCAAGACCGGCGACAAGGTGGACGTGCCGCCGAAGAAGGTTCCGTACTTCAAGCCGGGTAAGGAACTGAAAGAACTCATCAATCAGGAACCGCCACAAGCTTAAGGGACTAGCGATTCGGGATTAGGGATTGGTTCAGATCAGCAGTCACGCCTAGTCCCCAATCCCCAATCCCCAATCCCCAATCCCCAATCCCTATGGATCGTCTCTGGGCTCCCTGGCGCCTCAGTTACGTGACCGCCGCTCCTGCTCCGGCAACCGACTGCATCTTCTGCGACGCTCACGCCGGGCGCGACATCGATCTGGTGCTTTACCGCGGTCAGTCCTGCTACGTCATTCTCAATCTGTACCCGTATAACAACGGCCACCTGATGGTGGTGCCCAATCGCCATCTCTCGGCGCTCGAGTCGCTGCAGCTCGACGAGCGGGCCGAGTTGATGGAGTTGTCGCGGCTCGCCGAGATGGCGTTGAACGACGCCTTCCATCCACACGGCATCAACGTGGGCATCAATCTCGGCAAGGCGGCCGGCGCCGGCATCGAGAATCACCTCCATATCCATCTGGTTCCGCGATGGTCGGGCGACACGAACTTCATGACGGCCGTCGGCGAGACACGCGTGCTCCCGGAAGATTTAGGCGCGACCGCTGCCCGGCTGCGGCCGGTATTCGAACGGCTTGCCCAGCTGGACAGGTAAGTTCGTGAGAGCCGTGCGCTGGATGGCGTTGCTGATCGGTGCGGCGGTGTCGATCACCGCGCAGGAGACACCCGGCCGCCGCAACGCGATCGTCTTCGTCGCCGACGGACTGCGGCCCGGGTCGGTCAATCCGGTAGACACGCCGGCGTTGTATCGTGTGCGCTCCGAAGGCGTGTATTTCTCGAACAGCCACTCGGTGTTTCCCTCGCAGACAATGCCCAATGCGTCCGCGATTGCGACGGGGCATTATCCCGGCGACACCGGGCAGTTCGCGAACATGCTGTTTATCGGCTATCCGGTTTTCGAGTCCGCCGCTTCACCGCAACCGCCAGACTCCGTCGCTCCGGACGTCGAAGATCCGCTGGTGCTCGCGGACCTCAACGATCACTTTGGCGGCGACTACTTTCGCGAACCGTCGTTGCTCGCCTATGCGCGCTCATACGGCTACAACACCGCAGCGATCGGGAAGACGGGTCCTGCCTCGGCACAGGACCTCTCCGAAGTGGCGTCGGTGCGCGGCGCGCTGCGCAGCCCGGTCACGATCATTCTCGAGGGCGTGACGGGAGCGCCGAACGGCGTGCCGGTGAGCGAGGCCGTGGCGGGGCTGTTGAAGTCTGCGGGTCTGCCCCTTGTGCCGCCGGCGCGGAATCAGCCAGCGGGCACGAACGAGGTGCCAGGGGCCACAGCGGCGAATGTCGAACACCAGCAGTGGTTCGCGGACGCGACGACGAAGGCCATCTTGCCCGCGTTCGTGAAGAGCAGCGAGCCGTTCGTGCTGGTGTTCTGGTCGGGCGATCCGGATCTCACGCTGCACGCCCAGGGCGACAGCTTGAACCGCTTGGCGCCAGGCATAAACGGTCCGACCTCGCGGGCCGCCGTGCGCAATGCCGATCGAAGCCTGCAGCAGATATTGGCCTTCCTCGATGCCCATCCCGACGTACGCGACAAGACAAACGTCTTCGTGACCTCGGATCATGGGTTTTCGACGGTGACCCGGCGCGAGGTCGACTCGTCGGGACGTCCGACGTCGAGTTATTCAGCCACGCTGACATATCGAGATGAGTCAGGGCGGCAAGAGGTGAACGACAGGCATTTGCCGCCGGGATTTCTTGCCATCGATCTGGCCCGCGAGCTGAGCTTGCCGCTCTTCGATCCCGAGGTGCAGCAAAAAGATACGCAGGGCAGGACGACGTATGTGCAAGTGGATCCAACCCTCGCGCGGCCGACCAGCACGATCAGACAGCGGCCCACTGGTGGGACTGCGCTGCTCGGCGGTACCGGACGTGCCGGCCGGCCTCTCGACGCGAAGGTGATCGTCGCGCAAGCCTCCATTCACGTCACCGGCAACGATCGCGCGCTGGTGCACCGCATCGCGCGATTCCTCGGAACCCAGGATTACATCGGCGGCCTGTTCGTGCACGATCGATTCGGCAGCGTGCCGGGCGCGCTGCGGCTCAGCGACGTCGGGCTGCTGGGCGCGGCCACGCTGCCCAAGCCGGCGATTGTGGTCAATTTCAAGAGCTTCCCGCTGGATCCGAAAGACCCGCTGATGAGCGGCGTGGTTGTCAGCACCAGCACGCGTCAGCAGGGGCAGGGCGATCATGGTTCGCTCGCGCGCCCGAACACGGCGAACAACATGGCGGCGCTCGGCCCCGACTTCAAGCGGGCGTTCGTGAACGCCGCGCCGGTGAGCAACGCCGACATCCAGCCGACGCTGGCGCATGTGATGAGAATGAACATTCCGGCGTTCGGCCGGCTTCGCGGCCGCATCATCCGGGAAGCGCTGGCAGGCGGCCCGCAGACCGTTCGGTCTTCGAGCGAAGTGAAGCGCTCGCGCCCATCGGGCCGGGGCGTATCGACGGTGTTGATGTATCAGATCGCCGACGATCGCGTGTATCTCGACGAAGCGTGCTTAACGGCCGAGAAAGCGTGTCAAGTTCGCTAGGTTCGCGAACCCACGAACCCACGAACCCACGAACCTACGAACCCAATATGTGTTTCGCGATCGTTTGAAGCTGCAAGTTCGACGTGCCTTCGTAAATCTGTCCGATTTTCGCGTCGCGATACAGCTTCTCGACCGGATAGTCCTTCACATACCCATATCCACCAAACAGTTGCACGGCGAGTGAGCTGATATGCTCCGCGGCGTCGGCCGCGAACAGCTTGCACATCGCTGCCGCGGTCAGAAACGGCTCGCCGGCATCGCGCAGGCGCGCCGCGTTGTAGACCAGCAGGCGGGCCGCCTCCAGTTCCGTCGCCGCGCGGGCGAGTTGGAACTGCACTCCCTGAAAATCGGCGATCGCCTTTCCGAATTGTTTCCGCTCTTTCGTGTACGCCACCGCGTGGTCGAGCGCGCCTTGCGCGAGGCCGATCATCTGCGCGCCTATGCCGATGCGCCCTTCGTTGAGCGTCTCGATCGCGACTTTGTAGCCGCGTCCCACCTCACCAAGTACGTTCGCCCTCGGCACGGGGCAGTCTTCCAGCAGCAGCTCACAGGTGCTGCTGGCGCGGATACCCAGCTTGTCTTCTTTGTGCCCGACAGAAAACCCGTCGAACCCGCGCTCCACCAGGAACGCGGTAATGCCTCGATAGCCGGCGTCGGGGTCGATCGTCGCGAAGACGACGAAGAGGTCCGCTTCGTTGGCGTTGGTAATCCACAGCTTCCGGCCGGTCAGCGAAAAATGGTCCCCTCTCTCCGTCGCCCGGGTCGTCAGTGCGAACGCATCGCTGCCCGAGCCCGCTTCCGACAGCGCGTACGCGCCCACGCTCGCGGCCGCCAGCTTCGGCAGAAACCGGCCTTGCTGTTCGTCGGAACCCCAGCGCAGCAGGGCATTTACGACCAGCGTGTTCTGGACGTCGACGAGGACACCCACCGATGGATCGACCTGGGACAGCGCTTCAACCGCAAGGACGGCGTGAAAGAACCGCGCGCCAGCGCCGCCGTGCCGTTCGGGGATCTCGATGCCCATGACGCCGAGCTCGAACAGGCGGTCGATGAGGGTCCTCGGCATCCGCGCGTCGTCGTCCATCTGGCGCACAAGCGGGCGGATTTCGCGCCCGGCGAACTCGAGCACGCTGTCGCGGAACAGCCGTTCGTCCTCGGTCAGCCGGCTCAGGGGCGGCGCGTTTTCAGGACCGTTTGTCACCGGGCGGGAATGTTATCATTCGAGGGTGATGAGCAAGATCCGCCTTCGACTCGGCTATTTCGTGTTGGCTGCGGTCCTTGCAGCCCCGATGGCATTCGCGGTCAAAGCGCAGGACGCTGCCGCGCCGCAGCCCGCACCCGCTCAACAGGAGGCACCGCCGCCGGCACAGGCGGAGCAGCCGCCGATCTTCCGTACCGACATCAATTTTGTCCGCGTCGACGTCATCGTAACCGACCGGCAGGGCAACCCGATTCCCAACCTGAAACAGGAAGATTTCGAGGTCACGGAAGACGGCAAGCCGCAGACCATCGAGACGTTCAAGCTGATCAACATCAGTGAAAACGTCGGCGTCGGCATCGATCCGCCGCGCGAAGTGCGCAACCCCATTGAAGAAGTCATGGAAGCGTCGCGCGACGATGTGCGAGTGTTCGCAATTTTCCTGGACGACTATCACGTGCGTCTCGAAAACAGCATGCGCGCGCGCGAGCCGATCGCGCGCTTCGTCGAAGATCAGCTGGAGCCGCGCGACATGGCCGCGATCATGTATCCGCTGTGGTCGATCAGCGATGTGATGTTGTCGCGGAACCGCAAGTCGACCGCCGCCGCGATTCGCGGGTTCACCGGCCGCAAGTACGACTACACCCCGCGCAATGAGTTCGAAGAGCGCTACGTGCACTACGTGTCGACGATCGAAGCCGAGCGGATTCGAAATCAAGTGTCGCTCAGCGCGCTGAAAGGCCTCATCATCAAGCTCGGCGGCGTCCGTGAAGGCCGTAAGGCGATCATCCTGATCAGCGAAGGGTTCACCAACGTGCTGCCGGCGCAGGTGAACGATCCCATCGCCACCTGCAACGGCGGCATGTGCGGCAACGCGCCGCGGCCGCGGCCGGATCCGATCGGCGGTCAGAATCCAGCGGTCCAGTCGCGCATGGACTCGCAGGAGTTCTTCCTGCAGACCGAGATGCTGAGCGACATCAAGCTGGTGTACGACCTGGCCAACCGCTACAACACCGCCATCTACACGGTCGATCCGCGCGGTCTCGCGCCGTTCGAGTTCGATCTCAGCACGCAGGGGTCGGCCGCGGTGAGCCTCACCAAAGACCAGGCCATGCTCAACAGCACGATCGACACGCTGCGCATCCTCGCCGACGAGACCGACGGCCGCGCCATCGTGAATACCAACGATCTCGCGAAAGGGCTTCGCCAGATCGTGCGCGACTCGAGCGCGTATTACCTGCTCGGCTACACCTCGCAGGTCAGCACCGACGGCAAGTTTCACAAGATCAACGTGCGGGTGAAGCGCCCCGGGTTGCAGGTGCGCGCGCGGCCGGGCTACGTGGCGTTGAGCGCGACAGAAGCGGAACGCTCGCTGGGGCCGAAAAAGCCCGGGCCGCCACAGGCGGTCACCGAAGCGCTGGGCACGCTGGCCGTCAACACGCGCCGCTCTGTCATTCGCAGCTGGACGGGCATGTCGCCCGGAGCCGACGGTAAAACGAAGATTACGTTCGTCTGGAGCCCGACGCCGCCGGTGCCCGGCGTGCGCCGCGAAGCGCCGGCGACGGTGTCGCTGATGGCCGGCGTAGCGAATGCCGAGATCGCATTCCGGAAAAAAGGTATCGCACCTGGACGCATCGAATTCGAGGTGCCGCCAGGGGAAATCGAGCTGGACATTTCGGTCGAAGACGCGGCAAACGAAGTGATCGATCGCGAGACGCGGAAGATCGTCGTGCCCGGCCTCGGTTTGGGGCTCACCTTGAGCACGCCGCAGGTATTCCGCGCGCGCACGCTTCCTGAATTTCAGAAAATCGCCGCCGACCCCGAGCCGCTGCCGGCCATCGAACGCGAGTTCCGGCGCACCGATCGTCTGCTCGTACGCGTCGGGGCGCAAAGCGCTGCGGGTACTCCGGTGATTTCCGCGCGTCTCCTGAACCGCGAAGGCGGCGAGATGTTGTCGCTGCCCGTCACGCCGGCCGGCGCCGGCCCATTGAGCCAGATCGATGTGTCGCTCGCCGCGGTGCCACCGGGCGATTACCTGATCGCAGTAGCGGCCAAGGAGGGCGCCGAGCAGACCGCGGCGCTCATCGCCATCCGGATCGTGCCATGAGACCCGCCTGGCGGCTTGCGCTGATTCTCGCCGCCACCCTTGCGTGCGCGGCGGTCGCGCAGGCGCAGTGGCGGGGGCGGTATCGGGAAGGGTCGTTCGCGCCTCGATACGCGCCGGCACGGATGCCCGACGGCGATTTCACCATCTGCCGCCTCGAATACACGCGCGTCGTCATCGAAGACATGGGTGTGGGGTGGCAGACCGACTATCCATTTTCCGAACGCAATCTGATGACCCGGCTCTCCGAGCTGACGAAGGCGCCAATCAGCCGCGACCCGCGCAACGAGCCGAACACGTGGGTGGTGCGCGCCACGGATCCGCAGCTGTTCAACTGTCCTTACGTAGTGGCGTCCGACGCGGGCACGATTGGACTGAGCGGCGCCGAGGTCTCTGGTTTGCGCGACTACCTGTTGAAGGGCGGCTTCCTGTGGGTGGACGACTTCTGGGGAACCGCCGCATGGGATCAGTGGTCGTCGGAGATCGGCCGCGTGCTGCCTCCCAGCCAGTACCCAATTAAAGATGTGCCGCTGGACGACCCGCTGCTGCGCACGCTGTATCCGGTCACCGCCGTTCCCCAGATCACGAACATCCAGTTCTGGCGCGGATCGCAGGGGCAAATCACGTCCGAGCGCGGAGAAGACAGCGCTGAACCGCACCTGCGCGCGATCCGCGACCGTCATGGCCGCATCATGGTTCTGATGACGCACAACACCGACGTCGCCGATTCCTGGGAGCGCGAAGGGGAAGACCCCGGGTTCTTCTATCAGTTCTCGCCGAATGGTTATGCGCTGGGTGTCGACGTGCTCCTGCATGCGATGACGCACTGAAGCTAGCCAATAGCCGATAGCCCGTAGCCAGTAGTCCTGTGGCTCGTAGCTCGAAGCCAGTAGTCGGTAGCCAACAATACGAATCACCTGTTGTAGAATGGATTCATCGCTCGCGTCAGAGCGCGTGAAGAGGCCGTCAAGCCATGCCTGAAGAGTTCCGTCCACCTTCGCGGTGTAACCGCTATGGCGGGACGGGATGGAAGGGCGACGCAGTTAGCAGGCCGCGGCCGGGAGGTGCTTAATATATGGCTAAATCTACGGTGAGTAGCTGGTAGATCAGGGCCCGGGTGGGGCAAAACCCACCCGGGCACTGCGATGACTGCCGAACGCAAGACCCCCTTTCAGACCATATCTGGTCGCCCTGTCGAGCGCCTCTATACCGCCGATTCAATTGCAGACGTCGATTACACCCGCGATCTGAACGATCCCGGAGCGTTCCCGTACACGCGCGGCATTCATCCGTCCGGCTACAGGGGCAAGCTGTGGACGATGAGGCAGTTTGCGGGATTCGGGACGCCCGAGGACACGAACCAGAGATACCGCGAGCTGCTTGCGGCTGGCGCCACTGGGCTGAGTGTGGCGTTCGATCTTCCGACGCTGATGGGATGCGACCCGGACCATCAATTGTCGCTGGGCGAAGTGGGCAAGTGCGGCGTGAACGTGACCTCGCTCGCCGACATGGAGACGCTATTCGACGGCATCGCGATAGGCGACATCACCACCTCGATGACGATCAACGCGCCGGCGCCAATGATCTTCGCCATGTATCTGGTGCTCGCGGAGCGGCGCGGCGTCGACTGGGCGGTGCTCTCGGGCACGCTGCAGAACGACATACTCAAGGAGTTCATCGCTCAGAAGGAGTACATCTACCCGCCGCGTCCCTCGATGCGCCTGATTACCGATATCTTCGCCTTCTGCGCCGCGCACGTTCCGCGCTGGAATACGATTTCCGTCAGCGGTTATCACATCAGGGAAGCGGGGGCGACGGCCGCGCAGGAACTCGCGTTCACGCTGCGCGATGGCGTCGAATACGTGCAGGCGGGCGTCGATGCCGGACTGCAGGTGGATCAGTTCGTACCGCGGATGTCGTTCTTCTTCAACGCCCACAGCGACTTCTTCGAGGAAATCGCGAAATACCGCGCGGCCCGCCGCATCTGGGCGCGCGTCATGCGCGAACGGTTCGGCGCGCAGGATGAGCGCTCGCTGAAGCTGCGCTTCCACGCGCAAACCGCCGGCGTGTCGCTGACGGCGCAGCAGCCCATGAACAACGTGATGCGCACGGCGCTGCAGGCGCTGTCGGCGGTGCTCGGCGGCGCCAATTCGCTGCACACGAACTCTCTCGACGAAGCCCTCGCCCTGCCGACCGCTGAGGCGGCGACGCTCGCGCTTCGCACACAGCAGATCCTGGCCTACGAAACAGGCCTCACGAACGCTGTCGATCCGCTGGGTGGCTCGTATTTCCTCGAGCGGCTGACCAACGATCTCGAAGAAGAGACCGCGGAGTACTTCCGCGCCATCGATGGCATGGGGGGCATGATTGCGGCGATCGAACGAGGATATCCTCAACGGGAAATCGCGGACAGCGCCTACCGCTTTCAGCGCGACGTCGAGGAAAAACGGCAGGTCATCGTCGGCGTCAACGAGTTCGCCGCTGCCCGGGACAACGGCGTGCCCACCTTGCGAATCGAGGAAACGGCGGCGCGGAGCCAGCTGGCAAAAGTGGATCGGCTGCGCCGGACGCGGAACAAGGTCGTGGTGAGCCGCGCGCTGGACCGGCTGCGGAAGTCCGCATCGGGCACGGAGAATACGATGCCCGCCATCCTCGACGCGGTTCGAGCCTATGCGACGGTCGGCGAAATGTGCGATGCGCTGAAACAAGAGTGGGGAGAGTACCGGGAGCAGGCCATAATCTAAGGAGTCGGGGAGTCGGGGAGTCCGGGGAGTCCGGGAGTCGGGGAGTCCAGAGTCCAGAGTCCAGAGTCCAGAGTCGAGATGAGAAAAATCCGCGTCGTCATCGCCAAGCCCGGTCTCGACGGTCATGACCGTGGCGCGAAAGTTATCGCTCGCGCGTTGCGGGATGCGGGGATGGAGGTCATCTACACCGGCCTTCGGCAGACACCGGAGCAGATTGTCGCCGCGGCGCTCCAGGAGGATGCCGACGTCATCGGCCTCTCCATTTTGTCGGGCGCGCACAATTCGATCTGTCCGCGGCTGATGGAGCTGCTGCGCGAAAAAGGACTGACCGACGTCATCGTCGTGCTCGGCGGCATCATCCCCGACGCCGACCTGCCGGCGCTCAAGGAAATGGGGATCGCGGCCGTGTTCCGTCCGGGCACGTCCATGCAGGAAATCATCGATTTCATCACCGTTCGGCGGTCCTCTGCAGAAGCTAAGGCTGCAGCGGCGACCGGCCGATAAACACCACGACTGGTTCTATCGGGATGCCGCATAAGCTTCTCCTGGCCGACGACAGTGTCACGATTCAGCGCGTCATCGAGCTCACGTTTGCCGATGAGGACATTGAAGTCACGACGGTCGGCGACGGGCAGATGGCGATCGATCGTCTCGACGCCGATCCGCCAGATATTGTCCTGGCCGACGTCGACATGCCGAAGCGCGACGGCTACGAAGTTGCGACCTATGTGAAGAGCCGCCCGAAACTGGCCCACATTCCCGTGGTCCTGCTGACGGGGGCATTCGAGCCCATCGATTCGGCCCGCGCTGCGGCGGCGGGGTCGAGCGATGTACTGGCAAAGCCTTTCGAGCCCCAAATGGTGATTAATCGAGTGAAGGAACTTCTGGGCAAAAAGCGGCAGGACGAGGTCCAGTTGCCGGCAGCGCCGCGCGCCTCGGCTACATACGCGCCGGCCGCACAACTGGAAAACCCGAGCGCCGACACCCACGCGGCGAGCGCCGATGTCGAGCAGGCCGTGTCGCTGGACGACTACTTCGACCAACTCGACGCGGCGTTCTCGAATCTGCAGCCGGCCGCGCCTACGGAAGCCGACACGCAGAGCGAGATCGATTGGTCGATCGTCGCCGAGCCCGAAGTCGCTGCCGAGGCGGCGGCTCCGGCTCCGCCGAGGCCGTCGATCGTGCCTCCCGCGATGGCGGCTCCGACCGAACAGGCCGGGGCGAGCCTCCACGACGTATCAGCACCGATGTGGGGTGAACTGCCGGCGTTCGAAGAACCGGCTGCGCCGGCTCCCGCGGCGACCGTAGCCTCGCCCCATCCAGTCGAACATCCGTCCGAGATAGTGCCGCAATCGACGTTCGTGGAACCAGCATGGGCAGCTGTAGAACCGGCATGGGCCATTCCCGAGCCGCCGGCTCCGCCCGCGCCACCAGTCAGCGAGCCAATGGCCGCGGTGGAACCCGACCCGGTGCTGGAAGCGAGTGCGCCCGCGCCGGTCGCATCGGCCGTTCCCGGCGCACCGCTCAGCACGCCCAGCCCACGTGTCGTAACGGCGAACCCTTTCGCAGCCTTGTCGGCAGTGAAGGCAGAGGTAGCGGCGGCGCGGATGCCTGTGGTCACCGAGGAGATGCTGGAGGACATCGTGTCGCGAGTGCTCCAGCGCATGACCGACAAGATCGTCCGCGAAACGGTCAGCGACATCGTGTCCCAGACGGCAGAGCGGATGGTTCAGGAAGAGATCGATCGCATCAAGAACACTGAGCCATAGCGCGCGCGGCTCGGACCGGCTCGAATGCCGGTGGGGCGATGTTTGCGGTACCATTGTCGGCAATGGAAGACGCAAAATCGCGCGTGCCGGAGAAGCCGGCGCTCGAAGGGCTCGAAAAAAAGTGGCAGGACACGTGGGACCAGGACGAAACCTATAGCTTCAATCGCTCCCGGTCGCGCAATCAGATCTACTCGATCGACACTCCTCCGCCGACCGTAAGCGGGTCGCTGCACATCGGTCACGTTTTCTCATACACCCACACCGACGTCATCGCTCGCTTCCATCGGATGCGCGGGCGCGAGGTGTTTTACCCCATGGGGTGGGACGACAACGGCCTGCCGACGGAGCGCCGGGTGCAGAACTACTTCGGCGTTCGCTGCGATCCGTCTCTGCCGGTACGATCCGAGTTTTCAGCCGCCCCCAGAGCCGCCCAAACAGCCGATTTCCGTCTCCCGTCCTAATTTCGTCGAATTGTGCCTGCGGCTCACCAGGGAAGACGAGCAGGCGTTCGAACACCTCTGGCGTTACCTGGGTCTGTCGGTTGACTGGTCGCTGACCTACGCCACCATCGACAACCGATCGCAGCGAGTGTCGCAGATCGGATTTGTGCACCTACTGAAAAGAGGCTTGGCCTACCAGCTCGAGGCCCCGACCTTATGGGATGTCGATTTCCGCACGGCCGTGGCCCAGGCGGAGCTCGAGGATCGCGAGCGTGAGGGCGCGTACCACAAGCTGCGCTTCGATCGTCCTGACGGCGGAGCCGTGGAGATCGACACCACGCGGCCCGAACTGCTGCCTGCCTGCGTCGCGCTCGTGGCACACCCGGACGACGACCGGTACAAGCCCCTCTTCAACAAGGACGTCGTCACGCCGCTCTTTCGCGCGCGCGTGCCCGTGCTGGCGCACGCTCTGGCAGATCCGGAGAAGGGCACCGGTATTGCGATGATTTGTACGTTTGGCGACATTACCGACGTCACGTGGTGGCGCGAGCTGTCGCTGCCGGTACGTGCCGTCATTCAACCCAACGGGACGCTTCGACCTCTCACCTGGGGCGAAGCCGGGTGGGAATCGGACGATCCCGAAGCGGCGCAGAAAGCTTACGACCAGATCGCCGGGCAGTCGGTGAACAAAGCCCGTACGCGTGTGGTCGACCTGCTGCGCGAGCAGGGATCGATGGTCGGCGAGCCGCGACCGATCCTTCATAACGTGAAATTCTACGAAAAGGGCGATCGTCCGCTCGAGATCGTCACGAGCCGCCAGTGGTTCATCAAGACGATGGAGTTCCGCTCGGCGCTCATTGAGCGGGGCCGGCAGCTGCAGTGGCACCCGGAGTACATGAGGGTCCGCTACGAAAACTGGGTGAACGGGTTGAACGGCGACTGGTGCATCAGCCGGCAGCGGTTCTTCGGCGTGCCGTTTCCGCTGTGGTATCCGATCGACAAGAACGGCGCGATCGACCATTCGCGACCGATTGTTCCGGACGAGGGCCGGCTCCCGATCGATCCATCCACCGATGTGCCCGACGGGTATCGAGCGGAGCAGCGCAATCAGCCCGGCGGTTTTGCCGGCGATCCCGACATCATGGACACCTGGGCGACCTCTTCATTGACGCCGCAGATAGCCAGCGGCTGGGACCACGATGCCGATCTGATGTCGCGCGTGTTTCCGATGGATTTGCGGCCGCAGGGGCACGACATTATCCGCACGTGGCTGTTCTCCACCGTGCTCCGGGGGCATCTGGAGCACAACAGTCTTCCGTGGCTTCACGCCGCGATATCGGGCTTCGTGACCGATCCGGATCGCAAGAAGATGTCGAAGTCGAAAGGCAACGTCGTGACGCCGTTCGGGCTGCTCGAAGAGCACGGATCCGACGGCGTGCGCTATTGGGCCGTCAAGGGCGGGCCTGGTGTCGACACGGTTTTCGATCCAGGGCAGATGAAGGTCGGCCGGCGGCTTGCGATCAAAGTGCTGAACGCGTCGAAGTTCATCCTCGACAAGGCAGAGGCGACTGGCGCGGTGACGTGGGCCGTGGATCGCGCGATGCTCGGCAATGTGGCGAATCTCGTGGAGCAGAGCACGCAGGCGCTCGACGCCTACGAATACGGCCGCGCGATCGACCTTGTTGAGCGCGAATTCTGGGGGTTTTGCGACGACTACCTCGAGCTGGTCAAGGGCAGGAAATACGGCGAGCAGGGTGCCGAGGCCGCGCGCTCGGCGAACACGGCGCTGATCACCGCCTTGTCGGTGTATCTCCGCCTCCTCGCGCCGTATCTGCCATTTGCCACCGAGGAAGCATGGTCGTGGTGGCAGGCCGGCTCAATCCACCGAGCCAGTTGGCCCAGCCGTGAGGAGCTGGCCGCGGTGGCCGGTCAGGCTACCGAAGCGGATCAGCAGACATGGGCCTACGCCCGAAACCTGCTTGGCGAAGTGCGAAAGCGGCGCTCCGAAGCAAAGCAGCCGTTGAAAGTGCCTATCGTGCGCGCAGTGATTGCCGACTCACCGCAGCGGCTGGAGATGCTCGACGCGATCGAGGCAGATCTTCGCGCAGCGGTTCGTATAACGGCCATCGAACGCCGCGAAGCGGGTGAGCTGTCTGTCGAGGTTGAGTTTGGCACCGTTCAGCCGGCTTGATCCTCGCGAGTACCGGGACCTCGTCGCTCGCGCGCTGGCGGAGGATCTGGCCGGCGGCGACATCACCACCGATGCCACCATCGGGCAGCACGACCGCGCGCGTGGGATCTTGATCGCCAAATCGGCGTGCACGATCGCCGGGCTCGACGTCGCGCTCGAGGCGTTTTCTCAGCTCGACGCCGGCGTGCGTGCCACGTTCCATCTTCAGGATGGGGACGACTGCGCTGAAGGCGCGACGATCGGCGAGATCGAAGGAAACGCGCGCGCATTGCTCTCGGGCGAGCGCACGGCGCTGAATTTCCTCCAGCATCTGTGCGGAGTCGCGACCATGGCGCGGGCGTTCGTTGCTGCCGCGAGCGGGGCGATCACGATACTCGACACGCGAAAAACCACGCCGACGTTTCGCGCGCTCGAGAAATACGCGGTTCGCGCCGGCGGCGCCACGAATCACCGCATGTCGTTGAACGACGGCGTGCTCGTCAAAGACAACCACATCCGGCTCGGCGGCGGCATCACACGCGCGGTGTCGAGTGTGCGCGCAGCCGGGACGGCACCGGCGGTGGAAGTGGAATGTGAAACGCTCAGCCAGGTCGATGAGGCGCTTGCGGCGGGCGCAGACATTCTTCTGCTCGACAACATGAAGACGAGCGACATCCGCGAGGCGGTTCGTCGCAGCCGGGGGCGCGCCAAAACGGAGATCTCCGGCGGTGTTACGCTTGCCCGCATTGCGGAACTGGCCGCCACCGGCGCGGACTTCGTGTCGAGCGGCGCCCTCACACATTCAGCCCCCGCAACTGACATCAGTTTTGAGATCGAACCAGTCTGACGTTCGGCGCGACGCTGAGGAAGTTCCAGCCGACGTGCGCGCGGAGCTGGAGCGTGCGCGCGACAGGCTTGGGTTGATGGCGAGCCGCGTCTACTGGTTCACCAGCGTCGGGTCGACCAACGACATCGCCGCCGCGCTTGCCGATGCCGGCGCCGACGAGGGGACGACGGTTGTTGCCGAATCGCAGTCGTCCGGGCGCGGGCGGCATGGACGCGTCTGGCATTCGCCTCCAGGTGCCGGCCTCTACACGTCGGTCATCCTGCGGTCCGCACAGCCGCAACCGCTGCTGACGCTCGCGAGCGGCGTTGCCATTGCCGAAGCGGTGAGAGCGTGCACGGGACTGCCTGCCGAAATCAAGTGGCCGAACGACATCATGATCGGCAAACGCAAGCTGGCGGGGATACTGGCCGAAGCGGCCGCACAGTCGGGACACGTGCAATACGTCGTTCTGGGCTTCGGAGTGAACCTGCGAAGGACCACCTACCCGCCGGAACTTGCCTCGCGTGTGACGTCGATCGAAGCAGAGACAGACCGCGCAGCGGATCGCGCGGTCATTCTTGCCGAAATATTCGCGCGATTGCACGAGGGCTACGGTCAACTGCGGGCCCTCAGGTTCGATGCTATCCTGAACGCCTGGCGCCGTCTGGCGCCATCGCTTCCCAATGCCCTCGTCGAGTGGGATTCGCCCGGAGGAGTTGTGCGCGGCCGGGCTCACGACATAGACGCCGAAGGTGCGCTGCTCGTGCGGGTAGATGCCCGCATCGAACGGCTCGTCGCAGGCGAAGTCAGGTGGATTTGATGCTGCTCGCAATCGACGTCGGCAATACGAACATCGTGCTTGGCGTCTTCGATGGAGACCGGCTGGTCGACAGCTGGCGCCTGGCGACGCTGCGTGAACGTACCTCGGACGAAATCGGGATCTGGGTCGGGCAGCTGTTCGAACATCGCGGCATCAACCAGTCTGAAATAACCGGTATCGTGATGGGCTCGGTCGTGCCGCCGCTGACGGGCACGTTCATCAAGATGGCGCAGCGGTATTTCGACATGACGCCCCTCAACGTCGACAGCAGTGTCGACACAGGCATGACGATTCTCTACAAGAATCCGATGGAGGTGGGCGCCGATCGGCTCCTCAACGGCGTGGCCGCCTATCGTCTCTACGGCCGCGAGCGTCACGTGCCGATGATCATCGTCGATTTCGGTACGGCGACGACGTTCGACGCCCTCTCGGCGAAGGGTGAATACCTGGGCGGCGTCATCTGCCCGGGCATGCAGATTTCCGCCGATGCGCTGTTTCAGCGTGCCGCGCGGCTCCCGCGCGTCGACGTGCGAAAGCCGTGCGAGGTGATCGGCAGAACCACCGTTGGGGCGATCGAGTCGGGGCTGTACTTCGGGTACGTGAGTCTTGTCGAAGGCGTCGTCCGTCGTATGCGTGAAGAGCTGGGCGGCAATGCCGCATGCATTGCGACCGGCGGCCTGGCGAGCATACTCTCGCCGGACATCGATCTCATCGAAGAGGTGGATCCGGACCTGACGCTTCAAGGTCTGCGGATGGTATGGGAAAGAAATAGACCCCGCTAACGCGAGCGGCGCGGGGCACAGGACATGACTACAGAGGAGTATTGCCGCGAGATTGAGTCCTACCTTTGCCGCAAGAACGACGGACACCTCATCAGAATCGTCGGACCTTCCTTCGAGCGCGTCTGCGGCTGGGCCGCGCAGGGCATCCCGTTCAAGATTGCGTGTCAGGGGATCGACGCCTGTTTCGTCAGGTATTACGCGAAGGGTGTCCGCCGGCGGCCCGTGCAGATCGATTTCTGCGAAAACGACATTCTCGACGCGTTCGACGCCTGGCGGCGTGCCGTAGGGGTTCGCCTGCCCGGTGCTGAGCTCGCGGAAGAGGAAGCGCAGAAAAAGCGTCGCAAGCGAAGCCTGCCCGAACATCTCGACCGCGTCTGTGAGCGTGTCACCGCGCGGCGGGCGGGGATGACGCCTCCGGCGCCGGACTTCGATGCCGCGTTGGAGATGGTAACGAAAGAAGCCGCGGCGTTCCGCGACATGGCCGGGCCGATTCGCGGGGAGACGCGCGAGCGGGTGGCGGCCAGGCTCGTGGAGCTCGATCGCCTGATGCTCGACGCCGCGCGTGCGCAGATCGACGGAGCAGCGCTCCAGTCGATGCGCGCGGAAGCGGCGGAAGAGCTCAGTCCGTTCCGCGATCGCATGGCCGAAGAGACCTACCAGCGGGCGATCGAGTCGGCGATCGATCGCCTCGTCCGCGCCCGCGAGCAGCTGCCGACGGTTGCGTTCGAGTAAAAATCGGGGTCGGGTGTCATTTTCCGGTGACGCGTCACCGGAAAATGACACCCGACCCCGATTTTACGACCCCGATTTTGTGCAGCACCGCCAGGGTTTCGACGTGCGGCGTGTTGGGGAAGAGGTCGAATGCTTCGAGGTGGCTCAACTCGTAGCCGACTTCCCTGAAACGCTTCATGTCGCGCGCCAGTGTGGGGGGGTCGCACGAGACGTAAACGACGCGCGGCGCTTTCAAGGCCAGGAGTCCCGACATGGCTTCGCGCGAGATACCCGTCCGTGGAGGATCGACGACCACCGTCTGCGCGGCGTCTCTGCGAGCGCGCTCCAGGTAGGCTTCGACAGACGCATGGACGACATGTATGGCGGGAGCGTGGGCTCCCGCGTTCGTCTCGAGATCTCGAGCGCTGGAACGGTCGCCTTCGACAGCAGTGATGTTGCGGCGGCCGTGAGCTGCCAGCGAAACGGCAAACAGCCCGACGCCGGCGTAGAGATCGATTACGGCGCCATCCGGCACCTGCTCCACGACACGCGCCGCCAGGTCGGCCAGTAGATACCGATTGCCCTGGTAGAAGGACTGCACGTGGTGCATCAGCGACGCGGTCCCAGACTCGAAGACGAGGCGGTCGGTGACATACGGCGATCCGTAGGCAACCGTCAGGCGGGAGCTCTGTGTCTCCGCGAACAGCAGGCCACTCACACCTTCGAGAGGCTCGACGCTCACCGGCGCGTGATCGAGCGAGTCGAGCTCGACGAGGATCGCGCGCTCAGTCGCCGCGGCATTTTCCGAGATGTCACACGCCCGCAGCTGGGTGGACGGATGCCGCGCCATCACCGCGCGGACTCGATCCACGGCCGCCATGGTTTCGGGTAGCAGCTGCCGCGTGGGCGCTGGCGCGCAGAGCTCGTGCGTGCCCTCACGGAAAAATCCAAGAGCGCCACCCACCGCATGCAGCCGGGCGCGCATGCGATAGCCGTGTTCCTCCGAGGCCATTACGCGAACCGGCGCATCGAGCGCCAGCTTGCCGATCCGCTCGAACGCATCGGCGACGAGCTCTGACTTCAGCTGGACCTGTCGCGCATAGGCGATGTGCGCATACAGCGAGCCGCCGCACGCCCAGTCGATATCGATCCCGCGCCGATCGGGGCTTGCTTCCAGTACCTCAGCCGTCACCGCGAATGCCAGCTGTTTCGAGACGCGCTCCACGCGCACGCGCACGCGCTCGCCCGGGATCGCGCCGGCGACGAAGACGATTTGCCCCTCGTGCCGCGCCAGCATGCGTCCGCCGGCAACCGGTTTCTCTATTGAGACGATGGTTTCTGATCCGATATGAAGGGACATGAAGACAGAAACAGGAGATTAGAAGTTTAGGAGAACTTGTTGAACAACAAATTCTCCTCGTCCCCTGTTTGTATTTAGCGTGCCTCGGCGGCTTTTACGAACTCTTCGAACAGCGATCGGAACTCGCCCGTCCGCCAGAAATTTTCCGGATGCCACTGCACGCCCAGACAGAACGGGGCATCGCGGCGTTCGATCGCTTCGACGACGCCGTCGGGGGCCGTCGCGGCGACATAAAACCCTGAGGCGGTCCGCCCCACGGCCTGATGATGTCGGCTGTTCACCTGAAGCGTCTCGCCGTCGCCAAGCTCTTCCTGCATGACGCGCTCGAGCACGGATCCAGGCGTGACCCATATTTCATGCGCCAGCGCGTACGACGGCGCGTCAACCTGGTGACCGAGCGGCGTGTTGACCTCGGATGCGATGTCCTGAATCAGCGTGCCGCCCGCCGCCACGTTCAGCACCTGAACCCCTCTGCACACCGCCAGCATCGGCGTATTTTTCTCCAGCGCGAGCTTCGCCAGTTTGAGCTCGAAGTCGTCACGCGCCGCATCCGGGTCCTCGGTCTTGGCGTGGCGCGTCTCGCGGTAATGGACGGGATCGATATCGCCGCCCCCGGTGAAGAGGATGCCGTCGAGGCCGTCGAGCGACGGCGATGACTCGATCGACAAGACGCGCGGATCACCGCCTGCTCGCCGGATCGATTCGACGTAGTCGGGAAGCCGATTGCACGGGGTGATTCCGATGACGGCCATCTACATTCGCGGCGGCACGGCGACGCCCATCAGATCGAGCGCGCGCGTCAACTGCGTCCGCACGTACCCCACCCCCGCGGCTCGCCAGAGTCCTGGCGTCCGTCCGTTCCTCGTTGAGGATCGAATAGCGGTGGTAGAAGGCGTTGAACATTTGCGCCAGCCCGAATGCGTATTTCGCCAGCACCGAAAATTCCAGGGTTCGAACGACCTGCTCGACGATTTCATCCAGACGCGACGCTTCGAGGATGAGCGCCCACAAGTCGTGGCTGCCGCCTTCGCCAGACAGCTCGGCGGCGGGGACCGTTCCCAATTGCCCGAGCAGAGACGCCTCGTCAAAGCCTTGGCGCTCATGCAGTTTGGCGAAGATGTTCTGGGCGCGAACGACAGCATACTGTAGATACGGTCCGCTTTCACCCTCGAAAGCCAGCGCTTCGTCGATATCGAAGGCGATGATCTTGGTGCGCGAATACTTCACCATGAAATACCGGACGGCGGCCACCGCAATCATCTCCGCAATGCGCCGGTGTTCGGCGGCGGGGAAGTCCGGGTTGCGCCTGGCGACCTCGGTTTCGGCCCGGGACACGAGCGTGTCCATCAGGTCGTCGGCTTTGACGCCCTGGCCCTTGCGGCCCGACACGTCGACCCATCCGCGCTTGTCGTCGGGCGCATCGGGCGCGAGATAGCCGAGCACCCGCGCCGTGGCGTTCGACAGCGCCACCATCTCGTACGAAAAGTGCGTGGCGCGTTCCGCCTGCTCGGCGTAGCCAAGCGTGCGCAATGCCTGCTTCAGCAGCTTCTGCAGATACGACTGCCGGACGTCGATGACGTTATATGTCGCGCTGGCGCCGCCAAACACCGGGTGTGCCGCCTCGGCAGGAGTGTCCGATGTGGACCACAACACGCTTCCGTCCCGGCGCACCGCGAAGTGGCGATAGTTGAAGTCGCGCCCGAGCAGCCCGAGCTTCCAGAACTGATACGCGATGTCTTTGCCGACGTAGGTCACCGTGCCATTCGATCGGACGATGACCTTTTCCCTTTCGTCCTTATCCGGCCCTGCCCCCCGGCAGGCGCCTGCGCTCGCGGGGCCCCGTGCCCCACTCGCTTCGCGCCCGACCTCAGGGTCTTCCAAATCCCCAATCCCGATCCCGAATCACTGGCGTCAGCGGGAGCGGCGTCCTCCTCGATCTTCATCACCCAGCAACCGGCGAGCTTTCCTCCGGTCTGCAGGTACACGGCGCCGGACTCTTTCAAAATCTCGAACGCCCGCGCCCAGAACTGCAAACGCAGAATATGGCCTTCCCACGTCAGCAGGTCGTAGTCGATATTCAACCGCCCCATCGTCACCAGATGGCACCGGACGATGCGCTCGGCGATGAACTGCGCGATGCGCGACGATTCCGTGCCGCCATGTTCGATGTCGTGGAGCGCCGCGGCGCGTATCTTCAGCCGTTCCTTGTCCTCGTCATACCAGAGGGTGACGCGGGCGTACAGATCCCAGCAGTAATAATCGAACCGCGTCGTCTCGGCGATGCGCCGGATGTCGTCCAGGCCCTTCCGCTCGAGCTCCTGGAATCCGACGACCACGTCGGCGACCTGGACACCCGTGTCGTCGATGTAGTTCTGGACTTCGACAGGCACTCCCCGGAAGCGCTGAACCCGGACGAGGGTGTCGCCCAGCGCCGAGTTGCGCAGGTGGCCGATGTGCGCGGCCTTGTTCGGGTTGATCGCCGTGTGTTCGACGATGGTCTTCGATCGTCGATCGTCGATCGTCGATCGTCCATCGTCGATCGTCGTTCGTCCATCGTCTTGATGGACGAACTGCTCGCGCGCGAATGCGACGCGGTCGAGATAGACGTTCAGGTATCCGTTCGGCGCCGCTTCGACCCGCGCGATGCCGTCAACGGATCCGAACGCGGCGGCGATCTCCTGCGCGATGGCGCGCGGAGCCTTGCGCAGCCGCCGAGCGAGCTCGAAGGCCGCGGGCGTCGCCAGGTCGCCGAGCTCGCGCTTGGGCGGATACTCGATCGGCAGTTGGGGCAGCGCGTCGGGCGGCAGCTGATAGATCGACTGGAGCACAGCGGCGAGCCGCGCTCGAAAACGGTCGTGAACTGGAAGAATCATGAAGGATAGTGATACTCTCCATCGATAGCGATTGCGCGCGCATGGTCAGCCGGCGTGTTGAGGTTGAAGAACAGTACCTCTTCTGGCCCGAACAGTTCGAGCTCGTCCCCTCTTATCTCACGGACGTTCAAGCCTGGAATCCGGGCCACGTCGCTCAGCCTGAACTGCTTTTCGTCGATCAGCCGCCGAAGTTCGCTCGCGCAACGGCGCGAATACGCCGCACACAGCGGCTCGTATCCACGGGCCGTCCTCGGAATCGTGATGTCGGCCGAGGTTCCGACCGAAACAAGATACGCAAGCAGCCGCTCGCTCACGAAGGGCATGTCGCACGCAACAACCACAGTCCAGTCGGTCGGGGCCGCATGAACGGCGGTATACAGCGCGCCCAGCGCGCCGCCGTCCGGCACCAGATCGGGTATCACGGGGACGCCGGCCGTGCGGAATTGTTCGGCATCATTGGCAATGATGATGGTTCGATCGACAACGCGGCGCAGCCGCGAGAGTTGACGGTCCAGAACGGACGCGCCGCCGGACGCGAGAATCAGCCCGGCCTTGTTCAGCCCTCCAAGACGCCGCGCCCGGCCGCCGGCGAGGATGGCTCCCGTCCACATCGAGTTCGAATCGCAGCCCGAAGGATATCAGAAGAATGAATCGAGTGGGAGTCGGGCGCATGCTGGTGGCGAGTCTCCACCAGGGCATTTCGGATTTGATTCCGACGCGGCTCGAGTTCTATGAGAACTGGCTCAACCCGAAAGGCATGCGCGACGGCAAAATCGGCCTCGCGCCGCTTGCCGCGGTGCTGAGCTTCCTGAGGCAGGAAGGCGATCCGTACACCGCTCGTGACCTCTCGCGCGGGCCAATACGCGGCCCAGTGGACGTTCGACAGCCTCACGCCGCTTCAGCGCTCCTTCATCCGCGCGCTGCCGGTGATGATGCGCGCGCGCATGGCGATGCACCTGGCCAAGAAAGTGGTGCGCCGCAGCTTTACCGGCAGCAGGGGCGTGACGAAGTTGCGCAAGGGCCGCGGCTCGCTGACGCTTCGCAATTCGGTTTTCTGCACCGTTCGCGAGCCGTTCGACTGGCCGTTGTGCGTGTTCTATTCGGCCGCGCTGTCGCATCTCTTCACGCTCGTCGGCGTGAGCAGCGAGGTGCGCGTGCACAGTTGTCAGGGCGTGGGCGACGCGGGATGTGTCATCGCCGTCAATGTGCCGGTGGAGCAGAAATGATCGTCCTGCGTGCCGTTTTCCTCGTGCTGATGTGCGCTGGCGCCGCGTTCGCGCAGCCGTCGCCGCGCGCCGCGCGCGTGCTCGTGATCCCGTTCGAAAACCCGACGAAAGAGGCGCGCATCTATTGGCTCGGCGAGGCGTCTGCCGTTCTCCTCGCGGACGACCTGAACGCGCTGGGAACGCGCGCCTACACGCGCGAAGAACGATTGCACGCGTTCAGGCAGCTGCAGGTCCCGCCGGTAGCGACGCTGAGTCATGCCACCGTCATCAGGCTCGGACAGGTCGTCGGCGCCACGCATGTCGCCATCGGATCCTTCCGCCTCACCGGCGGGCAGATTGCCGTGCGCGCGCAGAGCATCCGGCTCGACAACGGAAGCATGGAGCACGAGATTTCGGAATCGGGCGCGCTCGAGGATTTGTTCGCCGTCTTCGAGCGTGTCAGCCGGCGTCTCGCCGCCGTCTCGGTGACGGCCGCGGTCACCGCCAAGCCGGCGCTTCCCGTTTTCGAGAACTACATCAAAGGACTGATCGCGTCGGCAACCCCGGCGAAGATCTCGTATCTCGAAACCGCCATCAAGCTCGACCCCGCTTTCGATCGGGCGCGCCTTGCGCTGTGGAGCGTCCATTACGACGAAGGGAACGGGCAGCTTGCGCTCGTCACGGCGGCAGCGGTTTCGGAGAGCTCGCCGTTTTATGCACGCGCGCGGTTCAACCTTGCGCTGTCGCTGCTGCAGCTGAACCGCCTCGAAGACGCGTTTGCAACGATGCGTGCCATGTCTGAACGTGCCCAGTCTCCAACGTTGATGAACAACCTGGGCGTGATTCAGATGCGGCGGCCGGCGATGCCGGAGACCGGTCGGGCATCCTATTACTTCAATCAGGCCCTCAAGCTGGACCAGGACGACCCCGATTACTACTTCAACCTGGGTTATGCGTATTGGGCCGAGAAGGATGTGCAGGCGGCGATTTTCTGGCTGCGCGAGGCGGTGCGCCGCAATCCCGCCGATGGGGAAGCACATGCCGTGCTCGCGGCGGCGCTGCAGACTTCTGGCGCCATGGCCGAAGCGGCGAGAGAGCGCGAGCTTGCCACGCAGTTGTCGTCGACTTACGCGGCCTGGGCGAAAAAGCCGGCAGGCAGCGAGCTGATTCCCCGCGGGCTCGAACGCATCAAGCCATCGCTCGAGGTGTCTACGCTGGGCCGTGTGGACAACGCCATCGCCACGACGGGGCAGCGTGAGCAGAAGGAGCTCGCCGCGTTTCACCTGGATCGCGGCCGCCGGTTCTTCGATCAGGGCGTCAACGAAGAGGCCATCACCGAGCTGCGGCGGGCACTCTACCTTTCGCCATACGAAGCGGACGCGCATCTGCTGCTCGGCAGGGTGTACTTGCGATCGGGTCAGATCGACGGCAGCGATCGACGCGTTCAAGATCGCGTTGTGGAGTCAGGACACCGCCGAGGGACGCATCGCGCTCGCCCAGGCGTACCTGCAGGTGAAGAACGAGACTGCTGCCCGGGAAGCGCTGCAGCGCGCGCTCGAGCTCGACCCGGGCTCCAATCTGGCCAAGGAGTTGCTGTCGACATTGCAGCGTTAATCGTCAATCCTCGGATTGTCCAGTTTCACTTCATTGCGCCTCGCTACCGGGTCATTCTTTCGTGCGAGCGTGTTAAGATCATCCATCTCCCCCCGGCCGCTCGAAACATGCACAACGACGAAGGCTTTCGCGAAATACAGCTGAACGGCAAGCAACTCGTATTCCTCTTCATGGCAGCCACCGTCGTGTCGGTGGTCATCTTCCTGTGCGGAGTACTGGTCGGCCGCGGTGTCACGCGGCGGCGCCGAATCAGCTGACGCTGCGGCGCGGAGATCACCGCGGATGCGGCTGTCGCGCCGCTTTCCGAAGCGCGCCACCCGCCCCGTCGACCGGCGGAAACGCCGGCGAGAGCAAGCCCGAGGCGGCCGCGGCCGGCGAGTTGAGCTACCCGGACCGCCTGCTCCGAGACACTCAGGCCGAGGAAAAGCTCAAGGCGGTGCCTCCGGCCGCCGCCGAATCGCCGGCACCTGCAGCAGCGCCGATCGTTCAGGAGCCCGTGGCAGCGCAGCCGCCCGCACCTCGTCCGGCGCCTCCGCCGCCGGCAGCCGCACCAGCGGCGGCAGCAGCATCAAGTGCGAGTCCTCCCGCGCTCGATCCATCAGGCCCCGGCTTTGCGGTGCAGGTCAGCATTTCGGAGACGCGTCGCGAGGCCGATCAACTGGCGCGTCAACTGGTCGCCAAGGGCTATCCTGCATTCGTCGTCGATCCCGTCAAAGGCACGCCAAAGCAGATTTACCGGATCCGCGTCGGCAAATACCGGAACAGGAAAGAGGCTGAAGAGGTGCTCGCACGGCTCGAGAAGAATGAGCACTTCAAGCCCTGGATTGCCCGGTAGTTTGTTCGATGAAGCCGCTTCGACTCCTGCTCGTTGAGGACTCCGAGAACGACGCAGCTCTGCTTATCGAATATCTGCGGCATGGCGGCTATGAACCCGACTACATCCGGGTAGACAGCGCGAAAGCGCTGAGCGAGGCGCTCGATCGCGAGCGATTGGGATCTGTCATCGCCGACTACACGATGCCGGGCTTCAGCGGCACCGCGGCCTTGTCGCAGGTTCGGGATCGCGGCCTCGAGCTGCCGTTCATTTTCGTGTCGGGATCGATCGGCGAAGAGATCGCCGTCGACGCGATGAAAAACGGCGCCGACGATTACATCATCAAGAACAACCTGAGCCGTCTGATTCCGGCGATTAACCGCGAGCTGCGCGACGCCGACGTGCGGCGCGAGCGATCCAAGGCGGAAGAACGCATCCGTCACCTTGCCTACTACGACAGCCTGACCGACCTCCCGAACCGGACGCTGTTTCAAAACCGGCTCGAGATGGCGGTGGCCAACGCCCTGCGCACGAAAAACCCGCTGTCGGTGCTCATCATGGATCTCGATGGATTCAAAGAGATCAACGACACGATGGGGCACATGATGGGCGACGCGGTGCTCCGCGAAATCGGGCATCGCCTGCAGAGCGGGGTGCGCGAATCGGACACGGTCGCCCGGCTTGGCGGCGACGAGTTCGCCGTCATGATGCCCGGCGTAGGACGGCAGGGGCCGAGCTCGCGGCGCGGAAGCTCATTGCCGCGGTACAGGAGCCGCTCACCATCGAAGGGTTGAACCTCGACGTGCACGGGAGCGTCGGCATTGCGATCGCCCCTGAGCACGGAACCGAGGCCGAAGTGCTCGTCCAGCGCGCCGATGTGGCGATGTATGTGGCGAAGGAAGATCGCTCGGGCTGCGTCGTCTATGCGCCGGAGCTCGACCGCCACAGTCCCGAGCGGCTCGCGTTGATGGGAGACTTCCGCCACGCGATCTCGCGCGACGAGCTGCGCGTGGTGTACCAGCCGAAAATCAACCTCAAGACGCGCGAGATCTTCGGCGTCGAAGCGCTCGTGCGATGGCAGCACCCGCAGCTGGGGTTCATCACCCCCGATCGTTTCATCCCGATGGCCGAGCAGACCGGCGCGGTGCGCCCGCTCACGTTGTGGATGCTCGAACGCGCGCTGCAGCAGTGTCTGGAGTGGAAGCGGCTCGGTTACGACCTCATTGCCGCGGTCAATCTGTCGCCGCGCAACCTTCACGACCACGAGCTGCCCGAGCGGGTGCGCGCGCTCCTCGATGTGCTGAACGCGCCGGCGTCGATGCTCGAGCTGGAAATCACCGAAAGCGTCATCATGTCGGATCCGCTCCGGTCGCTGCAGGTGCTGACACGGCTCAGCAAGATGGGGCTGCGCCTCGCCGTGGACGACTTCGGAACCGGCTACTCATCGTTCAGCTATCTCCGCAAACTCCCGGTGCACGAGATCAAGATCGACAAGTCTTTCATCGACGATATGGTGGAAGACGGCGACGAAGTCATCGTGCAGTCGACAATCGAGCTGGCGCACAATCTCGGCCTTACGTGCGTCGCCGAAGGCGTGCAGGACGAGGCCACGCTCGAACGCCTCGCGAAGCTCGGCTGCGACTCCGCCCAGGGCGACTTCATCTCTCCACCGCTTGACGGCGCAGGCGTCGCCAGCTGGCTCCGGCAGCGAGGCTCAGGCCGGGTGACGCAGTCCTGATACTCGCGATTGTTTCCGGCGTTCTTCTCGCCCTCAGTTTCCCGCGCTACGGCCATCCCATGTTTGCGTGGCTCGCGCTCACACCGCTCATCGTCGCGGTGCTCGGCGTTGCATCGCGGCCGTCCAGAGTTCCGGCCGCGTCGCGCGTTTCTCCTCGGATTCGTCGCGGGGGTGGGATATTTCGGCGGGACCGTCTACTGGACCGGCACCGTGGTCTCGCAATTCGGCGGGCTGCCCTGGCCGGTGGGCATCGTCGTTGCCGCCTTGCTCGTCGCGTACCTCTCGCTTTTTCCTGCGCTCTTTTCGCTGTGCCTCGGCTGGCTCGCCGCGCGGCACGGCCGGCGCGCGATTCTGCTGGCGCCGGCTATCTGGGTGACCACCGAGCTCGGCCGCACGTACTTCTGGAGCGGCTTTCCCTGGTTACTGCTTGGATACAGTCAGACGACAGTGCTCCCGGTTGCGCAGTTGGCGAGCGTTGTTGGTGTGTTCGGCCTGTCAGTTCTCGTGGCTGCGATCAGTTCGACCGTCGCCTATTTCGTTCTCTCGCGTTCAACCGGATCGGTCGTTGCGCTCGGGATTGCCGCGGCGGCGTTGGCGGGAATTACCCTCTGGGGGAATCACCGGCTCCAGAACGGCACGCTCACGGCCGGCGGACGCCCGGTGCGCGTCGCGCTCGTCCAAGGCAACATTCCGCAGGACGAGAAGTGGGATCCCCTGCATGCCCCCGCCATCGTGAAGAGGTATCTCACGCTCACGCGTCAGGCGGCATCGCAAGGGGCGCAGCTGGTCATCTGGCCCGAGTCATCCACCCCGTTTCCCTTCATGGACGATGCCGTCGGCGGCGAAGCGATCCGGTCGCTCGTGCGCGAGACCGGCATCGAGCTCCTCCTCGGGAGCGACATGATCGACCATGGAACCAAGTCGTATTACAACGCCGCGTTCCTCGTCCGCAAGTCCGGTGACGTTGCCGGCGTGTACCAGAAGATGCATCTGGTGCCGTTCGGCGAGTTCGTGCCGCTGCAGCAGCTGTTGTTTTTCGTCGGTCCGCTGGTCGAGCAGGTAGGAGGGTTTACGCCCGGCGCGCAGATGGTGGCGCTGCCCACCAGCCATGGATTGATCAGCACGGCTATCTGCTATGAAATCGTCTTCCCGCGGCTCGTCCGGGAATCGGTGCTGAAAGGAAGCGAGCTTCTGACGACGATTACCAACGACGGGTGGTACGGGCATTCGTCGGCTCCGTATCAGCATTTCCTCCAGGCCTCGATGCGCGCGATCGAGCAGGGCCGCTTCCTCGCGCGCGCGGCCAACACCGGGATCAGCGGGTTCGTGGATCCCTACGGGCGGGTCATCGAGAAGTCCGATATTTTCACCCAGGCGGTGATGGTCGCGGACCTCCGCATGCTTCAGACCAGCACGGTTTATGGCAAAATCGGAGATCTGTTCGCTTACATCTGCGCTGCGCTCACGCTTGCGGCGCTCGTTTTCTCTGGAGGATTTCGTGGCCATCGCTCTCGATGATTTGACTCGCCGGTATCAGGACCTGATGAAGCGCGCGGCCGATCTCCGGAGTTATCTTTGAAGCCGCACGCCCTGGAGACGAGCTCGCACAGATAGAAGCCCGCGCATCACAGCCCGACTTCTGGAACAACCAGATCCAGGCGCAGAAGGTGCTGCAGCGCCGGCGGCGGGTCGAAGAAGAAGTCGAGCTGATTTCCGCTCTCAAGTCGAAAACCGACGACGTCGGCGTGCTCATCGACTGGGCCGGCCAGGGTGAGGACGTGGCCGACGAGCTTTCGGCCGGCATCGAGCAATTCGCCAGTCTCGTCGAAGGCGGCGAGATCAAGAAGATGCTCGGCGGGGAGCACGATCGCAAAAACGCCATCATCACGATCCATCCAGGCGCCGGGGGCACGGAGTCGCAGGACTGGGCCGAAATGCTGCTGCGCATGTATCTCAGGTGGATTGAGCGCCGTGGGTTCAAGCGCGAGGTGATCGACTATCAGCCCGGCGACGAAGCCGGGCTGAAGAGCGCGACGTTGACGGTCGCCGGGGAGTTTGCGTTCGGGCTGCTGTCGGCCGAAGCCGGCGTGCACCGGCTGGTGCGCATTTCGCCGTTCGATTCCGCCGCGCGCCGGCACACCTCGTTTGCGTCGGTCTACGTCTGGCCCGAGCTCCCCGAGGACGAAGACATCGTCATCGACGACAAAGACATCCGCATCGATACGTTCCGCTCGAGCGGCGCCGGCGGGCAGCATGTGAACGTGACCGATTCCGCGATTCGCATCACCCACCTTCCAACCGGCATCGTCGTGTCGTGTCAGAACGAGCGATCGCAACACCGCAACAAAGACTCGGCGATGCGCGTGCTGAAAGCCCGCTTGTTCGACATCAAGACGAAAGAGCAGCAGTCGAAGCTGAATCAGATCGGCGGGGCGAAAAAGGAGATCGCATTCGGCAGCCAGATTCGCAGCTACGTCCTGCATCCCTATCAGCTCGTCAAAGATCATCGTACGAAGTTCGAAGTGGGAGACCCCACACGCGTGCTGGACGGCGACCTCGATCCGTTCATCAAGGCGTACCTGATGCAGAAAGCATCGGGCACGTTGGGGCAGCCTGCGGCTGAGGATGAAGAGTAGTTAGTGGGGGAACGCCGTCCCGGGCTGGGTGCCCGAGATGAAGGCTTCGTTGATTCCCGTCGCGCCTTCCTCGGCCGCCTCGCCGGTGCTGGCGTTGACCGGTACAAAGACGATGTTGCCGGGCGGCGTGAACTGCGGAGGACTTTTCGGGTCGCGCGTTTCGATGTAGGCGGTCATGAACTCGATCCAGATCGGCAGCGCCGCGACACCGCCCGTCTCGTTGTGGCCGATCGGTTTGCGTTCGTCGTGTCCGACCCATACGCCCACGGTGATGTCGGGGTCGAAGCCGATGAACCACGCGTCGCCGTAGTCGTCGGTCGTTCCTGTCTTGCCGCCCATCGGCCAGCCCAGCTTCGCCGCGGATCCGGCGGTGCCGCGCTGCACGACGCCGCGAAGCAGGTTCGTCATCACGAAAGCGGTATCCGCCCTGATCGCATCCCGGGGCTCAGGCCGTCCTTCCTCGAGCACGTTGCCGTCTCGATCCGAGATTTTGAGAATCGAGTGGGGGCGCATCCGCACGCCGCCATTTGGGAATACGGAATACGCCGAGGTCATGTCGACGAGCGTCAGATCCGCCGCCCCGAGTGCAAGCGAAAGATACGGCTCGAGCTTGGATTCCAGCCCGAACCGGCGGGCATACGCGATGACCTGCTGAGGACCGAGCGCATCCATCATCTTCACCGCCGGCACGTTCCGCGAGTCTTCGAGCGCGTGGCGCAGCGTCACGCCGCCCTCGTATTTCCCGTCGTAGTTCTTCGGCGAATACGGCGGCTGGCCGGCGCCGGCGTTGTACGCGACCGGCTCGTCGACGATGACCGACGTGGGCGTGTATCCACGGTCGATCGCCGCGGTATAGACGAGCGGCTTGAACAGCGAGCCGACCTGACGATGCGCCTGCGTGGCCCGGTTGAATTTGCTGCGGTCGAAGCTGAAGCCGCCGACCATCGCGCGAATCTGGCCCGTGCGATTGTCGATCGCGACGAGCGCACCTTCCACGACAGGAGACTGCTCGAGCGAAACCGCTTCAATCTTCCCGGATTCATCGGCTTTCGTCACCAGGACGTCCACGAGATCCCCGACCTTGAACAGCGCCGGTGGAGCCCGTCTCGTCCAGGCGATGCCATCGCCGCGCAGCTCGGCAGTCTGATCGCCGATGCGGACTCTCGCGCTCGGCCGGCGACACCGCCATCACCACCGCCGGGACGATGTCGTCCACGCCAATCGGCTGGCGCCATCGGTCGTGCCGATAGTCGTCGATGGTGTGTCCCTGGGCCACGACATTGGGCTTGTCGCGGCGGAACCCGCGGCGTTTGTCGACCATTCGCAGGCCGCGATCCACGGCGCGATTCGCGGCGCGCTGCAGCCGGATGTCGATGCCCGTGTGCACCGCCAGGCCCCCTTCGTAGAGTGCCTTGGCGCCGTATTTCTGCTCGAGGTACTTACGGACTTCTTCGGTGAAGAACGGCGCCACCGATCGGACAGGCTGCGGCTGGCCGCGTGTCACGACTGGCTTCTGCTTCGCCTCGTCGGCCTCTTCCTGGGTGATGTAGCCGTTTTCGGCCATCTCCTGCAGGGTGTAATCGCGCTTCGCCTTGGCGGCGGCGCGGTTGACGTACGGGCTCTGCCGCGCGGGCGATTGAATGATGCCCGCAATCATCGCCGCCTCTTCGAGCGTGACGTCCTTCGCGCGCTTGCCGAAATACAAACGAGCCGCGGCCTCGACCCCGTTCGTCCCATGACCGAAGTGCGTCTGATTGCAGTAGAAGGTCAGAATCTCGCGCTTCGTGTAGCGCTTCTCGATCTGGATCGCGACGAGAATTTCTTTGATCTTCCGCTCGGGACTCTTCTGGCCGCGCACGAAGCCGACCTCTTCGGGAAACAAATCGCGCGCCAGTTGCATCGTCAGCGTGCTGGCGCCGGCGACGGTTCCCCGGCGGACGGTGTCGCTGGTCAGCCGAATGAGCATGGCGGACACGCTCAGGCCGAAGTGGCTGTTGAAGTTCTTGTCTTCCGCCGAGATGATGGCGTTCCGCAGGTGCGGCGAAATGTCTTCGTACGGAATGACGAGGCGCCGTTCGGTGGCGAACTCCGCGAGCGTTTCGCCGTTCGAGGCATAGACGCGGGTGATCGCGCTGGGCGCGTATTTATCGAGGCCCGAGATCAACGGCAGGTCGCCGGCGTAGGCGAACATCACGCCGCTGAAGACGCCGAGCAGCGCCACGGCGACAAACAGCGCGACGAGGCCGGCATGACTGGCAAACCGGATCACGTAGGTCTTGGCTGATTTTTTCGATGCGCCTGGCTGCTTGCTCGCCATCGGAAGTCCTTATTGTACCAGCAGTTTACCGGAAACGCCGCGGTGGGTGCTTTACATCAACACACTCAGATTTCATAATTGGATCAGCCTAAAGGTTAGCGGACTCACTCGTGCGAGGGACTTCAATATGAGCAAAATCATCGGCATCGATCTCGGCACCACGAATTCGGTCGTCGCAGTCATGGAAGGTGGCGAGCCCACCGTCATCACCAACCCGGAGGGCAGCCGGCTTACGCCATCGATCGTTGCCTTCACCAAGACAGGTGAGCGCCTCGTCGGGCAGGTGGCGAAACGCCAGGCGGTGACGAACCCGGAAAACACCATCTTTTCGATCAAGCGCTTCATGGGACGCAAGTTCGACGAAGTGAACGAAGAGATGAAGATGGTGCCGTACCGCGTGGCTGCGCGCGTCGAACGGCGATGTGCGCATCGGGGCCGCCGACAAGGAATATTCGCCGCCGGAAATCTCCGCGATGATTCTGCAGAAGCTCAAGCAGGCTGCCGAGGAATATCTCGGTCAACCGGTCACCAAAGCGGTCATCACCGTTCCCGCCTACTTCAACGACGCGCAGCGCCAGGCGACCAAAGACGCGGGTCAGATAGCCGGCCTGGAGGTGATGCGCATCGTCAACGAGCCGACCGCGGCCGCGCTGGCCTATGGCCTCGACAAGAAGAAGGACGAAACGATCGCCGTCTACGACTTTGGCGGCGGCACGTTCGACATTTCGATCCTCGAAGTGGGCGAAGGCGTTGTCGAGGTGAAGTCGACCAACGGCGACACCCACCTGGGCGGCGACAACCTCGACCAGCGCGTGATCGACTGGATTGCGACGGAGTTCAAGAAGACCGAAGGCATCGACCTCACGAAAGATCGCATGGCGCTGCAGCGCCTCAAGGAAGCGGCGGAGAAGGCGAAGATGGAGCTGTCCTCGGTGATGGAGACCGACATCAGCCTGCCGTTCGTCACCGCCGATGCGACCGGGCCCAAGCACCTGTCGATGAAACTGACGCGGGCGAAGTTCGAGCAGCTGGTGGAAGAGCTGCTGCAGCGGACGGTCGGACCGACCAAACAGGCCCTCAAAGATGCCGGCGTTGATCCCAGCAAGATCGACGAAGTGGTGCTGGTCGGCGGCTCCACACGCATTCCGCGCGTGCAGACGATCGTGAAGGAACTGTTCGGGAAGGATCCGCACAAGGGCGTGAACCCCGACGAAGTCGTCGCCATCGGCGCGGCGGTGCAAGCGGGCGTGCTGGCCGGCGAGGTGAAAGACCTGCTGCTGCTCGACGTGACGCCGCTGTCACTCGGCATCGAAACGCTGGGCGGCGTCATGACGACCCTGATTCCCAGGAACACGACGATTCCCACGAGGAAGAGCGAGATTTTCTCGACAGCAGCCGACAGCCAGACCAGCGTCGAGGTTCACGTCGTCCAGGGCGAGCGGCCGCTCGCGCGCGACAACCGGACGCTGGGCCGTTTCCACCTCGTCGGACTGCCGCCGGCGCCGCGCGGCATTCCGCAGATTGAGGTCACGTTCGACATCGACGCCAACGGCATCGTGAACGTGTCGGCCAAAGACCTCGGAACGGGCAAAGAGCAGAAGATCACGATCACCGCGTCGAGCGGCCTCAGCAAGGACGAGGTCGACAAGATGATGCGCGAAGCCGAGTCGCACGCCGAGGAGGACAAGAAGCGGCGCGACGAGATCGAGACGCGCAACCGCGCCGATCAGGCGGTGTACGCGGCGGAACGCATGATCAAGGACGCGGGAGAGAAACTGCCCGCCGCCGATCGCGCGTCCGTCGAAGCGGCGATGGAAGATCTCAAGAAGGCCAGCGCCGGCACGGATGTCGCGGCGATCACCGCCGCGATGGACGCCTTGACCAAGGCCCAGCACGCCGCCGCAGAGAACCTCTACAAGCAGACGCAAAGCGGCGCGGGCACCGGCGCCGGCGAAGGGGACCGCGGTCTGAAGGAGAAGCGTCGCAGGCGTCCAGCGAGAAGCAGGGGGACGTCATCGATGCGGAGGTCGTGGACGACAAGTAGGGACTAGTGATCAGGGATTTGGGATTCGTGTCACGCGGTCACGCTGATCCACACTAATCCCCAATCCCTGATCGCAAATCACTATATGGATCTATACGAGTTGCTGGGCCTCGGGACGCGAAGCGACGCTGATTGAGATCAAGCGTTCGTACAGGCGGCTTGCGCGCAGGTACCATCCGGACATCAATCCGGGCGACCACGCCGCGGAAGCCCGGTTCAAGGAGATCACGCGCGCCTACGAGACGTTGAGCGATCCGGAGCGCCGCCTGCATTACGACGCCGGCGCGCTCTCGGGGGCGACGGCGTCGGTTTCGTTCGAGTTCGAGGGCTTCGATTTCTCCGGGGCGGTCCACCACCGCGAGGCTCCGACCTTCGGCGACCTGTTTGCCGAGGTGTTCACGCAGCGGCAGCACGTCATCGTGACCGAACCCGCACGAGGCGCGGATCTCCATGCCTCGGTGTCGCTGACCTTCGATGAGGCCATGCACGGCGCGGAGCGCCGCCTCACGCTGACGCGGCGCGATGTGTGTCAGTCCTGCAGGGGCGCCGGACTGCTGAAGGTGGCCGAAGCGCGCTGCCATCACTGCCAGGGCACGGGCGTCATCCGCTCGCGCCGCGGCAGCATGGTGTTCTCGAAGAGCTGCGAGGCGTGCGGGGGATCGGGACGGCTGGTGCAGACGCCGTGCGCCCGCTGTGCCGGCGCGGGCGTCGAGATGCGAAGCGAGTCGATCATCGTGCGCATTCCCGCCGGGGTGAGCGACGGCGCGCGCATTCGTGTGCCGGAGAAGGGCAACGCCGGCGATCGCGGCGGCAGCGTAGGCGATTTGCTGCTCGCGGTACATGTCGAGGCGCACGATACGTTTCGCCGCGAGGGCGACGATCTTCATCTGACGATGCCGATCGGCGTCGATGAAGCCGCGCTGGGCGCAAAAATCGACGTCCCGGCGCCCGACGGCTCCGCGCGACTGCGCGTGCCGCCGGGGACCCAGACCGGGCAGCGATTCCACGTCAGAGGGCGGGGCGCGCCGTCGCCGCGGACGGGCGAGCGCGGCGATCTCGTTGTCGAAGTGAAGATCGTGCTTCCGAAAGTGCTCGACGAGCGCTCGAAGGAACTGCTCCGGGAGTTCGGCCGGATTAACGCTGGGCAGATGAAGCGGTGAAGCAGCCGTGAAAAAAACGGGCAAAGCGTATTACATGATCAGCGCCGTGGCGCAGAAGTACAACATCCATCCGCAGACGCTGCGGTTGTACGAGCGCGAGGGACTGCTGAAGCCGTCGCGCACCGACGGCAACACGCGGCTCTATTCCGAGGAAGATCTCGAGCAGCTCGAGACCATTCTCACCTTGACCCGCGATCTCGGCGTGAATCTTGCCGGCGTCGAGGTGATTCTCAACATGCGGCGCCGCATCCAGCAGATGCAGGGAGAAGTCAACGAGTTCATGGAATACGTCAAACACGAGCTCGCGCGCGGAATCGATGACTGGGAGCAGCGTCTCAGCACCGCGCTCGTGAAATCGACGTCCACCGATCTCGTGCGCGCGAATCCGCCGGCGGCCGGACCAGCGGCGGCAAAAAAAAATCAGGCGCGCTGAAAAAAATCTTCCGGCGCTCTCGCAGTCCTTGTATCATTGTGCGTGCTTCCGCCGGTGCAAGACAGAAACGTTTGCAGCCTCTGCAACGGGACCGGTTGGAAATCTTTCCAGGATGGTGATGTCGAGCGCGTGACCCGCTGCGACTGCTGGCGCGACAGCGTCAACAAGCGGCTGATTACCGAAGCGCGGATTCCTCGACGGTACCACCATTGCACGTTCGCCGACTTCGTTACCTACGACAACGACACACTCGAAGACGCGCTGGTTCGCTCCCGCAAGATGGCCGATGAGTTTCCGGTCGTCACTCGCGGACTGTTCTTTCTCGGCGATCCGGGCGTCGGCAAGACACACCTGGCGGTTGCGGTGTTGAAGCAGGTCATCCTCACGCGAGGGGCGCGCGGAATTTTCTACGACACGCGCGACCTGCTCAAGCTGATTCGCGGCACCTACAACAACGAGGTCAAAACGACCGAGCTCGACGTTCTGCGGCCGGTCATGGAGGCCGACCTGCTCGTGCTCGACGACCTCGGCGCGGAAAAGACCTCGGAATGGGTCGAAGAAACGCTGAACCTCATCGTCAATACCCGCTACAACGAGCGGCGCGCGACGATTTTCACGTCGAATTATCCGGACCTGCCGCCCGATTCCACCGCCACCGTCATCACCCTGCACGATCGCATCGGCTTCCGCATGCGCTCGCGCCTGCATGAGATGTGCGATTTTCTCGATCTCGAGGGGGCCGACTACCGCATGTTGCTCCCGAACGAAGGATCGACCGCGCTCAAACGCAACTGGGAAGAACGGCGCATGCGAGGGAAGCTCGAACAGGTGGGCCGCGCCAATCGCCAGGCCAAGGCGCAGCTCCGTGGAGGCGATGGCAAAGCCGACCTAAAATGGTCAGGTGGCCGAGCAGGCTCCAAGTGAGCGACTCCGCACGCTAATCCCTCAATCCCCAGTCCCCAATCCCCGGACTGTACGTTCACGTCCCGTTCTGCAGCTCCATCTGCAACTACTGCAACTTCAACCGCGGACTCTTTGATGAGGGCGTGAAGACACGATTCGTTGCAGCCGTGATGCGTGAGATACAGAGAGGGGCGTCCTTCGCCCCTGACACCTTGTACTTCGGCGGCGGCACGCCATCGCTGCTCAGCCCAGCCGATGTGGGCTCGATCATCGACGCGGCTCGGACGTCCATGACGCTCGCCGCCGACGCCGAAATCACCCTCGAAGCAAACCCGGAAACCGTTACGCAGGCGAGCCTGGAACAATTTCGCCGCGCCGGTGTCAATCGTCTGAGCTTCGGCGTCCAGTCGTTTCGTGACGCCGAGCTGGCACGTCTCGGACGCCTCCACTCGGCTCAACGTGCGGTGGATGCCGTGGCGATGTCGCGCGCGGCGGGGTTCGACAACGTCAGCATCGATCTCATGATGTGGCTGCCCGGCCAGGACGTGCCGCAGTGGCTCGCCTCCATCGAGACCGCGATCCGTGTCGCCCCCGACCACATCTCGTTGTACATGCTGGAGGTGTATCCGCACCTTCCGTTGCGACAGGAAATCGATCGTCACGGATGGACTCAGGATACGGATGAAGGCGCGGCCGAAATGTATGAAGCCGCGCTGGCGCATGCTCGATGCCGACGGCTATCAGCAATACGAAATTTCCAACGTCTGCAGGTCGGGCCGCGAGTCTCGCCACAATCTGAAGTACTGGACGGACGGCGAATGGCTGGGGTTTGGCCCGGGCGCACATTCCACGTCCGGAGGGATGCGATGGCGCAACATCGCGTCGACCGGCGATTACATTGAGAAAATTGGCGCGGGCGCGCCGGTGGTGGCGGAACGGCGCACGCTGTCGAACGATGAGCGGCTCGGGGACGCCTTGTTTACCGGACTTCGTCTCAACGACGGCATCGATCTCAAAATCCTGTCACGGCGGTATGGCGTCGACGTCTGGGAGCGTTTCGGCGAACGGCTGATCCCGTATCTCGACGCGGGCATCCTGTTGAGGCAGGATAACCGCCTCAGATTGACCCGGCCGGGCATGTTGGTGGCCAATGAAGTGATGGCGGTATTCGTTTAGACTTGAAGTTGCAGGGCGTACCGGTAAATATTAGGCGCCCGTTCGACAACTAAGGAGGAGTGAATGCGAGCAATCATCCTGGCTCTCGCCGTTTTGGCCTTCACCGCGGTGAATGCCGATGCGCAGACGCCGAACGCCCGCGTCTTTAACGGCGGCGCCGGACTCATTTTGTACACCATCAAGCCGGGCAGCACGGCTGATTTCGAGATGGTGCTCAACAAGACCAAAGAAGCGCTGACGAAGAGCGAGAAGCCCGACCGGAAGCAGCAGGCCGCCTCATGGCGCGTCTACAAGTCGGATCAGGCCGCGGCGAACGGAAACGTCACCTATGTGATGATCATCGATCCGGCGATCAAGGATGCGGACTACAACATCGTCAACATCCTCAACGAAGCCTTCCCGGCCGAGATTCAGGCGCTGTTCAAGTCCTACACCGAGTCGTTCGCGAGCGGGTTGATCCCCATCAACCTCGTGCCCGTCGTCGACTACTCCAAATAGAACTGACGCTGACAGGGCTTAAGGGACTGAGGGCTGAGGTGAGCACTATCCCTCCCCTAAGCCCTGAGCCCCTAGCCCTAAGCCCTCCTGTCAAAATGCGAGGTTTATTCCCCCGTACAACCGATGCACGGTCGGTGTGCCTCGGATCGCCGCTCCGCAGATTGAAAATCCGATAGTCCACGCGGGCGCGAAGCGGGCCAGCCAGGTTGATCTTCACGCCGCCGCCGTTGTTCAGCAGAAAGCCTGAGGTCTCATCGCTGGCGAGGCGTTCGCGGATAGTTTCCAACGCCTGTCGTGAATAGAGCTGGAAACCGGGAAGGCCGAAGGTCTGAAAGACCGCGTTGCCGGAAATAGTGCGAAACGATGGCCTGGCCTCCGCCACGTCTTCCGATGTAGTTCGCGTACTCGAATTCGACGCCGATGATCGAGCAAGCTGGCGCCAAAGGCGAACCCGCGCGAGATGGAGTCGATCGTCGTCCGCCGAGTTGCGGCCCAGGAAAGCCGTCATGTCGGCGCGCGCGATGGAGGGCAGGAACAAGCACCGATGCGAGCGCGAGAGCCGCGAGTCGTATGTTCATGCCGGCATTGTACCAAGCTGCCTCAGGAGTACAAGTGCTAAGATCTCCCACTCGCGGCTCAGCGTCTGCCGCCGCGTATTTCCCGCGGATCGTGAGCGCGTGATAAATTCCGCAGGTTGTCTGCGCTGTCAGACCTCATCGTCTCGGGCGACCCGCGCGGCGTAGCGCGGGGCATCTCGCTCGTCGAAAACGACCCTGAATCCGGCGCAGCGCTCGTCCGCGAACTGTTCGCCGGACGGGCCGTGCGTTCCTCGTCGGCATCACCGGTGCGCCAGGCGCCGGGAAGAGCACCCTCGTCGACGCGATCGTCGCGCGCTGGCGCAAGGCAGGCAAAACTGCCGGTGTCATTGCCGTCGACCCCTCGAGCCCGTTCAGCGGCGGGGCGATGCTCGGCGATCGCGTCCGGATGCAGGCACACGCGCAGGATTCCGGTGTGTTCATCCGCAGCATGGCGACGCGCGGCCATCTCGGCGGCGTCGCGCGCGCCACCGCCGATGCGGCGCTGCTGCTCGACGCATCCGGTAAAGACTTCGTCGCGATTGAAACCGTCGGCGTAGGGCAGGACGAAGTCGAGATTGCGCGCACGGCCGATGTCGGCAATCGTGGTGCTCGTTCCCGGAATGGGAGACGATGTGCAGGCGTTGAAGGCTGGCGTGATGGAGATAGCCGATATCTTCGTCGTCAACAAGTCCGACCGGGAGGGCGCCGATCGCACGGTTGCGGAGGTCGAGTCGGTGCTCGGCCTGCATCAATACGCCGAGGGGGAGTGGCGCCCGCCTGTCGTTCGCGCTCAAGCAACCACAGGCGCCGGAGCCGACGAGCTGATCGACGCACATCGAGCGTTTTCGCGGGCACGAGGCACGTATTGAGCGCGTCGCCGCCAGCGGGCCGCGGCGCAAGTACGCTCGGTGTCTGATGGCGACGCTCATGAAAGAGATCAGCAGCGCGCGTTCCGCCTGCTGACATGGAGAAACTGATCGATCGCGTGGCGGCGCGGACTCTCGATCCGTATTCGGCGGCAGATGAAGCGTAAAAGGCAGTCGGCCGCGATCATTGAAAGCCACATTGGATCACGTCGGCATTGCGGTCACCAACCTTGACGAGGCGCTCGCCTTTTTCCGTGACGCGCTGGGGCTCGAGGTTACGCCGCCGGAAGAGGTCCCGTCTCAACGGGTCGTCGCTCAGTTCATACCCGGCAGGCAAGTCGTCGCTCGAGCTGTTGCAGGCGACGTCCCCCGATTCGCCGATCTCGAAGTTCCTCTCCACGCGAGGTCCGGGCTGCACCACATCACGCTGAAAGTCGACGATATCGCAGCCGCGCTCGCCCAGCTTCGCGAGCGTAACGTACGCCTGATCGACGCGCACCTCGCCCAGGCGCCGAAGGCGCGCTCGTCGCCTTCATTCATCCGTCGAGCGCGCACGGCGTTCTGGTAGAGCTGAAGCAAGTCCTCCCGGCACGTGTTCAGCCGGAAATGCCGAAGACGATACGGCTCGGAGACATCGATATCGTGACCGTCTCGGACGGGTTTTTCTACCTGGATGGCGGAGCGATGTTCGGCATCGTCCCGAAGACGTTCTGGGAAACCAAGGCGCCGCCCGACGAGCGCAATCGCATCCGCATGGCGATGCGCTGCATTCTCCTGCGCGGCGCCAGGACGATGCTCATCGACGCCGGATGCGGCGACAAGATGACGGCCCGTCAGGCCGATATCTACAAGTTCGAGCGCGATTTCAATTTGAATCACGCATTGGCCGCCGCCGGAGCGGCGCCGGAGTCGATCGACATCGTGCTCGCCACGCATCTCCATTTCGACCATGCCGGCGGGTTCACCGAGCGGGCCGCGGACGGAGCAGTCCGTCCGAGATTTCCGCGCGCCCAATACGTCGTGCGCCGCGGCGAGTTCGAAGACGCCATGAACCCGAACGAGCGGACCAAGGGCAGTTACTTCTTCGAGAACTACAAGCCGCTCGCCGATCACAACGTGCTGCAGCTGGTCGATGAAGACGCCACGATCATGCCCGGCGTGCGCGTGCGGCGCACCGGCGGCCACACCATGCACCACCAGATCGTGCTCATCGAATCAGCCGGGAAGACCGCCGTTTTTGCGGCGGACCTGCTGCCCACGGCTGCGCATCTTCCCGAAGTGTGGGTCATGGGGTACGATTTGTTCCCGCTCGATACGCTCAACTTCAAGCGAGCCTTCCTGCGTGAAGCGATCGAGCGCGAATATCTCATCCTGTTCGAGCATGATCCCACTATCGCGGCTGGATACATTCGCGAGAAGAACGGGAAGCGGTACGTGGAGCCGGTATAGCTAGCCGATAGCCAGTAGCCAATAGCTGGTAGTCTGGGGGATTTCTTGACTGTCGAGATAGGGGTAGTTGGCGGCAGCGGCCTGTACGACATGGCCGAGCTGACCGACCGCGAAGAGAAAACGCTGACGACGCCTTTTGGGGATCCCTCGGGGCCGTATCTGCTCGGGACGCTGAACGGCAGGCGCGTGGCGTTTCTGGCACGTCACGGAGCGGGTCACAGGCTGCTGCCTTCGGAGCTGAACTTCCGCGCGAACATCTTTGGGTTCAAGATGCTCGGGATCGAACGCATCATCTCGGCCAGCGCTGTCGGCAGCCTCAAACAGGAATACGCGCCGCTCGACATCGTCGTCCCCGATCAGTTCTTCGATCGCACGAAGGGAAGGATCAGCACGTTTTTCGGCAACGGCCTCGCGGCGCACGTGTCGTTTGCGCATCCCATCTGCCCGGAACTGGCCAGGCTTGGCGCGGACGCAGTCGCGTCGGTCGGCGCCACGGTGCACCGCGGCGGCACCTATGTGTGCATGGAGGGGCCGCAGTTCTCGACGCTGGCCGAATCCAATCTGTATCGCTCCTGGGGAATGGACGTCATCGGCATGACCAACCTGCAGGAGGCCAAGCTGGCTCGCGAAGCCGAGATGTGCTACGTCACCCTCGCGCTGGTGACCGACTACGACTGCTGGCATCCGGATCACGATTCGGTGACCGTCGAGATGATCGTGCAAACGTTGATGCAGAACGCCCAGACCGCGCAGCGCGCCATCGCAGAAGCGATCGGCCGCCTCCCGGCGGAGCGTTCCTGTCAGTGCGGCTCAGCGCTCAAGTTCGCGCTGATTACGAGGCCCGAGGCGATCCCCGCGCAGGTCAAGCGCGATCTCGCGCCGCTCATCGGCAAGTACGTCCAATAGATCTCGGAGCCTGGAGACACTCGTGCATCCTATTCTTGCTGTCGGATCCGTCGCGTTCGATTCCATCAAGACACCCTTTGGCGAAGCCAACCGCGTGGTTGGCGGCGCCGCCACGTATTTCGCCATCGCCGCCTCGTTTTTCACCGAGGTGCGGGTTGTCGCCGTGGTCGGCGAAGATTTCGGCGCAAACGTCGACAAGGTGTTCGGCGGACGGAAGATCGATCTCACCGGCCTCGAAAAAGTGCCGGGCGAGACCTTCCGCTGGAAAGGGGAATACGGCTTCGACCTGAACAGCCGCGAGACGATTTACACGCACCTGAACGTCTTCGAAGCGTTCAAGCCGAAGATTCCGCCCCGCCACAAGACCTCGCCGTTCGTTTTTCTCGGGAACATCCATCCCACGCTGCAGACCGACGTGCTGAATCAGGTGGAGAAGCCGGTCCTCGTCGCCGCCGACACCATGAACTATTGGATCGAACGCACGCCCGACGAGTTGAAGCAGGTGCTCAAACGGGTCGACGTCCTGCTGATCAACGACTCCGAGGCGCGGGAGCTCGCGCGAGAAGCCAACCTGGTAAAGGCCGCGCGCCGAGTGCAGGCGATGGGACCAAAGACGCTGGTCATCAAGCGGGGAGAACACGGTGTCCTGATGACGCGCGCAGGCGGCGGCTTCTTTGCCGCTCCAGCCATGCCGCTCGAAGAAGTCTTCGATCCGA
>CAWKKU010000014.1:0-409761 GCA_963850295.1 Vicinamibacterales bacterium | reverse complement strand
CCTCATCATCAAATCGGGCACGAGGCCCAAAATTCCATCGAAGCGTTGACCATGCGTGTGTGCCTTTTTATTGCGCGCGCCGATTGCGGCCGTCGTGGTCGTCGCCTCCGCGGCTGCGCTTCGCGCGCAGGACGGAGTGAAGAACGTGGCCGCCGGCGTTTACAGCGACCCGCAGGCGCTGCGGGGCGCGGCGGCCTACGACCAGGCGTGCGGCCGATGTCATCGGCAGGATCTCGGTGGAGCGGACGGACCGGCGCTCCGGGACGACAGGTTCAACAGGACGTTCGCCGGCAAAGATTTGAAGACGCTCTACACGCGCATCCAGACGACGATGCCGCGAGGCGCGCCGGCGAGCATGTCGGAGAGCGCGTATCTCGACATCACCGCGCACATCTTGAAGGAAAACGGATTTCCCGCGGGGCCGACCGAGCTGAGCGCCGAAGGATTGGCCGGGGTAGACATCTTGACCAGCCGCCCCAAGCCGCTGCCGCCGGTGGATAGTTTTTCGTACGTTGAAGTAGTCGGCTGCCTTGCGCCTGGATTGGATGGCTCGTGGATGTTGACCAACGCGAGCAATCCTGTTCCCGCCGCCGCGCCCGGAATGCCGCAGTATTCCGCTCCAGAGAACGTAGTGTCCGGCCTTGACCCGAGCCTCGCGAGGTAGCCGGACCTCTGGCGATCAAACCTACCGCCTGCTCGACGCGATTGCTTACCAGCCTGAGACAAGGCAGGGGCAGAAGCTTTACGTGCGAGGGCTGTTGATCAAATTGCCGACCGAAGTCCGTCTCACGATCAGCGACTTGAAGACGCTCGCAGCCAACTGTCACTGAATCGATGATGGTTCCGGGTTCCTCGTTCCGGGTTCATGGTTCTGGTTCTGGGTTCCTGGTTCTAGGTTCTAGGTTCTAGGTTCCTAGTTCCGGATACCCAGAACCTGGATCGCAGAACCCAGAACGTGGAACCGGAACCCGGAACCTGGAACCCAGAACGTGGAACCTGGAACCTAGAACCCGGAACCAGGAACCAGGAACCCGGAACCCGGAACCTTGTGAGCGGAGCCAACCGAAATGTTGCATCGTGGGATTTTTCTGCTAGTGCTCCTGCTTTTGACTGCCGCAGTCGCATCCGCGCAGACGCCATCGTCGAACACGCTCACCTTTCAAACCCGCTGCGCGAGCTGCCATGGCGCGGCGATGACCGGAGGCAGTGCAACAGCCATCCTCACCTACGTCAGATACCACACTGATGCGGAAGTCGCCGCTGCGATTCGCGCCCGGCACACCGGCGCGCTCGCGATGCCGATTGCCGATGCGGAGTTCGGGCAGATACTCGCCGGCATGCGTGAGTTGGCCGGCACCAACCCGGCGATGGCGACGGGCGGCTTCACCGGACGTCGCGGTGGCGGCGCAGCGCCTGGCCGCGGCGGCCCTGCCCCTGCTCCGGTCTCTGCCGCCCCGGCCGCCTCTAATGGTCGTAGTGCGGGGTCGGCCAGCACAGCCGCGCAGGGCGTTCAGGCTCTCCCATCCACCATCGCGATGGCCACCGGGGGCCCGCGCACTGGCGTTCTGCTCGCCCAGTCGGATCTCTCAGCCGTCCTTCTCGAGAGCGGACGGTTTACGCTGCTCTCGAAAGAGGGAAGTGCATATCGCGAAAAGCCGATCGCCCCGAAGGCAGACTGGACGCACTACGACGGCAGCCTCACCGGCAATCGCTTCAGCACGCTGGAGCTCATCAATGCGACGAACGTCCAGCGCCTTGGTGCGGCGTGGGTCTTTCCGATCGCGAGCAATCCGCGCGCGTTGCAGTCCACACCCGTCGTGCAGGACGGCATCATGTACGTCACCGGTTGGAACGAGATTTATGCGCTCGATGCCACGACCGGCCGGCAAATCTGGACCTACAGCGAAGCTCGCCATGACGGGATTCTGAGCGAAGGCGGGATCGGCACGAATCGCGGGGTCACGCTGCACGACGGCCGTGCCTTCATGGTGACCGATCACGCGCACCTGCTGGCATTCAACCGGTTCACCGGCGAAAAGCTCTGGGATGCGGAAATGGGATCGCATCTCGAGTCGTACAGCTCCACCTCACCGCCGCTTCCCGTCGGCGACCTGATGGTGCTCGGCGTTGCCGGCGGCGAAGAAGGGGCGCGCGGATTTCTCGATGCTTATCGCGCATCGACAGGCGAGCGCGTCTGGCGCTGGTATTCGATTCCGAAGCGCGGGGAGAAAGGCTCGGAGACCTGGATCGGCCAGGCGCTGGAGCACGGCTGCGGCGCCACCTGGATGCCGGGCTCCTACGATGCGCAGCTCGATCTCATCTACTGGGCGATTGGCAATCCGTGCCCCGACATCGCGGGCGAGGAACGTATCGGCGACAACCTTTACACCTCGAGCGTGGTGGCGCTGAGTGCGAAGACAGGCGAACTGAAGTGGTACTACCAGTTCACGCCGCACGACACGCACGATTGGGACGCCGTGCAGCCCATGCTGCTCGTCGATGAAGTGTGGCAGGGGAAACCGCGAAAGCTGCTGATGCACGGCGATCGCAACGGCATGTTCTACGTGCTCGATCGGACCAGCGGCCAGGTGCTGCTTACCGCCAACTTGTCGACCAAGGTGACGTGGCACAAGGGATTCACGCCGGATGGCAAGCCGATCGTCGATCCCGGTTCCATTGCTTCAAAAGAAGGCATCGCCGCGTGTCCGGCCGGCGGCGGCGGGACGAACTTTCAAGCGGCCTGGTACAATCCCGTCACCAAGCTGTTTTACGCGAGGGTCAGCGACAGTTGCGGCATTTATACGTCGCACGACGATCCGCTGGGAGCGGCCGGCAACCGATGGTTCGGTCGAGGCACGCCGACGGAGAAGGCGCGGCAGCAGTTGGCAGAGCTGACGAAGGACTATCGGACGGGCGTCTTCATCCGCGCGATGGATCCGTTTACCGGCAGGAAGGTATGGGACATTCCGGCACCCGAAGGACGCTCGGGCGTGCTGTCAACGTCGAGCGGGCTGCTTTTCCTTGGCGGCGGTGGCGGGCTGATGGTCGTCGACGGCAGGACGGGAAAACCGCTCTGGAACGTCAACATCGCGCAGACGACGCAAGGTTCGCCGATGACTTACATGGTAGGCGGAAAGCAATACATTGCGCTTCCCGGTACGAGTTCCATCACTGCCTACGTGCTTTACTAAAAGTCAGGATTCCTGGTCCAGAAAAAACAGGAGAAGGGAAGAAGGGGAGAATCCATCGAATCTCTCCTTCTCCCTTTCTCCTGTCTGAATTTCCCTAACCTTCAGGGTTTCGTTACCGGCGCCGCGAGCGGGCCGACTTCGACTTTTCCCTGCGTGTTTGCGTCTTTGCCGAGCTCCGCTGCCACGCCCGCGGCGATGGCTGCCGTTTCGCTCGCGTTCTGGAAGCAGGTGAAGTCGGGACGATCGCGCCACGCCCACGGGCCGCACAGACGCTTGCCGGCGCCGATTGCGGCGTCGTGCACGATGTTGATCAGCCGCTCGTAGTCGGGTGAGCCCTGCGGGAAGCCCGAGAAGTTGCCCAGGTCGCCGCTCGCCGCGAACAGCGCGTCCACGCCCGGGATCTTCGCGATCTCGTGTGCGTTCTTCACGCCTTCGAGCGTTTCGATCATCAGAATCAACACGATGTTGTCGTTAATGGTCTGCGCGGTAGGTGCCGGGCACGCCGCCCCACATCGCCGGATCGAACCCCTGTCCGCCGCCCTGGCTGCGCTTGCCGAGAGGCGGGAAGTAGGTCCAGTCGCGTGCGTTGATGGCTTCCGCACCGTATCGACGGTCGGCACCACGATGACGAGCGCGCCGGCGTCGGTGGCACGCTGAATCTCGCGCTCATCCGAGTAGGCGATGCGCGCGCCGGGAACGGCTTTGGCGTGCGGGCACGTGCGCCACATGCGCGCGGCGTGCGACCAGTCGCGATCGTTGTGCTGCATCTCGGTCCAGATGTAGTCGTAGCCCGCGTTGGCCATCGCGCAGTAGGTGAGCGGGTCGGTGGCGCTGAACACCGTGCCGCCAGTCACGCTGACCGCCGGCCTGCAGCTTCGCCTTTACCGGGTTCCACAGCTTCGCGCCCTGCGGCGACGGAACTGCGGACCGTACTTCCATGTTGACGGGTCTACCGCACCGGCGTTGACCGCGCCGGGCAGCGGCTTGTCTTTCGCCCCGCTGTCCTTGCCGGCCGGCGCCGCCAGCGGGAACTTCTGCTTGCCCGCGTCCGGATTGTTCGCATACGGGTCGGCGCTTGCGGGTTTCTGTCCCCCTGCGGGCGCCTGAGCGTAGAACGTCGCCATTCCGAGAGCTGCGGCGAACGCCACAGCAAAAAACATGCGTTTCACGTCGATCCTCCTTATTTAATTGTCGCGGGGCCCCACCCCCGCGACCTGTGCCTTCGCGGCCTTTGGCCGCTTGGCTATGCCTTGCTGCGACGATCTGCTTGGTGCGGCAACATCGGGCCCCACCCCCGCGACCTGCGCCTTCGCGGCCTTTGGCCGCTCGGCTGTACTTGCTGCGCCTATCTGCTTCGTGCGACTGGACTGTGGACTTGCGACTGTCGACTGTCGACTACCCGCCGGCCTCGCTCATGGCTGGCTCACACTGATGGCCGTGCCGTCCCTGAGCGCAGTGTGCCCTTGAGTAATGATCAGTTCGCCCGCTTTGAGCCCCGATAGTATCTCGATATTTTCAGCATCCACAAGGCCGATTACGACCGGACGCCTTTGCGCGGTGTTTCCGGCCGCGACGACGACGACCGGTGTCTTCGGATCGTCTTTCAGCACGGCGATGGCGGGAACGAGGGGGACGTTGGATCGCTGCTCGGCATCGATCTCGACGCCGACCTGCGTGCCAGGCGGCAATGCCGTCGGCGAATCGAACGCCAGCGTCACATCGACCGTTTTCGCGCCGTTTTCCGGGGCCGGGCGCGAGACGACGCGCAGAAGCTCGGCGATGGACCTGTCCTGCCCGATCGCGCGAGCGGTCGCCCCGACGGTAAACCTCGTCGTCGCCTCGACGGGAACCGTGACGGTCACCTGCACCTGTTTGGGATCGATGAGGCGAAGAATCACATCCGACTCGTCCGCGCGGACGGCGTCACCCGGATTGTGCAGACGTTCGGTGACGGTCCCGTCGAACGGCGCGCGGACCACGGTATTTTGCCCCTGGGTCTTGGTTGCGGAGAACGCGGCGCGGGCGGTGAGCAGTTCCGCTTCCGCATCGGCGAGCTCGCGGTCCGCGGTTTCGAGCTCGCTGCGCGAGGCGGCTCCCTTGTCGACGAGCATCCTGGTCCGCCCCCGCGCCACCCGCGCCTGCTGAACGCGAAGCTCGGCGGATTTTACGAAGGTCTCGCTCACGAGCGTCTGCGCCTTCATCGACGGATATTCAAATCGAACCAGGATCTCGCCGGACGGTCACGCTGTCGCCGACGTTTTTGGTGACTTCGGCGATCTTTGCCGGCTGAGGAGCAAACACCGTCACCGACGCACCCGGCAGCGTCGTCACGACGCCGGTGGCGCTCAGGGTTCCGCGGATGTTTCCCAGCCGGACAGGCTCGGCGATGACAGGGATCGGGAGCTCCGCTTCCGTTTGCCGTTCAGGGGCGCGCCTGCAAGCGGAAAGCGCTGTCAGGGTTGCGAGAAAAATCGTGAGGAGGGTTCGTATACGCCGACTTTACCGTGCGGCGCCTGCTCTTGGCAACGCGTGCCCCCGGCCGGCCAGCGGCGCGAGGACGGCGGAGACGCGAGTGAAAACCCGTTCGTAGCCTTCATTCTTGTGAAAGAGGTACGCGCGATTGCGCTCAATCGCACGCTGTTCTTCGGCGGTGAGATTTGTGCCCGTCAAAACGATGACCGGCAGGTCCACGAAACGTTCGTCGAGCCGCAGCAGCTCCAGCACTTCGATGCCCGAGCGGTTGTCGTCGAGGTTTACGTCAAGAATGACCGCGGCAAGATCGTCGGCAGACTGGTTGATCCGCTTGAATGCCGTATCGGGGTGTGAGGCGGCGAGCATGTCGTAGCCATACAGCCCGAGAAAGTCCTCGAGCATGTTCCGGACGGCTACCGCGTCCTCCACGACCAGGATGGCCCGACGCGTACGGAAAGCGCTCACGCCTGTACTGGTTCCAAAGTCGATGCCATCAGTTCGTCGATGGGCGATGGTCAATGGTCGGTGGTCAATAGTCGAAAAGTCAGCTGGTCAATAAGGCGGTCGTCAATGGTCAAAAGGCGTCGTGCATTGCCCGTAGTCATGTGCCGGCCCGGACCATGTAGCCACGAGATCTCGTCATCCCGATTACGATCGACGATAGACCATCGCCCAGGGACCACCGACTATGGCCGATCGACCAGCATGATACGATTCGGCAAAGTCATGGCTTTTCGGGAGATTGTGGGGCATCGGCGGCTGCTCAGTATCCTCGCGCGGGCTATCGCGAACGACACGCTGACGCCCAGTCTCATCTTGTCGGGACCTGAAGGTGTGGGCAAACGCCTTACCGCGATTGCGATCGCCCAGGCGCTGAATTGCGTCGATCGTCCATCTCGATCGTCCTCGTCACGCGTGGCCACGGTCGTCTGATCGACGATGCATGCGGCGTCTGCGCCGTCCTGCCGCCGTATCGCGAGAGGCGCGCATGGCGATGTGCAGCTCATCGAGCCTGGCGATACCGGATCGATCAAAGTCGACCAGATTCGGGCCGCGATCGAGCGCGCCGTGTACCGGCCCTTCGAAGGACGCAAGCGGGTCACCATCATCGACCAGGCGGATGCGCTGATGGAGTCGGCGCAGAACGCGCTGCTCAAGACGCTCGAGGAGCCGCTGCCGGCGTCGGTGTTTATCCTGGTGACCTCTCGACCCGATGTGCTGCTTCCGACCGTTCGGTCGCGCTGCGCGCATTTGCGATTCGGCCGGCTGCAGTCGGCGGACGTTGCCGAGGTGCTCGAGCGGCAGGGCTATTCACATACCGACGCGCTTGCCGCCGCGGCGATTTCCGATGGCAGCGTCCGGCGCGCGCTCGACGCCGAAGCCGGCGACTTCGTGGACGCGCGAAGCGACGCTGAAGATCTGCTCGAAGTGGCGGGCCGCGATTTGCGCACCCGCCTCGAGCAGGCCAAGCAGTTGCTCAGCGGGACGTCGCGGGGCGCATCGGAACGCGAACATCTCGGGGCGCGGCTTCAGGCGATGAGCTCGCTGTTGCGCGACGTCGGGCTGCTGGAGAGCGGCGCCGACGATCGTCTGCTCGCGAATCTCGACCGCCGCGAGTCTCTCGCGTTTCTGGCGCGGACACTGAACAGGGAGCGTGTCGATCGCGCCTTTACGGCGATTGCCCGCGCGCAGGAGGCGCTCGATCGCAACGTGAGCCCGAAGGTCGTGGCAGATTGGATAGCCGTAAATGTCCACTAAGCAGGTCGTCGACGGCGCGGAATAAATATGTTCACTAAGCAGCCGGATCCGCCTGCCCGTCTGGTGTCGGTGCGGTTCTCGCCGATTGGCCGGCCGCAGACGTTTCTCCTGAACGATCTGCTGTTTGCCGACGCCCCGCCCGCCGCCGGCGACAAAGTCGTCGTCCAGTCGGACGGCGTCAGCGCGCTCGGCGCGGTGGTGCCGACGCCGGACGATGTGTTGTCGCGGCGCACGCCGCCTGAAAACTCCGCGAACCGGGTCGTTCGCAAGGCGACCGCCGAAGACGTGATGATGCGTCTCAAGCGCCAGCAGCGCGAGCAGGAAGCGCATCGAACGGCGCTCCTCAAAATTCGCGAGCGCGGGCTGGAGATGAAGCTGACGCGAGTGGAGCAGCTGTTCGACGGCACCAGGCTGATTTTCTATTTCACGGCTGAAGGCCGCGTGGATTTCCGCGAGCTCGTCCGCGAGCTGGCGTCGGAGTTTCACACGCGCATCGAGATGCGGCAGATCGGCGCGCGCGACGAAGCCAAGATGCTCGGCGGCTACGGCTCCTGCGGCCGTCCCTTGTGCTGCACGACCTGGCTCAACAGCTTCGAGCCGGTGTCGATCAAGATGGCGAAGCAGCAGGACCTCAGCCTGAATCCGTCCCGCCTGTCCGGCCTGTGCGGCCGCCTCAAATGTTGCCTGCGATACGAGCTGCCGAACGCCAAAGGGGTGAAGGGCGGCGGATGCGGCGACGAAGGCGGGTGCAACAATCCGACCGGTTGCGGCACGGCGGCGGCTGCGGATCCTGTGGTGAAGGCGGCTGTGGCAGCTGTGGCTAGGATTTCTCACCGCAGGGACGCTGAGACGCAGGGAAGCCATTTCGTGAATTTAAGAAATCTCTGCGCCACCGCGCCTCTGCGGTGAAAAATCATATAAATGTTGCCACGTATCGGTCTGACCGCCGGCGATCCGGCGGGCATTGGTCCCGAGATTGCCCGCAAGGCGATGAACGATCCACGCGTGCGGGCGGTGTGCGAGCCGCTTTTCTACGGCGCCGATCGCGATTACACCCCGGGCGTCCTCTCTGCCGAAGCCGGCCGGGCCTCGTACGAAATCATCCTGCGGGCGGTGCGCGATGCGCAGAGCGGCGGGATTCAGGCCATTGCGACAGCGCCGATCAATAAAGAAGCCCTGTCGCTCGCCGCCTTGCCGTGGCGTGGCCACACCGAGATGCTCGCCGAGCTGACGCACGCGCCGAATGTGGCGATGATGTTCTGGTCGGAGAAGCTGCGCGTCGTCCTGGCGACGATCCACATTCCTCTGGCTGCCGTGCCCGCGGCGATTACTGTCGAATCGCTGAGGTCTGTCATCGAGTTGACGCATCGCGAGCTGCCGCGGTTCGGGATTCCGAAGCCCCGCCTGGCGCTCGCCGGCCTGAACCCTCATGCTGGAGAGCACGGCGTGCTCGGAGACGAAGAAACGCGCGTGCTCGAGCCCGCGGTGGCCCTGCAGCGTGGCGGCGGGCATCAATATCTCCGGTCCGTTTCCCGGCGATACGATCTTTTTGCGCGCATTGCGAGGGGAGTTCGACGCGGTGATCGCGTGTTATCACGACCAGGGCTTGATTCCGATAAAGATGGCGGCGTTCGGGCAGGCCGTCAACGTCACGCTGGGACTGCCGATCATCCGGACATCTGTTGATCACGGCACGGCGTTCGACATTGCCGGCAAGGGCACCGCCGATCCCGAGAGCATGGTGCAGGCGGTACTTGCTCGCCGCGAAGCTGGCTGGTCATGGTTGAAAAAACCGAGCGCGAAGCCGCTCAGAAAAACATCGCGGAGAACCGCAAAGCGTTCCACGACTACCACATCCTCGAGACGTTCGAGGCAGGAGTGGCGCTGCTCGGGACGGAAGTGAAATCGATCCGCGAGGGCCGAGTGAATCTGCGCGACAGCTACGCGCAGGTGAAAGACGGCGAGGTGTTCGTCCACAACGTGCACATCCAGCCGTACAGCCACCGCGGCTACGCGGATCACCCGCCGATGCGCGCGAGAAAGCTGCTGCTGCACGCGCACGAAATCCGCAAGCTGATCGGCAAGACCATCGAGCGCGGCATGACGCTCGTGCCGGTGCGGATGTATTTCAAGAACGGGCGCGTCAAGATCGCGCTGGCGCTGGCGAAGGGCAAACAGGCGCACGACAAGCGGGATGCGATCAAAAAACGGGAAACGGATCGGGAAACCCGCGCCGCGGTCAAAGAACGGCGCCGATGAATTTGCCGGAGTTGTCAGTCGACGGTCCACAGTCAACAGTCGATGGTCTACAGTCCAGTCCTCGAATTCATGACTGACACCCGACTCCTAATCTCCTAGCCTCCTGCTTCGTCATCAGAGGTTGAATTCAAAGAGTTCTCCGCGTCACCGCGCCTCTGCGGTGGGATAGCCAAAAACCGTACAAGTCCTTCTGGCGCTTGACATTCCACGTTCGAGACTGCAGAATTGTGCCGCGCGTTCAAACCGTGAACGCTCCCGTCTGAGCACGTCCCCCAAATAGAGCTCCCGTGTAACTGACGGGCACGAAGTGCACATGAAAGTGAAGATCGACGGCGCGGGGTCGATAGGCAATCACCTGGCACATGCCTCCCGCGCGCTCGGATGGACGGTGCACATCTGCGACCTCGACCCGTCGGCGCTCGTGCGCACGAGAACGCAAATCTATCCCGCCCGGTACGGCACTTGGGACGAGGACATTCAGTTGTTTCTCGCGGCGCGACGCGCCGAAAGGAGGCTACGACCTCATCGCGATCGGAACGCCGCCCGAATCGCATGTCCCGCTGGCGCTGCAGGCCATCGAGGAACGGCCTCGCGCCGTTCTCGTCGAGAAGCCATTCTGCCCCCCCGATCTGGCTGGTGTCGAAGGAGCTCCGGGCGCGCGCCGCAACCGGGAACGTTCCCGTGTTCGTCGGTTACGACCACGTGGTCGGAAAGGCGAGCGAGGCATTTGTCGCGCTCGTCTCGAAAGACGGATTTCGTCCCGTCGATACGCTCGATGTCGAATTCCGCGAGGACCTGGGGAGCAATTTTCGCCGCCCATCCATGGCTCAGCGGACCGGAAGACAGTTACCTCGGTTACTGGCATCGCGGCGGCGGCGCGCTCGGCGAACATTCACATGCGCTCAACCTGTGGCAGCATTTCGCCGGCCGGATAGGCGCCGGCCGCATTGTCCAGGTGCAGGCGATGATGGAATTCGTCAGAGACGGCCGCGTCGACTACGACAAGCTGTGCCTGCTGAATCTCCGCACCGAGCACGGGCTGGCCGGACGAGTCGTTCAGGACGTGGTCACCAGTCCCCCGCGCAAATGGGCGCGGGCGCAGGGCCATCACGGGGCCGTGGAATGGCATTGCGGCTACCAACCTGGAGTCGATGCTGTGGTCAGCTCGAACGGGAAGAGCGCCGGCGCAAGTGAGAGCCTGTTTCGAAAGGCGCGCCCCGACGATTTCATCCAGGAACTGCGGCACATCGAATCGGCAATCAAGGGCGATCCTGGCTTCATCCAGCCTGTCGATCGATCGGGGCCTCGATACCATGCTGGCGATCGCGGCGGCGCACAAGTCCGCCCGTGAAGGCCGGTCCGTGTCGATTGATTACTCCGCCGGCTACACACTGGATGCCTTGAAGTGAAGCTGTGAAGCTGCTCGTCGCCGGCTCGCGTGGCCAACTTGCAGGTGCCATAACCGAGGCCTACGAGAACGCAGAGGTCCGTGCGTATTCGCACCAGCAGTTGGACATTACCGACTTCGATGCCGTCCTGGCGCGCGTCAGGGAGGATGGGCCCGAGGTGATCATCAACTGCGCGGCCTATAACAATGTCGATGGCGCCGAAGACGATGCCGCGGCGGCGCTCACCGTGAATGCATTTGCCGTGCGATGTCTCGCGCGTGCGGCGTCGGAAACCGGCGCAACCCTCGTGCACTACAGCACCGACTTCGTGTTCGACGGTAAGGCGACGCGTCCGTACGTCGAAGAGGACCTCCCCAACCCGCAAAGCGTGTACGCGCAATCCAAGCTCCTGGGAGAATGGTTTGCGCTGGAGGCGCCCCGCGCGTTCGTTTTACGAGTCGAAAGCCTCTTTGGCGGATCGAACGCGAAGAGCTCGATCGACCGCATTGCTCAGGCGATCGCCGAGGGGCGCGAGGCAAAAGTATTTCGCGACCGTGTCGTGTCGCCAAGTTATATCGTCGATGTCGCGGCGGCCACGAAGGCGCTCGTGGCGCGCGGCGAACCGGGTCTCTACCACTGCGTCGCCACGGGGCATGGCACCTGGCACGATGTCGCCCTGGAAATCGCGCGCGTCCTGGGAAAGGAAGGGGAGGCGAGGCTGCTGCCTGTGTCGGTTGCCGACGTCTCGCTCCGCGCACCGCGCCCTCAGTACGCGGCGCTTGCCAACGACAAGTTGTCGCGAGCGGGTTTCCACATGCCCGCGTGGCAGGATGCCGTGCGGCGCTACCTCAGGCCCTCGTCGTAGTCCGGATGGGACGAGGACTTCGCGTCTTACACTCCACGGGGATTTGGCTCTGCCTCGCAGGCGTGTTGCTGATGATCAGTGGCGATGGCCCATTCCTGACATTAGGACTGGCGAGGTGGCCGACGCCCCTGCCGTTCATCGCATCGCCTCCGCTCTACCTTGCGCTCCTGTTTCTCGGATTCCTGTGTGCCGCCGCAGCGGGCCTCGTGGAACCGAGGGGAATTCCCGGCCTCGAGGCCCTCATCAGACCCCTGGTATTGCTCGTTGCCGCGTTTTCTGGTGTCGACTGTCCTCTCCGATAATCCTGCACTCAGCGCGCGGTCGTTCGTGGCCGTCCTCTGCATCTTCACAGCGGGGTGGGTCTTCGTTCAGCTGATGAAAGACGCGCGCTTTCGCGGCGCGATGGGACCCGTCGTTGCGATTGCCGTTCTCCTGCTCGACGCCGTCGTCATCTCGTGGCGGTATCGCGAAGGTTTGAACACGGAGGCGTTTCAGCTGAACAACAATGCGTGGGTCGGCAAGCTGCAGCTCACCTGGGTATTCAACCTGATCGCTCCGGTGCTGCTGGGATGGGCCATCGGAGTTCCGAGACGAAGCTTGGCCGTGTTCTACGCGATCGCGTGGTTCGTCACTGCCGCGACGATGTATGTCTTGTACTCCCGGATGGGTGTGATGGTGTTCGGGATGACGACCCTGGGCGTGTTGATGTTCACGCTCAGCCAGTGGCGACGCACGCTTGGCATCGTCCTCGTTGCGGCGATCGCCGGTGTGACGCTCGTCGGACGGACCTGGGAGATGGCACGTCACGTCGTGTCGACGATCGCCGATCCGTCGCTGAACCTGGGCGTGGCGATGCGGCTCGCGATTTGGCGGGACACGATACGTCTCTTCCAGGCCCGGCCAATTACCGGTCATGGCCTCGGCACCTACGATGCCGTCGCGTATACGGTCCCCGGCGGCGCAGCCGAAGAGGTTTATCGTGGCGCCGGCTGGCACGCACACAATGTGTATTTGCACCTGATGGCTGAAACGGGAATTTTCGGCCTGGCCGCATGGTGCTATCTATGGTCGGCGATCCTCCTCCTGGTATTTCGCGCGTGGCGAAGAGCCAGCCTGCCCGATCGGCCGATGCTCGCGGGCCCATTGTGGGCTCTATTTGCATTTCTGGTGCTGTCGATAACCGAAGTGATGATCGGTGCCCGCGTGCACGCCAGCTTCCGGATGAACCTTACCCTGGCCTTCCTCGTTGCATTGGCTCTGTCGGAATGCAGCCGCGCGGCACGACCGCAGAATACTTGAAGTAAGATTCCGGACGCATGGCGAAGCGCGCGCTCATCACGGGTATTACCGGGCAGGACGGCTCGTATCTCGCGGAGCTGCTCCTGGAAAAGGGCTACGAGGTTTTCGGCGTCACGCGACGTTTGAGCGCGCCCAATAGCTGGCGCATCGATCACCTTCGCGACCGCGTCACGCTGTGCCCTGGAGATCTGCTGGATCAACTCTCGATCATTCGGGTGCTCGACCAGCATCGGCCTGACGAGTTCTACAACCTCGCCGCGATGTCATTCGTGCCGGCCTCGTGGGACACGCCGCTCCTGACCGGCGAGTTCAACTCGCAGGGGGTCACGCGCGTGCTCGACGCGATCCGCACGGTCAACCCGAAGATCAGGTTCTATCAAGCCTCGTCCAGCGAGATGTTCGGCAAGGTGCGCGAGGTGCCGCAGACCGAGACCACGCCGTTCTACCCGCGGAGCCCGTATGGCGTGTCGAAAGTGTTCGGCCATTACATCACGGTGAACTACCGTGAGAGTTACGACCTGTTTGCCGTGTCGGGCATCTTGTTCAACCACGAATCTCCGCGCCGCGGCCTGGAGTTCGTCACCCGCAAGGTCACCGACGGCGTCGCGCGGATCAAGCTTGGACTCGCCGACTCCATCGCCTTGGGCAACCTGGACGCCCAGCGCGACTGGGGCTTCGCCGGCGACTACGTTCTCGCCATGTGGCTGATGCTCCAGCAGGATGCCGCGGACGACTACGTTATTTCGACGGGCGTCAGTCACTCCGTGCGCGATCTGGTGGAGATTGCGTTCAGTCATGCCGGCCTCGACTGGCAGAAGCACGTGCGCATCGATCCGAAGTTCCTGCGACCGGCGGAAGTCGATCACCTCATCGGCAACCCTGACAAGGCCAAGCGCGTGCTCGGGTGGGAGCAGAAGGTCGATTTCAAACGGCTGATCCAGATGATGGTGGATGCCGATCTGCAAAGGCTCTCCAGAACGCCGTGAACATTGGTCATCGGAAAATCGGGCCCGATGAGCCTCCGTTGGTGATCGTGGAAGTCGGTATCAACCACGAAGGACAGATCGGGAAGGCGCTTCAACTGGTCGACGCCGCTGCTGATGCTGGCGCGGAGGTGGTGAAGTTCCAGTGCCACATCACGGAACAGGAAATGGTCCCGACCGACATGACGCCCGGAAAGATTTCCAGGGAGCGTCTGTGGGACATCATCAAGCGCTGCGAGTTGACCGAATCGGAAGAGCGGCAGGTGCAGGCGCACTGCGCCGCGCGCGGTGTCATGTACCTCTCCACGCCATTTTCGCGCGAAGCCGCCGATCGGCTCGATGCGATGGGCGTGCCGGCGTTCAAAATCGGTTCCGGAGAGTGCAACAACCTGCCGCTGCTCGAGCACATCGCTGCGAAGGGCAAACCCATGATCCTTTCCACGGGCATGAACGAGCTCGCATCGGTGGAGCGCTCGGTCGCGGTCATCCGGAAGGCCGGAGTGCCTGTCGCTTTGATGCACTGCACCAGCATGTATCCGACCCCGTATGACAAGGTACGTCTCGGCGCGATTGAAGATTTGCGTCGCGCATTTCCAGGGGCGCCGGTCGGGCTTTCAGACCATTCATTGAATATCTGGACGTGTCTGGGTGCGGTTGCGCTCGGCGCCAGTCTGCTCGAAAAACACTTCACTGTGTCACGGCAGTGGCCCGGCCCCGATACCGGCATCTCGATCGAGCCCGGCGAGCTCGCGGATCTCATCAATGGTTCGCGCGCCATCTGGCAGGCCCGGGGCGGCTCGAAGACGCGTCTTCCCGAAGAACAGCCGGTCATTGACTTCGCCTACGCGACAGTCGTTTCGATCGCTCCGATCAAGGCGGGTGACGTGCTGAGCAGGAAGAACATCTGGGTGAAACGTCCGGGTACCGGGCGAATTCTCGCCGATCGGTTCGACCAGGTCGTTGGCCTGCGGGCCACGCGCGACATTCCAGCCAACGTGCACGTGAACCCCGAGGACGTCGACGGCTTTCTTCAAGAATGAAGCACAACGTCCTGGTGGTCGGCACTGGTTCGATCGGGGCGCGGCATATTGCCAACCTGCTGAGCCTTGGCGAGAACGTTTCCACCTACAGTTACCGGCGCGAAGCCCGGACCGAGCCGTGGCGCGAAAATGTCCGGTCGTTCGACCACCTGGACGCCGCGTTCGCCGCCGCACCCGATGCGATCGTCATTGCCAACCGGACCGATCAGCATCTCGATATCGCGCTGCGCGGCGCACGAGATGGTCGTGCCCTCTTCATCGAAAAGCCACTGTCTCACTCACTGACAGGTATCGACGATCTGGTCCGCGAATCTGAAGATCGCGCGCTCGTCGTCGAGACCGGCTTCATGCTGCGCCTGCATCCGAACCTGGTATGGCTGAAGTCATTTCTCGACGCAGGGGAGTTGGGCGATCTGTTCTATTGCCGGGCCGTCGTCGGCCAGCACTTGCCCGACTGGCGGCCGCTGCAGGACCACCGCCGCAGCTACAGCGCGAGCGCCGACTGTGGCGGAGCGATTTTCGACCTGGTGCACGAGCTCGACCTCGTGGCGTGGCTGTTCGGTCCGATTGAAGCCGTGCATGCGATGACGGCGCATGTGGAGCGTCTTCAAATCGAGTCGGAAGCGATCGCTCAGGTCGGCCTGCGCACGGCCGGTGGTCTGCTGGCACAGGTTCACATGGACTACGTCCGCCCGGTGTACGGGAGAACGCTGGAGGTGGTCGGCAGCCGGGGTGTGGTGAGCTGGAACTACGTGGATGGCACCATCTCGATCGCCACGCCCGGGAACGGCACCCGAACTGCTCATCAGGTGCCCGCGAGCTTTGCCCGCAATGAGCTCTTTTTGACGGAAATGCGGCATTTCGTCGCGCGGCTTTCCGATTCGTCGCTGGCGCCGCTCTCGTCGCTCGCGGACGGCGTTGCCGCGCTTCGAACAGCGCTGGCCTGCCATCAGTCCGCCGCCGAAGAGCGCCTCGTGCGACCCGCTGACGTGACCGCGGCGTTCTCGCTGGCTTCAGCGTCGTGAATATTGTCTGTGTCATCGGGGCGCGCGGAGGATCGAAGGGACTGCCCGGCAAGAATCTCCGCCCGCTGCTCGGCAAGCCGCTGATTGCCTGGAGCATCGAACAGGCCAAGGCCTGTCCGGAGATCAACAGAGTCGTGGTATCAACCGACAGCGAAGCCATCGCGGACGTTGCCCGCGATTACGGCGCCGAGGTTCCCTTTATCCGCCCTGCCGCGCTCGCCAACGACACGGCCGGCAAATGGGATGTGTGGAAACACGCGCTCGAGGCGTGCGAGCGGCATTACGGCGTGCCGGTGGACGTCTACGTGGATCTCGATTGCACGTCGCCGCTGCGTGAGGTGGACGACATCAGCCGCGCCCTCGCGCAGTTTGTCTCGGCAGGCGTCGATGCCGTGTTCTCCGTCTGCGAAGCGCGGAAGAATCCGTACTTCAACATGCTCGAAGTCGAGGCCGGCTGCCAGCGGATCTGCAAGCCGCTTCCGCGCCCGATCGTGCGGCGGCAGGACGCTCCGCGCGTGCTGGAGCACGTCGCGTCTATTTACGTGCTTTCTCCCGCATACATCCGGCGCGGTACGGGTCTGCTCTCCGGCTGCACGCAAGGGTACGACATCGGTCAGGAAAAGAGCCTCGACATCGACAGCGACTTCGATTTCGAGCTCGTTTCCTTCCTGCTGCGCCGGCGCATGGGTTTGCCGGCATGACTGACGCCGTACCCGCGCCCGCGCGCGATCTCCTCGAGGTCCGCTCGCGCGTGATCGTAATCACGGGCAGCGGCGGCGTCCTCGGACGCATGCTATTGCCGGGCGTTCGCCGAGCGCGGCGCTTCGCTGGTGCTCGCCGATCTGGCTGAATGCGATCCGGCCGCGCAGGCCGCGACGCTGGCGCGCGAGTTCGACACTCCTGCGGTCGCGGTCGCCTGCGACGTGCGCAGCGAAGACGATGTCAGGAAGCTCTTCGACACCGCCGTTCAACGGTTCGGACGGGTGGACGTCGTGTTGAACAACGCGGCGGCGACGGGCGAGCATCTTCTGCGCACCGGCGACGTGTTTGCCAGGTTCGAGGATTACCCGGTCGCTTTGTGGGACGAAGTGCTTCGCACCAACCTCACGGGCGTATTTCTGGTCGCCCGCGAAGGCGGCAAGCGCATGCTGGCGGCTGGTGGCGGGAGCCTGATCAACGTCGGCGAGTATTTATGGCGTCGTCGCTCCGGACCATCGAATCTACGAAGGGATGCCGTTCTCGTCCTTTGCCCCGTACTCGGCGAGCAAGGCTGGCGTGCATGGGCTGACGCTGTGGCTTTCAACCTATTGGGCGCGATCCGGCATCCGCGTGAATACGGTGTGTCCCGGCGGCGTTTACAACGGACAAGACCCCGAGTTCGTCCGCCGGTATGCGGATCGAACGCCGATGGGCAGGATGGCGAACCCCGAGGATCTCGTGGGCACGATGGTGTACCTCGCCAGCGATGCGTCGCGGTACTGCACGGGACAGCGTTTTATCGTCGACGGCGGGCTGAGCGCGTGGTAACCGTCGTCGTGACCGGCGCATCGGGCTTCCTGGGGCGTGCAGTCGTTCGGGCGCTGGCGCAATCGCAGCGGCGTCCGAGTGCATGCCGGTTTCACGACAGCCGATGGCCGATGCCGTTCGCGTCGACAGCTACGCAGCGACCCCTGCGGGTGACGTGCTCATCCATCTGGCAGAGGAGGCGACTCGCGTACGAAGGTTGCGGCCATGGGAGCTCCCTACGAATCCAGCGCCGTTCGAACAGTTACAGACCTTGTTCGGACGTTCTTACGCCCGTGTCATCTACGCTTCGTCGACGGCGGTGTACGGCGACGCATCGAGCACATCCGCACATGCCGAATGACGCCGTGTACGTCAGCGATGAATATACCCGCCTCAAACGCACGGCTGAGCTCGCGGTGCTCGAATCGCCGACGCGGGGCAGTCGCGCGCCTTTCCAACTTGTACGGATCGGGTATGTCATCGCGCAACGTGATCAGCACGATTCTCGGTCAGATTCCCGGGCCGGGGCCGCTCGTCGTCATGCACACCATTCCGGTACGTGACTTTCTCTGGGTGGACGATGCGGCGGAAGGTTCGCCGAGCTCGCCACCGCGCCGGCGGCGCAGGGCATCTTCAATCTCGCGACCGGCGTTGGGACGTCGATTGGCGAGCGTGGCCCGGCTGGCGCTGGAAATCGCCGGTGAAAGCGGCCGGGAGGTCGTGGCCACGCGGCAGCGGCCGTGTGTCCACGATCGTGGCCGATCGCCGGGCGCATGTGCTCGAGAATACGGCTGGCAGGCACGCGTAGGACTGCGCGATGGTCTTGCGTTTCTGCTGTCCACTTCGCCGGTGCCTCGGTGATGCGCAGCCGCACGATCGCGATTTTCACCGGCAATCGCGCCGAATACGGCCTGCAGTATCCGATTCTTCGCGCCGTGAACCGTCATCCGGCACTCGACTACCGGCTTCTCGTATCCGGCGCGCATCTCGATCGCAACTTCGGCCGGACGCTCGACGAAATCCACGCTGACGGATTTCGCGTCGATGCGGAAATCAAGATCGAGATGGATGCCTCATCGCTCGTGGCGACGGCGCAGGCGATTGGTTCCGGCGTTCTTGCCGTCAGCCGCGTGCTCGCGGAGATGAAACCCGACTTCATGGTGGTCTATGCCGATCGGTTCGAGGGCTTTGCCGCGGTGATCGCCTCGACCCAGATGAACATTCCAACTGCGCACGTGGAAGGCGGGGACCTGACGGAAGGCGGTGCGCTGGACGACTCGGTTCGGCACGCGATGACGAAGCTGTCGCATCTGCATTTCACCACCAACACGTCAGGCGATCGAACCGCATTCTGGAGCTCGGCGAAGAACCGTGGCGGGTCCATACGGTCGGCTTTCCGGCGATCGATCTCATTCAGGAGGGTCGATTTGCGACCGCCCGGGAAGTGAGCGACCGGCTGGGGTTGGATCTCTCCCGCGGCGTCGTCCTGTTCACTCAGCATTCCGTGACGACGGAGTTCGACCGCGCGCGCGACCAGGTGCGCCCGGCGCTGGAGGCGATCGCCGGGCTGGCAGCGGACGGCATTCAGGTGATCGTCACGTATCCGAACAATGACGCCGGCGGGCAGGCGATCATCGAGGAGCTCGAGGCGTTCGCTGCGAGAAATCTGGACAACGTGCAGATACACCGCTCACTGGGGCGGCATCTTTACCATGGAGTTCTCGCGCTCGCGCAGGACCCGAGCCGGCGCGTCGTGTGTGCGGGCAACTCATCTTCGGGCATCAAGGAGACGCCCGCCTTCCAGTGCCCGACGGTGAATATCGGCTCCCGGCAGGACGGGCGCCTGCGAGGCGGCAACGTGATCGACGTCGGATACGACTGCTCGTCGATCCGGCAGGCGATTCGATCGGTGCCTGTTCGACGAAGAGTTTCGGGCGCGCTGCCGCGGCGCCGACAATCCCTATTATCTCGGCGATGCCGGTCCCAAGATTGCCGATGTGCTGGCGACCGTTGCAATCGACCAGCGTCTCCTGCGCAAACGGATGACCCTTCGCGGTGAAGCTCTGGCAGCGCGATACTCAATGAGTGAGCGGCCGCTGCAACCTGTCGCGCTGCTCGTCGATGCCGTCAACGCCATCGAAACGAGCCAGCGTCGAATCGCCATCGTGACCGACGAGTGCGGCCGGGTCGTCGGCACGCTGACCGACGGCGACGTGCGCCGCTGTCTCCTCGCGGGCGGCACGCTCGAGACGCCGGTGTCGCGTGCGATGAATCCGAATCCGGTCGTCGGCCAGGTCAACAGCACGCACGGATACCTGATCGACCTGCTTCGACGCGCAAACGTCATGGCGCTCCCGCTGGTGGATGCGGCCGGCGTGTTCCAGCGCGTGGTTCACCTCACCGACCTGGGCCATGAGGAGCCGATCGACGATGCGCGCGGGTTCGCGTTCGCGGTGATCATGGCCGGCGGGGAAGGAACGCGGCTGCGCCCGATGACGCATGAAGTGCCGAAGCCGATGCTCGAGATTGGCGGCATGCCGATGCTGGCGCGTCAGATTGAGCGGCTCGCACGTGCCGGCATCAAGCGGGTCTACCTGTCGGTGAACTATCTCGCACACGTCATCGAGGAGCATTTCCGCGATGGCGCCGATTTCGGTATAGAGGTCCGATATCTTCGCGAGCAGGAGCGGCTCGGTACGGCGGGGGCGCTGTCGTTGCTGCCGGAGCGTCCCGAGTCGCCGGTGCTGGTCATGAATGGAGACATCCTGACGACGTCGGACTTCGGCAGTCTCTTCGCGTTCCACCGGTCGCACGGAGCGCATATCACCGTTGCGGCGGTGGATTACCGGGTCAACATCCCTTACGGAGTACTGCAGGCCGAAGGGGCATTCGTCACCGGACTGACGGAAAAGCCGTCGCAGAGGTTTCTGTGCAATGCGGGAATCTACGCGGTTTCACCGACGCTATTGAATCTGCTCCACGAGTCGACGTTCCAGGACATCACCGACCTGATTCAGCGATGCCTCGAGGAAGGGTTGCCCGTCGCCGTATTCCCCGTGCACGAGTACTGGAGCGACGTCGGGACACCCGACGATCTCGACAGGGCGCGCGCGCTGTTCGCCGAGCCGGGACGCAGACGATGAGTGAAACGATTCGAGGGACGGACGCGTATTCGTGACCGGCGCGGACGGCTTCATCGGCAGTCACCTCGTCGAGCTGCTGGTCGCCGCCGGAGCGCGCGTGCGCGCGTCTGGTCTTGTACAACTCGTGGAACGAGATCGGCTGGCTGCGTGACGTCCCGGCAGGCACGTTCGCCGCCAGGTCGAGATCCTCACTGGCGACATCCGCGACATCGAGCGTGTCCGGCAAGGCGTGAACGGGTGCGAGTACGTCTTCCACCTCTCCAGCCTCATCGCCATTCCGTACAGCTACGACGCGTCGCGCTCCTATGTCGACACCAATATCGTCGGCGCGTCTGAACGTGCTTCAGGCGTGCCGCGAGAGCTCGACGCTCGTCAGACTGGTGCACGTGTCGACCTCCGAGGTATACGGCACGGCACAGCAGGTGCCGATTCCGGAGTCTCACCCGCTCGTCGGCCAGTCACCGTATTCGGCGACAAAGATTGCCGCGGACAAGCTGGCAGAGAGCTTCCATCGGTCGTTCGATCTTCCGGTCGTGATTGCCCGTCCCTTCAACACATACGGGCCGCGGCAGACAGCGCGCGCCGTCATCCCGACGATCGCAGCCCAGCTGCTCGCAGGATGCGAGGTCCTCAAGCTCGGCTCGCTCGACCCCACTCGCGACTTCAATTACGTGACCGACACGGCCGCCGGCATGCTCGCGCTGGCGCTGTGCCGTGAGGCCGAAGGCCAGGTCGTCAACATCGGATCGGGTACAGAGTGGTCGATCAAGCAAACGGTGGAGCTTGCTCTGCGAGATCGTTCATCGGCGCGTGCCCGTTCGAAACCGACGCAGGCCGCGTCAGACCGGGCCCGAGCGAGGTTCAACGGCTTGTCGCGGACAACCGGCGCATCACGGAGCTCACCGGGTGGCGCAGCCAGGTGCCGTTTCGGGCCGGCCTCGAACGCACCGTCCAATGGATTGAGCAGAACCTCACCACTTCAGCCCCGAAGTCCTACGCGCGATGAGAATCCTGTTCGCCACGCAGGGGACGAGTCTTGCGCATGTTCGACGGATTGCGGGCAGCGCTCTCACAGAAAATTGAAGTTGAACGCGCCGGCTACATCGTTGCCGACAGCATGTTCTATCGGCAGTGGCTCGCGAGAGCCCCCGATTTCGAAACTGCCGGCCACCTGCATCGTGAAGGAATGGGAGGTCACGGCCAGGAGACATGCCAAGCCCGATCGCGAGCTGCTCGCGCGGTATGAGCGTCAGTTGGGTGGCGAAGCCAGACCTGTTCGCTGCCATCGTCGCCGATCGGCGGCTGTTCATGGGGCCGGACTGCACCAATACGCAGGATTACCGCCGTCGCTTTACCGATGACCAACTCCTCTGCATCTTGCAAGAGGGGCTGGTTGCGACCGAACGGCTGTTCGACGCGCTCAAACCCGAGGTTGTCATCGGGTTCATCTGCGTCACGTTTCTCGACTATCTGGCATATCTCTTCGCGCGATCGCGCGGCATCCGCGTCCTCAATCTCCGGCCGACACGAATTGCCGACCGGGTGATCTTCGGGTCGGCCATCAACGATCCTGCTCCGGAGTTTCTGCATGCGTATCGCCGAGCGCTCGCCGGCGGTTCGCCGCGACATCGAAGACGCGCGGCAGTACATCCGCCGCGTCCGCGAGGACCACGGACTGATACGAAGGCGTGGTGCCGCCCCTCCGCAGGGACCGCGCTCGTGGTGAATGCGCGGCGCGAGTCGGCCGCGAAAGCCGTCGCTGCGTGTTATCAGGAACTATTACGACTACCTGAAGAGTGAAAGCCGGGCCGACAACCATGTTCCCGACCCGCTACGCAGCCTGCATGTTTGCGGCGATAGTCAACCCGGCGCGAGCCCGGCTGACGGCCAGGCGGATGAGCGCGCACTACGTCACCGAGGAGCGCCTGCGGCACATCGCGCTATGTGTTCTACCCGCTGCACGCGGAGCCGGAGGTATCGCTCCTCGTGTACGGCCGGCCATTTCTGAATCAGATCGAAGTCATCCGGCAGCTTGCGATCAGCCTGCCGATTGACATGCAGCTCGTCGTCAAGGAGCACCCGTGGATGGTGGGCAAGCGCATCGCAGTCGTTTTACCGCAAGCTCCTCAACATCCCGCGCGTCGCCGTTGCCAGGCCCGAGATGCAGGCGCGCGATCTCATTCGCCAGCTTCCCTCGTTGCCGTCATCACCGGATCCGTTGCGCTCGAGGCGCGTGATCCTGCAGAAGCCGGCGATGACATTCGGCGACGTCCCTTCAACGCGCTGCCGCCGACGATGGTCCGGCGCTGCGCAGACCTTCGCGAGCTGCCGTCGCTCATCGCGACGCTGCTCGCCGAGCATCAACACGATGAAGCCGCGCTGGCTGCCTACGTGGCCGCCGTGTTCGAAGTGTCCGAGAGCGTGAATCTCTATTCCGTGCTGCTCGGGAAGCAGCGCGTTCACGCGAGCGGCCAGGCTACGCATGCGGAGGAAATCCGCAAGCTCGCCGACTACGCGCACGCTTGCCTGCGCAATGTCACGACACCAGTCGAACCGGCAGCCGCTGCCTGGTAGCCGGCGATGCTGATGCGTTTTCAACCGGGTCGCAGATTTCGAGCGCCACGCCTCTGGTCGAACAGTGTGCTGCGCGAGCTTGCGCCGCTGTTCCATGGTGACGTGATCAATGTCAGCGGATGGCGTGACGATGACAAAGAAGGCGGGAAGTATCGCCACTACTTCTCCAACGCGCGTTCATATACGCTGACCAATTACGGCGGCCATCGCGGTGACATTTCCGGCGGGGATATCTCGCTGAACCTGGAAGGGAATCTGCCCCCGGAGCTGCACGGATGCGCCGACGTGATATTCAATCACACGACACTCGAGCACATTTTCGACGTATTCAAAGCCGTCTCAAACCTCTGCAATATGACGCGGGATGTCGTCCTCGTCGTGGTGCCGGCGTTCCAGGAAGAGCACGCCAGCGAGAGCTTCGGTGACTATTGGCGATTCATGAGTGGTGGCGTCAGGCAGCTGTTCGCCGCGAACGGCTTCACGACCATCTATCTGGTGTCGTCACAGCACCGGAACTCGCCGATCTACCACCTTTGCGTGGCCAGCCGGTTTCCCGATCGTTGGGCCGGCCGGTTGCCCGTGCCTGTCGAGCAGGTCAACGATGGCCGGTCGTTTTTCGAGGAGAACCTGCTCGAGCGTTTCGTCCAGCGGCTGAAAACTGGCCTGAGCGCCAGACGTTCGAGATCGGGCGGTCATGACGACAACTGACGAACTGCTGCCGGCAATCGAGAGCGATCGTGCGCGACGCCTCATCGATGGATTTGCCGGACTGCCCATCGCGATCGTTGGCGACGTCATGCTCGACCACTTCATCGTCGGCCGGGTGTCGCGCATCTCGCCTGAGGCGCCTGTTCCCGTTGTCGAGTTCGATCGCGAGGAATTCCGAATCGGCGGCGCCGCCAATGTCGCGGCCAACGTTCGCGCTCTGGGAGGTTCGGTCACGGTGGCTGGTGTCGTGGGTGCCGACGAACACGGATCAACGCTCACCGAGTCTTTGCACCGCTCGGGTATCGACGCCGCCCGCATTCTCGTCGACCGCCAGCGCCCGACGACCAGGAAGGTCAGAATCGTGACCAGCCGGCATCAGCAGGTCGCGCGCATCGATTACGAAAGCGATCGGGAAGTGACCGGCGACGTTCAGGACTCGCTGGTCTCCGCGATGGAGCACGGAGCGCGGTCTGGCGCGGGCGCTCGTTATCTCTGATTACTTGAAGGGATCGGTGACGCAGCCCCTGATGGCGAAGGCCGTGGCGTTGTGCGCCGATCTCAGGATTCCGCTGGTGGTCGATCCAAAGGTTGGGCACTTCGAGTACTTCTCGGGGGCTTCGGTGATTACGCCGAACAATGCTGAGGCCGAGGCAGCCGCTCAGATGCGAATCCGTTCGAATGGCGACGCCAGGCGGGCAGCGCGGATTATCCGCACACGCGTGGGATGTAAAGCGGTGCTGATCACGCGCGGCGAGTCGGGCATGTGGCTCCTGAGCGATGCCGTCGAAGGGTATCTGCCGGCAATGGCGAGAGAGGTGGCCGATGTCACAGGCGCCGGCGACACCGTTGTCGCAGCGCTTGCTCTGGCGATGGCTGCAGGAGCCGATTTTGTCGAGGCGGCAGCGCTCGCCAACGCCGCGGCCGGTGTGACGGTCGCGAAATTCGGCCCGGCCTCGGCATCCGCAGATGAACTGCGAACGGCAATCGACGCCGGCCAGTCAAGTTGAGATACTCTTCTAGGTATGCGTAGTGCCATCAGGCGGCTCGTCCCGCGCGCGCTGGTGCCGTGGGCTCGACGCGTCATCAGTGCCCGCCGGCGGCGCGACTACGAACGGAAAATCGAGAGGTTCGTCCGCGAAAAATCCGGTCGCGCGGACCGGCTCCCGAGCGGCGCCGTGTATGAAGCGACGATGCGCTGCAATCTTCACTGCGAGTTCTGCTGGATTGGTGATCAGCTGAATATCGAGGGTGAATGGAAGCAGGAGTTGTCGCTCGAGCGTCTGCAGCAGGCATTCCCTGCTTCGTCTGGATTTCAGATCAGCATCACGGGCGGGGAGATCTTCATGCGCAAGGACATTTTCGAGGTCCTGGCGCTGTTTCATGAAAAAGGGTATTCCTGCGGCTACCTGACGACGAACGGAACGATCATCGACGAGGCGCGTGCCGATGCGCTCGCCGAGCTCGGCCGGGCCGGCTTTCTCAAGCACGTCAGCGTATCGATTGACGGTCCGAAAGATCTCCACGATCTCGCCCGGGGAATGAAAGGCACGTTCGAGCGAACGGCAGCGGGGCTGAGGCGCCTTCAGCAGGCCGCGCGGCGCAAAGGGGTCCACCTGCCGGTCAGCATCAACACGACCGTGACGCATGAAGGGCTCGAAGAGCTGGACAGGATGGCCGACGTCGCGGAGGAGCTCGGGGTCGATTCCATCGGACTCAATCATCTGATGTTCAGCACGCCCGAAGAGGTGTCGGAAACTCTGCGGCTGCTTGGCGAGAGCGATCCGACGCTCATACAAACCTTCGTCACGCCGAATCCGGGCCTGTCATCTGATGAGGTTCGCAAGAAGATCACGGGGCTTGCGGAAAAGTGCCGGAGCAAGGGCATCCGATTCGGTCCTCGTCCGCTCATCAGCGACGCCGTTCTCGACAACTACTACCGTCCCGGCGCGCCGTTGAAAGGCCGCTGCCTGTACCCCTTCCTGAATGCCCGCGTGTCGTTCAGCGGCAAGATGTACTTCTGTCCGCTCATCCGCATAGAGGTCGGCGATCTCACCAAAACTCCGCTGGAGGAGATCTGGAACGGCGAGCGCTACGTGGCGCTGCGGCGCCGGCTGCTGGAAAATGAGCTGTTCCCTGTGTGCGGGCGGTGCTGCAAGGTCGAGCTCTCGCCCGAGGCGGTGACCGTCGCCGAGGCTGCGCCCGTTCCACAGATCATTCCGCTGCAAGTCCTGCGCTCGTAGCAATGTTTTCTCTCACCGGCGGCGCGAATCGCGCGAGAAGCGGGCTCACCGCTTTTGCTGGACTTGCGTGTGCGCTGCTGATCTCGATGGTGCTTCTGGTGCTGGCCCAATCAATTTTCTGGGCTCCTCACGTTCCGCACACGTTAAAGCTCGGGATGGCGGCGCTCCTGGTGCTCAGCGTCGTCCGGCCGGGCGATGGCCTTCTCGTCGTCGCCGCGCTGTCGCCGCTCGGCTGGATGTTGACGACGCGTGTGTTCGGCGCGTACCCGGCGCGCGTCACCGAGGCGATCGTTCTGACGTTTCTTGCCGGTTATGCCGTCCACTTGCTGGCACGTCATTCTGGGAAAGGGTCCCCACCGGCGGCCGGGACGGCGGTTGCCGAAGCACCGTTCGATCCCCCGGCGCGCCTGCTCGCACCGGCACTGCTGTTCGGCGTTGTCGCCGTTGCGTCCTGTTTGGTGGTGTATCACGTCGCGCAGGTGTGGAACGACCATCCCTGGCCTTACTTCCGGAGATTCTTCGAATTCCTCACTCGCGCATATCACGATGATCTCGGCCACATCGATCCAACAGCACGGCCGGGAGGCTTCGGCTTCTTTGTTGCGACGGCGCTGATCGTTGAAGGGGTGGCGCTGTTTCTCGTGGCCTTCGCACTCTCGCGCGATGCTGTGTACCGGCAGCGGCTTATTGCCATGTCTGTCGCAGGCGCGGCCGGCGCGGGAGCGCTGAGCTTCGTGGCTCTGGCGATGGCCGCTGTTGGTGAGGTGGGTGCTTCCGCGACGTGGCGGGAACTGCTCGCCATGCGGTGGTCGATGTTCACGCCGAAGGTAAACACCGCCGCATCGCTGTTCGTGCTGACTGCACCCCTCGCCTTTGGCGCGGCGGCGGCGAGCCGAGGCAAGGGCCGAATCGGATGGATCGCCGCGGGCAGCCTCATCGTTGCGGCGCTGTGGATCAACGGCACTCGCGCGGCGTTATTGGCTGCCATCGTCGTGCTGGTGGGTGTGTTCGGGTGGCTCGCTTCGCGACGCGTCACACGTCAGCTGGCGCCGCGGTGGGCGATTGTCGGAGTGGCCGCACTGACCTTGGGCCTGGCGGCCACCACCTACCAACGGTTATCCGAGAGCGTTGCCGTCAACTATGCATTACGGACACGGGGGATGTTCACCCAGACGGCGGTCAACATGTTCGCGTCCCAACCCCTGTTTGGAGTGGGTGTCGGGCAGTATTACCTGCTATCGGAGCGGTTCGCACCGGAAGAGCTGTTTGCGGTGTCATCGTTGTTCCGGCGCGCGCAGGCGCACAACGCATTCCTGCAGGTGGCAGCCGAGCTCGGCGTTGTTGGACTCATCACATTCGTCTGGATGATCGGCGCGGCGCTCTGGATCATCGCATCGGGTTTACGCAAGCGCCCTCACGATGCGGTCCTGCTCGGCGCTGCCGGCGGTATTACGGCGTTCCTCCTGACAACAGCGTCTTCGGGACATCCGCTACTGCTCGAAGTGACCGCCTACCCATTCTGGATTGTGTTGGGCCTGACTGCGGGCTGGGCCTTCCATGGCAGTACAGATTCCGTAGTGGGCCGACCGCGCGCACTGCCTGCGGCATCGGCGGTGCGGTCGCACGCGACATCGTGGAGCTGGAGCGTTGCCGTCGCTGCTGGAATCCTCCTGGCGTCGGTGCCGGTGCGAATCGGGCGCGAAATGCAGCGGATCGATTTCGCCGGCATCACTTACGGCACGCACGGCGGCTGGCGCAAGAGCACCACCGATCTCACGCATGTCTGGACATCGGAACGGGCGACACTTTTCCTCGAACGGCACGCGACCGACGTCGAAATTCCGCTCCGCGCATTGTTCGCGCGCTTCACCGGACCGGTGTCGGTGGAGATGTTCATGGACGGCCACGCCATCGATCGAGTGACGCTGACGGATTCGGCGTGGCGGCGGGTAAGAGTGCCGCTGCCGGCGGTGAGCGGGCGATACGTGCGATTGGACCTGCGAGTGACGCCAACCTGGAGTTCACCCGACAAGCCGCCCGGTACGCCGGATACGAAGGACATGGGGGTGATGGTCGGCGAAGTGCGTGCAGTTGCACAGGCGGCGAAATAGCCACCGGTTAATCCTTGACATGAGCCCCTTCTCACTTCAGAATTCAGTCGTTCACGTCGTGAACGGTCTCCCCCTAAGCACCATCCTGTCTGTAAGTTCATCTGTAACCGAAGGGCACGAAGTGTCTCTGGTACTGCTTTGGCTTCCCACGACCAACACACCCACAAGCTGCTCACGGCCATAGAGGCCGATCAGCATCAATCGCAGCGCTCGTTGGCTCGGAGCCTCGGGATTGCGCTCGGCCTCACCAACCTGCTGCTGCGCCGGCTGGTGAAAAAGGGCTGGGTGCGCATGATTCAGATCAGGCCGAATCGGGTGAGATATCTCCTGACGCCCACCGGCATTGCCGAAAAGGCACGGATGTCGAGGGATTCGTTGCAGTATTCCGTCCGGTTCTATACGGACGCACGCAATCGCATCCGTGAGCAGTTCGCCAACATCGGTCCGAACGGCACACCCGGCGGCGATGGCGCGCCGGGCGAGCGCCGTATCGTATTTCTCGGAGCTGGTGAGGTCGCCGAAATCGGGTATGTGTGCCTGCAGGAAACCGAGCTGCAGCTGATCGGCGTCATTGGTGACACGCGCCGCGCCCGGTTCTTCAACGTGCCGATCTATCCGATGACCGACCTGCGGGGGCAGCAACTCGGCGGCGAGCCGTTCGATTGGCTGCTGGTCATGTCGTTCGACGATCGGGAGCGGACAGCGGCGACGCTGACCGAGGCCGATGTGCCGCTCGACCGGGTGCACTGGTTGTGATCGATGCGCCAGAACGGACGGGTCGCCGGCCAACGGTGCTGCTCGCGACCGATCAGGGTTTTTCTTCACGCTACCTGTTGCGTACCGACATTTACCGGACGTTGAAGGAATCGGGGGCACATCTCGTTATCCTCAGTCCTCACGCTCGCGAGCCGTATTTCATTCAGGAGTTTTCCGGCGAGAACGTCTCGCTCGAACACTACGACGTCGATGCGGGACTCGCCTATTTCAAGAGTTCCCGGCTGCACCGCCACCTCCGGCTGTTGAGAGACATGACCGCGAAACAGACAGCCGATCTCGCGACGTTCGAGGCACGCCGGAAGCGCGAAGTCGCGAGAGGCGAGTGGCGGATTCGCGTCATCGACGGCCTCAGGAGAGCGCCGGTTTGGCTGCTGCGGCGGAGCCGGCTGCTCCGGCGAAGCCTCGTCGCCTTCGAATCGATGCTGTATACGCCGCGACTGTACGAGCCGCTGTTCCGGACTCACCGTCCGGATCTTCTCGTTGTGACCAGCGTCGGCAACCTGCGCGGACCTGATGTGCTGTTGATGAGACAGGCCCGGCGTTTCGGATGCCGTGTGGCGTCGGTGGTGCTGAGCTGGGACAACTCCAGCAGCCGGGGTATCGGAGGGGCGGCGCCGGACTTTGTCGTGGCATGGACGCCGACGATGAAGCAGGAGCTCGTCGAGTACCAGGACCTCACCGGCGGGCAGATCTTCGTGGGTGGTGTTGCCCACTGGGATCGCTACTACCGGGGCGAGAGCCGTACGCGCGAGGAGCTGTTTCGTCACTTCGGGCTCGATCCGCGGAAACGGCTCGTGCTGTTCGCGACCGCGGCACCGACGGGCTTCGCCGAGTTGAATGCGGACGTCGTGCACATTCTCGGAAAAGCTGTTGCGGAAAATGCGCTGGTCGGCGACTGTCAGGTGCTCGTGCGACTCCATCCGAATTACTTCAGCCGGACGCGCGAGGCAATCGCGCGGGAGGCGCTGCCGCAGATTGAAGAAGCGGCGGCGGCCTACCCGCATATGCGCTTGACCCGCCCCAGATTGAATACGCGGGCCGTGTCGTTCGATCTTGCCGCCGAGGACGCGGCCGATCTGCAGGATCTGCTGCGCCATTGCGACGTGCTGGTCACGACATTCTCAACGGTGATGCTCGAGGCCTGCATCTTCGACAAGCCCGTGGTGAACGTCGCTTTTGCGCGCTACAGCCATCGGATGGGACAGCCGTACACGGCGGTTGCCAACTATGCTCACCTGAAGCGGATTGTCGCGACCGGGGGCACGCGGACGGCAACGACGCCCGCGGAACTGCTCGAGTGCATCAACGGCTACCTGACTCGACCCGAAATGGATCGGGAGGGACGCACGCGTATCCGCGAACGGGAGTGCGGTCCCTATCCCGGCACCGCCGGGAGACGGATCGGCGAACACTTGCTGCAGCTCGCGGCATCGGGATCGAATCGATGAAGCACGATGTAGCGATGCCGCCGGTCATCATCGCGAATCGCCGCATCGGCGAGGGCTTTCCGGCGCTCATCGTCGCGGAGATTGGCAACACGCACGAAGGCAGCCTCGGGCAGGCGCAGGCGCTCATCGCGGCGGCGGCGGAATCGGGCGCCGACGCGGTGAAGCTGCAGACCCATATCGCGGACGCCGAGATGATTCCCCAGGCGCCGTTCCCGCCGTACTTTCGTCCGAACGAATCACGCGGCGACTACTTTCGACGCATCGCGTTCGGCAGAGAGCAATACCTCGAGTTGCGGGAATTTGCCAGACAGCGCGGTGTCCTGCTGCTGTCGTCACCATTCAGCATCGAAGCGGTCGACCTTCTGGAAGAGGTCGGGATCGACGGCTACAAGATTCCATCGGGAGAAGTGACCAATCTTCCACTTCTCGACCGGGTCGGACGTCTGCGCCGGCCGGTGTTTCTCTCTTCCGGAATGAGCTCGTGGGCCGAGCTGGACCAGGCCTACGCCGCGGTCAGCAGGCACCACGATCAGATCGTCATCCTTCAATGTACGTCGACCTATCCATGTCCGCCGCACAGCGTCGGCCTGAATCTGCTCGAGGACATGCGGGAGCGCTATCGGCGGCCGGTCGGGCTGTCCGACCATACGACGACGATATTTGCGTCGATTGCCGCTGTTGCCCTCGGCGCACATGTCATCGAAAAGCACTTCACCTTGAGCAAACGGATGTTCGGCCCGGACTCGCCGTTCTCGCATGAACCCGCCGAGTTCGCCGACCTCGTGCGCGGGATTCGTGAGGTCGAGGCGGCGCTGGCCAATCCAATCGACAAGGACGACATCGATCAATTCCGCGAAATGAAAGCGATTTTCGAGAAGAGCATCGTCACGGCTCGCGACCTGCCGGCGGGCACGATTCTGTCCGAGCACGACCTGACGACGAAGAAGCCGGGCACGGGGTTCGCGCCTCGGCGTCTTCCGGAACTGCTTGGCCGCCGCACAGTGGTGTTCCTGCCGAAGAACTCGCTGTTGACCGAAAGCGATATCGCGTGAACGCCATCGTGCGACCGGGCCATACCGTGAAGACACGCGCCGTGCAGCTGAAACGTATGGCCGCGAATTACCTCTACTATGCGGCCAAGCCGCACGCGCTGAATCCGATTCACTATGCCCGCGTGGTCAACGACAGGAAGATGGATGCCCACGTTCGCCTGCATCATCCGGGGCTGTACGAGGTCGTCCAGGGGATGACGCCGACCGGTTCCACCGGCTGCAGTTTTTCGGATTATTGGGAGCTGTACAGCTGGGTACGCCGGAACGCGCCTTTATGGGTGCTCGAATGCGGCAGTGGCGTCAGCTCGGGGGTCATTGCCACGGCGCTGGCCGAAAATCAGCGCGGCCGCCTGATCTCCCTCGACGAGTCCCTCTCGTACGTGGAGCGAGCCGCGGCCCGTTTGCCGCCGCAGCTGCGGCAGTGGGTGGAATTTCACCATTCGGAGCTCGGGTCGCGGCAATACGCGGGATTGCCCGGCATCTTCTATCGCGACGTACCCGAACATCCGTACGAGTTCGTGTTCGTGGACGGTCCGGCTGGCCCTCCACGCAGCCCTACGGAGGAAAAGCCATTCAATAGCGATTTCATCAACCTCCTCTTGCGCACGCCGGACCGGCCGGTGGCTGCGATGATCGATCAACGCATTACGACGCTGTGGGCGTTCCGTCAGCTCATGCCCGGAGCTCGCATCCGGTACTACCCGACCAAACGGGTGACGCATCTGGTGGCGCATCGTCGCGACCTCCTTCCCGCGCTGATCACCGGCGGTGACCGGTGCTGAATCAGGCCGCGAATTTCGCCGCGTCATTTCGTATCGGTGGGCGCGAAGTGGGTCCCGGGGCTGCGTGCCTGATCATCGCCGAGGCAGGCGTCAGTCACTTCGGCGATATGGGCCTGGCGAGAGAGCTCGTGGATCTTGCGGCCGACGCCGGCGCCGACGCCTTCAAAACTCAGGTCTTCGACGTCGATCTTCTCATCGCACGGCGCGCCGATGATTGGCGCCAGCGATTGCGACCGCGCAACCTGACGTTGGAACAATGCGAGGAGCTGCGCGACCGGTGTGTCTCTCGAGGCATGCTCTTCCTCGCGACCGCGCACGACGAGAGCCGAATCCCGTGGCTGGTGCACCTCGACGTGCCCGCCGTGAAAGTCGGATCCGGCGAGCGAAACAACCCTTCATTCATCCGCGCATTGGCATCGCTGGGCAAGCCGGTGATCGTCTCGACTGGTATGTATCGCGAGCACGACGTGCGGCAGGCCCTGGACGCGTGCGCGCAGGGCGGATGCCGCGAGGTGGCGCTCCTGCACTGCGTGACCGCGTACCCGGCGCCCGATGAGGCGCTGAATTTGCGCGCGATGGACGTGCTCTCGCAGATCGCGCCCGTCCCGGTGGGTTGGTCGGACCATACCGCGGACGCGTTGGCCGTGTACGCCGCGGTTGCGAGAGGCGCGAAGGTGATTGAGAAACACATCACCATCCTTAGAGACGTGCCAAACGCACAAGACTGGAAGGTGTCGGCGGGCCGGGACGATTTTGCCGGAATCGTCACGTCGATTCGGCGCATCGAGGCGATGCTCGGGCGGGCGGCAAAGGAGCCGGCTGCCTGCGAACAGCCGGGCCAGGTGTGGGCCACGAAGTCACTGGTCGCGGCGCGGGATCTCGATGCGGGGCACCGCATCACTCGCGCCGACGTGCTTGCCATGCGGCCCGGCGGCGGTATCCCCCCGGATCGATTCGATGAGATCGAAGGCCGCGTGCTGCGCTTGCGGGTGGCGGCCGAGGACGCGTTCCGCCTGGATGACCTCTTGTAACCACGTGACGACGAGAAAGGTGCTGGTCGCGCTGACGACACGCGGCAACTACGCGAAGATGAAATCCACCATGCAGGCGATCGTTGCGGATCCCCGTCTCACCCTGCAGACTGTTGTCGGCGGCGGCCTCGTGCTCGAACGATACGGCCGGTTCGAGCCCATCCTGGCCAAGGACGGATTCACCATTGACGGCGTGTTCGACTACGTTGATGAGGGCGACACGCTGCACGCGATGGCGCGGTCGGCTTCGAAGTGTCTTGGCGTGTTCGCCGATACGCTTGCCAGGCTTCGTCCGGAGATTGTCGTCATCATTGCCGATCGTTACGAAGCCCTGGCGCAGGCTCAAGCCGCCGTGTGTATGAACGTGCCGATCGCGCATGTCGAAGGCGGAGAGGTCTCCGGTTCGATCGACGAACGGATCCGTCACGCCGTGACGAAGCTCGCTCATCTCCACTTCGTCGCGAACGAGGAAGCCGCGGTGCGGGTATGCCGCATGGGTGAACCCCCGGAAGGCGTCCATATCGTCGGAACGCCGAGCCTCGATCAACTTGCCGATATCGACCTGGAGAACCTGGACCATGTCGAGCGGGTGTGCGACGAGCGCGGAACCGGGCCGGTTGTGAACCTGCGGTCGGATTTCGTCGTGGTCTCACATCATCCAATCGTCACGAGGATTGCCGACGCGGCCCGGCACTTTGCCGAGATTGCGGGAGCGGTGCGCGAGCTGCAGCTGCCTGCCGTCTGGGTTCTGCCGAATATGGATGCCGGCGCCGCGGAAGCGCTCGGCCCGGTCGAATCACTTCAGCGCGATCCCGGCGCGCCGCCGGTGCGCTGTGTCGGCAGCCTGCCGTTCGACGCGTATGCGACCCTGCTGCACCATGCCAGATGTCTCATCGGAAACACCTCGAGCGGCCTCCGCGAAGGGGCGTTCCTCGGCGTACCTGTGGTCAATGTCGGAGCACGGCAGCAAGGGCGGGCTCGTGCCGGTAATGTGATCGACGCACCCGACGACCGTGCGTCGATCGTGACGGCAGCGCGGCAGCAGATTGCCCACGGCCGGTATGAACCTGACATGCTTTATGGAGACGGCCGCGCCGGACAGCGGATCGCCGCGCTGCTCGCTTCGCCGCTGCCTCCACTCGAGAAGACGATTGCCTACTAAGCGTCAATGACAACCCACTGGGCCTTGATTCCGGCGCGTGGCGGCTCGCGCGGCATACCGTTGAAGAACATTGCGCCACTGGCGGGTCGCCCATTGATCGATTACGGTATCGCCGCGGCTAAGGCCAGCCCGTCTCTGGGCCGCATCGTGTGTTCGACCGACAGCGAACCGATCGCGGCGCGAGCGCGCCAGTTGGGGGTCGATGTCGTTCGGCGACCCGATCATCTTGCGACAGATGAGGCGAGGGTGGATGACGTCGCGCGCGACTTCCTCGCGTCGCTTCAGCCGGGCAGCAGGCCCGACGTCATTGTCCTGGTTCAGCCCTCCAGCCCGTTTCTTCTTCCAGAGCACATCTCCGCCCTGCTGACCTTCTCGAGAACCGGCCGGAGGCAGCGTCGGTTCACAACGTGGTGCGCGTCACGCATAAGTGCCACGCGTGGAACCAGCGAACGACTGGATCCGACGGCAGAGTGTCGTTCTTGTTCGCGGCCGAGCGGAACATAGCCAGACACAAGCAGGAAAAACCGGCGTTGTGGGCGTTTGGTAATCTGATTGCTGCCCGCACCGATGCGCTGGAGCGCGGCGGCAGTTTCTACGCGGAACCAGCTTACGCACAGGTGATCGACCCGCCGTACGAGCTGGAGGTGGACGACCCTCACGATCTCGAAGCCGCCGAAGCCCTGCTGGCCGCCGGAGCCGTTCGGCTGGACCATCTCAACTGGGGCACCTCCTGAAGAAAGGACATTTACCACGATGCGGATACTGATTCTCGGCGGCGATGGCTATCTGGGGTGGCCGACAGCAATGTATTTTTCCGCGCGCGGCGATGACGTGGCCGTGCTCGATAATTTTGCAAAGCGGCAATGGGAGCTCGAAGAGGGCATCGAGCCGCTACAGCCGATTCTCCCGCTGCATCGGCGGCTGAGACTGTGGCAGTCGATCGGCGGCCGGGAGATCGGGCTGTTCGTCGGCGATCTCTGCAACCACCGGTTCGTCTACAAGGCGATTCGGGAATTTCGCCCGGATGCGGTCATTCATTACGCCGAACAGCCGTCGGCGCCGTATTCGATGCAAAGCCGCTCCGCTGCGGTGTACACGCAGCACAACAACATCATCGGCACGCTGAACGTGTTGTTCGCGATGCAAAGTCACTGCCCCGATGCCCACCTCGTGAAACTCGGGACGATGGGTGAGTACGGCACGCCGAACATCGATATCGAAGAGGGCTGGATCACCCTCGAGCACAAAGGCCGCAAGGACACCGTGCTGTTTCCGAAGCGGCCGGGCAGCTTTTACCATCTCTCGAAGGTTCACGACTCGGCGAACCTGGAGTTCGCATGCAGGGTATGGGGCTTCCGCTGTACCGATCTCAACCAGGGTGTCGTCTATGGAATCGAGACCGACGAGACCGCATTGCACTCGGATCTGAGAACGTCTTTTCACTACGACGACGTTTTCGGGACGGTGCTGAATCGATTCATGGTGCAGGCCGCGGTCGGAGAACCGCTGACGGTCTATGGTGCGGGCGGACAGACCCGAGGGTTTCTCAACATACGCGATACGATCCAGTGCGTCGCGCTCGCCTCCGACAATCCCGCCGCGCCCGGTGAGTTTCGCGTCTTCAATCAGTTCACCGAGCGATTTTCGGTAATGGACCTGGCGCACCGCGTCGAAGCCGCTGGACGCCGTGCCGGGCTGACGGTCGCCGTCGATCACCTGCCCAATCCGCGAGTCGAGGCCGAGCAGCATTATTACAATGCGGTCCATACGAAGCTGCCCGAGCTCGGATTGAAGTCGCATCTTCTGACGGACGAGGTGCTGGACCGTATGCTTGCCGTCGTTCGCGAGAACGCGGCGCGCGTGGACAAACTGGTGTTTCGACCCCGGATCAGCTGGAAACGGGGTGTCGACGAGAGCGTCACGGAACGCCAGACAATCGGCGTAGGTCGCGCTGGAGACACAACGTGACTGACGAAGCTCTCCTCCACGAAGGGCGGCGCGTAATCGCCGACGAGGCGGCAGCGCTGCTGGCATTGCGGGATGGTCTCGACGATCGATTCTGCCGAGCCGCCCGGGCGATTGCCGGCTGTTCCGGACGAATCGTGACGACGGCTGTCGGCAAGTCGGGCGCCATCGCCCGGAAGCTTGCGAGCACGCTCTCGAGCCTCGGCTGCTCGGCCATGTTCATCCATCCAATTGAGGGGATGCATGGCGACCTGGGCATGATCCAGCCCGGCGATGTTGTCGTTGCCATTTCGCACAGCGGCAACAGCGATGAGCTGGTGGCGTTTCTTTCGGCGGCCCGCGGGCGCTGCAAACCTGTGACGATTGCGATCGTGAGCCGCGGCGGAGGAAAAGTCGATGCGAGCGCCGACATCATCCTCGAAACGGGCGTGACCGACGAGGCGTGTGCGCTCGGGCTCGCGCCCACATCGTCCAGTACCGCGTCGCTGGCCCTTGGCGATGCGCTCGCGGTTGCGGCCAGCGGCGTCAAAGGATTTCAGGTCAGCGATTTCGCCGGATTGCATCCAGCCGGCGCGCTCGGCCAGAAGCTGCAGACATCCGTGGAGCAGTTGATGCGCACGGATTTTCCACGTGTCGCCGGCGAACGGCCGATGCGCGAAGTCGTTCAGGTGATGACCGACGGCGCGATGGGTCTGGTGATCGTCGAAGACGCACGCTCGGGAACCATTGGCATCATCACCGATGGCGATGTACGGCGTGCGATGGGCCGGCCCGGCCTCGACACCCGGCGGGCGGCGGAGCTCATGTCGGTGCCGGTCCGATCGGTGCGGGTTGGAACCTTGAGCATGGACGCGCTGGTCGACATGGAGCGGGAGCGCGTGACCTCGCTACTGGTGTTGGATCATGCCGACAGCCCGGTTGGGGTCGTCCATATTCACGACATCCTCAGATACGGGTTCAATGTGAATAACGCACCAGCCAAAGAAGCACGCCAAGGAGTCCGGCGATCATGAATACAGTGTTCATCGGCTACGACAGTCGCGAGGACATTGCCTATCAGGTCCTCAAATATTCCATCGAGGCGCACGCCTCACGTCCTCTCGACATTCGTCCGCTGAAAATTGCGGAACTCAATTTCAGCCGCCACGATCCGCTCGCATCGACCGAGTTCACCTTTACCAGGTTTCTCGTGCCGTCACTGTGCGCGTATCGAGGTCTCGCGCTGTTCATGGATTGCGACATGGTCGCGCTCGCCGACCTGAATCCGCTGTTCGATCTGGACATGTCAGACCTGGCGCTCCGTGTCGTCAAGCACGACTACCGCCCGACCTCAGCGGTCAAAATGGACGGCAAAGTGCAAACGGTGTATCCGAGAAAGAACTGGTCGAGCTTCATGCTCATGAACTGCGCCAAGCTGAAGCTCTGGACGCCCGAGGCAGTGGAAACACGGCCCCCGAGCTGGCTGCACCGGTTCGAAGATATTCCTGACGAGCAGATCGGCGATTTGCCGTTTACGTGGAACGTCCTCGATCGGTATGCCGACGACACGCAGCTCATCCATTACACCGAAGGGGGTCCCTGGTTCGAGCGATATAAGGACCATCCCTACGGCGATGTGTGGTTGAAGTACTACCACGCCTATCTCGACAGCAAGGGGCCGTCGGGGTCGAGCGAAGCGCTCCCATTTCTTTCAGCGACGCGCGCACCCCATGTCTGACGCAGCAGGCGGCGCTGCCAGGAGCACGCCCACCTACCAGGAGTTCTTCGCCCAGTTCGGCGCATCGTGCCGGCGCAAGCACCTGCACCCGGGCAGGCTTCAGATGTGGATCCAGGATGTTCGCAGCCGTCTGGCGGGGAAAACCCCGAAGCCGCGGATCGCGCTCCGAACCTACCCGCTCCCCGCCAGATCGTCGCTGCCTCCGAAATTCATCCGGCTCGACCCGTGGGAGATGGACTATCTGTTCACGATTGCGAGCCTCGCGAAGGTCGGCATTCTCGAAACGGGACGGTTCAACGGCGGCAGCGTGTTTCTCATGTCCTGGGCGAACCGCACCGTGCCCATCTGGTCCATCGACCTCGCGCCGCGCAACGATGAGCTGCTCCGCCAGTTTTTCGATTCCCACGGAATCGGCCGGAACGTGCGACTGATCGTCGGCGATTCGCAGCGCCAGCGCGATCCGGGCGTTACCGGATTCGACGTGCTCTTCATCGACGGCGATCACTCGTACGAAGGATGCAGTAACGATCTCGAGAACTGGTGGCCGCTGCTCGCGACCGGCGGTCACGTCGTTCTTCACGACTCGTACCACGGCAACGAAGTACAACGCGCGGTGATCGATTTCGTTCGGTCCCATCCCTCCGAGATCATCCAGACGCCTTTCATCAACTCACTCCACTGGCACAATCCGTGCGGCTCACTGGCGCATTTCCGCAAACTGTAGGCCTGCTGCAGAAGGCTCGGCCTGTTCCAGACCGATGATTGTGTTCTTCGTCAGAAAAGCGAATGACATCGATCACCTCACGCCAGTGGTGTACCGGCTGTCGAGAGAAACACAACAGCCGATTCTCGTCCTGTGCCTGAGTCCACGATACGACATCGAATCCGACTACCGTCTGAACTTCCTGTCGACATTGCCGCGCGTGACCGTCACCTACCAGTTCGCCTACCACGCACCGACGATCGGACATCGACTGCTGGCGAAGCTGTTGTGCGGGCGGTCGACGTTCCGCCGATCGCCCCGGCCACGCCGCTGGTTCGACCGGCTCCGCGGGGAGCTGGCGCGGGGGATACACGCCGTCACCATGACGCCGTTCTTCGAGTGGAAGTACAAGTGGCTGCTCGAGCGCGTGTACCATGACAGATGGGCAGAAGGGCTGCTCGCGCGCGCAGGGGCCACGGTGCTGGTCTTCGACTGGGCCAAGCCGAATCAGCACAACGTCGGGGCGTTGTTGGCGGCCGCCCGCCGCCGTGGCGTGGCGACCGTCGCACTCCCGCACGGTGTGGAGGTGTACACGGGCGAGCTCCGCGGATATCAGGCGATCAAGACAGGGACGTTGCCGGACTGGAGCGGGAAACTGCCCTATGACTTCGTGGTCGCGCCGCATGCAGACCAGGCTGCCTATTGCGAGCGTTGCGGCGTGGCGGCGGAGAAGCTGAAAGTCCTCGGCAGCGCCAGATTTTGTTCCGAGTGGGTGCAGAAGAATCTCGAGCTGAGTCCAACGTTGTCATTCGAGTCGAGGCCGCGGGCGAACGGCCGCGTACGGGTGCTGCTCATGGACAAGCCGACAGCGAATCGAGCTGAAGCCATGCAGTCGGCCATTCGCGCACTGGCGGCGATGGAGGATGTGGATGTCGTGGTCAGGCCCGCTACGCGGAACGATGCCACGACGCTCGCTCGCTGGCCGGAGGGTGTTCGCATCAGTCGCGACTCGTCGGCGCGCCTCATCGACTGGTGCGACGTCGTTGTCGGGACGATGTCCAGCATCCTGATCGAACCGATCATGCGCGGCAAACCGGTCATCTGTCTGCGGTTCGTCAGCGATCTTCCGACCGTCTTCACCCGCGACAATGTCTGCGTGACGGTTGATAGCGCCGGCGAATTAGTGGAGGCAATCGCGCGGATGAAGCGCGGCACCGATTCGGCTCTCCCGCCTCCCGAACGTATCAGCGCCTTTCTCCACGCGTTGGTGGGCGGCGAAACTGGCGATGACGATGTATTAGCCGGGTACACGCGATTTCTCCTCGGCGCTAGCGCATCCAGGGCGCCGGCCGCAGCGAGGGCGGCGCACTCGTGAAGTGGATGTTCGCAACGGCAGCTGCAACGCTGGTCCGTGTCGGGTTCCAGCGGCGATCGGCCGAAGATTTGGTGCGAGACCTCAGCCGATCGCGATGGCGATTGAGCGTGACCGTCTTCGCCTCGATGGTTGCGCCGCTCGCGGAGATCGGGTTCATCGTTCTGCTCTATGCCCTGGTCGAACCCACGCAAAGAGCGGCTCTCACGGAGAGGCTTCGCGCGGTGGGCATCCCATCGTTGCAGGCGGCACTGTCGACCGACACGGGCTATATCGCACTGACCGCCACCGCGGCTGTCGTGTTGCTCTGCGTGACGATTGCGGCAAAGGGCGTCTACGGGTATCTCCAGGCCCAGTTTCTGTTTCGAAGTTTCATTACGCAATCCCGCCGAATCGTGGCGGCGTATCTGGCAGCGACGCCGTCACGCGCCATGACGCTTGACCGCGCGCGGGTGGCCAACGTCGCGGTGATCGAGACGGGTCTGTACGGCAAAGTCGTATTTTCGCTCCTCGACGCGCTCACCAACGTCGTCGGCGCAATTCTGTTCGCGGCCGCCGCCACCACGATGGCGCCTGGTCTCGTCGTCCTGGCCGTGGTCATCGCGATGGTCACGTTTCTGATCACGCATCGCGGCTTCGCCCTCCAGAAGAAACTTGGGGCGCAGCGCATTAAGGTGCAGACGTCGTTGCTCGGCCGTGTCTGGGAGATTCTGAACGGATACCGGACGATCAAGATAGAGGCCGGCGAGCGGAAGCTGCTCGATCTCCTCTGGCGCGATCTGCAACGCGGGCAGAAATGGCGGCTGACGAAGCAGAACAACGAGCAGTTCATCAAACTCGGTTCTGAAGCGACGCTGTACGTCGCCTTGCTGGCGATGATCGTCCTGGCCACCACGGTGTTCGGACTGCCCGCCTCGCTCATGCTGATGTTCCTGGTCGTGCTTGGGAGGCTCCAGAAGTACGTCACGGGGCTCCAGCAGGCGTGGATACACGTTCAGCACGCGGCCCCGAGCGTGAACGCCATCGCTGACGTACTCGAGGTATGCGAGACGGAGTCAACGCGCCCGGCGAATCTCGAGGCTGTGAGCTCGCGTCCAGGCAGTCTGGCGCTGACCTTCGACGACGTCACGTTCGGCTACGATGCCGGGCGTCAGGTGCTGTCGAACGTGAACCTCGCGTTCAAACCCGGTGACCGCGTTCTCATCCAGGGCCCGTCGGGGAGAGGGAAGTCAACCTTGCTCTTTCTTGCGGCCGGCCTTTTGCGGCCGTCGCATGGCTCTGTCACAATCAACGGTGAGACCCTGGACGACGCCGTGTTCTACCGCGTCAGGAGCGTTGTCACATATCTCGCGCCGAACGTATACCTGTTCCGCGGATCGATTCGCGAAAATCTCTGCCTCGACACCGATTATCCGGACGCCGAGCTCGAGCGCGCGATCGATCTGGCGCGTCTGCGCGGCGTCGTGAACCGATTGCCGGAGGGGCTCGACTCGGACATCGGAGACGACGGCTGTCACTTGTCGCTGGGCGAGCGCCAGCGAATCATGCTGGCGCGAATCTTTCTCAAGCGACCGCTGTTGGTGTTGATGGACGAAGCGACCACGAACCTGGACCTGGAGAACGAAGCCGCAATTCTCCGCGACTTGTGGGCGAACATCGATCGCAACGCGATCGTTCTCCTGGTGACGCATCGCGCGCCGGTCGGCGTCGATTTTTCGATGACGCTCGATCTCGACGATCGCACTATCAGAGAGGCGGTTTCTCAGCCAGCGAGGTCGGGGGACCGCTGATGCCGCGAAAAGTGCTCACCTTCGTCGGCAGCCGCGCCAACTACTCGAGCATCAAATCCGTCATGCGCGCGCTGGTGGCGATGCCCGATGTCGAGCTGATTACGGTCGCGGGGGCGTCGGCGATGCTGGACCGGTTCGGCCGCGTGATCGACTTGGTGCGCAGGGATGGCTTCGAGGTCCACGCGACCTTTCACATGCTGATCGAGGGTGAGAACCCGACGACCATGGCCAAGTCGACAGGCCTCGGGCTGATCGAGATGGCCACCATTCTCGACAACCTGAGGCCCGATTTCGTGCTCATTGTCGGCGATCGCTTCGAGATCGCCGCGGTGGCGCTGGCGGCGGCATACATGAACATCCCCATTGCGCATACGATGGGAGGGGAGATTACCGGGACGATCGATGAGAGCGTGCGGCACGCGGTGACGAAACTGGCCCACGTGCACTTCCCTGCGAATGCTGAGAGCGCCGAGCGGATCATCCGGATGGGTGAGCGGCGGGACCGCGTGTTTCTCGTTGGCTGCCCGCGCATCGATCTCGTAAAGGAGATCCTCAGCGACGGCGAGCTGCCGCCGGATTTTTTCGCGCAGTATCGCGGGGTGGGACCGGATCTCGACCTCAATCAGCCGTTTCTGCTGGTCAGTCAGCATCCTGTGACGACCGAATATGGCGACGCCCGCCGCCAGATCGAAGAGACGTTGTGGGCCCTCGCTTCGCTCGAAATGCCGACGATCATGCTGTGGCCGAACTCCGACGCCGGATCGGATGAAATCGCGAAGGGCATCAGGACATTCCGTGAGCGGCATGCTCCTCAATGGCTCCATCTGTTCATCAATTTGCCGCCCGATGTGTACATCCGGTTGATGAACAGAACCGCCTGCCTCGTCGGCAATTCGAGCAGTGCCATCCGCGAGGGGTCGTTTATCGGTGTGCCGGCGGTCAACATCGGCTCGCGCCAGCAGTCCAGACAACGCGGCCACAACGTTGTGGATGTCGGTCACGATCGTGCCGCGATCGCTTCGGCGATCGAGGACCAGGTGGGGCATGGCAGGTACCGGCAGGAGCTGATTTACGGCGATGGTTGCGCCGGGCAGCGCATTGCCGAAGTGCTGTCGAAGGTGCACGTGTCGGTTCAGAAGCGGCTGACCTACGAACATGGCGGCGAGGCCTAGGGCAGTAGCGGGGCGCTGGCTCACGCGCCGTCTGGCCGCACTGCCCGATCGCCGTGGCGTGAAATGGCTGCTGCGTCTCCATGACTGGCTGTATTTCTTCATGTTGGGCGTCATCAAAATTACGGAAGGGAACAGTCACCCGCGGCACCGTGTTACCGATGCCCGTCAGTTCTTTGCCGGCCACGTTCGCGAGGGAGATCGCGTGCTCGACGTGGGTGCGGCTTACGGCCACAACGCTGTGGCGGTTGCCGAGCGCGCTTCGTTCGTGGTCGGCATCGAGATTCGGCCGGAGGCGGTCGAGCGCGCGCGGCGCGAGCGAACCCGGAGCAATGTCGAGTACCGCGTCGGCACGATCGAGGATATTCCTGACAGCGAGAAGTTCGACGTCATCTTGCTGGGCAACGTGCTCGAACACATCGCGGATCGCCAGACGTTTCTCGGTAAATGCGGAGAACGCGGGCGGCGTTTACTCATTCGTGTGCCCGCGATCGATCGTGACTGGCTTGTCCCCTATAGACGGGAGCTCGGCCTTCCGTGGCGCCTACACGCCGATCACCAGATCGAATATACGACCGACACGCTTACGCGTGAGCTGGAGGCGGCTGGTTTCGTGACACGCGAATGTTTCAGCCGTTTCGGCGCGGTGCACGCTGTGGCGGAGGGCCGCGCGTAACCATGAACGCGATATTTGCGACACAGGGTCTCGGCCTGCGATTTCACTACCGGCTCGCCAATGCGCTGGCTCCGGCGCTTCCCCTGGAGCGCCGTGGTTTTTACGTGTGCGAAGCGCAGTTTCACCAGACTTTTGTCGGCGAAACACCGGCGTTCAGCTCTGAACCCCACGTGCTGTCCGAATGGGAGATCCTCCGCGAAGCACGTTCGGCCTCCGCCGACGTCGCATGGCTTGCCCGCCGCGAACGCGAAATGGCGTGCGGTCCGTTGTGGGATGCGCTGGTGTGCGATCGGCGCATGATGCAGGGGCGCTGGTGCAAGGAGCGGCAGGATTACCGGCCGCGCTTTACCCACGATGAATTTCTGCGGATTCTGACCGTTGCGCTGCGAAAGATCGAGGCATGGTTCGATCGGGTGAAACCCGATCTGCTGTTCGGGCTCGTGCCCGTCACGTTTGGTGAATACCTGATCTGGATGGTGGCCCGCTCGCGGGCGGTGCCCGGCCTGTTTTTCTACCCGACGAAAATTCAGAACTTCATGTGCTGGATGGACGGGTTCTTCGGGCGGCCACCGAACATCCGGCGTGCGTACGACGAGTACCGCGAAGGGGTTGTCGACGAATGGCTGTCGGAAGCCGCACAGTACATTGACGACGCCGAAGGCGGCGAGGTTCGTCATGAAGGCATGATTGCCATTCCGGGCCGTGTGGCGGTTCAGCGACCGCGGCGGTCGATCTGGCGACTGCTGCGCGCCGAATATGCGTACCGGACGAGCCCGGCTGCCGAGGACAATCATGTCGAGTCGCCGCTGTTGTTGCAGGTGCAACACCGCATTCTTGCTCCACTGAGACGATTCCGGGTGAGACGCTATTTGTCGTCACGCTATGTCAGCGCCGCGGACCTGCCGAATCTCGATTACGTCTTTTACCCGCTGCACGCCGAACCCGAGGTCGCGTTGTCGATTCACGGCCGCGCGTACGTCAATCAGATCGAGACGATCAGAAACCTCGCACGCAGCCTTCCGGCCGGCATGGTCGTCGTCACCAAGGAGCATCCCCGGTCCATTGGCTACCGGCCGCCCGGCTATTACGAAAAACTGTTGCGGATCCCCAACCTGAAGATCGTCGATTCGCAGGTCGAATCGAGCGACATTGTCCGGCACGCTGCGGCCATCGCCGCGGTATGGTCGTTTGTCGGCTTCGAAGGCGTGCTTGCGCGCAAGCCGGTCATCTCGCTCGGCACGCCCCTGTATACGCTCCTGCCATCGACCATGGTGCGGCATGTCACGGAACCCTCGCGCATCGGTGAAGCGTTGCAGGAAGCGCTGTCGAGCTACCGCTACGATCGCCTGGCTCTCGTGCAATTCGTCGCCGCCTGTATGAAGACCTCGGTGCCGATGAACTTCTACGCGCATTATCTGAACAAACAGGGCCGGTACGGCAGCGAGAGCGATGCTGTCGAATTCGACACATTCGTGCGGTACACCTGCGCGCGCGCCCGGGAGGCCCTGGGGCTCGTCCACGAAATCGACGCCGGCGTTCAGGCTGGAGTGCGATGAGCCAGTCGGCGCGTTTCGAAGACTACCTGCCGATCGATATCGAGAAACTCCGTCCCAATCAGGCATACGGAAGGATGGTCGAGATCCGTCGCGAACGGATGCGCGTCTACGTGGACGAAGCCGGCCGGGTGCGTCCGGAGTTCGTCGAGGAGATTGCGTGTCCGGTTTGTGAGGGAACGGACTACGAGGTGCAATTCCACAAGGAAGGGTTCCGCTTCGTGAAGTGCGCCGGTTGCGCCCTCGTCTTCGTGAATCCGGCGCTTCGGGACGAACACGTCCGCCAGGTCTACAAGCATGAAAGTTACTCGGATCTGACGCGCGCGCTGATGGAACCGAGCGATGAATACCGGCGCGAGCGGTTCGGCAAGGAGCGGGTCGAGATCATCGACCGGTTTCTGCGGCCGCAGCGCCGCGGCGCGATGCGCCTGCTCGACGTCGGATGCGCCACCGGATTTTTCGTCAGGGCGGCGCAGGATGCGGGCTGGATCGCCTCGGGCGTCGAGGCGAATCCATTTCAGGCGGACTTCGCGCGGCAGTCCGATCTCGACGTGCGCAACGAAACGATTGAAGACACCACGTTTCCCGAGGGGACGTTCGATGCCGTGACGCTGTTCGAGATCATCGAGCATGTGAAGCAGCCGATGGCCATTTTACGGAAGTCATATCGGCTGCTGCGGCCAGGCGGCATGTTATTCCTGTACACACCGAATTTCGAATGCGCCTCGCGCCTGATCATGGGCCTGGATGCCCACTTCATCTGGGGATCGAACCACCTGACCTATTTCACGGTCCACACGCTCGCGGGGGCGCTCCAGCGGGCGGGATTCAAAGTAGAGCACGCCGAAACGCAGGGGCTCGATGTCGAAGACATGATCTGGTTCTTCGAAGAGACCGGCCGGCACGATATGGGGTTCGCCCGATCGTTTCGGCACCAGCTGCAGTTCCTGATCAATGGCTCCGGATGGGGCAAGAACATTCGGATGTATGCGAGGAAGCCTTAGCTGATGGGCCTGAACCGCAGTGCCGATCAAGCGCTGCTGGTGTCCAGGGACTGGCCGGTCGACCGTGCAAATCCCAAGGCAGCGGTACTGCGGCGCCGGCTCCTCAAGGCGCGCGAGCACCTTGAAACCTGGCGCCGTGAAGTGTCGATGGTCGAGAAGTTGCTTCGCCAGCACTCCGGCGAGGGGGCGAAGGTGCTGGATGTGGCGTGCGGGACCGGTTTCGGCGTCCTCGAGTTGTCGGCCCGCGGATTCAACACGGTCGGCGTTGATATGGATCCGCGGCTGTGCGCCCTCGTGTCTGACGCGGCTCGCCACTTCGATGTGCGCGCGCGAGCCATTGCCGCCGACGCGTGCAGATTACCATTCGCCGACGCCAGCTTCGATGCGGTGATGTCGCGGTCGTTTTTCGAGCACGTTTACGATCGCGACCTCGCGATTACCGAGCAGCTTCGCGTCATCCGTCCGGGCGGGCTCCTGCTCATTCTGGATGGAAATCTCCTCAATCCTCGATTGCTCCTCGATTTGCTCGTGATGTATCCGCTGCGGACGAGAGGGCGGCACGGTGGAATCGTATGGCTGCTCACAAAACGCCGCGTGCATCGGAACCTGTATGGCTATTTGCCGCAGGGTCGCGACGAAGACGTGAAGACGCCCAGGTGGTGGCGCCGGACGATTGCGCACCGCACTGATTGTGAGCTCGTCGAGGCCGCAACGTCAGCGAAGTACATGCATCCGGAATGGCCGCGACTGCTGCACCCGTTTCTCGGCAGCTGCCGGGTCGTCGCCCTCAAACGTTGATCGCTCCTCCGTGACACCCAGCACTGTCCTCACCGCTGAACGACTGAATGTCGCGCGCGAACGGGCCGCGATGTTCGTCCGGGCGTCTGAGATCGGCCAAGGCGATTTTGCCCTGGTCCACTCGGGAACACCCAGTTTGTTTGCCCGCCCCACAGCGGTGCTTGCCGCGGCGTTGCTCGGTGGTGTCGACCAGTTGCCGGCCGATCGAGGCCTGTTGGCGTCGAAGCTTCGCGCCGATCTACGGTCCTATTTTCACGAGCGGCGAGGCGGCCAAGCCATCACGGACAAACCGCTCATGCAGGCTCTCACGCTCACCTTGAGCGCGCTGTCGGCCCTCGGCAGTCTCGACGAGGATCCGCTCGAGGACCTCATCCAGCCGATCCTGCCGGTCGATGTTCGTGCTGTCCTGGACGAGGTTGGTGCGCTGCATGGCCGGCCCCAGAGCGGCAACCTCGCAATGTGTCTCGCAGTGGTCCTGATTCACGCCCGCCGATTCCTCGGCGATACCGCCGCCGGCCTCGACACATGGGTGGAGTTGCATCTCGCGCACATGAACAGATTCGGGTTCTGGGGTCGCGATCAGGGAATGACGCACCTGCAGTTCCAGAACGGGTATCACCAGTACGAAATTTTCGAATATCTCGAGGTCGACAATCCGCGGCTTTCGGCAGCCAGGCAGGCTGTGGCGACACTCGCCGATCCGTCGGGACATTTCGCACCGTATCCGGGGGGCGGCAGCTGTTACGACTACGACGCTGTGTTCGTGCTCACGGCGGGCGGCAGTGTTCCGGACGCCGGCGTTCGCTCGCTGCTCGAGAGAACCGCGGGCGTCTATTTTCGATCAGCAGGGGGAAGAAGGGGGATTCTGCGAGTCGAGGTACGTGCGTCCCCGCACCATCGCGAATGTTCAGAAGTTTGGTCACCAGGTCGTGTCGGCGTGGAACCGTCCGTCCCTTTTCGTCGAGCGCCTTCGCTATGCGCTCACCTTGCAGCGCCCCAAACATGACGAGATTCACACGCACTGGAGCGCTGACGGGCGCGGCTGGGACGAGTCGAACCTCTGGGACACCTATTTCAGATTGCTGGCATTGGCGCGGATGGATGTGGCCCTGAATGGCGGCCGGGCGCTGCCGTGGGGCTTCCTCACATATCCAGGCATTGGACATCACGCCCAATCCGTGGCCGAAATCGCGTAGTGGACGTTCACTACATCTCGCCGTCCACTCTCCCCTCCAGAAGCGCGAATTCAGTCCACGTGATCATGCAGACGCGAGCGTTAGCCGACTCCGGCGCGTCAGTCACGCTGTACGCGTGCCGCAGTCTCGCTCGGGAAACCGATCTTCCCGCCGAAATCGAGCGGCAGTACGGCACCTCGACCGACGGCATTCGATTTGTCACCACATTTACACGTTCTCCTCGCGCGTTGAGTCTCAGGATTGCCGCGCTTGCCGTGCGCCGGCTTGCGGGCGGCCGTTGGCCCCAACTCGTCATCAGTCGCAACCTGTACGCGGCGTACATCCTTGGCGTCCTGGCACGCCGGCCGCTGATATTCGAGTTGCACGACATCGAGACCGGAGTAAGGGGAGCGATGCAACGGGCAGTACTTCGCCAGCCCGGCATCCGGGTCGTCAGCATTTCGCACCAGTTGCTGGAATTCGTGGCTACCGAGCACGGCGTCGCTCCCTCGCGACGGCAGGTTCTGCACGACGCGGCGCCGGCGGGGATCACGCCGGTGCCATGGGACCGCCGCCGGCCGCAGCTGCAGGAACTGGTTCCGGCGGCGCGCGAGGCCTGGGACGGAGTCTGCGGGTATGTCGGACATCTGTATGCGGGCCGCGGCGTGGAGCTGATTGAAGCGCTTGCCGAGCGCCGGCCCAACGTGTTGTTTCTCGCCGCTGGCGGAGATGAAGCAGAGATTGCCGTCAGGCGGGCCCGCAATCGCCGGCGCAACCTCATCTTCGTCGGACATCTGCCGCATCAGTCAGCGCTTCAGCTTGCGCAATGCGTTGACGTGCTGCTGATGCCCTACCAGAGGAAGGTGTCTATCGGTGTTGGCCGATACGACACCGCGCGCTGGATGTCGCCGATGAAGATGTTCGAGTACATGGCGGCCGGTGTACCGATCGTGTCGTCCGATCTTCCCGTTCTTCGTGAGGTGCTGTCTCACGACGCCAATGCCCTTCTGGTCCCGCCCGACGCCGTCGATGCGTGGGGGGACGCCATCGACCGTCTGTTGAGCGATGCCGCATTGTCCCGCCGCCTCGCCAGCTCAGCGTATTCGCAATACGAACGGCAGCACACCTGGCAACATCGCGCCCGCGCACTGCTGGCGGCGTCGTAATGCCCCTCCGCCGTTTCTTCATCTTCGTACCTACGGGAACAATCTCGAGTCCGATCCGAGGAGCCGTCGCGCTCGCCAATGCGCTCGCGCGAGAACGGCAGGTCACCTTCGTCGCCGTCAAACCCAGCAGTGACGCGTTCGGCCTGCTCGACGAACAGGTCGAGCGGATTCCCCTATGGACCTCCGGGTCATGGCCGTCCCGGGTCGTCGCCGCTCGACGGCTGCTCGCGCGGGCGGGCGGGAAACGCGACATCGCGGCGGTGTCCTACTGTCTGTCCGCCGATGCCGTGAACAGGTGCTGCCGCGATCTGGCGGTCACGTGCGCCAGCGTGCGCGGCAACCTGCCCGCCATCTACCCGGAGAAATACGGCAGCGCAGGCAAATGGCTCGCGCATCGGCATCTCCGCATGCTTCGCCCGCTCGATCATGTCGTCTCGATGACGCGCGCGATGGCAGAACAGGTGGAGGCGCATATCGGCCGCCCGAGTCCCGTCATCGGCAACTTCATTGACGAAGCGGCGCTGGCCTCGCGCCGCGGTCCGGGACCGGACAGCGGGCCATTACGTTTTGTATTCACCGGTTCGATGCTGCCGAACAAGCGCCCTCAGCTGCTGCTCGACGCGATTCGCCGCCTTCAGGAGCAGGGCATTCCGGCACGGCTCGACGCCTACGGCGACGGGCCGCTGTTGAACGACCTTCGAGAGAAGGCGCGTTCGATGCCGGTCCCCGATTCGGTGCGTTTCCACGGACATGTCGACGACCCGAGCGCCGCAGTGTCGGCAGCCGACGCGCTCGTGCTGCCGTCGTTCACCGAAGGGATCTCGCGATCGGCGCTCGAGGCGTTGTATCTCGGCGTGCCTTGCGTGGTGCGGGACGTCGACGGCAACCGCGAGCTCATCCAGCCGGGCTGCAACGGGTCGGTGTTCACTTCCGACAATGAGCTTGCCACCGCGATGTTGAATGCGGCGTCCTGGTCGCGCACGAGGGCAGGGGAGCGCGGCAATCTCCTTCCCGACTCGTTTCGGCAGATGCCAGCCGCGCGAATGTACCTGGAGTTGCTCGAGAGCCATACGTCGTGAGTGAGCACGACCGATATTTCGAATATTTGAAAGGACGCAGTCGCGCCGCCGCGATGTATCGACGGTGGTTTCTCTATCCGCGACTGTGCCGTCATCTGCACGGCGACGCCATCGACATCGGCTGCGGCGTCGGCGACATGCTGGCATTTCGTCCGCGTACCGTCGGGGCCGACGTCAATCCCAAGACGGTAGAGTATTGCCGTCGCCGCGGGTTGCAGGTCGCTCTGATGGCGCCTGACAGCCTTCCGTTTCGCAGTCACAGCTTCGACTCGGCGATTCTCGACAACGTGCTGGAGCACCTTGCCGATCCTCACCGCCTGCTGGATGAGACGCACCGCGTCTTGAAACCTGACGGTGTCGTGCTCGTCGGCGTACCAGGCGAACGTGGGTATGCGTGGGACTCCGACCACAAGATGTATTACGACGAGCCGAAACTGGTCGGCACCATGCGACAGCAGGGTTTCAGCCATCAAACTAGCTTTCATATTCCGTTTCGGTCTGCCGCCCTGTCGGCCGCCGTCCGCCAGTACTGCGTCTATGCGCTCTTTCGAGCCGCATGACCGAACAGTTGTCGATCGGTCTCGTGACCTTCAACCATGAGCGGACCGTCCAGAAGACGTTGCGGTCCGTGCTCGCGTCACTGCCCGTGAATGTACCCGCGCACATCTGGGTGCTCGACAACCGCTCGGTAGACGGCACGTTGGCGGCCGTGCGTCAGATTGCGGCAGAGGATTCGCGTGTGTCCGTCATCGCCAACCCGCGCAACGAGGGCTTCGCGCGGGGCAATAATCGCATCCTGCAGCTCGTGAACTCCACCTATCACGTCTTCTGCAATCCGGACATCACGGTGACGCCGGGTGCACTGGACACGCTGATCGGTTTCCTGCGCAGCCGTCCAGAGGTGGCGATCGTGTGTCCGCGCGTGCACTTCGAAGACGGACGCCTGCAGCCGCTCAACAAGCGTCACCCGACGGTCTCCGATCTGTTTCTCCGGCGCTTCATGCCACGGCCGTTTCAACGGTATTTTGCCGACCGCATGCGGCGTTATGACATGCTCGACCGCGGCTACGACGAGAGCTACGATGTTCCGTTCGTGTCCGGGGCGTTCATGGTGTGCCGCACCGAAATTGTCAGGGCGCTGGGCGGGTTCGACGCCAGGTTCTTCCTGTATCTCGAGGACGCGGATCTGTCGCGGCAAGTGCAACAGTCGGGGTGGCGGACCGTGTACTGCCCTGATGCTGTGGTGCTGCACGAGTGGCGGCGTGATGCGCATCGCAGCTATCGGGGAACGCTGCTGTTCTGCGCCAGCGCCGTCCGCTATTTCAACAAGTGGGGTTGGCGCCTTGCATGAGCATCACGGCGCCGGCCGGGCAAATTCGCGCGCTCACGTAAGGGGGTTGGTTCGGTGACGACCGCATACCTCGTGGCGTTCGTGGGCGCGATGACGGCCTCAGCCGCGCTGGTTCCGCTCTGCCGCCGGGTGGCATTGCGGTTCGGGTATGTCGCGAAGCCCAGGATCGATCGATGGCACCAGCAGTCGACCCCCTTCCTTGGCGGCGTGGCCGTCGCCGTTCCGGTGATCGCCGGAATCGGCCTGGCGGGGGGATTCAGTCACCATGCCGTGCTCGTGGCCTGTGCGGCGCTCATGGCCGCTGTCGGCTTCATCGATGACGTGATGTCGCTCAAGCCGGCGACGAAACTGATTGCACAAATCGTACTGGCGTCATTGCTCCTGCTGTTCGGCCACAGGTTCGTACTGGGTCGAGTCGATGACGCTCGACAGCCTGCTCACGATCATGTGGGTGGTCGGCATCACGAACGCGTTCAACCTGCTCGACAACATGGACGGCCTCTGCGCCGGTATCGCGATAATCGCCGGCACAGCATTCCTGGCTGGGTTGCCCTCGGCGGCGCCGAATAGCTCTGTCTTCTATCAGGGGCTCTATCCTGACGCTGCTGATCGGGGCCGCTGCCGGCTTCCTGCTATACAACATCTATCCGGCGTCCATCTTCATGGGCGACACAGGCAGCTTGTTCCTCGGCTTCAGTCTCGCCGTGATGGGGCTCGGCAGCGAACCGGGACACGCCACACAGCCGTCGTTGCTGTCAGTAATCTCGGCGCCGATCCTCGTGATGGTCATTCCCATACTCGACACGACGCTGGTGACGCTGTCCCGCTGGCTGTCCGGCCGGGCCGCTTCGACAGGCGGACGCGATCATTCGTCCCATCGGCTGGTCGCCATGGGCCTATCGGAGCAGCGGGCCGTGGCCGTCCTGTGGTCACTGGCGGCAATCACCGGGCTCACCGGCTATTTCGCGCGTTCCCTCGACACCAGCTGGTCCGTGCTGCTGATACTCGCGGTGATGTTGCCGCTTGCGGTCTTCACCGTATATCTCGGCAACGTACGCGTCTATGACGGCGCGGATCTCAGCGCGCTGCGTCGCAGAGGCGCCACCCCGCTTCTGGTGACGTTCATGTACAAGCGCCGGGTGGCCGAGGTGTTCCTGGACCTGGCGCTCATCTCGATGGCGTATTACGCCGCGTATCGCCTGCGGTTCGAAGGACCGGAATTCGAAGGGCACTTCCGCGAGTTCCTGACGTCCTTGCCCATCGTCATTGCGTCGCAATTCGTCGCCCTTTTCATCGTCGGCGCGTACCGGGGCGTGTGGCGCCTGTTCGGCCTGATCGACACAGTCGTGTTCGGGAAAGGAGTGTTCGTCGGCACCAGTATCGCCGCGCTTCTGGTGCTGTTCCCGAATCGCACCTACTCTCGAACGGTTTTCGTGATTTACGGGGCATTGCTGTTTCGTCCTGTTGAGTGTTTCCAGAGCGTCGTTCCGGCTCATCAGTGAGTTCGTTGCGCGGCGGCGGCAGATCGGCGACCGGCTCGTCATCTACGGCGCCGGGGCAGCCGCTGTGGTCGCCATGCGGGAAGTCAGCGCCAGCACGGTCCCGTATCGCGTGCTCGGCTACATCGACGACGACGCGCTCAAGCATCGGACCCGGGTTCATGGCTATCAGGTGCTCGGCGGGTTCGCAAAGCTGATCGGATGATGAAAAGGGGTGAAGTCGATACGGTGCTCGTAAGCTGCAGACGGTTGAGCGTCGAGCGGGAGGAAGAGCTCGGGCAGCTCATCGTGGCGCATGGCTGCCGTTTGAAGCGTCTGCACGTCTCGATCGAAGACGTAGGCGATTCCGGAGCTGCATTGCGGGTGCCGCGCACTGCGAGCGGCGGCTGATGGCCCGCGTCGCGTGGTTCACACCGCTGCGGCCCGCAAAGTCGGGTATCGCCTGGTACAGCGAGGCGCTCCTGTCGCGGCTCTTCACGCCGCACAGCATCGACGTCTTCGTCGATGCCGAGCCGGATAGCTGCCTCCGTCCATCAGGCGTTGCCGCGGTGTTCGCAGCGCATGAATTTATCTGGCGGCACCGCCGCGCGCCTTACGACCTGGTCGTCTATCAGATCGGAAATGCGCCGTATCACGATTACATGTGGGCGTACGCGTTCCGGTATCCCGGCCTTGTGGTGCTGCACGACGGGCAGCTCCATCACGCGCGCGCCAGAATGCTCCTCCAGCGTAAACGGATCGACGACTACCGCGCCGAGTTCCAGTACAACCATCCCGACGCCGATTCCGGCCTGGTCGAGCTCGGCGAGGCCGGCCTGTTGGGCTCGCTCACATATCTGTGGCCGATGCTTCGCGCACTCGTCGAATCGAGCCGTACGGTCGTCGTGCATAATCACTGGCTGGCCGATCAGCTTCGCCAGCGGTATCCGGCGCACCCGAATCGACGTCATCGAGATGGGCGTTCCGGAATTTGCTCCACGGGAGGGCGCCCGGCAGGCCGTTCGATCGCGGTACGGGCTTCACGAGCAGGCGGTTGTATTCACGGCCCTCGGAAAGGTCACGCCGGAGAAGCGCATCCGCGAAGCCATTCGCTCGCTGGCCGCGATCACGGAGAGCGCGCCTGAGGTGCGGCTGCTCCTGGCCGGAGAGCCGGTGCCAACCTACGACATGCGTGCCGAGGCGCGGCGGCTCGGCGTCGAGGATAAAGTGCTGGTACTCGGCTATCTTCAAGAGGACGCCGTAGACGACGTGCTGGAAGCGTCGGACGTGACCCTCTGCATGCGTTGGCCGACTTCACGCGAGACGTCGGCATCCTGGCTGCGCTGTCTTGCCGCGGGGAAGCCGTCGATCGTCACCGATCTCGTGCATACGGCAGACGTGCCGGTTATCAATCCTCGTGACTGGACGGTGCTTGGCGCCGGAAATTCGGATGGTGCCGTCTCGGTGAGCGTCGAGATGATCGACGAGCCGGCGCTCCTGACATTCGCCATGCGCAGACTCGCTCGCGATGGCCGTATGCGCGCGCGGCTTGGTGCCAATGCGCGCGAATTGTGGGCGCGACGCTTTCGCATCGACAGAATGATTCCTGCCTACGAGAACGCCATCACAGCGGCCCTCGCGAGCGTGGCGCCCGCCGCCGCGGTGGGACAGCCGCCGCATCTTCGAAGCGACGGCGTCGAGTTCACCCGCGAGCTGCTGGAGGCATCCAGACTTTCCGCGCGCGATGTCACCGGCCTTTGGACGGACACACCAGGTTATTTCAATGATTGAAGAGAAGGGCAGTGTCGAGGAGCGTGAGCGGCTCGATCGCGAGCGCGAAGACGCCGATCGGCGATACAACGACGCGCTGACCGCGCTCGACGCGGCGATTCGCCCGCCGCGCGAGTTGCCGGCGCCGCCGGCGGCGTATGACGAGTCTCAGCTCGCGTTGTTGAATCAGCGCTGGGAGCTGATGTCCTCGAAGCCGGACGAGGGCCACGGATGGCTGCGCCGCATACGTGCCCACGCGTGGGCCATGGTGGCGCCCCTGTTCGAGCGTCAGCAGGCTTTCAACTCGGCGCTGGTCGATCACCTGAATCGAAACGTCGCCACCCAGCGCGCCACGATGAAGACGCTCGAAGCCATGCTTGCCGAGCTCCAGCACGAGCACAACCGGCTCCTCGATTTTCAGACGATGCTGATCTTGTGGGCGCAGCAGATCACCCCGTACGTGGATACGAAGGATCGTCACGTGACCGGTCTGAAGCACGGATTAGCCGTTGCGCTGAGCACGCTGAGCGACGAAATGCAGCAGCGATGGGAGGCCATGCTCACGCGGGAGCGCCGGCACGCCACACAGGTCGACGAGGTGCGCGCGACCTTCGGCGTCATGCAGCAGGCGGTGCAGATGTTGAAGCGCGAAGTCGAGCAGCGGTTCGACGGTGCGGCAAACACCGGGGCGCCGCCACCGGACGCGGGCGATGGACGACTGGAGCACGCGAGTGCCGCCGAGCGCAAGCTTCATTCGTACAAGTACGTCGGCTTCGAGGACCACTTCCGGGGCTCGCCAGACGAGATTGCCGACCGTCTTGCCGCGTACGTCCCCCTCTTCGAGGGAGCGCGCGACGTGCTCGACGTCGGCTGTGGCCGCGGCGAGTTTCTCGAGCTCCTGCGCGAGAAGGGCATTACCGCCCGCGGCATCGATCTCAACGAGGAAATGGCGGAGAAGACGCGGGAGCGGGGCCTCGATGCGACGGCCTCCGACGCCCTCAGCTATCTCCGTGCCCAGCCCGATGCATCGCTGGGCGGCCTTTTTGCGGCGCAGGTGGTCGAGCACCTCGAGCCCGCGTATCTGCTGGAATTTCTCGAGACGGCATACCACAAGCTCCGGCCGGGCGCGAAGATCGTGCTCGAAACGATCAACGCGGCTTGCTGGTATGCGTTCTTTTCGAGTTATATCCGCGATCTCACGCACGTGCGGCCGATCCACCCCGAGACGCTCCGCTACCTCGTCATCGCCAGCGGGTTTCAGCGCGTGGACATCCGCTACACGGCGCCATATCCGGAAGAAGCGAAGCTGCAGCCGGTGACGCTCGCCGACGGCGACATCGACCGCAGCGTTACAATCAATGAAAACATGAAGAAGCTCAACAGCCTGCTGTTCACTCACCTGGACTATGCGGTGGTCGGAGAGCGCTTGTGACGCCGCGAGCCGCCGAAGTCGACCACTTTCCGGCCGTGCGCGATTTGCGTGCGTGTGTTGTGCTGCCGGCCTACCACGCCGCGAAGACGCTGGAGGCGACACTGCGCCGGCTGCCTCCGGGTTCATGCGAGGACATCATCCTCGTCGACGACGCGAGCGCCGACGATACGATTGGCGTCGCTCGCCGCCTCGGAATCACGGTGCACCGGCACCCGCATAACCGCGGCTACGGCGGTAACCAGAAGACCTGCTATCAGCTGGCCCTTCAGACCGAAGCCGAGATTGTCGATCATGCTGCACCCGGACAATCAGTACGATGGCGCGCTCGTGCCGTACATGGCAGGCTTCATCAAAGCCGATGTCGTCGATATCGTGCTGGGGTCGCGTATCAGGCGCCGCGAAGAGGTGCTCGCCGGCGGCATGCCGTTGATCAAATACGTGGCGAATCGAGTCCTGACGATCATGGAGAACGTCGTGCTCGGCCTGAATCTGCCGGAGTATCACACCGGCTATCGTGCGTACCACAGGCGCGTGCTCGAGACGCTCGACTTCGAAGCGTGCTCGGATGATTTCGTGTTCGATCAGCAGTTCCTCGTCCAGGCCCGCGCGCACGGATTTCGCATTGGGGCGGTGCCGGTCCCGACGCACTACGGTCCCGAGTCGAGCAGTATTCCCCTCGGCCGCAGCACGAAGTACGCGTTCGGCACGATCGCGGCGCTCGGCCGGTATCTGCTGTATCGCGCCGGGTGGAAATCGCAGTCCCTGTTCGCGCGCCGCGCGCGCCCTCAATCGCGCGCTCTGTAGAGCACCACGCGCGGCCCGGGCGGGCCCGGATTCGAAAAGATGTGCGTTTCGGGATCTTCGCGGTTCTCCCATCGTCGATCGATCGCCTGCAACTCCACCCGCCAGTACCTGCCCGATTCAAGTTCCCTTCCGATCCAGTCGGTTACCGGCCGTACCTCCGAGTAAACCTTCAACGCTCGCGGCCAGATCCATTGCGGCACGACGTCCGGCGGCGGTAGTTCGCCGGTCTCACCGCCGTACACCTGCAATGGCGTATGGAACTTCAGTGGGAGATCGCCGTACGCGGCGACGACCACGTCACGGGGCCCCGCGTGTTGCAATAAATATTCAATCGTCGCGGCCACCGGTCCACGTGGCGGATCGCGCAGTTCCGAAATGAGGTCCGCCATGGGCACTCGTGCGTGGAATGCGCGTTCGCGAACGGTCACCAGGCCGGTCGCGCGGGCGACTCCCTCGAGGCCGGCGTGGGACCACACGAACAACACGTTGGTGCTCACGAGCGCCGCGAGCAGCACGGCGGCGCCAATGCGCATCCGCTGTCCGAGCGACCACAGAGCTGCAATGCCGATGGCGCTCAAGGCCAACAGAACCGGAAAGACCGGGACGATGTAGCGGAAGAACCGGTGCGGTGAGAGCAAGGTTCCGGCCAGTCCACCCAGTGCGACGGCCGCCAGCAGCGCCGCCGCCCTGCGGCTGTCATCCGCTTCGGCCTTGCGATCGTTCGGCGCGCCGCGGCGCAACAGCATCAGCAGGAGCAGCACCGGCAGCGGCACAATGTGCGAATTGATCTGCCCGAGGTAGTAGGTCGTGGCGTACTGCAGCCGTCCCGGAATTGCAGTAAGCCCGGCATTGTCCGCGCGAGATGCGGCCGTGAGGCTGGCCGCGAGCCACGCTGCCAACACGACGCACGGCAGCGCCCACGCCAACCAGAACGTCGCGCTCCACCTATCGTCGTTCGACCGCGCGGACAGCAGCCAATGACACGCTATCGCACCCAGCACGCCAATGGCAGTGATGTCGAAGCTCACGACGAGCAGGCTTGCGGCAAACGCGAATGCAAAGGCAGACGCCGCGGCGTCCGTCCGTCGTTGCGGTGATTTCACCGCGCGCATCAACGCAGCATAAGCACCGGTTGTGACGAGGACGATCGCAGCCGTCATCGCGTAGTACCGCGCCTGACGGGAGATGATGATGAACGGAACGCTGAGCGCGATCGATAACGCGGCAATTCGAGCGGCGAGAACGGTCGATCCGGCAACCCGCATCGCCCACGCCGCGAGCGGAATGCAGAGCCAGCCGGTTATGGCAAACGGAAGACGGGCAGACCAGCTGGATTCGCCGAATAGACCCAGGCTGGCCGCTTCGACGTAGGCCTGCAGCCAGGCGATCTGAAAATAGACGCCGCCTATTCCTGCATCCTTCCCGAGCACGGCCGAGAGGCTCTCCGCGCCTTCTCCCACCATCGGCACGCCATGGATCAGTACGGACCGGCCGAGGAGCGCTGTCTGCGCTTCGTCCTGCCACAGATACGTATTGCCCAACCCGTAAACAAAAAGCGGGAGCACGACAATCGCAATCGACGCGACGACGGCATCGAACGCCGGCTGTGCGGTCCAGTGCGCGCGTTGTACTTGCGGTAGCATGTTCGCCATGTCCCTTCGCCGTGCGGGTCTGCTCGTGATCGGTCTGTTGGTGATGTACAACGCGAATCTCAGGCAGGTCTCGTCATACGACACGTACGCGTCACGGTTCGTTCCGCTCAGTATTCTGCGAGATGGCGACCTGGTGCTGGACGAATTCGTGCCCGATCGCGTGAAGCAGCAAGCCGGCCCCGATTTCTTCTCGAATTATTTCGCATTGGCGAATGGGCATTTCTTCGACAGCCATCCGCCCGTGGGACCGATTCTCGCGCTCCCAGTCTACGCATTCCCTGCATGGACGGGAATACCCGGCAACGCCGAGCTCGCCGCGAATCTGTATTCCAAGCTCGCGGCGTCGACGATGGCGGCACTGTCGGCGTTGCTCGTGTTCGCCGCGTCACGGCGCGTGCTCGATGTATTCAGGCCAGGCCGCGACGCCAGCAACCGCGCGGCGCTGCTTGCCGCCATCGCCTATGGGCTGGGCACGCCCGTCTGGTCGACCGCGAGCCTTGCGATGTGGACACACACGCCGGCCGTGCTTGGGTATGCCGCGGCGATCTGGGCATTGATCGCCGGGCTGCCGGCCGCCGCCGGCATCGCCGCGGCGGCGGCGGTGATCGCACGGCCGGCAACGGCACCCGCGGCGGCGCTGCTCGCCCTCTACCTCGCGCACAGGATCGTGATGCGGCTTCGAGAAGATCGTGAGGCGCTGCGCGCGAGCGTCACCGACGCGCTGTGGTTCACTGGCGCCGCGGCGCTCGTCGGCATCGCCGGCGCGACCTACAATCTGTGGCTCTTCGGGAACATCGTCGGCGGAGCACCGACGCGGACTCAGTACCGGGTCGACGAGCTCGGGACAGCAGGGATGTTTTCGGGGTCGCTGGCGGCGGGCTTCGCCGGTCTGACGATCAGCCCGAGCCGAGGGATCTTCATCTTCTCGCCGGTCGTGATTGTCGCTATCGTCGGCGCCGTCAGGGTGTGGAGGACGCGCCTGAATGGCGGCGCAACCGACCGGGGAGATACGCTCCTTCTGGCTCGTTATGCGAGTGTGGCAGCCATCGCCATCCTTCTCACCTACTCGAAATTCATCGTCTGGTGGGGAGGACACGGCTATGGACCCCGCTATCTGACCGACGCGATGCCGTTCGTCGGCCTTCTGCTCGCATTCGGCTTTCTTCCTCGCAAAGCGTTGCTCGATGACCCGGCCGGCTGGAAGGGAACGCCGATCGCCGCGATTGCCCTTCTCGTGTGCTCGATCGCGGTTCAGGCCATCGGCGCGTTCTGCTGGCCTTCACCGTGGACTCTCAGCGGAAATCCTCCGTATAGATATCGTCTGTGGAGCTGGAGTGATAACGAGATCGCCTCGTGCCTGCGGGCGGGGCCGCGGTTCGATCCAGCGGGTCGCCGCCTGCTCGGTTATTTCGGCGTATCGGTAGAGCAGTAGAAGCGGTTTCCAAACCGCGGCGTTTCTGTCACGAGCGTCGTGTCGGGATTGTTGATGGGCGATGAACGCGGCCGTCGGATCCGTCTGCCGGCAGCCGGAGCCCACCCTTCGCGCGTGCTTGCGAATGTCTTCATTGCCTCGCGCATCTCGGCACTGTCCTCACGAACATCATAGCTAGCGCCACGCCGTCGCTCTCATTAGCATGCTTGCGCGCTACGGCCCACGACCGCTGCACAGACACCCTCCTACGCTCGCTCGAGCTTTCGGTCCAGCGAGCTACGGGGGGCAAGCGGCTGCCTTGCAGACGGATCCGCCAACCGCATAATGACCGCGGTCCCTAATGTCGGCGTCGGCCGAACAGGCCGAGCAGACCGGCGACAGGACCCGCGAACAGGTTTTGAAATCACTTCTAGCGATCAACGCGCAAGCCACTGCACCAGCCACTTGCGGCCGGGGATACGGGTACGTTCCAGGATGCCGAGTTCGTCGGGGCCAAGAATGCGAAACACGCGCAGGGCCGCCGCGACGAGTGAGACGCCAAGCAGCGTCAGCGTAATCGCCTCTATCGGCGATGTCGCCCACACCAACCTGATCAGCTGAAGTATTGCGGCCATCGCTGCCGACGCGAGGCTTACGCGCGCCGCGAACCGCCATGGGAAGGCCACTCCATAAACGCGACGGGCTGCGCGATATCCGATCAGGGACGCTGCCAGACGGGAGCCGCCGAGTACGAGCGCTGCCGTCTCGAGGCCGCCGCGCGCGGCCGCCACGATGAACAGCGGCGCGCCGAGCACCAGGGTCGCCTGCGCCGTGAGCACGAGACGGTAACGCTCATCGACCCACAGCACGAGCACTCCAAGCGCAAAGACCGTCTCGGCGAAGAGCAACGCCACGAGAATGCGCGCGACCGGAGCGCCGGCGGTGAATGCCGGCCCGTACATCAGCGTGAGATAGTCGGGGACCATGACCGCCAATCCGAATCCCGCGGGCACTACAGCGAGGATCTGCGCCTTGCAGGCAAGTTCGAATGCGCGCCGAAACTGCGCCGGGTCGCCAGCCGCGCGAAGCCGCGCAAAGAGCGGACGATAGACACCACGGAAGCTCGAAACCGTCAGGGAAACGCCGCTTGCCGCCACGAAGAAGCTGGTGGCGAACAAGGCAACGGGTTCCGGTCCGCCGAGCGCCGCCGCGAGTGCCGGACTGCCGAACGCCGGGCTCGAGAAATACAGGCAGAGCTCGTTCGCGTAGGTGAGCGCCGCAAACCGCCCGATGCGCTCGCCCGACGGCTCTGGGACCCGCTCCACCTCTGGTTCAGCTGGCAGCCGCCGCAGTCGCCGAACCAGGGCTGTCATGCCGCCCACGGCCACTATCGCTGCTGCCACGCCGAGCGCCCCGATCACACCGGCTATCCCTCCGCCAATGGCGACGGCGAGGCCGATCAGGGCGAACCTCGAGAGGGCGTACAGCAGCATGAGCGCGTTGACGGCGAGTTGGGCGAGGAACGACTCGAGCGCCCGATAGCTCAAGTCCATGAGCGCCTTTCCCGCGATGACAAGGGTCAGCAGGTGGATGTAGAGACTACCGCTCTCGCCGAGGCTGAATTTCCTCGCCAGCGGCTCCGCCCACACGTTCAAGGCGACGAGCAGCAGCGCCAGCACAGCCATTCGCGCCGCAGCGATGCGACCGAGCACGGTGATGGTCTTCTGCCGGCCCGATCGCACCTGCACTTCCGGGAGAAACTTCGGCAGACTCGATGTGAGGCCGAGACCGGAGTAGAACAAGATCGATGTCGACAGCCCCATGAGGACGTCGTAGGTGCCCGATTCGAGCTCGAAGCTGCGGCGGACGAGCACTGAGACGAGGATGTTGGCAGCCGCGATCAGCGGAAGCAGCGCCGTATTCCAGAATACGGAATTCGAGATTTCGTGCAGAGTCGTCGCGTTTTGCCGCGGCGACGCGCTCAACTCGCGCTGTTCTCCCGAAGAAGATCGGCGTAGATGTTTTCGGTCTGCCGGCCGATCTCGCGCCACGAATACGCTTGCAGAAACTCGGCGCGGTGGCGGACGGCGTTGTTCCGGAAGCGCGGCGTATCGAGCACCTCCACCAGATTCCGGGTGAAGCGATCGAGATCGCCAAACGGGTGGAGCAGGCCGTTCTCGTAGCGGGGGACGAGCGTTTGCATGATGCCGACCGGCGTTGAGAGCAGCGGCTTGCCGCTGGCGCCGGCCTCGATCGCGACGATGCCGAACTGTTCGTACTGGGAAGGGAAGACGACAGCGTCAGCGAGTTGATAGTAGCGGGCAATCTCGACGCGATCGGTCAGCGGACCGGTCAGAATCACCGAGTCTCCGAGCGCCAGACGCTCGATATCATTTGTGAACTTCGTCCGCTCGCGTGCATGCACGTCGCCGATCATGATGAGCCGAACACGGCGCCCCGACGCACGCAGCCGGGCGACCGCCTCCAGGCAGTCGAACGCGCCCTTCGGCGACATGATCTTGCCCACGAACAGCAGCACGTGCTCCGACTCACCGATCGCGTGCCGCGTCCGCAGGTCGGAGACGTCGTACTCGCGATCGAAGATCCACGAATCGACGCCGAACGGCACGACCGTCTGGCGCGGCAGGCTGAACCGGTGCTCGTGCATGAGACGACGTTCATTCTCGGACTGCACGATGACGTGGCTGGCCTTGCGCACGAGCCGGCGGCCCATCGTCTTGTCGAACATCTCGCGTTCCCATGTCGCCGGATTGAGCGCGAAGACCGGCGTACAGACATGCGGCTTGCGGCGGATCCACGACGCGACATGCGCGAATACCGAAGGGAAGAAGTAATAGCCAACGCTGTGAACGACGTCGGCGTCGCCGAACGCGCGCGAACCAGCTTGCGCGACGAGACCCGGCATTATATAGAACGGAAGGTGATTCCTCGATCGCGGCTTGAACCGCCTGATCGCAGAGCTCGGGCCAATGCGTTCGAACTCCGGCGTGTTTGCCGGAGTTTGCGTCGTGAAGATGTCGACGCGATGTCCGCGTTCGACGAGATATTCCACCAGGCGTCCTGTGTAAGTGCACAGACCTCCGACCGCCGGCCAGTACTTATGGCAGAGAAGAGCGATGCGCATGGTGGTCATTCGGTGGCGGTCGTCGCGATTGCGTGTAGAATCGCTCGATTAGAGCGTTGCAGTGCACTCCCCGAACACGCCGCATGAGAATAGTCCGCCGGTTGAATCCGCGCAACCTCGGAATCCGCGATCGATTGACTGCGGGAGTGATCGCGCTGTTCCTTCTGTCGGCACCAGCGATCACGCCGCGTCTGCACGCAGCTGACGAAATCGAGTACTTCGCGTATCTCAGGTCGGTATGGTTCGACGGCGATCTCTCATTCGACAACGAGTACCGCTATTTCTACGATCGTGGGATCGCGCGCGCGTGGGGTTTTGAAACAACGTTTCTCGGACAGACGACCGCCACCGGACTGCGTCCGAACTACGCCCCGGTCGGCACGGCGCTGCTGTGGGCGCCGTTCTACGCCGTCGCCGATGTGGCGACGCGCATCGCCGCCGCGGCCGGCGTGGCGGTGACAGCCGACGGATATTCGCGTCCCTACCTCGTCGCTATAACCTACGCGTCGGCACTCTACGGATTCTTCGCGGTCCTCATTTCGGTCGTGGTGATTCGCACCGTGCTCGGTACCGGGCGTGTTGCGGCGCTGGCCGTGTGCGCCGGCACGCCATTGATCTTCTACATGTATGTGGCGCCCGGGTTTTCCCACGCATGCTCCGCGTTCGCGGTAGCGGCGTTCGTGCTCGTGTGGCTGCGCGTGCGGCGTGACTGGACGGTGGGCGGGGTCATGGCGCTGGGTGGGTTGGCCGCGCTCATGGGCATGGTCCGAGAGCAGGACGTCTTTCTGGCGATCGGCCCGGCCGTCGACTACGGCGCCACGATGGTGCGAGCGAGCCGGGACGGGTTTCACCGCGTTCGACCGTTGATCGGGAAGGCTCTTGCGGGAGTCATGGCGTTTTGTATCTGCTATCTCCCTCAAGCGGCGGCCTACCTGATCGTCAACGGCCGGCTCGCGCCCGACCCGCTGGTCGAGCAGAAGATGTTCTGGTCGTCGCCGCACCTGTTGCGCGTACTCTTCTCACCGAATCACGGAGTTGTCTTCTGGACACCGCTGTTTGTACTCGCGGTCGCCGGGCTCATCCGCCTGGCGGCGGGACGCGATGCCGGAAACCGGCCGGAAAGCATGCGCGACGCCAAGTGGATTGGGCTGCTGATGCTCGTCATGGTGGCGAGCCAGCTTTACGTCTCTGGCAGCATCAACACCTGGTCGGCTGCCGGATCGTTTGGACAACGGCGGCTGGTAGGGCTGACCGTATTTCTCTCCGTCGGCCTCGCGGTTCTGCTTCGCAGCCGGCCAACAGGCGCGACATCGCTCGCGTTGCCGCTGCTCATCGCCGTCTGCGTCTGGTGGAATCTCGGGCTCATCGCGCAGTTCGGCAGCGGCACGATGAATCGCCAGCGGTTGGAGCTCTCGCGCAACGCATACAACAATTTCGTGGTGATCCCGAGGAGTTTGCCGGGGCTGACGTATCGGTACCTATTCGATCGGTCATCCTTTTATCAGTCGGTGCGGACCGATATCGCGCCTTGATTTCGTCCAGGCTGCTGGAGATCGTCAGATGTCCCGAATGCCGGGGTGTGCTCGGCGGTGATGCCCGGACCCTGACGTGCCGTTCGTGCGGTCGCGCGTTCGAGGGCAGGCCCGACTATCTCCTCCTCGCTCCCGAAGCGTCGTTCGAGCAGACGACGAAATTTCTGAATGAGAGCTTCCATACAGCCGGACGCGATGCGACAGTCGCGCCGCCGCTGCTGGCGGCGGGCGTGCGGCTCAAAATGCTGCAGAAATTCTTGCGCCTCGGCCCATCGGATTCCGTGCTGGACCTCGGATGTGGGAGCGGAAAATTTTCGGTCTGGAATCTCGCGTCGGGAGCGCACCTGGTCGGCATCGACGCGGGCGCCTTCTTCGCCGCAGAAGCTCGCGCCGCCGTGGACCTGATCGTTGGAGATCTCCGAACGCTGCCCCTGGCGAGCGCAAGCATTGCGAAAGCGTACAGCCTCGATGTGTTCGAACACCTGTCACGTGAAGGCCTGCTCACCACCCTGCGCGAAGCGAACCGCGTGTTGAAGCCCGGCGGCTCGCTCTTTGTGTACACGCACGTCGCGGAGCGCACGCCGCTGCAGCCGCTGATACAGGCGATTCGCGCGACAGCGCAATCGTTCGAACGGCGCGGACTGGCGGATCTGAGTTACGACAAGCTGCGGAAGAGCGACCACCTCAATCCGCTGAACGGTTTCGACGATCTTCATGCGGTGGCGGCGGCTGCCGGGTTCCGCATAAAGAAACTCACCTATTACACGCCCCTCTTCTCGGGACTGGCGGAAAACCTGATCGTTCCGTTTGCCGCTCATATGTGGGCGCGACGGCGGTTCCGGAACGTCGACAGCAAAGCGGTTGAGAACACGCGAGCGCACGCGAAGGGCGCGATTGCGAGGCGCGGTCTCGTCTACCGCGCCCTGAGCGCGCTCACGGCCCTGGCGATGCTCGACGTCGTGCTGTTCGGGCGATGGCGTGCCGGCCCCTTTTTCGCGTTGCTGGTGAAAGACGACGGGGAAAGCGGGCCGCAGGGAGCGCCATAACCGGTGCGGATACGCTATTTCACCGACATCCGGTTTCCACTCGATCGCGCCAACGGCATCCAGTCGATGGAGACGTGTTACGCGTTGGCCAAGCGCGGGCACGCGGTGACGCTCGTCGTGCGGCCCGACACCGCACGCCCGGTGCGCGATCCGTTTGCGTTCTACGAGCTTGCGCCTCTGCCGAATTTTTCAGTGCAACGCGTGCCGGTGGCGGGGCCGCATGTGCTCAGGCGTATGGAGTACCTGGCGGCTGCTCTCGGCCGCGCCGTCGGCCGCGCCGCGGCTGACATTATCTTCACGCGCGATTTGGGCCTCGCATCGTACCTCGTTCGCATCCCTCGCGGCCTGCGGCCGCCGGTGGTCTTCGAGTCTCATGGCCTCGCGGCGGTATCGGCAGCCACGCTGCCAGAGCTCCTCACCGGCGCCGTGCCGGCATCTCCGCGTAAGCAGCGGCGATTGCGCGAGCGCGATGCCGGCGTCTGGCGAACGGCAGATGGGTATGTCGCGATTACGCGAGGCCTGGCGGAGGATCTCGAGCGGCACTTCGGGCCTCGCAGTCCCGGTTCACTGAAAATCGTTCCGGACGGTGTCAGGCTGATGGCACAACGTCACTTTGATTGGCGGCCCCGGCCCACACATCCTGTCGTCGGCTACATCGGCCACCTGTATCCCTGGAAGGGGCCGCACCTTCTCCTCGAGGCGCTCGCCACCCTCGAACACGTCCGCGCGATCATCGTCGGCGGACACCCGGCGGAGCGTGACCTGCAGCGCCTTCAGCAGCAAGCGCAGACGCTTGGCCTCACTGCACGCGTCACTTTCACCGGCTATGTCGAGCGCAATCGCATCCCCGCGCTTCTCGCCGGAATGGACGTGCTCGTGCTGCCGCACACGTCCACGCCGATCTCGGAGCGTTACGCGTCGCCGCTGAAGCTTTTCGAATATATGGCGGCGGGACGACCAATCGTCGCATCGGATCTCGCATCAATTCGGGAGGTACTTACCGACGAGGCCGCCGTGCTCGTCGCCCCAGGGGATCCCGCGGCGCTTGCTGCAGGCATCCGCCGCACTCTGGACGACTGGGATTCCGCGGAGCGGCGTGCCCGGAGCGCTTACGACCTGGTGTCAGACTACACGTGGGATCGCCGCGCGGAGCGCCTCGACTCCCTGCTGGAGCACATCGCCGGCGGAGCGCAGGTCGGATGAGAATTCTCTACAGTGCCATCGACCAGCGTGTGCCGAGTTACGATGGCGGATCAGTCCACGTGATGTCGGTAGCCGAAGGTCTCGCTCAACTGGGCCATGACGTCCACGTGCTGGCTTCGCCAGGCCACGACGTTCGGCCCGCCGGCGCGGCGACATGGTCGCCGATCGCGCCACCATTCGGCAGCCGGCGGCTGCGGCTTTTTCGCGCCCCAGCTGTCCTTGCCGCGGCCCGCGCGTTCAGGCCCGATGTGATCATCGAGCGGTACTACAACTTTGGCGGTGAAGGCGTGCTCGCGGCGCGGCGGATCGGCGCCGCGGCCGTGCTGGAAATCAATGCTCCGGTGAGCGACTATCCCGGATCAACGAAGCGGATCGTCGACAAGTGTCTCGTGATCGAGCCGATGCGGCGCTGGCGGGAATGGCAGTGCCGGTCGAGTCACTTGATCGTCACCCCGAGCACTCGGATCATCCCGCCGCAGGTGCCACGCTCGAAGATTTTCACGACCGAGTGGGGAGCCGACACCGTGCGCTTCCGTCCAGACGCGACGGGCCCGGTACCGTTTCAGAGGAATCCCGGCGACACCATCGTCGTTTTTGCGGGAGCGTTCCGCGCCTGGCACGGTGCAGTCCACCTCGTCGACGCGATTCGCCGCCTGCGTGCCCGGGGGCATTCGACGATCAAAGCGGTACTGGTCGGGGATGGTCCCGAGCTTCAGCGAGTGCGCCGGGCGGCCGAAGGGGTTGACGGCATTGCGGTGCTCGGTGCCGTACCTCACTCGCAGGTACCGGCGATCCTCGCCGCCGCCGACATCGGGGCGGCCCCGTTCGACGTGAAGGCGCACCCGTCGCTGGCGCACGAATTTCACTGGTCGCCGCTGAAGATATTCGAGTACATGTCGTCCGGCCTGCCCGTAGTCGCCCCGCGGATCGAGCGAATCGCGCAGCTTGTAAGTGACGGCACCGATGGCATCCTGTACGACGGCGCCGATCCTGACGGGCTCGCCGGTGCGCTGGAGCGACTGTCGGATCCCGCGCTGCGCCGTCAATTTGGTGCGGCCGCGCGAGCCCACGCCGTGCGGGACTTCAGTTGGGAAGCGCACTGCCGCGGCCTGCAGGACGCCATCCGAGCGGCGCGCGATCGCATGACATGCGTATCCTGATCGCCACCGACGCCTTTCCGCCGGGTTCTGGCGGGAGCGGCTGGAGTACATACGAGCTGGCGAAAGGGCTGCGCGCGAAAGGGCATGACATCACCATCGTGCAGCCCTACTCCGAGTCCTCGCCGGTTCCGGCCGGCTACGATGGGTTCACGGTTTCTGCGTTTTCCGCGCGCGCGCCGCGCGTGCCGTTTCTGAGGAATTACTTTCGCAACGAGCGGCTCTATCCCCGGCTGGCGCGTTATCTCACGAAGGTGATCGAGCGGGAGCGGATCGAGCTCGTCCATGCTCAGCACGTCCTCACCGGGCCGGCTGCGGTGATCGCCGCCGCGCAGGCACGCATCCCGTCGGTGTGCACCGTTCGCGACTACTGGCCGTTGTGCTACTGGAGCGATCTCCTCGTGGATCCCGAAAGCGGAGCCGTCTGCGGCGGCTGTTCAGCTTCGGCAATGACGCGCTGCGTTCGGCCGAGAGCGCGCGGTGCCTGGCCGGCAGCGATTCCGCTGATTCCCTACATGCGCGCGAATCTGCGGCGCAAACAGGCGAGCCTGGCTCGAGCGGACGCCATCGTCGCTGTGAGTCACCGTGTCGCCGCCGATTTGCGCAGGCACGCGCGCGATCTGATCGATACGAGGATCGAAACCATTCCAAATGGCGTCGACGTGGCAGCGGTCCGGGCGGCCGTGAAGACAACGCGTTCACCGATTGGCCAGCCATACGCGCTCTTTGTCGGCAAACTGGCGAAGAACAAGGGCGCCCATTTACTCGTCGATGTCGCCGAACGCGCGGGCCTTGAGATGCCGCTCGTCGTTGTTGGCGACGGCCCGGAACGACCCGCGATCGAGGCTGCTGCTACGGCCGCAACGCGTGATCTCCGCGTCGTGGGTTGGCAGAGCAGGGACGAGGTCTTCCGATGGATGTATCACGCGGCGGTGCTGATATTTCCGTCGAACTGTCTCGAAACTCTGAGCCGGGTGCTCATCGAAGCGAGCGCGCTCGGAGTGCCGATCGCGGCAATGAACACCGGTGGCACCGAAGATATCCTCGTCCATGACAAGACAGGTCTGCTGTCGACGTCGGTGGCCGGTCTGGCAGCTGACGTCGCCAGGCTTACGGGTGATGCCGGGCTCCGCGCACGGCTCGCCGAAGGCGCGGCTGCCCGTGCGCAGTCGGAGTTCGACCTGCCGGTTGTCGTCAGTCGCATGGAAAAGCTGTACACGGAAGTCGTGCATGGATCGTAGTCCGCTGCGCGTTGCGGTGGTGACGCGGTCTATCTATCCACTGCATCGTTATGGCGGGCTCGAACGCCACGGTTATGACCTCGTCCGCAGCCTGCTCGCTCGAAACGTACGGATTACGTTAATTGCGCCTCCGCCCGCCTCACAGCGGCCCCGGGAGCCTGACGCCGAAGGTGTTTACCGTCACCCGCACCTCACGTTCAGACCGGTTCCTTACCTCACGTTTCCTTTTTCGAACCGGCGCGGAACAACGATTCTCGATCGCATTACCGCGTATCCCGCCTTCGGCATGCGCGCGGGTCGTGTGGCCGCCGACCTGTCCGCGCGTGATGAGATTGATGTCGTTCATGGCATGGGCGCGAGCGTGCTGGGATATGCGAACGTTCCCCGTGGAAGCCGGCGAGCGCCGCTCGTCATGAACCCACACGGCCTGGAGGAATTTGGATCGACGGATCCGGCGCGCGCGCCTCTCAAGCGCATGGCTTATTGGCCTTTGCGGCTCGCCGTGCGCCGTTGCGGCCGGGCCGCAGATCGGATCATCGCAACGGACCGGGCGTTGGTCGATCCTGTGGCGGCCCACCTCGGCGTCAGTCTCGACGTCGTGCGTGTCATTCCGAATGCGGTTGACCTGAGCGAGTTCGATCGGCCGGCCATCGCAGCTCGTGCCTCGGCCCTCACGGAGCGCATCGGACTGAGGCCGGACGACGTTCTGTTATTGAGCGCGGGGCGCATCGACAGCAGCAAGGGCTTCGACGTGCTGATGCGCGCGCTTGTCATGCTGCGCGAGCGGGGCGCGACGGAGGGACACTGGCGATGGGTTCTGGTCGGCGATGGGCCGCAACGAAGCGGCCTCGAGCGTGAAATCGCCGCTGCCGGCCTGCAGCGTCATGTCGTCATCTGGGGGCGTGCGACGTCCGAGGACCTTCACGCATGGTACCGGGCGGCCACCGTGTTCGTTCACCCGACGCTGTATGAAGGGAGCTCACTGGTCACGCTCGAGGCGATGGCTCACCGTCGTCCGGTAATCGCCACGCGGGCCGGTGGGCTGCCGGACAAAGTGTTCGACGGTGTCAACGGATGGCTCGTAGCACCCGGCGACGCGCACGCACTCGCGGATGCGTGCGAACGGGCGATCGTCGAGCGCGCTCGTCTTGCTGAAATGGGCGAGGCGAGCCGCGCCATCGTGGAGCGCGATTTTTCGCTCGACGCGGTGACCGATCGGCTGCTCGACGTGTATCGCGAGCTGCTCACTGACTCGCAGGCTCCATTCAGCCGCGCCTGACATCGAAGCGATCGACCCTGATCTCGAGGTTCTCCTCGTCTGACGCGAATTCCAGCGTGATTTCACTGATTGCCGGTCGCAACGGCGCCGCTGGGATACGGACGCGGTACTCGGCATATCCGGCGCGCGGGGATACCGTGAACCGGCCGGCTTCCTGGCCGTCGACGCTGAGACGCAGCGTTGGGCCATCGAGGCGGGGGCCTGAAGCGCGGAAAATCAATTCAGCGCCTCCACTTCCCAGAGAGGCGAACAACACGGCCCGTTTGGTCACCGTGCGAGCGAAGGTAACGTCGCCAGACTCGCTTTTGTCCCTGCCTTCGAACGACCAGCCCGGACCGAGGAATCGATGGGCGTCGCGAGGACCGACGTCGACGCGTGACGCGTCGAGGCGAAGATCGGGCCGCCATATCGATCGCACCACGTTCCATGACGCTGCGTCGGTGATGCGTCCGTCGATGGAGATAACGTCGAGCCGCTCGAAATATTCAGCAGGGAACCGCTCACGGGGATCGTACATCCCGAACAGACGAGTGCGGGGCTGCCGCGCGTCCCTGCGGAACATCGAATCCTCCGCGGATGCACCAGGCAATTTGATGAGATCCGCGATCGTGGCCTGCAGGTCGATATGGGCGGTGGGCGCGTCCGAAATTCTGATCGAACCGGCACTTTGCGGAGGCTTGATCAGCATGACGGCATGCGAGCGCGAGACGATACCGGCCAGGTGCGACGTCGACGGACCGGCCTGTAGTGAAAGGCTGTCGCTTCGACCAGCCAAGCCGATCGGCAGATCGGTGCCGTGATCCGATGAGATGATGATGAGACTGCTGTCGTAAATGCCGAGCGAGCGAGCCCGCTCGAGAAGCTCACCGACCAGTTTGATGGCGCAGCGCGACTGCTCCGTATAGGAGGCTCTCGACATCGCCGTCTCCCCGATGAAGCGGCATTCGCGGTCGACGACGATCGGGCGGTGTGGAACTCCGACATGGAGCAACTTGTAGACCGGTTTCTCCCGCCCGATGCCCATCACCGACGTGAACTGCTGAAAAAACGCCACCGAGCTGCTCGCTTCAAACCGCCGGATCTGCGCGGGGGACTCGCTGCGATCCATCCAGATCGGCCGGTAAACAGTCTCGGGATGTTCGATGCTGATCGCTTTGACCACATGGGGGACATGACGGAACAGCGAGAGTTCGAGAAGCTGCCGCGCCGTCACTTCGCGGTAATCGATCTGGCTGATGAAAGGCCTTCGGATCCTGAAGAGCGATCCAGGCCAATTCGGTTGACCCTCGGGTCCGAACCACTGCGCGAAGGTGTGAGTGGGCACAATCGAAATGCCATCGATGTCGTAGCCGGTTCGGCTCGTCTTCTCGAATATCGACGACCGCTGAAAGACCTGCCGGATAAACTCGGGCGCGGGCTGTTGATTGCGATACACCTCACCGGTCATCATCGCCGGCATACTCATCGAGGTCGTCGGAAACGCGGCGGCATGGTCGGCGAAGTAGGTGAACCCGCTGAACATCGGATCGAGCGCGCGTCGATCCTGCTCCAGAATGTCGGCAAACACGTCCGCCTGAAACTCATCCAGCACCACGTGAATGATGTTGTGGCGGCTCGAGAACCTGAAGATGTCGGCCGGCGGCTCGCTCCATCGCGGCCCCTGCGCCGACGTATCGGCACCCGATGCAACCGCCGCTGTGAGTTGAATGCCGAGGAACACCAGCGATGCGAACGGTGCGATGTGACTCACCCGGCGTGAGAAGACGACCGCCGCGATGAGAACGCCGGTCAGCGCCGAGAGCTCGTAGGGCGTACGCCAGGCGTGCTCGGAGAACTCGATATCGCGCCCGTTCATGACCCCATAGTCTGGGTTCCACAGATGACCCTGCCCCCAGAGCATCAGCCCAACCGCGAACAGCACCGCGGTATATGTCTGCGTTGCGCGCATGGACACGGCCGCAACCGCGCAGCCGACGGTAAAAAGAGCTGCCCAGTTGATGGCGGTCGTTCTCAGCAGCCAGGGGGCGGCGAGCTGCGTGAACGGCAGCGCGAACTCACCGGTGTTGCTGTTGAAAATCGTGGACGGACCGATCAGGAACACCACTGCCGGCGCCAGCAGAGCGGGGGCTGCGACGAGCCACAATCGGCCGGCATACTCTGACGCGCTGCGCGGCGCGCCTGCCGCGCGCCACCACACGAAGTAATGCGCGCCGAAGGCAATCACCACCAGAACAGCGAGAGCCGCGCGCGCTCCTGCAGCGACGCGGCGCAGCGTGCGCGCCACGTCGAGGACGAAGATCTGCCGTGGTCCGACGGACTCGGAAAACAGTTCGGCCGGCAGGAACGGGTGAGGCTGTTGACCGGCGAGCGTGCGCTGGATGTTCAATCGCAAATTGCCGCCGAACTGCCTGTAGTCGACCGCAATCTCGTGCGCTCCGGCCGCAAGTGCCAGCGTTCGGCCGCGGGTGCCCATGCCTTCGCGAGCGTTGCGGTTGAGCAACACCTCGCCGTTCACACGCAGCTGCACCTCATCGTCGCCGCCTGCGAAGAACTCGACCGTTTGCGATTCTGCGATGTAGAAGTAGCCTCTCCATCGCGCGCTGAACTGTTGCCGCGGCAGCGCCGGACTGTCGTCGAGGAAGCGCAGGCTGAGCTCTGTGGTGCGAGCCTCGATGGGGGCGCCGCTGAAGTCCGATCGCGGGTAGAACGAGCGAACCAGCCCGGGCCGCGGTGTGACTGCTTCGATGATCGCCGGCAGCGCGGAGACGATGATAGTAGCGGCGGCGTAGAGAAGCGCCGCCCGTGCCGGCGTCGAGGTCATGACGCGTGGAGCAGCTCGTCGGCAGCCTGAAGCACCTCGGCGGACGTGATGCCCGCTAGACAATCGGGCACGTGGCCAACACACCGCGCCGGCGGCCGCCGCAGCAGGTTGCATGGGCTGCACGCAATGTCGATGCGGACGATCCGGGAACGCGCGGCAAGCGGCGCGTAACGCGTCGGCAGCGACGGGCCAAAAATGGCGAGTACCGGCGTCCCGACCGCTGCGGCGAGATGCATAGGCCCGGTGTCACCGGTGATGAACAGACTGAGCTGCTCCAGTACGGCCGCGAGCACCACGAGATCGGCGTCGACCGGCAGCTGCGTGAGCGGAACATCGCCGGGCCAGGCTGCACGGAACCCGTCCAGGGCTGGCCGGTCTGCCGCGGAACCAATGAGGATGACCGATGTGCCGGGCCTTACCGCCAGCCGGGCTCCGACTTCGGCGAAGCGGGCGGGATCCCATTCTTTGATGCTTCGTCCCGCACCGGGTTGGATGCCGATCAACTGCGTGCCGGTCCGGGCGTGCGACAACAGTTCCGAGGCGCGGCGCCGCGCTTCGTCGGGGATGTGCAATCTTCCGGTCGCTTGCTCTATCCGCGCATCGCGGGCGCCGAGCGCGAGCCGGACGACCCTCGTCGCGTTCTGGGCAACGTGAGCTGCGGGATCCAGGGCCAACGCGTCGGTCAACAGCGCGCCGCCTCCCCCGGAGAGAAATCCGACACGGCGTCTGGCGCCCGACAAGGCGAGGAGCAGGTTGCTTCGGATGTCGGGTTCCAGGTTGACCCCAAGATCGTAGTGGCGGCGGCGCCAGACTCGCGTCATCTGTGCCAGCGCCGTCCATGACGCGCCACTGGACCCGCGTGCCATCCACGGCGCATCGATGACATCGATGCGGTCAACGTCGCGGATGAGCCGCGCGATTGCCAGATTCCAGCTACCCACGGCAAGTGTGATTTCCGATTGCGGCGCGAGCGCGCGTGCCAAGGCGATGGCGTCGAGCGCCATGAGCAAGTCTCCGACCCGCTCGAGGCGCAAAAGTAGAATTCGTCGAGGTGCGTCGTGCGCCTGCGGGATCCCGGCGGGGGGCCATCCCAGCAGCTTGACGAGCTCGAGTCCACCGTCGGCCATGCCGACCAGGAGACGATCCCGTTGATACGGAATCTGCAGGTGTTCAAACACTAGCGAATCTCTGCTCGATCGACCATTACACCAAGATTGCGAATGTCGCGTCCGCTCACCTGATCGCGCGGCGACCAGGTGGTGCTGCGCAGCTCGAACTCGGCGAGGCCGTCATGCAGGGCGACATCGGCGAGGGCCGACTCTGATAAACGGAAGACATAATCCTTGAACTCGGCGGTCGGCTCCGCCGCGCCGAGCTCATGCGGTCCGATGCTCACTGTGATCTTTGCCGGTGCGACACCCGGGGCCCTTCCGCTGCTCAGACGGAGCACCAGGTCGCGGCCGTGAGGGCCGACGGCGAGACGCAGATGCGACCGGTCTTGAGTCCAGCGAAAGTTGATGTTTCCGCCTCCGAGCCGTTCCTTCGGAAAAAAATCGACCACCTGCAGGTCGTCAGCTCCGCCAATATCGAGAGAGCTCGGCGCGGAGGTGGACCTGGACTCGACTATTCGATAGGTCGTGAAGTCGAACGGCTTCTGCAGGCTGACGCGCGGCAACACCGGATACGGCGTCTGCTCGTATTCGGGAATGTGAAAGCGGGAGCTGGCGACGACTTCCGACCCGATGCCGGGCGACAACAGATCCGTTCCGCCGCCTGCGACGAAGTACACCGTCTTGTATCGCTGGCGTGCCCACGCGAGGAACTGCGCAAACGCCGCTTTGTCGGGCCGCGAGCGCGCCAGTACGAGCACGTCTCGACCGTAGATGTAAGCGAGCGGCAAAGCGAGCACGTGCACATCGGACGCCTCGCGGGCTTCGACGAGCACGAGATCGTCTGCATTGAAACCGCCGGCAAGCTGTTCCATGCGAGGGATGATGCCGGCGTACTCGATGTGGCGGCGGATCGGCCGCGCCGCATTCCAATAGTTCCACCCGGACATGGCGAGAACAATCGCGCCGGCGGTGATCCAAACCGTCGTCAGCGTCGCGGCCCGCGGCGTCATTTTCTGCTCGCGGGTGAACAGCCATAGCGGCGCCAGAGCGGCGCCGGCCGCGAGGATGAGCGCGCCCGGAAGGATCAGGGGCGCGAAGCGTCGCGCCAGCCAGATGTTCTCCGGGAAGACTCTCATCTTGTAGAAAAAGAACAGCGATAACGTCGTAAGCGCCAGTATGAGGGCCGGCGCGCGCCAGAACGCTCGCCAGCACACGAGCGCATATCCGAGCATGGCAAGAGCGAACGCGGGCCACGTGAAGTACAGATCCACGAACGTTCGCAACCCATGTGCATCGTGAGGAGCCAGCCGCCCGCCGGGCTCGCGCAGGAAATAGGCATATGCGGCGGCAACGGATATCGCAACTGCCAGCGCAACCGGCAACCATCTTCGCGTGACGCGGGCGATCCGCCGGTTGTAAGTGGCCAGGACGAAGACCGCGATGGCCACAGCTGCCGCCCTGACCGGCACGTGAAGATAGAAATCCATCTCCCCGATATACGACAGCGGACGGGCGAAGTACGGGGCGAGCTGAGTGGTGTAATACGCGAAGGCGGCCGCGAGCCACAACATCAACATGACCACAAACGACTTGCTCGCCCGATGCCCGTTCACGTGCGCGACGAGCGTCGCACCGACGGCGGCGCCGGCGGCCAGTACCTCCGGAAAGCGCGTGAACAGCGTCAGTCCGAGAAGCGATGCTGCAACCGGACCGAAGAACCCGTCTTCTTCCTCGTGGGCGTAGGCGTGCGCAAGCAGCGCGGAAAACAACAGCGCCTGCGTCATCATTTCCGAGTTCGGGTATCTCGCATACCACGTCTGGACGACGTGAATGGCGAGAAGCCCGGCGGCCGCGGCGGCGGCTATCGGACCGACCAGGCGCCGCGCCGCAAAATACGTCGCCAGGACCCCGAGAATCGCCCACCAGGAAATGACGCGGCGCGCCCCGCTCAGGCCGTCGATTCCGTAGGCGATGGCGGTCCACATGGGATACCCCTGAGGGAACTGCCCGCTCACCGTGCCCGTCTCGGGATTCCGCAAATGAAATCCCATGAACCGCATGCTGTAGTAGCTGGCGCTGTCGTGCGCAGGGAAGAACAGGTCACGCGCCGCCGGAGGCACCGCCGCAACAACGGGGTCGGTCGTCATCAGCGATCTTCGCTGAGCTATCTGAATTCCCTCGTTCACGTAGACGCCCGGGTCTCGACCGCCGAGCACCCACTCGGCGGGCGGAACGGCGAAGTACATCCACGTTGCCAGCGCGACGAGCACCGCGGGAATCGCGGCCGTCGACCACCGTCGCAGCACTCCATTCTCGAGAGCCCGTTCGCCGCGGTCGAGTTTCAGCTTGCCGCGTGCGGCCAGCCCGGCGAACACGGCGAGAACCGTGTTGAACGCGGCGACGCGGCCGACCGTGTATGCGGAGAGCGCGGCGAGGGCGAACGCCGCGGTTGTCGTCACGATCACGCTGATGATCACCGCCCAGAACACGCGCTCCTCGGCAGGCAGCGCCGCCCGTTTCGGGCGATTCGCCACCGGCAGACGAAAGATAATCGCGCCGGGAAGATACAGAATGGCGAGTAACGTGAGGATGGTGGTCAGCATTCCCCGTACGCGGCTTCGAAGTCCGCGGCCACGCGCGCCCAACTGTGCTCGCGGCACACGAGCTCTCGAGCCTGGCGGCCAATCGCCTGCGCCGTGGCAGGTTCGCGCAGGAGATGGCCAATCGCGTCGGCCAGCCCGCGCACGTCACGCTCGCCGACAAGCCGCGCTGTGGTGCCGTCGGTGGCAACCGAGCCGATTCCGCCCGCGCGAGTCGCGACCAGCGGCGTGCCCGACGCCATGATTTCCATGACCGTGTTCGGAAGGCCGTCCACATTGCCAGAGTCGTCATGGACCGACGGAGCGACAGCCACGTCAGCCGCCGCCAGCAGTGCGGGCACGTCGTGATGGGCGACAACTCCGAGAAACCGGACCGTCTCGCCAGCTCCCACGGCCCGCGCCCGGGCGCGAAGCGCCGCATCGAGGTCGCCATCGCCGGCAATGGCGACGCACAACGACGGATGCTGCGTTCGTAAGATGGCTGCCGCGTCGATCAAATATTCGAATCCCTTTTTTTTGACGAGTCGGCCGGCGGCGAAGACGAGAGGTACATTATCGGCGAGGCCGAGCATGTCCCGCCCGCGTCCGCGAAGCGCCGGATCGGGCCTGAATCGATCGCTGTCGACTCCGTAGGGAATGACGCTCGAACGTTCACTGGCGCCGAGTCCGACCGCCCGCGCGCGAAGGTCTTCGCTGCACGCGGTGACCCAGCACGCGCGTCCGAATGCCGCACGTGCGGCAAGCCTTGCCGCCGCGTACCGCTCCGCCACGAACACGTCGGATCCATGCAGGCTGATCATCAGCGGGAGCGAGCGAGCGGCGGCGGCGCCGATGACGCCACCTGGTATGACCCAGTGCGCGTGCATGATCGTCGCCCGCTTCTTCTGCGCGACCCGCAGCGCCTTGAACCACCCCGCGAGTGCCGCTATCGGCGCGACCGCGATCGCGGACGCGCGCAACCGCACGTCGGCGTGCATGCCCTCTGCATAGCCGAAGGTGTTGAGGCCGGCGATTGGCGCATACCGGAACAGATGAAAATGCACGCCGCGATCGATCTTCGGGCGATCCCACTTGGGGTGCCACGGCGCAACCATATGGACCTCGTGTCCGCGCGCCGCAATCCCCTGTGCGATTGGTTCCATGAAGCTGCCGACGGCGTCGCCGTGAAATCTTGGATACGAGGAAGCGACCATCACGACGGTATGAAGCCGTGAGTACACGCCGCATAGTTTATCGAACATTGAGTAGAATGGCGTCACCGAATGGCGATTCGACGCGTCATCGTTTGCGAAGTTCAGGTGCCGTTCGTCCATGGAGGTGCCGAGTACCACGTTCGCGCATTACATCAGCAGCTGCGCGCGCACGGGTATCAGGCCGAAGTGGTCAGCATCCCGTTCAAGTGGTATCCGAAGAAGGAGATTCTCGCGCACGCCGCGGCGTGGCGGCTGATCGACCTCAGCGAGAGCAACGGCGAGGCCATCGATCTCGTCATCGGCACCAAATTCCCGTCCTACTTCGTCCGCCATCCGAACAAAGTGGCGTGGGTGATCCATCAATACCGCGCCGCATACGAGCTGTGCGGCACCGAGTACAGCGACTTCTCGCATGACGACGAAGATGTCGGGCTGAAGCAGACGCTGATCGAGTTGGACACGAAGATGCTCGGCGAGTGTCGCCGCGTGTTTACGAATGCGCAGAACACCGCGAACCGGCTGGCGCGCTACAACGGGCTCACGGCCGAGGCGTTGTATCATCCGCCGCCGTTCGCCGACCGCCTCACGCCCGGGCCGTACGAAGACTATGTGTTGTTCGTCGGCAGGCTCGAGTCGATTAAGCGGCCGGACCTGGCGGTGCGTGCCATGCGGCAGGTCGATCGTCCGGTACGCCTGGTGATCGTCGGTGACGGTACGCAACGCATGCGCACTGAGGAGCTGGCCGCGTCGCTCGAGGTGGGAGATCGCGTTCAATTCGTCGGGTCCGTGGACGAGCAGGGCCTCATCGATCTGTACAAAGCGGCGCTCGCCGTCATTTACACGCCTTTCGATGAAGACTACGGCTACGTGACGCTGGAAGCGTTTCTCGCCCGGAAACCGGTCATCACCACCACGGACTCGGGCGGCCCGCTGGAATTCGTCGAAGACGGCACGCACGGCATCGTCACCGAGCCTGCGCCCGAAGCGCTGGCCGCCGCTGTCAATCGGCTCGTCGCCGACAAGCGGCTTGCCGCCAGGCTCGGCGATGCGGCGTACGAACGCGCGCGCCTGGTTACGTGGGACGGCGTGGTCGAGAAGCTCGTCGGCGCTGCCGAAGCCGCGCCCGACCGGGGCGGCCGGGCAGGGCTGTAGCCGCTGTCATGACAAAACTCATCATCCAGATCCCCTGTTTGAACGAGGCGCGCACGCTGCCCGCGACACTGCGCGATCTGCCGCGCCACATTGCCGGCATCGACACCATCGAAGTACTCGTGATTGACGATGGCTCCACGGACGGAACAGTCGAGGTCGCCCGTCAGGCCGGCGTACAACACGTCGTCTCGCTGAAAGGCCGGCGGGGTCTGGCGGCGGCGTTCACGACGGGGCTCGATGTGGCGCTCAAGCTGGGCGCCGATTTCATCGTGAACACCGATGGCGACAATCAATATGTCGGCCACGACATTCCGGCGCTCGTCGCCCCGCTGGTCAGCGGCGAAGCGGACATCGTCATCGGCAATCGCAACGTCGAGACGCTCCAACACCTGTCATGGACGCGCAAACGCCTGCAACACCTCGGCAGCTGGGTGGTGCGGCAGGTGTCGAATACGCGGGTGCCCGACACCACCAGCGGATTCCGCGCCTATACGCGGGAAGCCGCGCTGCGCTTGAACATCGTCTCGGATTTCACCTACACGCTCGAGTCGATTATCCAGGCGGGCAAAAAACGGATGGCGATTGCCCACGTGCCGATCCGCTCGAACCCGAAGACGCGGCCGTCCCGGTTGTTCGACAGCGTCTGGGTGTACCTCAAACGATCGGCATCGACGATCGTCCGCATCTACACGATGTACGAGCCGTTCAAGGTGTTCACGACGATCGGATTGATCACGTTTGCGGCAGGGCTGGCGATCTCGTTCAGGTTCTTGTACCTCTATCTCAACGACGACGGATCCGGACACTTGCAGTCGCTCCTGCTGGCAGCCGTGCTGATGATCGTGGGATTTCAGGTATTGCTGATCGGCCTTGTTGCCGACGTGATTTCGGCCAACAGAAAGCTGCTCGAGGATCTGCTCTATCGCGTCCGTTCGATGGAGCTCGACAAGCAGAAAGATTAGCTGCCATACGATATTATGCAGTGCTCATGTCCGCACAGAAAGTGCCGCTGCTCGACCTCAAAGCACAGTTCGCGCCGCTTCGCGACGACGTGCTCGCTGCCATCGCCCGCGTGTGCGATGCGCAGCGCTTCATCCTCGGGCCAGAGGTTGACGCCGTCGAGCGAGAACTGGAGAGCTTTCTCGGTATCGAGCACGCAATTGGCGTGTCATCGGGAACGGATGCCCTCGTCGCGGCGTTGATGGCCATCGGCGCCGGCGAAGGCGACGAGATTATCACGACACCGTTTTCGTTCTTTGCGACGGCGGGCTCTGTCGCCAGGATCGGTGCGCGCCCCGTTTTCGTAGACATCGAACCTGAGACGTTCAATATCGACGCTTCGCGCCTCTCCGCGGCGATTACGCCGAAAACCAGGGCGATCATCCCAGTGCACCTATTCGGACAGAGTGCCGATATAGACGCGGTGATGTCCGTTGCCAATCAGGCATCGATACCGGTCATCGAGGATGCCGCCCAGGCAATTGGCACGAAGTACCGTGGCACCGCCGTCGGCGGGTTTGGCGCGATGGGGTGTTTCTCTTTTTTTCCATCCAAAAATCTCGGCGCGTTCGGCGATGCCGGCCTCGTCACGACACGTGACGGCGAGCTCGCCACGAAGCTGCGGGCGATTCGCCAGCACGGCGCGCGGAAGAAGTATCATCACGACACCGTCGGCGGGAACTTCCGGCTCGATGCGCTGCAGGCCGCGGTTCTGCGGGTGAAGTTGCCCCACCTCGAGCGCTGGAGTGCGCAGCGGAGAAGCAACGCCGATCGCTACGTGCAGATGTTCGGCGATGCGGGTTTGAGCACCACGATTACCCTGCCGCCGACCGCCGGCTACAGCACTCACATCTACAATCAGTTCGTCGTTCGTGTGCCGGAGCGCGATCGGCTTCGGGACCATCTCGAGGCGAACGGCGTCGGCACGGAGGTTTATTACCCCGTTCCCCTGCACCTTCAGTCCTGTTTTCGAGGACTGGGATATCGCGCCGGCGATTTTCCCGCGGCCGAGGCCGCGGCAGCACAGGTGCTGGCGTTGCCGATTTACCCGGAGCTCAGCGCGCCCCACCAGGCGTGGGTCGTGGAATCGATACGTACTTTTTTTCAACGAGCGTGAAGATGGACTTATTGGAGAGAATCAACAACGGGCAGGCGAAGGTCGGCATCATCGGTCTGGGATACGTCGGCCTTCCCCTCGCCGTAGAGTTTGCCAAGGCGGGTCTGCATGTCGTCGGATATGACGTCGATCAATCGAAGGTCGACAGCCTCACTGCCGGGAAAAGCTACATACCGGACGTTCCGTCGGAGGAGCTGGCGGCCGTCGTAAACGCGGGAGTGTTCCGCGCCACGACCGATCAGCGCGCGCTCGCTGAGGTCGACATCATCGACATCTGCGTGCCGACCCCGCTGCGCAAGACCCGCGACCCGGATCTGTCCTATGTCGTCAAGGCCATCGAAGCGACAGCCGCCATCCTGCGCAAGGGGCAGCTGGTCATTCTCGAGTCGACTACCTACCCGGGCACCACTGAAGAGGTCGCCCAGCCGGCGCTCGAGGCGGGCGGCTTGAAGGTCGGGCGCGATTTCTACCTGGCGTTTTCCCCGGAGCGCGTCGACCCGGGCAATCAGACGTATCTCACGAAAAACATTCCCAAGGTCGTCGGCGGCATCGACAAAACGAGCACCGAGCTGGCGGCGGCACTTTACGGCCGTGTGGTCGATCGCGTGATTCAGGTGGACAACACGCGCGTCGCCGAGATGGTGAAACTGCTCGAGAACACCTTCCGCGCGGTCAACATCGGGCTCGTCAACGAAATCGCGTTGATGTGCCACCGCATGGACATCGATGTGTGGCAGGTGATCGAGGCCGCAGCGACGAAACCCTTCGGATTCATGCCGTTTTATCCAGGGCCCGGGCTTGGCGGGCACTGTATACCCATTGATCCGTTTTACCTGTCCTGGAAAGCCCGGCAAAGCGGATTCGAATGCCGTTTCATCGAGCTCGCCGGCCATGTGAACGGCGGGATGCCGGAGTATGTCCTGGAACGTGTGACGGACGCGCTGAACTCCGCGAAGAAAAGCATCAACGGCTCCCGCGTCCACGTTCTCGGTGTCGCGTACAAGAAGGACGTTGGAGACGTGCGCGAATCGCCCGCACTCGACATTCTCGAGCTGCTGCACCGCCGGGGCGCCCAGCTGAGTTACAGCGATCCCTTCGTCCCATCGCTGCAGACCTGCGGGATGACCCTGCAGTCGAAAGATCCGTCGAAGGTCGATGTGGACTGTGCGGTCGTCTGCACGAACCACTCGGCATTCGACTACAAGGCCATCCTCGAGAATTTTCCGTTAATCGTCGATACGCGGAATGCGTTGAAGGGACGGGAATCAGCGAAGATTTTCCGCTTGTAGATCAGGAAGCCTTCTCCTGATCGATCGGGTCTGCGAAGGGAATGGCGGCGACTGGTCTGAAGACGTAGACGCGGTTCAGGCCGCACATGAAGCGCGACTGCGACGCGAGCGTGAAGCCGCATGACGCGAAGAGGTCGACGAGGTCGGACGGCACGAAGCCATAGACCTCGCCGGTTTTCATGCCGCGCTCTCGTTGATCCGCATCCCACTGCCCGCGCAGCCAGTGCCAGAGGCGCGAGGTCGCCGGCGTCAGCATCGTCACGACAATCTGCCCGTCGGCGCGCAATATGCGACGGCACTCGCGCAGCACCGCAACCCGATTGGGCATGTGATTGAGGGCGGCAATGATCGTGATCGTGTCGAACGTTTCCGCGTCCCACTGAAGCGACGACGAATCGGGTATGACGAGGTCCGCGCCGCGCCAGGGATGAACGTCCACCCCCACCCCATTTTCGTAACGGCGAACCAGTTTGTTGTTCCCGCATCCCAGATCGAGCAGGCGCCCGCGGACGTGGGGCAGCACGGCCTCCATCCGACGATTCGCCAATACCTCGCCAAGCGCGTCGTGCATAAGAGAGTGGGATCAGGTCTGGGGAGGGGAACGGGGAGAATATACGCTCGCGGTTGGGCCGCCGCAACGACGAAAATTGTCGTTATACGGAATTACCCAGAACTTCTGTGCAGAGCTGCGCTTAGCGGATTCGGCCCTCGCCACAATCACTCGTGGTGCTGATATCGGGCAACGCATAGACCTCAAAATCAAGACCGAGATTGCCGCCGAACGATCGATCGGCGTAGAACTTCTGAAGAAAACCGAATTGACGAAGTGTGCGATGGCCGAAGACGGGCTCGGGGACGACTATCCAGTCGCATCCGTCGAGCTGGTCGATGCGGCCGTCCAGCACCGCACTCAGATTAGCGACGCGTCGTGTGACGACCGGGGTGTGGCTCAGATCCAGCCACGCCCGTTCGAGCAGCACAACGGTTCCCGGCTTTGCGTTATCGCGGATCCAGGCTTCCGCGAGCTCGTGCGTCGGTCGAGTGACCCGCCGGCTGAAAGAAACAGCTCCCGCCCATAGCGGCTGCCAAAGCACCGCGACCATTGCCACTGCCGCAGTCAGCCGGCCGAGGCGAATGCGCACGTGCGGCGTTGACCCGGATGGGAGCAGTGCGGGCACGCGCGCAAGACACTCGGCCAGAGCAGCGGAGCCGGCGACCGCGACGAAGGGGACAAGCGGAAACACCCAGCGCGCAACCTGGAGCTCCCGCCTTGTCATGAACCACATGTATATGAGCGGGAAACTGACGAACATCCACAGTTTCGGCTTCCGTGTCGCCAGCGCATATACGGTGAAGGCGGTCGCCAGCAGCAGCATCGGCCACCCCAGGCCCGCTGTTACGAGCGTCATCACGTAGAACCACTCCGGCTCGTCAGTCGACCACCTGTGGTCACGGCCGGTGAAGGCGTACTGCTCCGCGACCTGGTGCAAGAAGTTCGGAAAGTCTGCCCAGATGAAGTGATGTGATGTCGCCGACTGCCAACCCAAACGCCAGCAGCCCGAGGGCCGCGGCGCGAACCTGCTTCTGGACCGGCGACACCGACAACGCCGCAATCAACACCGGCGCAAGGGCGAAAACCGCCGTGTACTTGATGCCCGCTGCGAGCCCGGCGGCCGCTCCGCACGCTGCGATCCATGTGAGCTTCCCGGTGTCGTAATACGCCAGCGCGGCGTATGTTGCTGCGACGACGGCGAGGACCATTCCAGCGTCGTTTCGAACCAGGACGGTGGTTTCGACCGATAGCGGCACGATGGCAACCAGCAGCGCGCCCAGAACCGCCGCTGCCTTTCCCGATATTCGCCATCCGATCAGACCTGTTATGCCAGCCGTAGCCGCCGCCACCCAGATATTCGCCATTCGCGCCGCGCTGGCGAATGTCTCGAGAGGTAACTCATTGACAACCGTCACGACGCCGTTGGTCAGTGCCCGAACAAAAAAAAGAAGCGAGGAGGCTGAGAAGAGCCAGAACACCGCACCGGGATAATGCTCGATGTGCTCGTGTTGAACCTCGCCGGTAAGGAAATAGTGCTGGACGTTCGCGGCAACGCGTTCCTCGTCGATGTCCAGCGGGGTGTGTCCCAGATCGCTCGCAAAGCCCGGCAGTCGAACCGTCACGGCGACGGCGCAGACCGCGAGCAGCGCGATTACCCATGCTCGCCCGCGGATCACGTCGCGCCACCGGCCGGCTTGCCCGATCTGCAAGGCAATTGTCAGTAAATGAACCGCGGCGAGAAGTATCACCAGCTGACCGAAGCGCGCCTCCGGTAGAACGCCGGCGATGGTGAGTACCAGGGCGCTTGCCGCAACCAGTGACATCAGCAACATGCAAGACCCGTAAGGTTGTGTGTTCGTTATGTCTTGAGTGTTCCAGCCAACGGGCTGCTGGCGCTCGCATACATGCGCTTGCCCATGCGGCCCGCGCGGTACGCCAGCCGGCCCGCCTGAACCCCGAGCTTCATTGCCGTGGCCATGGCGACGGGATCCTGCGCTTCGGCGATTGCGGTGTTCATCAGCACACCGTCAGCGCCGAGCTCCATGGCGATGGTTGCGTCGGAGGCCGTGCCGACGCCCGCGTCCAGAATGATCGGCACGCGAGCGAACTCGCGGATGATTCTGATGTTGTTGGCGTTCTGAATGCCCAGACCCGACCCGATGGGCGCGCCCAGCGGCATGACGGCGGCGGCGCCGGCGTCTTCCAGTTTGCGGCACACGATGGGATCGTCGGTCGTGTACGGAAGGACGACGAAGCCCTCCTTGACGAGGATCTTCGTGGCGGCGATGAGCTCTTCGTTGTCGGGAAACAGCGTGCGCTCGTCGCCGATGACCTCGAGCTTCACCCAGTTGGACAACCCGGCCTCGCGGCCCAGACGGGCCGTGCGAACTGCCTCGTCCGCGGAATAACAGCCGGCGGTGTTCGGCAGCAGCGCAATGGCGTCGGTATCGATGTAGTCGAGGAGCGATTCCTTCGTGCGATCGCTGATGTTGACGCGGCGCACGGCCACCGTCACCATCTCGGCGCCCGAGGCCTCGTGGGCGCGCCGCATCACCGCAAACGACGAATATTTCCCTGTCCCGACGATCAGGCGCGACTTGAACTCGCGGCCGGCGATGACCAGCGGATCGCGATCGGCTCCCGGGGATTGTGGAGTTGTCATGACGCGCCACCACCTACAAAATTCACGATCTCGATCTCGTCGCCCTCACCTATCTGGGTGAGGTCGTATTCAGCCCGCTTCACCACCGTGAGATTGTGCTCGACGGCGACACGCCGCGAATCGATCTTCAACTGCTCGAGCAGGGCGGAAAGCGTCAGGGGGCCGGCGACCTCGTGCGGGTCGCCGTTCAACGTGATCTTCATTTTAGCTCACGAAAACGGTTCGTAATCGGATAACGGCGATCGCGGCCGAAGCTCCTGCGGCTCACTTTCACGCCCGGCGGCGCCTGACGCCGCTTGTATTCGGCGATGTACAACATGTGCTGCACCCGCGTCACGACCTCGCGCGGCGCAACCGCCGCGAGCTCGTCGACCGATCGCTCCTCTTCGATCAAGCCCTCGAGAACGGCATCGAGCTGTTCGTAGGGCGGCAGCGAGTCCTGGTCGGTCTGGTTGGGGCGAAGCTCGGCGGTTGGCGGACGGGTGATCGTCCGCTCCGGGATCACGTCGCCGCTCGCGCCTTTCGCGAACGGAGGCCGGTGTGCGTTCCGCCATCGGGACAGCCGATAGACGTCGGTCTTATAGATGTCCTTCAGCACCGAAAAGCCTCCGCACATGTCGCCGTACAGCGTGGCATAGCCCACGGACATCTCGGATTTGTTTCCGGTGGTGAGCAGCAGGTGACCGAACTTGTTGGAGAGCGCCATCAGCAACATGCCGCGGATACGCGCCTGCAGATTTTCTTCGGAGACGTCGCGCGGCCGTCCCTCGAACACCGGCGCGAGCGCGGCTTCCGCGCTCGTCATGGCGGGCTCGATTGGAATCGTCAACAGACGTATGCCGAGACGATCGGCAACCGCCTGCGCCTCCTGCATGCTCACCTCGCTTGTGAATGGCGATGGGAGCCGCACCCCGAGGACGCGTTCAGGGCCGAGCGCATCTACCGCGACCGCGGCACTCAGCGCCGAGTCGATGCCCCCCGACAATCCGAGGACGATGCCAGGGAAACCGTTTTTTTCCACGTAGTCGCGCAAGCCAACGATGAGCGCGCTGTAAATGTCCTCCAGCTCGTGCACCGTGGGATCTGCCGTCTTGTTCAGCGATTCGCATGTCCAGCGATCGCCGGTCAGCTTCAATCGGACCATGTCGATGGCTTCGGTCCACCCGGGCATCGAATGCACCAGCGTGCCGGTATCGTCGAGGACAAACGAGCGGCCGTCGAACACGAGCTCGTCCTGTCCACCGATCTGATTGACGTAAAGGAGGGCGCGGCCGGTTTCGCGCGTGCGCGCCCGCGCGAGATCGATGCGCGTGGAGAACTTGCCCGCCTCGAACGGCGAGCCGTTCGGCACGATGAAAAACTCCGCTCCCTTCTGGGCGAGGTGCGCCGTCACGGCGGGCGTCCAGATGTCTTCGCAGACGGGTACGCCAATCCTGATACCGCGGAAGTTCACCGGTTCGGGAAACGGCCCGGGGCTGAAGACACGCTTTTCGTCGAAGACCCCGTAGTTCGGCAGGTCGCACTTGAATCGCGGCGCTATGGCGCCCCTGTCGATGACGATCGCGGCGTTGAAGACGCGGCCGCTCTCGCGCCAGGGGGTCGTGGCGATGAGTGCCGGGCCCGTACGGCTTTCGGCCACTCAGGCAGTCGATTGCGTCGTGGCACGCATCGATCACCGACCGGCGAAGGACGAGATCTTCCGGCGGGTATCCGATGATCGCGAGCTCGGGCAACACGACGAGATCGGCGCCATCGGCAGCCGCTCCATCGCGCGCGATCCTGATGCGAGCGAGATTGCCGTCGATGTCTCCTACGGTGGGATTCAGCTGCGCAAGCGCTAGAGTGAGCTGCACGGTAACGGGGTTCCGGGTTCCGGGTTCCGGGTTCCAAATTCCAGGTTCTCGTTCAGGGTTCCACGTTCTGCAGTCACGGTTCAAGGAACGCGGAACTGGAACCGGAACCTGGAACCTGGAACCTGCGAACCTGTGCGAAGGAACCAGAGTTTAGTATGCACTAGAATGCCCACATGAAAGTTGGAGTGCCCGCGGAACAGACTGCCGGCGAGCGCCGCGTCGCGTTGGTGCCGGCTTCGATCGCGCCGCTGAAAAAAGCCGGCTTCGAGGTGATGATCGAGCGCGGAGCTGGTGCGCGCGCCGGTTTTCCCGACGCGGCGTACGAAGAAAAAGGGGCGCAGCTCGCCAGCCGTGCCGATGTGCTCGCCGCAGACGTGGTGCTTCAGGTCCGCGCCGGCGGGCTGACGCCGGTCAAGCCTGGCCAGATTGTGATCGGCATGGCCGATCCGCTCGGCTCACCCGAAACCGTTCGCCAGATGGCGTCGCTTGGCGTCACGGCATTTGCGCTCGAGCTGATCCCGCGCATCACGCGCGCGCAGAGCATGGACGTGCTCTCGTCGATGGCAACGATAGCAGGCTACAAAGCCGTGCTGCTCGCGGCCGACGCGCTGCCGCGCATGTTTCCGCTGTTGACCACCGCCGCCGGCACCATCACTCCCGCGCACGTGTTCATCGTCGGCGTCGGCGTTGCCGGGCTGCAGGCGATTGCGACGGCGCGCAAGCTCGGCGCCGTGGTCGAGGCATACGACGTGCGGCCGGCCGTGAAAGAGCAGGTGCAGAGCGTCGGGGCAAAGTTCGTCGAGCTGCCGCTCGACACCGGGCAGGCCGAAGACAAGGGTGGTTACGCCAAAGCGCAGGACGAAGCGTTCTACCAGCGTCAGCGCGAGATGATGACGCGCGTCGTCGCCGCGAATGACGTCGTCATTACGACCGCTGTGGTGCCGGGCAAGAAAGCGCCGGTGCTGGTGACCGCCGAGATGGTGCGCGGGATGGCGCCTGGATCGGTGATCGTCGATCTGGCCGCCGAGCGCGGCGGCAATTGCGAGCTGACCCGCGCCGACGAGGTCGTCGTCGACCAAGGTGTCACGATTCTGGGCCCGACCAATCTGCCGTCGACCGTGCCATATCACGCCAGCCAGATGTATGCGAAAAACATCACGACGTTCCTGCTGCATCTCGCGAAAGGCGGCAGCGTGAAACTGGACATGAGCGACGAGATCACCCGTGACACGCTCGTCGCCAACAGTGGGGAGGTTGTCAACCCGAGAGTGCGCCAGGCACTGGGGTTGCCGGAACTAATCTCCACTACTTAAACAAGAGATTAGGAGACTAGGAGATCTCTGTAACAGGAGAACGAGAGAACGAAAGAACACAACATCATCACGGAGACACGCGCAGCGCGTCGACGGCGCGCGCCAAAGCGCGCGTGGCGAGGATGTGCGAACCCGAAATGCAAGAACAAGGAAGGGTTGAGGTTCTTGTAGTTCGTGGTTCACACGATCCGCGTCGTCGACGCTCTGCTACCGGAACCCACTGACGCAATCCACGGAGAACGCCGCACAAGCGCAATTGCTCTGTGCGTCTCCGTGACTCCGTGACTCCGTGTTGAGATCCGAAGAATCGAGCCTCCTAAACTCCTAATCTCCTGTTTTCTTCCTGTGCGTGCGTCGCGGCTCCTACGAGTCCGGCGCCGGGATTCACAATCACCTTCACCGGGACGCGCGAAATCAAATGGTTCATCGGCGCCTTGTCGAGAAACGCCTCCAGGAACATCGGCCATCGCAGCGCCGGGAGAATCCGCGGAGCGATCCCGCCTCCCAGATACAAGCCTGCCGTTGACAGCGTCGTCAGCGCGAGATTGCCGGCGCTGGCGCCGTAGGCCGAGACGAACAACTCGAGCGTGTGCGTACACGACGCGCATCCGCTTCGAGGGCGGCGAACGAGATCGCGGCAGGGAGATTGTCGTTCGACGGCATCGGCGTCAACGTCTCGCACTGATGCGGATACAACACGCGGTGGATGTGCGCGATGCCCGGTCCGGAGACGACGCGCTCGATGTCGGCGCGCCCGAATTCGTCGATTAACGCGCTCGCCAATACCTGCTCGAGCGGGCGGCGAGGAGCGAAGTCGGCATGTCCTCCTTCAGAGGCCCTGGGTATGAGGCGCCCGCCGATGTTCGGCAGCAGCGCGATACCGAGGCCGGTTCCCGCGGCAATCAGCGCGGCATTTCCACGCGGATCGGCATGCCCTTCGTAGAGCACTTCGATCTCGCGCTCTTCGAGGACCGGAATCGACCACGCCAACGCTTCGAGATCGTTCAGCAGATGTGCGCTGCGTACGGGAACGCGCTGGTGAGAGTGACGCCGAGATCGACGACCCAGGGCACGTTCGTGAGCCGCGCGAGCGTGCCGGCAACCGGCCCGGCAACGCCGAAGCTCGCGACTTCGATATCCGCCGCGGCCGTGGACGTGTCTTTCAGAAACTGGAGAGTCAGTGCGCCGAAATCGGCAAAGTCGAGCGTTCGATATGCGCGTACCTCGATCGCCGCCGGCCGCGATTCGCCGCGCGCGAACAGGCCCATCAAGGTTTTCGTACCGCCGACGTCGCCTGCGAGCAGCATCAGCTCACGATTGTAGGCCGGTCGGCGCTTGACATCTAATCCCGCCTCAAGCACATTGGCGCGTATTGGCGCCACAGCTTCCTTCCGAACGTCCTCTTGCGGATCAGGTTGTCGTCTTCACCGGCAAACTTTCATCGCTCGGCCGAAAAGAAGCGCAGGCTGTGGTCATCAAGCTCGGCGGTACCGTCGCCGATGAAGTGACCGCAAAAACGACACTTGTCGTCGTCGGCGCGGAAGGCTTCTCGGGCTCGGACAAGAGTCAAAAGCTCCGCAGAGCAGAAGACCTGGGCCTGCGAGTCATCAGCGAGAGCGATTTCTGCCGGATGGCGGGTATCCAGCCGCCCGACGAACTGAAGCAGCAGTACTACGCGCAGCGCGATCTGCTGACGATGTATCCCGGGCTGCGTGAAGATCACCTGCGCTACCTGCAGAAATGGGGCTTGATTCGTCCGGTGATGCGCACCCACACGGAAACGTATTTCGCGTTCGCCGATCTGCTCGTCATCCGGCAGGTCAGCGCCGACCTCGCGACGGCGCCGTTCCGCGCCATCCTGCGTTCTCTTCAGGCGGAGCGCAGTGGCCAGCTGACGTTCGATTTCCGCATCGACGCCGAGCCCGCGCGCATCATCCGGCTCAAGCGCCCCGGAAAGCCGAAGGAGCCGCCGAAAGATACAAGATGCGCTCAAGGAGGCAGCAGCGCCGCTGACCGCGCCGCAGACGCTTGCCGAGGAATATTTCATGAAAGCCTCGGCGCTCGACGTCGACGAGTCGCGCCACAACGCGGCGGCGACGTGGTATCGCAAGGCCCTCGAAATCGATCCTTACCTCGTGCCTGCGTTAATCAACCTCGCAAACATCCATTACGGCAAAGACGAGCTCGCAGAAGCGCAAGCGTTGTACGAGCGCGCGATAGGACTCGACCCCGATTTTTTCGAGGCGCACTTCAATCTCGGAAACATCTATCACGATCTGGGCCGGTTTCAGGAGGCGACGACGTGCTATCGCACGGCGCTGCGGCTGAACGGCAGCTACCCGGACGCGCACTTCTATCTGGCGATCACGCTGGAGAAGACGGGACACTCGCTGGAAGCGAAGCCCCACTGGCGCGCGTACCAGCAGCTATCGCCGAACGGCGAATGGGTGGAACTGGCGAGGGAGTTCTCTGAATAAGAACTGATTGGCAGGGATGGGGATTAGGGATTAGGTGGGATTGAGGGATTAGGGATTAGTGACGTGACAGCGTGACTCTGCGTAATCTCCCAATCTTCCTAATCTGCCAATCTCCCAATTCAGTAACCGTAGTCTTCGACAGGCCGTTTCTTCGGCACCCGACGCACTTTGTAGAACGCGCAGTCGGGGCACCATGCCTCGGGATCGAATCCTGTCGTGCCGGCCATCGGCAGCACGTCGCGATGCGAGCAGAAATCGGCCGCGTTGCCGTCTTCGGGCGGCTTTCTCCAGCGGCAGCTGTGATAGCGCTGGACGGCGGCCGACTGCGACGCCGGCGCTTCCTCCGGCGTGGCAACGGCGGTGGGTCGTGCGAGTGGTGAGCTGGAATCGTCGAACATGTAACTGGCCTAACGAGCGCGGAACGTGATGATGCCGCGAACCGGATCGTAAGGAGAAACCCCCACGGTCACGCGATCGCCCGGAACGACCTTGATGCGAAAGCGGCGCATCCGGCCGCTGAGCTGGGCGAGCACCTCGTGCCCGGCGTCGCATTGAACTCGGTAGAGACCTCCACTGTGTACTGCGACCACTGTTCCCTGCATGTCTATCAAATCGTCTTTGCTCAAACTGGCTCGAAATCCTTTCCGTTCGCGACGGCGCGAATTGCGAGCGACCAGGCGACTTCACGCGATCGTCGCGCGGTTCCCGAATCGCTCGCAATGATTGTGCCATAAATTTTCATGACGCGTCCAAGTTTCGAACGGCGTCTTCGACGCGCGCCGCTAAACCTATGTAATCGTCACCACTTAGCTGCATTGGCGCGCCGATTGTGATGTGCACGGGGCCGGGTTTGGCCATCTTCCACCTCTGGTGGAGGACGCGATCGACCCCCTCGAGCCGGATCGGTACCACCGGAACCCCCAGCCGCGCCGCCATCATCGCGACGCCTGGCTTGAACGTGGATATTTCGCCGCGATCGGTGCGTTTGCCTTCCGGAAAAATCAACACGGAAAAGCCGTCGCTGAGGAGCTCGCCGGCATACCGGAGTGTCTGCCGGGCGCCCGCTTCCCGCTGCGGAAGCGGGAACGTGTTGAAGAAGAAGGCGGACAGGTAGTAGTTGAGGCTGTTGGTGAACCGCTGCTTGCGCGAGAACTCGCCAGGGAAAAAATGCGCCTTGAAAAACTCCTTCGCCATCGCCGGCGCGACGCGTCGGCGCCACTTGCCGGGCAGAGCCGCGAGAATCACCGGCACATCCATGTGGCTCTGGTGATTGGCGGCGAAGATCACCGGCCCGTCGAGGCCGTGGAGATGTCTCGAGTCCTTCGACCTTTATCCATGCAAAGACGCGCGCCAACGGCAGCAGGAAGAACGACTGGCTCACCGCGCGGATCGCGCCGACAGGTGCCGATCGATTCCATGACGGGAACTCCACCGGCTCCGGCGGCGCTTCCGCCGCGGCCGGCGCGGCCGCGATGCGCTCGAGGTCGGCGACCGTCGCCGCCTTCGAAAACGCCGTTTCGTCGATCGACGTGTTGAGCGCCTCTTCGAGCGCGACCATCATCTCGACGCGTTCGAGCGAGCTCAGACCGAGCTCTTCCAGCGTCGCGCCTGGAGCGATCGCGCGGCCGCCGGTGAACCGCGCAATCGACCGACTCGACGCTCGCCGCTCCCGATGTTGAGACAACGGGCGCCGCTCCGGTCTGCAGCCATGTCCGGATTTCATGGCGCTTGAGCTTCCTGGTGCCTTCGGTGCGCGGCAGTTCGGCGCCCGGCCAGATTCGGCCGGCGCGAATACGCTGATGATCGGCAAGCTGCGTGTTCGCGGTGCGAATGACCGCATCGGGATCGATGCCAGGATCCACGACAAGGGCAATCTGCACGCGCTCTTCGCCGTTCTGGGTCACGCCGACCGCCGCCGATTCTTTGACGCCTGCCACGGCGTTGACCGCGCGCTCGACATCTTCCGGAAACACGTTGAGCCCCTCTGGCGTCACGATCATTTCCTTCTTGCGTCCGCGGATGAACAACCGGCCGCCTTCATCGAGCTCGCCGATGTCGCCGGTATGAAACCATCCGTCTTCGAACGCGCCGGTGTCGGGCGCGCCGTAATACCCCGTTGTCACGTTTTCGCCGCGCACGAGAATTTCGCCGTCCGCCGCGATCCTGACGTTGACGCCGCCGATGGGCTTGCCGACCGATCCTTTGCTGGTCGAGAACGGATGGTTCAGCGTCACGATCGGCGCTGTTTCGGTGAGGCCGTACCCCTGCACGACGACAAACCCGAGGCGTCCCCAGAACGACTCCAGCGACGTTTCCAGCGGCGCGGCCCCCACGACGAACGACCAGAACTTCGCGCCGAACAAACGATGGATCGCGCGATAGCGCCACCAGCGTCTTGCCACGTGTTCCTTGCCGGCGGGAACGTCGCGCACTTCGGGATGCAGGCGCGCCACGTAGTCGGCAAGCACGTCGAGAATCTTCGGCACCGAGACCAGCACCGACACCCGCCGCGTCTTAATCTGACGGACGATTTCCTGCGGGTTGTAGCCGCGCATGAAGATCACCGTCCCTTCGAGCATCGGCGGCACGAAGGTGGCCATCGCCTGGCCGAACATGTGGCTGAGCGGCAGGAGGTTGAGGAACCGGATCGGAAAGAACGGGCGGCCGTATTTCTTGTACTTCCGGACTTCTCTTTCGACCGGGACGATATTCGCCAGCACGTTGCGGTGCGTCAGCACCACCCCTTTCGGGTCTGCCGTCGCGCCCGACGTGAAGATGATTTCGACCGTATCGTCGCGCGTGACCGCAACAGGCGTGAAGGCGGAGGCATCGAGGTTGCGAAAATCGATATCCGACAGCTTCCAGATCCGGCTCTCTGCTCTCCGCTCTTGCTCTCTGCTCTTGCTCTCCCTCTCGCAGATCCTCGACGTCATCTCCCAGCAGCACGAGCCTGGCGTCGACGATGCCGGCGACCTTGTCGAGAAACGCGCGCGACGCGCGGTAGTCGATCGGGACCGCGATGGATCCGTTCAGGAAACAGCCCCACAGCGCGATAATCCACTCCGGGCGGTTCTCGCTCCAAACGACAACCTTGTCGCCTTTGACAACCCCCGCGGCCTGGAGCCGCGCGGCAAATCCGCGCGCGGCCTGCGCAGTTTCTGCGTACGAATACGATCGTGCCCTATATCCGTCGTCGTAGACGAAAAATTCACCGCGTTGTGCGGAGACATCGTTGAAGAAATCGAGTAAGGTATCCCGACGCATCGGCTGAATTATGATGTAGGGACCTTCATGCGTATTTTCTTGACAGGCGCGACAGGATACATCGGCTCCGCTGTGGTCGACGCGCTGCTCCGCGCAAATCATCAAATCACCGCTCTGGTGCGTACGCCGCAGGCCGCCGACGCGTTGGCGGCGCGCGGTGTGACGCCCGTGCTCGGCGATATCAGAACGGTCAAGACGTACCGCGCGGTGGCTGAAGGGCACGACGCGTACATCCACGCGGCGGCAGACTCGAGCCCGAAGCGCGAAGAAATCGACCGCAAGGCGATCGACACGTTGTTGAGCGCCGCGACCGCGCGCGCCAGAACGTCGCCGGCGTCGTTTGTGTATACCTCGGGCATCTGGGTTCTGGGATCGAATGCGCAGCCGATGGATGAGACGGCTCAGCCCAATCCGGGGCAGTTGCTGGGTTGGCGGCCGACGCATGAACAACTGGTGCTTCAGGCCGCGACGCCCGGTCTGCGCACCGCCGTCATCCGTCCGGGCATCGTTTATGGCGGAAATCGGGGCATTGTGTCCGAACTGCTGAAGAACGCGCTGAACGGCCTCATTCGCGTCATCGGATCGGGAGAGAATCACTGGCCGCTCGTCTACGACCGCGATCTCGCGGATCTGTACGTGCGCATCGCCACGCGGCCCGAAGCCGACGGGATTTACCACGCGAACGATGAAGGCGACGAGACGGTCAACGCGATCGTCGAAGGTGTTGCCGGCCATCTCACCATGACACCCGACGTTCGCCACGTGCCGCTCGAAGAGGCGCGAAAGAAGCTTGGCGCTTACGCCGACGCGCTGGCGCTGGATCAGCGTGTCAGAGGCCCGCGCGCCCGCGCGCTGGGCTGGTCGCCGACGCTGCATTCGGTCGGCACGAACGTGCCCCGCCTGCTGGAAGAATTCCGAAGAGCACAAGAACGCGCCGCGTAGATCTGCACGTCTCACCGCAAAGGCGCGGGGGCGCAGAGAATTCTCAAGAATCCCTGCGTCTCAGCGTCTCTGCGGTGAAGTACCGAAATCAGGTCTGTTGCCAGCGCGATTCCTTCTTCGGTGGTCTTGATTTCCCCATCCAGCTGCTTCTCGTAGACCTCTTTCAGCAGCGCGCCCATGGCGGGGCCTGGCGGCATGCCGAGATCGAGAAGATGCCGTCCGAGCAGCAGCGGCTTCGGAGGGCTGCGGTCGACGCCGAGCTCGCGGGCGCGCTCGAGAAACCAGTCCATCGCCGAGCAATCGAACTGTCCGGGAGCGCGGCCCAGGCAATCCGACTTCGCGACGCGGGCGAGCAGCTCGAGGTTGGCTTTCTGCGAGAGCCGCCGGAACGCGCCGTCGGTGAGCTGCTTCACGCACCTTGTAGAGCATTCCCGGCTTCAGATGATGCGCGACGAGTCCGAGCACCTGGCCCCGCACATCTTTGCCGTCGATCGAATGAACGTTGAGCCGGTCGAGGAACGCCGACGCAGGTTCGACCCCTTCTTCCTCGTGATTCATCGAGCGGATCCGGCCGTCGAGGAATGCCGTCGTCGCGGGCTTGCCGAAATCATGCGTCACTGCGCCGAGCATGACGATGAGCTGGTCGGCGCGGTCGAGGTCGTCGATGCGCGCGCGCGCCTGGTCGATCACCTGGAGCGTGTGCACCCACACGTCTCCTTCCGGATGCCATTCGGGCTCCTGCACGCAGCCCACGAGCGCCTTCAACTCTGGAAACAGCTGATCCACGACGCCCAACTCGAGCGCCAGCGCGAATCCAATCGATGGCCGCCTCGCGCGGAGCAGCAGCTTTTCGATCTCCCCCCAGATGCGTTCCGGCGGCAGATCGTCGAGGCGGATCGCGCGGCACAGCGTCTTCGTGGCTTCGTCGAGCGACATCTCGAACCGCGCGGCGAACTGAACCGCCCGCAGCACGCGCAGGCTGTCGTCGCCGAACGTCGCCGCGATCGACCGCACGAAGAATTTTGCGCTCGATGTCTGCGCGCCCGTTGAAGGGGTCTTCGTAGGTGCCGGCCAGCGGATCCCACGAGATCGCGTTGACGGTGAAGTCGCGGCGCCGCGCCGCGTCTTCAATCGACATCGAGGATCGCCTTCGACGATGAATCCCTTGTGCCCCGTTCCGCTTTTCGATTCGCGGCGGGGAAGGCCGATGTCGATGGTTCCGATCTTGTAAACGGGGAAACTCTTGCCGATCGGCTCGACTTTGCCGAACGGCTCGAGCACAGCCGGCAGATCTCCGGCGGGAATGCCGAAGATCTCCATGTCGACCTCAGTAGCGTCGATGCCCAGAAGGCGATCGCGGACCCAGCCGCCGACGACGAGCGCGCGGCCGCCGCGCTGGCGCACCGCGTGCGCGATTTCGGACAGCCGTGAGAGGTGCGGGGACCATTTCGAGATGATACTGTGCAGTAAACAATCAGGAGCCTCAGCATTGCCATATTCTGCGATTGACGATTGCCGCCTTGATCTGCCGGATTGGCGCATCGTCTTCTGGCCGCGCAGGCACCGCCGCCCGCCGCGAGCGCCATCTCGACAATATCACGGCAGCTCACCTCGGGAGGCGAAAACGCCGAGGCGTATTTTTCACCCGACGGCCGTCAGCTGATCTATCAGACGAATCCCGGCGCACCCGGCACGTGCGATCAGATTTTCACGATGAACGTGGACGGCTCGAACAGGAAGCAGTTGAGCAAGGGCGGGCGGACGACGTGCGGTTACTTTTTTCCCGACGGGAAGTCGATCGTGTATGCGTCCACGCATCTCGGCTCGGCGGAATGCCCTCCGCGGCCGAGCTATGCGCGCGGATACGTCTGGCCGATTTACGACACCTACGACATCTTCCGCGCTTCGCCAGACGGCTCGAACCCGCGCCGCCTCACAACCACGCCCGGGTATGACGCCGAAGCCACCATCGGTCCCGACGGCCGCATCGTCTTTACGAGCATGCGCGACGGCGACATGGAAATTTATTCGATGAACGGAGACGGATCCGACGTGCGCCGGCTGACGAACCGCCCGGGCCCGGACGGAGGGCCGTGGTTTTCGCCCGACGGCAAGCAGATCGTCTTCCGGGGACGGCCGATCAGCGACGCGAAAGAGCTCGCGGACTATCAGGGCCTGTTGAAGGAAGGATTGTGGAGGCCGACGACCCTCGAGATTTACGTGATGAACCGCGATGGCAGCAACCTCCGCCAGGTCACCAGGCTCGGCGGCGCCAACTTCGCCCCAGCCTGGCACCCCGACGGCAAACGCATCATCTTCGCGTCGAACATCAAAGATCCCAAAGGGCGCGACTTCGATCTTTTCATCGTCAACCTCGACGGATCGGGCCTCGAGCAGGTCACGTTCAACCCGACGTTCGACGGGTTCCCGATGTTCTCGCCCGACGGAACGAAACTGGTGTTCGGATCGAACCGGAACGCGAAAGCTGAAGGCGAGACGAACGTGTTCGACTGGCGGAGTAAGATGTCAACAGTCTCTAGTCACAGTCGCAAGTCTAAGTCCAGTCGCAGTCGCGACGGTCGATGGCACGGAGTGCCTCGCGCATGAAAGCGAATTCGACGAGATTGGAGTCGAACTGGTCAGCGGGGTCTGCCTGAGGTCGCGATCGAACTGAAAACCGTGGCGTGGCCGTAGGCCGAGCGCGGTTTCCGCACGATCGCAATGCGCAGCCCGGCGAGTTCATCAAGGATCTTAGCGTCTCCGAGATCAGCAAGATGCTACGCAGTGGAGAACTACGCACGTCGGCGGCGTGCGCCCCGACGATGCCGGCCGATCGCGGAGGACGAATCGGCCTCGGACGTCTGGGGACGACGACGACTTGCGACTGGACTGTCGACTACGACTGTCGACTTGCGACTGTCTGACTACTGATGCCGAGCAGCTCCACTTCGAAGATCAGTTCAGCATTGGGGGAATCACTCCGCCCGCGCCGCGCGCGCCGTAGCCGAGTGACGGGGGGATCATGAGCTTCCGTTTGCCGCCCACCTTCATCCCCGCGACCCCTTCATCCCATCCTTTAATAACCTGCCCCGCGCCGAGGGTGAATTCGAACGGATCGTTGCGATCCTTGGATGAGTCGAACTTCTGTCCGTTGGTCAGCCAGCCCGTATAATGGACTTTCGCTTTTTGTCCGCTGGCCGCAACCGGCCCGGTTCCCGGGTCGATATCCTCGTACTTCAGCCCTGAAGCAGTCGTCACAGATTCGCCCATTGTTGCGTCTCCTGGACAGTAATGTTATATTCGTCAGGTTGTATCGAAGTTAGGAAACCCTATCTAGCTTCGAACCGCACGAAAGAGGCTTCAACGCCCCTTTTTTAGGAACGGCCCGCGGAAGGACCGCGGCGCAACGCGACTTCTATCAATAGGGTATTGCATCGGGCGCCAAGCGCCTGCCACGCCGAAGCCTTTTGGCGAAGGCGGGTGCTTCTAGGCCCGACGCGCTTTTCAGTCCGCCTTCGCGGCTCGAATGCCGTTTGTGGCGGGCGCTGGAGTTTTTTTCCGTGCCGACTATCAGTCAGCTTGTCCGCAGCGGTCGGACGAAGATCGTCAGCAAAACGAAGAGCCCCGCACTGCAGAACAGCCCGCAGAAGCGCGGCGTCTGCGTGCGCGTCTTCACCCAGACGCCGAAGAAGCCGAACTCCGCGCTTCGCAAGGTCGCCCGCGTGCGGCTGACCAACGGCATCGAAGTGACCACCTACATTCCGGGCGTCGGCCACAACCTTCAGGAGCACTCGCTGGTCCTGATTCGCGGCGGCCGTGTGAAGGACCTTCCCGGCGTCCGCTACCACGTGGTCCGTGGAACGCTGGACGCAGTAGGCGTGCAGGGACGCAAACAGGGCCGGTCGAAGTACGGGGCCAAACGGCCCAAGGCATAACGAAAAAAGAAAAACGAAGAAGGAAAAATGCCTCGACGACGAGTTATTGCAAAACGGGAGTTGGCGTCCGATCCGCTGTATCAGAGCCCGCTCGTGACCCGCTTCATCAATACGGTGATGCGGGACGGCAAGAGGAACACCGCGGAGGGCATCTTCTACCGCAGCTTCGACATCATCAAGGAAAAGACCGGCGACGACCCCCTCAAGGTGTTCAAGAAGGCGGTCGACAACGTCAAGCCGAGTCTCGAAGTGAAGTCGCGGCGCGTTGGCGGGTCCAACTACCAGGTGCCGGTCGAGGTGAACCCGAACCGCCGGCTGTCGCTGAGCATCCGCTGGCTCGTCGGCTTCGCCCGGGCGCGCGGCGACGGCAAGACGATGCAGGAAAAGCTCGCCAACGAGCTCATGGACGCGGCCAACCTGCGCGGCGGCGCCGTCAAGAAGCGCGAAGACACGCACCGGATGGCGGAAGCCAACAAGGCGTTTGCCCACTATCGCTGGTAGCAACTAACGAAAAACGAAGAACGAACAACGAATAAAACACAGCAATGCCACGGTCACATTCGTTAGAAAAAACGCGGAACATCGGCATCATGGCGCACATCGATGCCGGCAAGACGACGACGACGGAACGGATCCTGTTCTACACCGGGATTACGTACAAGATCGGCGAGGTTCATGAGGGCACGGCCGTCATGGACTGGATGGAGCAGGAACAGGAGCGCGGCATCACGATTACCTCCGCCGCGACGACCTGCTTCTGGCGCGATCACCGCATCAACATCATCGATACGCCCGGCCACGTCGACTTCACCGCCGAAGTGGAGCGCTCGCTCCGCGTGCTCGATGGCGCGGTCGCGGTGTTCGACTCGGTCGCCGGTGTCGAGCCGCAGTCCGAGACCGTCTGGCGTCAGGCGGACAAATATCGTGTGCCGCGGATCTGCTTCGTCAACAAGATGGACCGCATCGGCGCCGATTTCAAGCGCACCTTCGATCAGATCATCTCGAAGCTCGAAGCCAACCCCGTCGCCATTCAGCTGCCGATCGGCTCGGAAGAGCACTTCAAGGGGGTCATCGACCTCGTCAAGATGAAGGCGATCACCTACAAGGACGAAACGATGGGTGCCGACTATATCGTCGGCGACATCCCGGCCGATCTGTTGACGAGGCGAAGCACTACCGCGAGCAGCTGATCGAGAAGGTCAGCGAGGCCGACGACAAGATTCTCGAGAAGTACCTCCACGGCGAAGAGCCGACCGAAGACGAAATCAAGGCAGCGATCCGCAAGCGCGTGAACAGCTCAGTCCGCGAGGAGGGCAAGGGCCAGGCCGCGTTCGTGCCGGTCATCTGCGGCTCGGCGTTCAAGAACAAGGGCGTGCAGCCCCTGCTCGATGCGGTCGTCGACTTCCTGCCGTCGCCGCTCGACGTGCCGGCGATCATCGGCGTTGACCCCGGACAAGAAACCCGATCCGGACAATCCGGAAGCGGCGTCGATCGAGCGTCCGGCGAAAGACAACGCGCCGTTTGCCGCGCTGGCGTTCAAGATCATGACCGACCCGTTCGTCGGCCAGCTCGCGTTCTTCCGCGTGTATTCCGGCGTGCTCACCTCGGGCTCGTCGGTCTACAACTCCACCAAGCAGCGCACCGAACGCATCGGCCGCCTGCTGAAGATGCACGCGAACAAGCGCGAGGAAATCAAGGAAGTCTACGCAGGTGATATCGCCGCGGCCGTCGGCCTGAAGAGCGTCTCGACCGGCGACACGCTGTGCGACGAGAAGCAGCCGATCGTGCTCGAGTCGATGGACTTCCCGAAGCCGGTCATCTCGCTCGCGATCGAGCCGAAGACCAAGTCCGACCAGGAAAAGCTCGGCGTCGGCCTTCAGAAGCTGATGGCCGAAGATCCGACGTTCAACGTGCAGACCGACCAGCAGACCGGTCAGGTCATCATCGCCGGCATGGGCGAGCTGCACCTCGAGATCATCGTCGACCGGTTGAAGCGCGAGTTCAGCGTCGAAGCGACCGTCGGCAAACCGCAGGTGGCTTACAAGGAAACGCTGACCCGCCCTGCCGACGGCGAAATGAAGTACTCGAAGCAGACGGGCGGCCGCGGTCAGTACGGTCACGTGAAGATTCACCTCTATCCGGGCGAGCCGGGCTCGGGCTACATCTTCGAAAACGAGACCGTCGGCGGATCGATTCCGAAGGAATTCATCAAGCCGGTCGACATGGGCATCAAAGAAGCGCTGACGCGCGGCGTGCTCGCCGGCTATCCGGTCGACGACGTGCGCATCGAGCTGTACGACGGGTCGTTCCACGAAGTCGACTCGTCGGAAATGGCGTTCAAGATCGCCGGCTCGATGGCGTTTCAGGACGCCGCGAAAAAAGCCAAGCCCGTGCTGCTCGAGCCGGTGATGCGCGTCGAGGTCGTCGTCCCGAAGGAACACATGGGCGACGTCATGGGCAACCTCTCGAGCCGTCGCGGACAGATTCAGTCGCAGGAAGATCGCGGCGGCACGCAGATTATCCAGGCGCGCGTGCCGTTGTCGGAGATGTTCGGCTACGCGACCGATCTCCGCTCGCGCACGCAGGGGCGCGCGACGTATTCGATGCACTTCGACCGGTACGAGCAGGCGCCGTCGAACGTGAGCGAAGAAGTCGTGGCGAAGGCGCAGGGCAAGTAAGTCGACAGTCGAAAGTCGACAGTCGGAAGTCTAAAGTCCAGTCGCACTAGGCAGATAGGTGCGGCAAATACAGCCGAGCGGCCAAAGGCCGCGAAGGCACAGGTCGCGGGGGTGGGGCCCCGCGACGGCATGAGAAAGATTGGGCCCCACGACAGAGAAAAAAAGATGTTCAGCGACAAAATTCGAATCCGCCTCAAGGCCTACGACTCGCGCGTGCTCGATCAGTCGACGACTGAAATCGTCGACACGGCCAAGCGCACGGGCGCCCGCCTTGCGGGTCCGATTCCGCTTCCGACCTCGATCAACAAGTGGACGGTGCTCCGCTCGCCGCACGTCGACAAGAAGTCGCGGGAGCAGTTCGAAGTCCGGACGCACAAGCGCCTGATCGACATCTTCGAGCCGACGCCGCAGACGGTTGACGCGCTCATGAAGCTGGATCTTCCGGCCGGCGTCGACGTCGAGATCAAGGCGTTCGGCAAGGAGCATGTGAAATAGCCATGGTTACGGCCATCATCGGCAGAAAAGTCGGCATGACGCAGCTGTTCGCGGAGGACGGCTCGATCGTCCCGGCCACCGTCATCAAGGCCGGGCCGTGCGTCGTCGTGCAGCGGAAGACGGCTGCCACCGACGGCTACGAATCGGTGCAGCTCGGCCTCGTGGACGCCAAGCCGGCGAAGGTTGGCAAGCCGCTGGAGGGGCACTACAAGAAGGCGAACGTGCCCCCGACCCGCGTGCGGCGCGAAGTGAAGCTGGCGAAGGACGGCGATCCGAAGGTCGGCGATCAGGTCCTCGTCGACATGTTCCAGAACGGCGAGCGCGTCGACATCATCGGCACGAGCCGCGGCAAGGGATTTCAGGGCGTGGTGAAGCGCCACCATTTCGCCGGCGGCGCGGCCACGCACGGCTCGATGTTCCATCGCGCGCCCGGCTCGATCGGCGCGTCATCGTTTCCTTCCCGCGTCGTCAAGGGGATGCGCGCGGCGGGCCGCATGGGCGGCGACCGCGTGACGGTGCGCAATCTGAAAATCGCGAAGGTCGATCCCGAGAACAACCTGCTGATCGTGCGCGGCGCCATTCCAGGCGCGCCCAGCGGCTACGTGATCATCCGCAAGGCGATCACGGCCAAGAAGATCAAGGTTGCGCAGGTTGAGAAACCCAAGGGGAAGAAGTAGGCGACGGGGATTAGGGATTAGGGATTGGGGACTGGGGACTAGGGATTAGGGATTAGGGATTAGCTCAGCGACGCGTGCTGCACTAGGCAGAACGGTGCCGCGAGCAAAGCCGAGCCGCCGAGAGGCGGCGAAGGCACAGGCGGTGGGGGTGGGGCCCCACCGCAAACTAAATATGAAGATCGATATCGTCAATTCTGATAACAAAAAAGTCGGCTCCTTCGAGCTGAACGATGAAGTGTTCGGCGGCCGCGTCAACGACGCGCTCATCTGGGAGTCGGTCGTCCACACCAACGCGGCAGCGCGGCGCGGCACGCACAAGACGAAGAACCGCGCGCTCGTGGCGGGCAGCGGCCGCAAGCCGTGGAAGCAGAAGGGCACTGGACGGGCGCGTGTCGGCGACATCCGCAATCCGCTGTGGCGCCATGGCGGCACGGTGTTCGGACCTCAGCCGCGCAGCTACGACTTCCGCCTGCCCCGCAAGGTGAAACGCGGCGCGATCGTCGCGGCGCTCGCCCGGCGCGTGCAGGACGGCGCGCTCGTGATTGTCGACGAGCTGACGGTGACGGAAACGAAAACCAAGTCGGCGGTGGAGATGTTGAAGCGCCTTGGCGCCGACGGAAAAGCCTTGCTCATCGACGTGCAGCCGAACCAGACGCTCGGCCTCGCGGTGCGCAACCTCCCCGGCGTCCAGCTGCTCGCCAGCGCGCGGGTCGGCGCGCGCGACGTGATGAACGCGTCGAAGGTGATCGCGACGAAGGCGGCTGTCGAGAAGCTGCAGGAACTGTAACCATGAAACTCACTGACGTTATTCGCCGGCCGCTCATCACCGAGAAGACCTCGATCCAGCGCGAGCGGGACGGCCGCACGATCGTGTTCGAGGTGGCCACCCACGCGAACAAGACCGAGATCAAGCGTGCGGTCGAGACGCTGCTGGGATCGAAGGTGGCGCACGTGCGCACGGCGATCGCGCACGGCAAGGTCAAGCGGCAGGGGCGCTTCGCGGGTCAGCGTTCGGACTGGAAGAAAGCCTACGTGAAGCTGCGCGAAGGCGAGAAGATGCCCGAGTTCTTTGAGGGCGCGTAGCGCCCGTCGCGGGGGTGGGGCCCCGCGCTATTGATAAAGGTTGCGTAATGCCGATTAAAGCGTACAAACCAACGTCACCTGGCCGGCGCTTTCAGACCGTCCAGACGTTCGACGACATCACGACGAGCAAGCCGCACAAGCCGCTGGTGGAGAACCTGCACCGGTCGGGCGGGCGCAACAACCATGGCGAGCTCACCTCGTGGTTTCGCGGCGGCGGCCACAAGCGGCTCTACCGCATCATCGATTTCAAGCGGGACAAGAAAGACATTCCCGGAAAGATCTCGACGATCGAATACGACCCGAACCGCTCGGCGCGCATCGCGCTCGTGACCTACGCCGACGGCGAGAAGCGCTACATCCTGCAGCCGCTCGGCCTCAAGGTCGGCGACAGCGTCATCGCGGGGGACAACGTCGACATTCTTCCGGGCAACGCGCTGCCGCTCAAGAACATCCCGCTCGGCACGATGCTCCACAACGTGGAGCTCAAGCCGGGCAAGGGCGGCCAGATCGCGCGGAGCGCGGGCTCGTCGGTGCAGCTGGTGGCGAAAGAAGGGGATTACGCCTCGGTCAAGATGCCGTCGGGCGAGATTCGCCACATCGCCATCGTGTGTTACGCCACGGTCGGCCAGGTGGGCAACCTCGATCACGAAAACGTCTCGATCGGCAAAGCCGGCCGCAGCCGGTGGCTCGGACGCCGCCCGCACAACCGCGGCGTTGTCATGAACCCGGTCGATCACCCGCATGGCGGCGGCGAGGGCAAGACGTCGGGCGGCCGCCATCCGGTGTCGCCGTGGGGTCTGCCCACCAAGGGCTACAAGACACGCAATCGCAAGTCGACGGACAAGTTCATCGTCCAGCGCCGCCCGAAGGGCGCGAGGTAACCATGAGTCGATCGCTGAAAAAAGGTCCCTTCGTCGATACGCCGCTGCTCGAGAAGATCGAGTCGATGAATCGCGCGAACGAGAAGAAGGTCGTCAAGACCTGGTCGCGCCGGTCGACCGTCGTCCCCGAGATGGTGGGGCACACGCTCGCGGTGCACAACGGGAAGAAGTTCATCCCCGTGTACGTCACCGAGAACATGGTCGGGCAGAAGCTCGGCGAGTTCTCGCCGACCAAGACGTTCAAGGGGCACACGACGAAAACGGAAAAGGCGGCGCAGATGGCAGCCGCGGCGCCAGCGGCCGGCGGCGGCGGCGCGAAGGCAGGCAGCTAGTCATGTCGATCGAAGCTCACGCAACGGCCCGGTACGTCCGGACTTCTGCTCAAAAGGCCGGGCTGGTCATGGATCTGATCCGCGGACGCGATGTGAATCGCGCGCTCGCGACGCTCACATTCACCCGCAAGGGCATCAGCCACGATATCGCCAAGCTGCTCCGCTCGGCGATCGCCAACGCGCAGCAGAAAGAGGGATTCGGCGGCGACGTCGATCGCCTGTTCGTGTCGGCGTGTTACGCCAATCAGGGACCGTCGATGAAGCGGATTCGCCCTGCGCCGATGGGCCGCGCGTTCCGCGTCGTGAAGCGCACCGCGCACCTCACCGTCCGCGTCTCGGAAAGGCCGACGGAGATTACGCCGGTCGCCGCACCCGCGCCGAAGGGGCGGGCAAAAGTGAAGGCGGCAGCGGAGGGCGAGCCGTCCAAGGCGCCGGCGCGGAAGCGCGCGACGCCGGCGAAGGCCAGTGATAAGGAAAAAGGAAAGACGAAAAAGGAAAAGAAATAGCTGAGCCGCTGCACTCAGCAGACAGGCGTAGCATTCACCGCCGAGCCGCCAAAGGCGGCGACGGCACAGGTCGCGGGGGTGGGGCCCCGCGACAGATTGAAAAACGATGGGTCAAAAAGTTCATCCGTACGGATTTCGGCTCGGGTTCAACAAGACGTGGAAGTCACGGTGGTTCGCCGATCGCGACTACGCGAAGCTGCTGCACGAAGATCTGGCGCTGCGCGCCGATCTGAAGAAGCGCTTCGCGCATGCCGGCGTGGCGAAGATCGAGACCGAGCGTGCGGCCAACAAGCTGAAGATCGACATCCACACCTCGCGCCCCGGCATCATCATCGGACGCAAGGGCACCGAGGTGGAGAAGCTGAAGGCCGAGATCCAGAAGCGCACCAATCGCGAGGTCTTCATCAACATTCAGGAGATCCAGAAGCCCGAGCTCGACGCGCAGCTAATCGCCGAATCGGTGGCGATGCAGCTCGAAAAGCGCGTGGCGTTCCGCCGCGCGATGCGCAAGGCGGTTGAATCGGCGCTGCGCTTCGGCGCGCGCGGCATCAAGGTGCGCGTCTCCGGACGGCTCAACGGCGCCGAAATCGCGCGCTCCGAGTGGTATCTGCACGGACAGCTTCCGCTGCAGACGCTGCGCGCCGACATCGATTACGGCTTCGCGGAGGCGAGCACGACCTACGGGCAGATTGGCGTGAAGACGTGGCTCTACAAGGGCGAACGTCTGACGCCGAAGAGCCCGCGCGAAGAGCAGGAATTCAGAGAGCGCCAGCCGCGCCGGCCTTCCGGGCCGCGGGACGCGAGGCAATAACGAGAAGGAAGAACGAAGAACGAAGAACGAAAAGGGAACAGTCCAGCTGTTCCACTGAACAGATAGACGCTGCGGTCAAAGCCGAGCCGCCGTGAGGCGGTGACGGCACAGGTCGCGGGGGTGGGGCCCCGCGACAACTAAGAGAAGACGGCAGCCGAGCGGGGGTGGGGCCCCGCGAGGGATAAAGAAATGTTGATGCCGAAGAAAGTGAAATACCGGAAGCAGCAGCGCGGCCGCATGCGCGGCAAGGCGTGGCGCGGCTCCGATGTGTCGTTCGGCGACTTCGGTCTCCGCGCGATGGAGCCGTGCTGGCTCACGTCGCGGCAAATTGAGGCGGCGCGCGTCGCGATGACCCGGTTCATCAAGCGCGGCGGCAAGATCTGGGTGCGCGTGTTTCCGGACAAGCCGATCACCAAGAAGCCGCAGGAAACACGAATGGGCAAGGGCAAAGGCGCGCCCGAAGAGTGGGTGTGCGTCGTGCGGCCGGGGCGGATTCTGTTCGAGATGGAAGGGGTCACCCAGACCGAAGCGCGCGAAGCGCTTCAGCTGGCGGCGTCGAAGCTTCCGATCCTCACGAAGTTCGCGACCCGGTTTGCGGAGGAGAAGGCGTCATGATCGACGTGGCGGACCTGCGGGAGCTCTCGGTGGAAGACCTCGGTGCGCGCGCGAAAGAGCTCGAGGATCAGCTGTTCCGGATGCGGCTGCAGCAGTCGCTCGGCCAGCTCGACGCGCCGCTCAAGCTGCGCCACACGCGGCGCGACCTGGCGCGGATCAAGACAGTGATCACTGAGAAACAGGCGAAATCGTAAGGAAGAAATCGCCGAGCCGCCGATGAGGCGGCGAAGGCACAGGTCGTGGGGGTGGGGCCCCACGACATATTGAGTAAAGAAGACACATGGCTGAAAAGACGGAAAAAGAAGGCGTCGTCGTCAGCAACAAGATGCAGAAAACCTGCGTCGTTGCCGTCGAGTGGCAGGTGCGTCACGGGCTCTACGGCAAGACCGAGCGCCGGACGTCGAAGTTCGTGGCACACGACGAAGACAACACGGCGAAGATGGGCGATCGGGTCGCCATCGTGGAGAGCCGGCCGCTCAGCAAGCGGAAGCGGTGGGTGGTCACCAGGGTCGTCAGACCCGCGGTAGAGGTATAGGAGACAGCCATGATTCAGATGCGATCGATCCTCGATGTCGCCGACAACTCCGGCGCGCGCAAGATCGCCATCATCAACCCGATTGGCGGCTCGACCGGCCGGTACGCCAGGCTCGGCGACATCGTCACCGCGTCGGTGAAGGAAGCGATTCCCGACGGCACCGTCAAGAAGGGGCAGGTCGTGAAGGCGGTGATCGTGCGCACGGTCAAGGAGCAGCGCCGCAAGGACGGCAGCTACATCCGCTTCGATCGCAACGCGGCGGTGCTGATCAACGACCAGCGCGAGCCGATCGGCACGCGCGTGTTCGGTCCGGTGGCGCGCGAGCTGCGCGAGCGCCGGTTCATGAAGATCATTTCGCTTGCACCGGAAGTGCTGTGAAGAGATATTGACATGTCGCTATTACAAAGTCCGATTCGGAAGAACGACAACGTCCTGGTGATCGCGGGCAAGGACCGCGGCAAGCGTGGACGGGTGTTGAAGGTGGTTCCCGCGAAGAACCGGCTGGTGGTCGAAGGCGTCAACATGATCAAGCGCCACACCAAGCCGAATCCGCAGCGCAATATCAAGGGCGGCATCGTCGAGCGGGAAGCGTCGCTCCATGCGTCGAACGTGCAGCTGCTGTGCCCCGAGTGCGGCGCGAGGGCGCGCGTGGGCCATAAATTGCTGGGCGACGGCCGCAAGGTCCGGATCTGCCGCAAGTGCGAGGGAGTGGTCGACAAATGAACCGGCTGAAGGAACGCTACGAGAAAGAGGCCGTGCCGGCACTCAAGAAGGAGTTCGGCTACACCAACGTGATGGCCGTTCCCAAGATCCAGAAGGTCGTCGTGAACATGGGGCTCGGCGAAGCCACCTCGAACGCGAAGATCATCGAGGTCGGCGCCGACGAGCTCGCCCGCATCACCGGACAGAAGCCCGTCGTGCGCCGCGCGAAGAAGTCGATTGCCGCGTTCAAGGTGCGCAAGGGACAGCCGGTCGGCACGAGCGTCACGCTCCGCGGCGAGCGCATGTATGAATTCCTGGATCGGCTGATGTGCGATCGCGCTGCCGCGCGTCCGCGACTTCCGCGGCGTGTCGCCGAAGGGATTCGACGGGCGCGGCAACTTCACGCTGGGCCTCAAGGACCAGCTGCTGTTTCCGGAAATCGACTACATGAAGGTCGACAAGGCCCGGGGCATGAACGTGTCGGTGGTGACGAGCGCGCGGACCGACCAGGAAGCGCGCAAGCTGCTGCAGTTGATCGGGATGCCGTTCCGGACGGTACGAACTGATTCTGGATAGAGCAAAGAGCGATAGACGATGACGATGGACGAGGACAGAGAGCAAAGAGAAAACGATGGCCACTACTGCAAAGATCGCCAAGGAACAGAAAACACCGAAGTACAAGGTTCGGCTGCGGAACCGCTGCCATCTGTGCGGCCGGCCGCGGGCCTATCTGCGGAAGTTCGCGCTCTGCCGGCTGTGCTTCCGAAAGCTGGCGCTGCAGGGAGATATCGCGGGAGTCACCAAGAGCAGCTGGTAGATCTGCTACCGGCTACTGGCTACTGGCTAGCTGGCTGGAAGCTAGCAAAGAACAAGGATCAACAGAGAACGAGTTATGACAGACCCGATTGCCGATATGCTCACGCGCCTTCGCAATGCCGTCATTGCGAAACCCCCCCTTTCCTCCCCACTTCTAAACTTAAATTTTAAATTTCCTAAATCCTCTAATCCTATTTTTATTTTTTTTTTTTTTTTTTTTTTTTTTTTTTTTTTTTTTTTTTTTTTTTTTTTTTTTTTTTTTTTTTTTTTTTTTTTTTTTTTTTTTTTTTTTTTTTTTTTTTTTTTTTTTTTTTTTTTTTTTTTTTTTTGCACAACCGAGTTGATGTGCCCGCGTCGAAGCTGAAGGTCGAAATTGCCAAAATCCTTGAAGCCGAGGGCTACATCCAGGGCTTCAAGATGGCCGACGAGAAGTCGCCCGAGGCCGCCAAGGCGTCCGCGCCGCGGCAGGTCATCCGTATCTTTCTGAAATACGGGCCGCGCGGCGAGAAGGTCATCACCGGCGTCGAGCGCATCAGCCGGCCCGGCCGCCGCGTCTACTTCCGCAGCGACGAAGTGCCGCAGGTGCTCGGTGGTCTCGGCACCAGCATTCTGACGACGTCGCGCGGTGTCATGACCGGGCGCGCGGCGCAGCGCGCCGGCGTCGGCGGCGAAGTGCTCTGCAACGTGTGGTAACGAATATAGGGATTAGCGATTGGGGATTGGGGATTAGCTAGCGATCACGCGGACTGCACGCAAGCATCGCCGAGTCGGCCAGAGGTCGCGAGCACAGGTCGCGGGCTGGACCGCGACAACCAAGTAAGGACACAGATGTCTCGGATTGGAAAAAAACCGATTGCGCTGCCGAAGGGCGTCACCGTCAAGGTGAACCCAGACGGGCTGGATATTCAGGGACCGAAGGGCAAGCTGACGCAGCGCATTCCGCCCGGCATCATCTTCGAAGTCGCCGACGGGCAGCTCAAGGCTGCGCCGGCGCGTCCCGATCCGCAGCTCGGCAAGTTTCACGGCCTTGCTCGCAGCCTCGCCGCCAACGGCGTGCTGGGGGTCACCGAAGGGTTCAAGCGCGAGCTCGACATCGTCGGCGTCGGCTACCGCGCGGAGCTCAGAGGCAAACAGGTCGTGTTTGCCCTGGGCTATTCGCACCCTGTCGTGTTCGACGTGCCCACCGGCATCGACATCGCGATCGAGAAGCAGACGCACGTGACGGTGACGGGCGTCGATCGCCAGCTTGTCGGACAGGTTGCCGCGAACATCCGCCGCCTGCGCAAGCCGGATCCGTACAAGCAGAAGGGCGTGCGGTTCACCGGTGAAGTGTTGAAGAAGAAGGCCGGCAAGACAGGACTAAGTAGGGATTAGGGCAGGGATTAGGGATTAGCAGGAGATCTCGAGCGAGCATCGTCGCAAGCATCGCCGGGTCAGACCGGATTAGTTATGCGAATCAAAACTCGGGAAGATCGCCGCACGCGAATCAAGCTGCGGCTCCGTAAGCGGATTGCCGGCAACGAGCAGAGGCCGCGGCTCACCGTGTATCGCAGCCTCTCGCACATCTACGTGCAGGTGATCGACGATGCCACCGGCAAGACGGTTGCGTCGGCGGCGACGACCGAGGCGTCGGTGAAGTCGGGGCTGTCGGGCAAAACGCGCGGGAGCAACAAGGCGGGCGCGGAGCTCATCGGCCAGACGATTGCGCAGCGGCTGAAGGAAAAGGGCATCACCAAGGTGGTCTTCGATCGGAACGGCTACCTGTATCACGGCCGGATTCAGGCAGTCGCCGACGCGGCCCGTAAAGCTGGTCTGGAGTTTTAGTCATATGCAGCGTACTCGCGAAAAGATCGATCCCTCGCAGCTCGACATCAAGGACACGGTGGTATCGATCAACCGCGTCACGAAAGTCGTGAAGGGCGGCAAGAATCTCAGCTTCAGCGCGCTGGTCGTCGTCGGAGACGGCCACGGCGTGGTGGGCTTCGGCGTCGGCAAGGCGAAAGAAGTGCCGTCGGCCATCAAGAAGGGGATCGAATCGGCCAAGAAAGGCCTGATTCGCGTGCCTCTGTCGGGCACGACGATTCCGCATGCCATTGTCGGTAAATTCGGATCCGGAAGCGTGCTGCTGAAGCCTGCTCCGGACGGCACCGGCATCATCGCCGGCGGCGCGGTGCGCGCGGTGGTCGAAGCAGCGGGTCTCCACAACGTGCTGACCAAGTCGCTGGGCTCCGCGAACCCGCACAACGTGGTGCGCGCGACGTTCAATGGACTTGAATGTCTCAAGGAGCCGGGCGACGGTGGCGCGGCTTCGCGGCAAAGACCTCGAAGAGATGATGGCAAAGTAAGAGTCGGGGGAGTCGAGGAGTCGGGGAGTCACGGGAGTCACGGAGTCGGGGAGTCGGGGAGTCGCGAAGAAGATATGGCGAAAAAAGCAGCGAAGAAGCAAACCGAATCGAAGCGCGTCAAGGTGACGCTCGTGAAAAGCACGATCGGATTCGGCAAGAAGCAGGCGGCTGTCGTCGAGGGGCTGGGTCTCCGGCGTCTGAACCACACCGTGGAGGTCGCGGACACGCCGTCGATTCGCGGCATGATTCACAAGGTTCGCCACCTGTTGACGTTGGCTGAATAGTCGGCACTAAGCATGATTGGGGTAGACGCACGCGTGCCGCACTAGCGACGTGGGCACACGGTCGCGGCGGCGAAGGCACAGGTCGCGGGGGTGGGGCCCCACGACATACTAAAAAAATATGGATCTCTCAAATTTAAAACCGCCGAAGGGCGCCAAGCACTCGAAGAAGCGGGTCGGCCGCGGTCATGGCACCGGTCAGGGCACGCAGGCAGGCCGCGGACACAAGGGTGCGAAGTCCCGTTCGGGTTTCAAGCGCAAGGTCGGGTTCGAAGGCGGCCAGATGCCGCTCAAACGGCGCGTGCCGAAGCGCGGGTTCCATAACCCGTTCCGCATCGAATACGCGGTCGTGAACCTCGACACGCTCGACGAGCGATTCGACGCCGGTACCGTCGTCACCCTCGAGCTGCTGCGCGAACGGCGCCTGGTGTCCGCCTCAGCCGACCGGGTGAAGGTGCTCGGCCGCGGCGAGATCTCCGAAGGGGTTGACCGTCCGCGCGCACAAGTTCAGCGGCGAGGCTGCGAAGAAGATCGCGGCCGCCGGCGGCGCGGCGGAAACACTCGAAAGCGAGCGGTGCGAAAAGTCGAAAGTAGAAGGAGTGAGTGGGCGAAAGTAGAAAAGTAACGACATGGCAATCGACAGCGTCAAGAACCTGTTCGCCATCGCAGAGCTTCGCAAGCGCGTGCTGTTCACGCTTGGGCTGCTCATCGTGTATCGCATCGGCGGTCATATTCCGACCCCTGGCGTGAACACGGCGGCGCTCGCCCAGCTGGCCGAGCAGGCGCGCGGGACCATGTTCGGGCTCTACGACATGTTTTCCGGGCAGAACCTGTCGCGCATGACGATCTTCGCGCTCGGCATCATGCCGTATATCAGCGCGTCGATCATTCTGCAGCTGTTGACCGTCGTCTGGCCGTACCTGGAGCGCATTTCGAAAGAAGGGGAGCTCGGCCGGCGCAAGATCACGCAGTACACCCGCTACGGAACGATTCTGCTCAGCATCGTGCAGGCGCTGGGCATCGCGATCTGGCTCGAGCGTTCGACGCAAATCACCGGCGGGCTGCCGCTGGTGTACAACCCGGGCTGGGGCTTCCGCCTCATGACGGTGCTCACGCTGACGACGGGCACGACGCTCATCATGTGGCTCGGCGAACAGATTACCGAGCGCGGCATCGGCAACGGGATGTCGCTGATCATTTACGCAGGTATCGTCGTCGGTCTGCCGACGGCGGTGCTCACGACGTTCGATCAGCTGCGGACCGGGCAGATGGGGCTCATCCGGCTCATCCTGCTGCTCGTCGTGATGGTGTTCGTCATCGCGGCGATCATCTTCGTCGAGCGCGGCAGCCGGCGCATCACGGTGCAATACGCGAAGCGCGTGGTGGGACGGCGGATGTATGGCGGCGCGAGCACGCACATTCCGCTGAAGGTCAACACCGGCGGCGTCATCCCGGTAATCTTCGCCTCGTCCATCCTGGCGTTCCCGACGACGATCGCGCAGATGTTCGCCAACGATCCGAATCACTGGATGACGCGGTTCAGCGATCAGCTGACGATGGGCATGCCGTTGTACAACCTGATGTACGTCACGCTGATCATCTTTTTCGCGTACTTCTACACCGCGATCATCTTCAACCCGGATGACGTGGCCGAGAACATGCGGAAGTATGGCGGTTTCGTGCCGGGGATTCGTCCGGGCAAGCGGACCGCGGAATACATCGACACGATCCTCACGCGGATCACGCTCGCGGGGGCGATTTACCTCGCATTGATTGCGATATTGCCGGACTTCCTGATCACGGGCTTCCGGGTGGCGCCGATTCCGTTCATCGGCGAGCGCCTCGACGCCGCGCTGCCGCGGTTCATCACCGAAGGCATGGGGGTCACGTTCTATTTCGGCGGCACCACGCTGCTGATCATCGTCGGCGTCGCGATGGATACGATTCAGCAGGTCGAGTCGCAGCTCATCATGAGGCACTACGACGGCTTCATGAAGAAGACCCGCATACGAGGCCGGCGCGCCTAAATGCGGTTGAATGTCGTGATGCAGGGCAAGCCCGCGTCGGGGAAAGGGACGCAGGCCGTCCGGCTTGCGCAGGCGCGAGGCATCCCCAAGATTTCGACGGGGGACATCCTTCGCGAGGCCGCGCAGGCGGGCACCGCGCTGGGATTGAAGGCGAAGGCGTTGATGGATCGCGGCGAGTTTCTCGCCGACGAAGACATGATCGGCATCGTGGAGGAGCGGCTGTCGCGCCCCGATGCCGTCCAACGGCTACATCCTCGACGGCTTCCCCCGCACCATCAGGCAGGCGGAGGCGCTCGACGAGATGCTCCAGGGCGAGCCGCTGGTGATTGTCGATCTGGACGTGCCGGACGCCGAGTTGCTGCGGCGCATGCAGGAACGCCGGGTGTGCAGCAGGTGCGCGGCGATTGCGGAGCCCGGATCGGGCGCTCAAAGCTGCACGACGCCTGCGAGCGCTGCGGAGGTGAAATGGTGACCAGGGCTGATGATGGGGACGATCGGGTGAGACGCCATCGGCTCGAGGTGTACGCGCGCGAAAGCCAGCCGCTGCTCGATTACTACCGCAACCGGCCGACGTTCCGTTCCATCAACGGGGCGCAGGCGCCCGACAAGGTTGCGGCGGAGCTGGCTGGAAGCATCGACGCGATGGCGCCCGTTCTTTCGGGGCGGCGCAAATGAGCCGCGAGCGGCGCGGGGCGATGGGGCCCCGCAAGCGAGCGGCGCGGAGCGGGGCGGGGGGCCCCCGCGACTAATGATTGTCTGCCGATCGGCCGCGGAGCTCCGGCGCTTGCGCGACGTGAATCAGCTGGTCGGCCATGTGCTCGAGCAGCTCCGCGACGCGGTCGCTCCGGGAATTTCGACCGAAGACCTCGACGCGATTGCCGAACGCGAGGTTCGCGCCGGCGGCGCCGTTCCGGCGTTCAAAGGCTATAAGGGGTATCCGGCGACGATTTGCGCGTCGGTGAACGAGCAGGTGGTGCACGGGATTCCGTCGCCCAGGACGGTGCTGAACGAGGGCGACATCATTTCGATCGACCTGGGCGCGAAGATGGGCGGCTTTTTCGGCGATTCGGCGGTGACCGTGGGCGTCGGACGGATCGAGCCGAAAACAGCGGACCTGCTGCGCGTGACCGAGGAGTCGCTCTGGAAGGCGATCGAAGCGGTCCGCCCGGGGGCGCGTGTTTCTGACATCGGCCATGCCGTGCAGACCCACGTGGAGAAGTCCGGGTTTTCGGTGGTGCGCGAGTTCGTGGGCCACGGCATCGGCTCCGAGCTTCACGAAGAGCCGCAGATTCCGAATTACGGCGATCCGGGCCGCGGCCCGAGGCTCGCTGAAGGGATGGTGCTGGCGATCGAGCCGATGGTGAACATCGGCGAGGCCGGCGTCAAGGTGCTGAGGGACGGATGGACGGCGGTGACGTCGGACCGCAGCCTGTCGGCGCATTTCGAGCACACGGTCGCCGTGACGTCGGACGGCGTCGACGTGCTCTCATTGGCGGGCAGTGAAAAACGAACGGCCACAACAGGGATTCGTGATTTGGGATTTGGGATTGGCAAATCCCCAGTCCCCAATCCCCAATCCCGATAGCGAAGGATACTCATGAAGGTCCGAGCGTCAGTCAAGCGCATTTGCGACAAGTGCAAGATCGTCCGCCGGCGCGGAGTGGTTCGCGTGATCTGCTCGAACCAGAAACACAAGCAGAGGCAGGGTTAGAACATGGCGAGAATCGCAGGCGTCGATCTCCCGCGCACCAAGCGCGTTGAAATCGGCCTCACTTACATCTACGGCATCGGTCGCCACCGCTCGAACCTGGTCCTCACCGAAGCGGGGGTCAGCCCCGATATCCGCGTGAAGGATCTGTCGGAAGACGACGTCCGCAAGATCAGCCGCGTGCTCGAAGAGCAGGGCGGCGTGGAAGGCGATCTCCGCAAGGAGATCTCGATGAACATCAAGCGGTTGATGGAAATCGGCAGCTATCGAGGCGGCCGTCATCGTCGGGCGCTGCCCGTCCGCGGTCAGCGCACGCGCACCAACGCGCGCACGCGCAAGGGGCCGCGCAAGGGTGCGGTCGCGAAGAAGAAGGTTGAATAATCATGGCAAAGACTGACGGAGAAGGCGCCGCAACGCCTGAAAAAGGCGAAAAGGGCGCGAGGAAACCGCGCAAGACGTTCAAGAAGCGCGGCGAGAAGCGGATCGTCCACAGCGGCTACGCGCATATCCACGCGTCGTTCAACAACACGATGATCACGATCACCGACACCGAGGGGAACGTGATCGCGTGGTCGAGCGCGGGGGGCGTCGGCTTCAAGGGCTCGCGCAAGGGCACGCCGTTTGCGGCGACCCAGGCGGCGATCGCCGCCGGCAACGTGGCGAAGACGCTGGGCCTCCGGTCGGTCGAGGTGCGTGTGAAAGGCCCCGGATCGGGCCGCGAGTCGGCCATCCGTGCGCTGCAGACGATCGGCATCGAAGTGAAATCGATTCGCGACGTGACGCCGATTCCGCACAACGGCTGCCGGCCGCCCAAGAGGAGACGCGTGTAATGGCGAGATATGCAGGTCCGGTGTGCCGGCTGTGCCGGCGAGAGGGAATGAAGCTCTTCCTCAAGGGAGAGCGCTGCTATACCGAGAAGTGCGCGATCGAGAAGCGCAACTTCCCGCCTGGACAGCACGGCAAGACGCGCAAGGCGAAGCTCGTGGGCTATGGCGTGCAGCTCCGCGAGAAGCAGAAGGTCAAGCGCATCTACGGAGTGCTCGAAGATCAGTTCCGCCGCTACTTCGAGGCCGCCGAGCGGCAGCGCGGCATCACCGGTGAGACGCTGCTGCAGCTGCTCGAGCGCCGCCTCGACAACGTGATTTACCGGCTGGGACTCGCGACCTCGCGCCCGCAGGCGCGCCAGCTCGTGCGTCACGGCCACTTCACGGTGAACGGGAAGAAGGTGGACGTGCCGTCCTATTCCGTACGCGTGTCCGAGGCCATCGGCGTCCGCGAATCGAGCCGGAACACGCCGACGATCCAGCACGCGATCGAAGAGGTAAAGGGCCGCGGCATCCCCGAATGGCTGTCGTTCGATGCCAACGCGATGTCGGGACGCGTCTCGTCGCTGCCGACGCGGGAGCAGATCAACCTGCCCGTGCAGGAGCAGCTGATCGTCGAGTTGTACAGTAAGTAAATCGTCCATCGTCGATCGGCCATCGTCGATCGACAACCCCATCATCGGCCCGCAGCCTTACAGACCTGCGGTGGGAGGCCGGTGATCACACTTGCAGGTCTGAGCCTGAGCGAGCCCGATCGGGCGAGTCGAAGGCCGGTAGGGAAGGATAAGAAAAGATGCTTTGGAAAGGTTTTCAGCGTCCCAAGAGGCTCGAATTCGAGCGTGAAACGTTAACCGATCGCTTCGGCCGGTTCTACGCGCAGCCGTTCGAGCGCGGGTTCGGCACCACCATCGGCAATGCGCTCCGGCGCGTGCTGCTGTCCTCGGTCGAGGGCGCGGCGATCACGGCCGTGAAGATTGACGGCGTGCTGCACGAGTTCTCGCCCATTCCGGGAGTCGTCGAGGACGCCACCGACATCATCCTGAACCTGAAGCAGGTTCCGCTGAAGATGCACACCGACGCCACCAAGACGCTGTATCTCCGCGTCGAAAAGGCCGGTGAGGTGAAAGCGCGCGACATCCAGACGGATGCCGACGTCGAAATCCTCGAGCCCGATGCGCGCATCGCCACGGTGTCGGAGGGCGGCAAGCTGAACATGGAGATGCGCGTCAAGCGCGGCCGCGGCTACATTTCCGCCGACAAGAACTTCGACGAGGATCTCGGCATCGGCTGGATCCCGATCGATTCGGTGCACTCGCCGATCAAGAAGGTGAACTATCTCGTCGAGGCCGCGCGTCTCGGTCAGACCACGGACTACGACAAGCTGACGGTCGACATCTGGACCAACGGATCGGTCACCCCGCGCGACGCGATTTCGCTGTCGTCGAAACTGGTCCGCGATCACCTGAACATCTTCATCAACCTCGACGAGTCGTCCGACGAAGCAGGCGATGCCCAGGTCGAGCAGCAGCAGACCGGATCGCTGAACGAGAACCTCGACAAGAGCGTCGAAGAGCTCGAACTGTCGGTGCGGTCGTACAACTGCCTGAAGAACGCGAACATCCGGACCATTCGCGAGCTGGTTCAGAAGACCGAAGGCGAGATGCTGAAGACGAAGAACTTCGGCCGGAAATCGCTGAACGAGATCAAGGAGATCCTGCACAGCATGGGCCTCGGCCTCGGCATGCGCGTGGATCAGCCGGCTGGAAGCCGGGAGTAACTGGACACGGAAACTGGAATCTGAAATCTAGAATCTGAAATCTAGAATCTAATATCTGGATTTCAGATCCTGGGCTCAGGCTTCTGGCTGCGGGTTTCCAGATTATAGATTTTAGATTTTAGATTCGAGAATCACTATGCGTCACAGAGTTGCACACAGAAAGCTCGGCCGGGTCACCGATCATCGGCTCGCCATGCTCCGCAATCAGGCCGTGGCGCTGATTCGCTACGAGCACATCGAGACGACCGTGCCGAAGGCGAAAGAACTGCGGCCGTTCGTCGAGCGGCTGATCACGCTCGCCAAGCGTGGCAATGCGGCTGGCGACGGCAATGGGAAGGCGCTGCATGCACGCCGGATGGTTGCACGCGACCTGGCAGACAACGAGGTCGTGGTGAAGCTGTTCGATACGATCGCGCCGCGGTTTGCCGAGCGGCCGGGCGGCTACACTCGCATCCTGCGCCTCGGGTATCGCCGCGGCGACAGCGCCGAGCTCGCGCAGCTCGAGCTGGTCGGCAGCGAGTTCGATCCGAAGGCATCGCCGAAAGACGCGAAGGCCGAGGCTGCCAAGCCGAAGACGGGAGTGGGAGGCCGCCTGCGCGCGGCCGCCGAACGTCTCCGCGGCAAGAAAGACGATGACGACGCCGAAGCGAAGAAGGCGGCGAAGGGCGGCCAGACGAAGGGCCGCGCCGCAAAGCGCACGACTCCGCAAAAGGCGGGCTAACGAGCCCTTTTGTAGCTTTTCCGAACACAAATCAGCCGCGCCGTGTGGCACCGAGCGTGCAGTTCGGTCTCGCATGTCCACCTCTTCGGACGCCGCCAGCAATCACACTGCCGCCCGCGCGGCAGGACTCCATTACGTCTCCGCCGACGAGCCCGGATACTCGCGGGCGAATCGAGGCAAGGGTGTGACGTACCGCGACGCGAGGGGCCGCGTTATTCGCGACAAGAAGACCCTCGATCGAATCCGTTCGCTGGTGATTCCGCCGGCGTGGACCAACGTGTGGATCTGCACCCGCCCCGACGGTCACCTGCAGGCGACCGGGCGGGACGCGCGCGGACGCAAACAGCACCGATACCATCCGCAGTGGACGGCCGCGCGCAATCGAATCGAAGTTCGATCAGATGGTTGAGTTTGCCCTCGCGCTTCCAGCCATCCGCCGGCGCGTGCAGGCCGATCTCCACAAAGCCGCCCTGTCGCGGCCGCATGTGCTCGCTACCGTCGTCGCGCTGCTGGAGCGGACGCTGATACGGATCGGCAACAAGGAATACGCGCGCGACAACAACTCGTTCGGTCTGACGACGCTGCTCGACGAACACGTCCAGGTCAACGGCGCCGTCATGAAATTTCACTTCCGCGCGAAAAGCGGCGTCATGCAGACGATCGAGCTCAACGACGCCAGCATGGCGCGCATCGTCAAGAAGTGCCGCGCGCTTCCCGGGCGGACGCTTTTTCAGTATCTCGATCGTGACGGCAAGCGGCAGTGCGTCGATTCAACCGCGGTGAACAACTATCTGCGCGAGATTACCGGCCAGCCGTTTACGGCGAAGAACTTCAGAACCTGGGCGGGCACCGTCCTCGCCGCCAGAAGCGTCTGCGATCTACCCGAGTGCACGTCGGACACCGCGTTCAAGCGGAACGTCGTCCGGGCGGTGGATTCGGTGGCGGTAAAGCTGGGCAACACCCGCGCGGTGTGCAGGAGCAGCTACATTCATCCGCTAGTGTTCGAAGGCTACCGTGCGGGCGTGACGATCGGCCCGGTCAAAGCCGCGCCGCGGGCGGCCGGCCTGTCAGCCGATGAAGGCTGCGGTTCTGGCGTTCCTGAAGAAGAGCGTGCGGCCGGCTCGCCGTGAAAAAGTCGCGGCGTAGTACCAAAAATCAACAGGAGAAGGAGAGAAGGAGAGAATTCTTTTCGAAAAAATTCCTCCCGTTCTCTCGTTCTCCTGTTATGTGTATGTTTGTCCGCGTTATTTCATCATCCCGTAATCAGTCGAAACCAGGAAGACCGATTCCACCTGGGTCCCGACCTGCATTTTCGATATGACCTCTTTCCACTCGGGATCGCCGCGGAAGCCGGCCCACGCCGCGTCTCTCGCGGCGGCGTCCTTGTATGCCAGCAGATAAATAAGCGTCCGCTCCATGCCCGCGTTCAGCGGCTGCCAGAAGCCGACGATGGTCATGCCGTGCTTCCGGAACAGGCGGTTGGTGTGCTGACGGAACCGGTCGTGAAGCAGGTCGATTGAGCCGGGTCCTTCGGCGCGGACGGTGTAAGTTCGGAGCTCGAAACACCGCGAATCGGTTGCGATGTTCTTGCCCGTCAGGCCGGGGCCACACGGCGGCGTCGGGGCTGGCGGACCGCCGCGTCCGGGGGGTGCCGCGGGTGCCTGCCCCGCCGGTGCCTGGGCGGCGACGGCGGCGCTCGCAGCGACCACCAGTCCGGTGAGAAAAATCGTATGAAGAAAGCGGAAACGCTGGGTCATCTGAAGCCTCCTGGAACCCCGGAGTCTAGCAGAATTCTTGACAGTGCAATATCGAGAGGCGTATAAGCGCAAGTATCGGAATACAAAGATGATCCTGGTCTACCTTGCGACGTTTGCGCTCCTGGGAACCCCGCTCCGGGCTCAGGACGTTGTCATCAGCCGAATGCCCGCGGCGACGCTGCGCGGCACGGTTGTCGAGGTAAGCTGCTTCCGGCAGCAGGGCGCGGCGACCGTTGCCTCACCCGAGCAGATTGCGTGCGCGAAAAAACGGGTCGCCGACGGGGGGCGCCTTGCCATCCTTACTGAGGGCGACGGCCTTTTTCAGGTGACTGGACACTTCGCCGCCAAGGGCTTTGCCCGCCTCGTTCCTTTCATAGGCCAGCGCGTCGACATGAGCGGTGCCGAGGTGGTCATCTCCAACAACTACGATTACCGTTCGTTCGAGGCGGAGAAGGTTGCGAAAGTTACGGGAAAATAGAGTCCAGGAGTCCGGGGAGTCGACAGTCGGAAGTGGAGGGCAGGATGAGAGCTTTGACAATCCTCGCGGCGGCGGCTCTGATGGTTGTGACGGTTGTGCCAGGCGAGCCGGTGTCCGCGCAGAGCGCTTCCGCCGCCGGCGCCGTCACTTTCACGAAAGACGTCGCTCCGATTCTGCAGCGTTCCTGCCAGAACTGCCATCAACCCGAGTCCAACGCGCCGATGTCGCTCATCACCTATGAGGACGCGCGGCCCTACGCTCGCTCGATCAAGGCGAAGACCGCGTCGCGGCTCATGCCGCCGTGGCATGTCGAGCGCAACATCGGCATTCAGAAGTTCAAGGACAATCCATCGCTCACCGACCAGGAGATCGCCACGATCGCCGCGTGGGTAGACCAGGGCGCGGCGAAGGGAGACATGGCGCACATGCCGCCGCCGCGGACATTCGCGGACGAAGACGTGTGGCACATCGGCAAACCCGACCTGATTGTCGAGATCCCGCAGCCGCATACGGTTGCGGCCGCCGGCCCCGACGTGTGGATCGATTACATCGCGGACAGCGGCCTGGCGGAAGATCGCTACGTCCAGGCGGTGGAGACCAAGCCGGGCCCGGGTGCGCGCACGGTGATGCACCACCTGCTCACGTATCTCCTTCAGGACGTCGCCGAAAATGAAAAGCTCGTCGGGCAGGAGGACGTGCGCCAGCAGCAGACCGAAACCTTCCTCAACGAATACGCCGTCGGCAAGAACGGAGACATTCTCCCCGACAACACCGGCAAACTGATGAAGGCCGGCGCCAAGGTCCGCTTCAACATTCACTATCACTCGAGCGGCAAGGAAACGGTCGATCGTTCGCGCGTCGGCATCAAGTTCTATCCGAAAGGGTACGTGCCCAAGTACCATCAGATTTCGCTGCAGATTGCCTCGGCGAACAGCCAGCTCGACATCCCTGCGGGGACCGTGAGCCGGAGCGACGGTTATTACCGGTTCGACAAACCGGTGCAGATCACCGCAATTCAGGCGCACATGCACAACATCGGCAAGCGCATGTGCCTGGAAGCGATTCTCCCCACCAACAGCACCCTGCAGTTGAACTGCGTGGGATGGGATTTCAACTGGCACAAGGTTTACAACTATGCGGATGATGTGAGTCCGCTGTTGCCGGCCGGCACGGTGCTCCACTCGACGTTGTGGCACGACAATACGAAAGCCAATCGCGCCAATCCCGATCCGCGCAACTGGCGTGGATACGGCCAGCGCACGATCGACGAGATGGGTTTCGCGTGGATCACGTGGACGAATCTCGAAGAATCCGATTACAAGGCGAAGGTCGCGGAGCGCACGAAACTACGAGATACCAATTAGCCGCTAGCCAGTAGCCGGTAGCTTGAGACGCAACTGAAGTTGCGCGCACATTTATGAGCAAACGCGCGTATCACGCGGTCTGGATCGCCGCAGCTTTCGTGGCGATGGCGCTTCCTGGCGCAAGCCAGGAAGTGGCGATGAGCGAGATCAAGTTCAATTCGGGTCAGACCGTGCAGCCGGCCTACGAAGGATGGACGCGGAACGCCGACGGCTCTCGCAGCATGTGGTTCGGCTACATGAATCGGAACTGGGAGGAAACGCCGGATATTCCCGCCGGCCCCGCGAACGGGTTTGGCGCGGCCGGTGAAGATCTCGGCCAGCCGACGCATTTCCTGCCCCGGCGTGAAGCGTTCGTGTTCAAAGTGGACGTGCCGGCCGACTGGCCGGTTGACAAGGATCTGGTCTGGACGGTGACTGCGAACGGGACGACGCTCAAGGCGTTCGGATCGCTGTGGCCGGTGTGGGAAATCGATCAGCAGACGATGTCGGCGAACAACGGCGGCCGGACGGCAAGGACGTTCGGCGAGCCCGTCAATCTCACCCCCACGATACCCGTCGAAACTGCCGCCGCAGTCTGTGGCGGTTCGTCAGCCGCTTACGCTGGTACTCGACGTGAAAGACGACGGGTTGCCGTCGCCGGAAATTCGCGCGCGCGGAACCGGCGGGCCCCGGGCGCGCACATCAGCGCCGGATGCGCCGCCGCCGGATCCCCTTGCCGAGGCCGCGCGTGGTCAATTCCGGGTGAAGTGGGTTCAGTATCGCGGTGCGGGCAAGTCGAAGATCACGCCGGCTGAATCGGTCGTCCTGGGCAGCGACGGCCGTCCCACTCTCACTGAAGGAAAATCGACGACGAAGGTGACGTTCGACCGCCCTGGCACCTACACGTTACGTGCCTACGCGATGGACGGAGACGCGTACCAGGCGACGCAGGACGTCGTCGTTACGGTTTCACCGTAACTCCGAGTCGACGGTCCACTGTCGACTCACTCCGCTTCCACCTCCGCCCCGCGTTCGGCCTTGCTCGCCGCGATAATCTTCGCCTGCAGCATCGACGGCACTTCTTCGTAGTGCGAGAACTCCATGTGGTAGCTGCCGCGGCCTCCCGTCGCCGAGGTGAGATGCTGTTCGTAGGTGAGCATCTCCGCCATCGGCACCTGCGCCTTGATGATCGTCGTGGCGCCGCGGGTGTCCATGCCCGCGATGCGGCCGCGCCGGCCGTTGAGGTCGCCCATCAGATCGCCGGCGAAATCGGACGGCGCGTAGACCTCGACGTTCATGATCGGCTCGAGGATCGTCGGCCGCGCCCGCGTCATCGCGTCTTTGAACGCGAGCCGGCCCGCCATCTTGAACGACAGCTCGTTCGAGTCGACGTCGTGATATGAGCCGTCGAACACCGTCACGCGGAAATCCACCATCGGATAGCCGGCGAGATAGCCGCGCACCCGCGTTTCCTGGATGCCTTTTTCCACCGCCGGGATGAACTGCCGCGGAATCGAACCGCCGAAAATGTCGTCCACGAACTCGAAATCGGTGCCGCGCGGCAGCGGCTCGACCTTGATCTTGCAGTCGCCGAACTGCCCGTGGCCGCCGGTCTGCTTCTTGTGCCGTCCGTGCGCTTCCGTGGCCGATTTGATCGTCTCGCGGTACGGAATGCGGGGCGGCTTCAGGTTCACGTCGACGCCGAACCGCCGCTTCAGCTTCGCAACGGTCACCTCGATGTGCAGTTGCCCCTGGCCCGACAGCAGCAACTCGTTGGTCTGAGGATCGCGGCTGTACTTGATCGACGGATCTTCCTCCTCGAGGCGGTGCATGGACGAGCTGATCTTGTCTTCGTCGCCGCGGCTCTTGGGCTCGATCGCATACGAGAGCACAGGCTCAGGGAATTTCAGCGCCGGGAACAGCGCCGGGTCTCCCTTGTCGCCGAGCGTGTCGTTGGTGAGGGTGTCCTTCAGTTTTGGAACCGCGCCGAGATCGCCGGCGCGCAGCTCGGGCACATTGGTCTGCGTTTTGCCCTGCAGCAGCACGATATGACCGAGGCGTTCGCTGACGTCGCGGGTCTTGTTGTGAATGGTGGAGTCGGTTTTCAACACGCCGGACATCACGCGGAACATCGTGATGCGGCCGGCAAACGGATCGGCGATGGTCTTCCAGACGAACGCAGAGCCAGGCCCGCTCTCCGAGAGCGGCCGCTCGACCTCTTCGCCCGTCCGGGCGTTGACGATCGTGATCGTCCGCTCAGCAGGTGACGGGACGTAGTTGACGATCGCGTCGAGCAGCGGCTGGACGCCGATGTTTAGCGCCCCGGAGGTGCACAGCAGAGGGAACACTTTGCCCGCCGCCGTTGCGCTGCGCAGTCCCGACACCAGCTGTTCCTGTGTAAGAGTGCCTGCCTCGAAGAATTTCTCCATCAACGCTTCGTCGGCCTCGGCAACCATTTCGATCAGCTGTTCGCGCGCCGTGGCCGCGGCATCGGCCATGTCCGGTGGAATCGCCGATTCGGTCATCTTGCCGCTGCCGTCGGGTTGATAGAGGCAGGCCTTCTGCGTCACGAGATCGATGACGCCTTTGAACGATCGCTCCTCACCCACGGGCAGCTGAATCGGGATGACCGTCCGGCTGAGCGCTCCATGAATGGACTGGAGCGTACGCTCGAGGCTGGCGCGCTCGCGATCGAGCCGGTTGACGACGACGAATCTCGGCAGGCCCGCTTCCTCGGCGGCGTTCCAGGCTTTTTCGGTTTGTACCTGCACACCCGACACCGCATCGATGACGACCAGCGCCGCATCGGCGACGCGGAGCGCCGCGCGCGCGTCGGAAAGAAAATTCGCGATGCCGGGCGTGTCGATGAAATTGATCTTCGTCTTGTTCCATTCGGCGTAGGCGAGGCTTGCCGAGAGCGTGTGCTTGCGGCCGATTTCCTCTTCATCGAAATCGGTAATCGTGGTGCCCTCGTCGACTTTGCCGAATCTGTTGACTGCGCCCGCGTCGAAGAGGGCGGCCGAGGTGAGCTGAGTCTTTCCGGAACCGCTGTGGCCGACCAGCGCGACATTCCGGATGTTCGCCGCGTCATAGACCTTCATAGACGGTAGCCTCCGAACCCGGGATCCCAGGCGCGGCAGCCGCGCTGGGGTGGCGTTAGGGATGAAGGGTCATCATACCTCCAAGATCGGCGAAGTCACCATGTCTCTATGTTAGGCTACGGTTTTTTGAACCACATTCCAGCAGCCCCTCTAGTCGGCCGAACCGTCGCGCAGTACTTCATCGTCGACAAGATCGGCGGTGGGGGTATGGGCGTGGTGTATCTCGCGCGCGACACCAAGCTGGAGCGCGCGGTTGCGCTCAAGTTTCTCCCGCCGCAGTGGTCTCAGGACGAGGGCGCCAAGCAGCGGTTCTTGCGCGAGGCTCAGGCGGCGTCGGCGACGAACCACCGCAACATCTGCATCATCCACGACATCGAAGAAACAGACGACGGTCAGCTGTTCATCGTGATGGCCTACTACGAAGGTCAGACGTTGAAGCAGCGGCTCGAGCAGGGCGCGCTTCCTGCGGCGGAAGCGATCGACGTCGCCGCGGAAATTGCCGAAGGCCTGGCCAAGGCGCACGCGCAGCGCGTCGTTCATCGCGACATCAAGCCCGGCAACATCATGCTCACCGAAGACGGGGTGAAAATCCTGGATTTCGGTCTCGCCAAGCTTGCGGATGCGGCGCTGAAACTGACACTCGAGGGCTCGACGCTGGGGACGATTGCCTACATGTCCCCTGAACAGGCGAGAGGCGACGAGGCCGACGAGCGCAGCGACGTGTGGTCGCTCGGCGTCGTCCTGTACGAGATGCTCGCCGGGGAGCCGCCGTTCAGAGGCGGCTATCCCGAGGCGATCGCATATGCGATCAAGAACGAGCCGCCACCGCCGCTGAGCGGCAAGCCGGAGGATATTCCGGATAGTGTCGAGCGCATCGTGCAGCGCGCGCTGCGGAAGGATCCCGAGGCACGGTATCAGGCCGCGCGGGACATGGCGCGCGAGCTCCGCTATCTGCAGGGCCGGAGTCTGCCGATGGACCTGCGGACGGAGCCGGTCCGGGTGGAAGGTAGAGAGCAAAGAGCGGAGAGCGAAGAGCAGGGAACGCGAAGCAAAGGCCAGAGAACGCGGATGGGCAGGCGGCGCGTTGTGGGTGCAGCCGCCGGCGCTGCCGCGCTCGTCGTCGCGCTTGCCGGCGGTTATGCGTGGATGGCCCGGCCGCTGCCGCGCACTCACGTCGTCGTCGTGCCGGTTGCGAACCACACAGGCGACCCCGATCTCGACCAGTACCGCCCCGCGCTCACGCAGACGCTCATCGGAGAGCTCAGTGACTCGCCCAATTTGCGCATGACTCCCTATCCCAGAGTGCTCGAGGCGCTTTGGCGGTTTGGCCGCGAAGGGGATATGTCCAGCCAGCAGGCGATTCAGTCGCTCGTGTCCCAATCGGGGGCGTCTCTCGTCATAGTGCCGGTGCTCGAGGAGCGGGACGGGGCATGGGTGATGCGCGCCGATCTTCGAAACGCGGCAACCGCGACGAGCACCGCCAGCGTGGAGACGGTCTCGCCGCGCTCCTCGTTGCGAAATGAGACGGTGCAGCAGCTGACCAGGTCGCTCGCGATCAGCATTCAGGATCGTTTCCCGGTGCGCTGGCCCCACCGGATCTCTCCAAGGCCGGCCGGCAGCCGATTCCGCAGCCTCGATGCCGCCCGCGCGTTCGAGGAAGCGATCAACGCGTACGAGCAAATGGAATACGCGGTGGCCCAGGCCGGATTGAAGCGCTCGGTCGCGCAGGACCCACGCGCGCTTACGTATGCATGGCTGAGTCGAACCGCGCTGGTGATGGGCGATACCCGGGCGGCCGAAGCCGCCGGACAAACAGCGGCGAAGAACCTCGCCAGGGATGCTCCTGTTGCAGACGCGCATTTCGTGGCTGCCACCCTGGCCGACGCGAGAAGCGACAGACGAACCGCAGAAGATCGTTATCGCGAGATCGCCCGGTTGCGAGCGGACGATACGGCAGCACGACTCGACCTCGCCGATTTTCTGAAGCGCCAGAGCCGAAACGCCCCAGCCGTTGAGGTCTATCACGAGGTGCTGCGGCTGGACCCGCGCATCGTCAGGGTGCATGTCGACCTCTGCCAGCTCTACGCTGCGCTGGATAACTACACGTTGGCGGAGACCCACGCGCGCACGGCTCTCGAGCAATTTCGCGCCCTTGGTCACCGCGGCGGTGAGGGGCAGGCATCGCTCTGTTATGCCGACCTGTTGCTTCAGCAGGGGGTTCGTCTGGATGAAGCCAGGACGCATCTCACCGCCGCCCAGCAGCTGTTCACGTCGCTGAATCACGCCTACAGCCTCTCGCGGCTGTATCAGTACCTCGGCTATCTTGCCGCGCGGCAGCGCGATTATCCCGCGGCGATAGAGGCGTTTGGCGAAGCGCTGGTCCGGAGCCGGCAGGTGGGGAATCGCACGCTCGAGGGTCTCGAGTTGATGAATCTTGGTCTCGCGCATGCGCGCATGGGCGAAATCGCCAAAGCGGTGACGTATTTCCAGGAGAGCCGTGATGTCTATCAGGAAATCGGTGACGAGCGCGGCTCGGCCGAGCAGGAGGTGCTGGCGGCGGGACTGCAAGTAGACTACGGCAGCAGCGTCACCGACGCATTGAAGCGCGTGGCCAAGGCTCGACTGCTATTGCGCGAGCTCGGTCAGGCTGATTTCGAGGTAGTCAGCATGCAGGTCGAGGCGACTGCGGCGCGGCAGGCGGGACGCCCGGAGGAATCGCTCCGCGTCCTGCGCCAGGCATCGACTATCGCGACCGAACGTAACCTCAACGACCGGATGCAGTCTTTGAAAACCGACATCGGTATTTCTCATTTCGTGTCTGGCGATCTCGACAGCGCGAAATCGGTGCTGGAGGCTCCGGCCGCCGCGGGTTTTCCCGAGGCGCAGCTGGTCCTGGCGCGCGTATATGTCGCACAGCGCGACCTCGCCGCGGCCAAGTCGCAGATAGAGGCAGCATCCACAAGCATTCAGGCCGCCGGCGAGCTCATGCTCCTGCCGCTGCAGCACCTGGTCAGTGGTGAGCTGGCGCACGCGTCGGGAGCGTCGGAAGAGGCGCGGCTTCAATTCGCGAAAGCCGCGGAGTCGTGGACAGCGGAGTTTGCCAATGCCGCGGCCGTCGAAGGCCGATGCATGCTCGGCGTGTTGGAGAAGCGACCCGCGCTCATCGAAAGCGCGATCGGCTACTCGGAGAAAGCCGGACGGGCACTTCTGGCGGATCGCTGCAGGAACTTGTCGCGTCAACTTGCGTCACGGAGGTGAGAGATGGGATTCGGAGATTTCGGCAGCAACCGGAGCGTGCACTGGCGTGTGTCAGAAGGGGAAGGCGCAAATGCCAAGGAGATCGTGGCTGATCACCCCGACAGTACCAAGAGACACCCAGAAGACACAACGAAGGACCCTGGCCTTCCCGTCATCGGTGCAGGAAAGGCGTCGCCGCAACAGAACCATCCCGGCACGATTCGGGTGACGGCCCGGTTTATCGACGCCGGTGCGGCACGTGTGGCGTTGAACGCTGCGCTGAACGCGATCGACACCAACGGCGTCGTGAAGTTGGACGTCCCGATCCGGGAGGTTCGAAGCAACCCATGGGATCCCGCGGAAGTTAGCGTTGATTGGTAGAGAAAAGTCGTCTGAACGTCCGGATCAGGAATGGTCCGTCTGCGCGGCGTTTCAACGCCTCGAGGTCGCGGCGTAGCGCGGCCGCCGACTCGTACCGGTCGTCCGCACGCTTGGCAACCAGCTTATTGATGATGCGCGTAAGCTGACCTGGGCGATGAGGAGACAGCTTGGTGGCGGGAATCGGATCTCGTTCGAGAATATTAGTTACGGTCTCGGCAGGGGAGGCGCCAGCGAATGGGAGCCTCCCCGTCGCCATCTCGTACATCACCACGCCAAGCGAAAACAGGTCGCATCTGGGGTCCAGCGGCAGCTGAAGAATCCGCTCGGGCGCCATGTAACTTGCCGTGCCCACCGGCCTGCCCGGGATCGTCGATCCGTCCATAGGCGGGAACGCGGCGGACAGTAAATCGGGCAAACGCCGCGCGAGCCCGAAATCCAGCACTTTCACCCGCCCCTGGGCGTCCACGAAGATGTTTCCAGGCTTGATGTCGCGATGCACGATGCCCTTGCCGTGCGCTGCACCAAGTGCGTCCGCCACCTGCAAGGCGATATCCAGGACTTCGCTCGTTTGCAGCGTCTTGCGCGCGATGTGGGCTTTCAGGTTCCGGCCGTCCAGCCGCTCCATGACGATAAACGCGCGCCCTTCATGGGAATTGATTTCATAAACCGTGCAGATGTTCGGATGGCTGAGGTGGGCGATGGTCTGCGCTTCGCGTGTGAGCCGTCTGGTGGCGTCGGGATCTCCGGTGAGTTCGTCGGGCAGGAACTTGAGCGCCACGCGGCGCGCAAGCTGTTGATCCTCAGCCTCATAGACGACCCCCATGCCCCCGACGCCCAGCTTGCCGATGACCCGGTAATGCGCAACCGTCTGGCCAATCACCGACTGGAGGATAGCCCAGTTGTTCGCCTTTTGTCCGTCAGACGTTATTACCTGTGAACGCGGCTTTCCCCCCCTGCTTGAAATGGAGACGTTATGATCTTGCTCGAAGACGTCGTGACTGATGACCGGCGGGAGCCCGCCAACCAACCCCTCGTGGAACCACTATTAAGCGACGAACCGACGCTCGAGCTGGTCGTGCGCGCCAGGGGCGGCGACCATTCCGCCATGGAGGCCCTGCTCGAGCGCTGCCTCCCTCCGCTGAAGCGCTGGGCGCACGGCCGCTTGCCTGCCGCCGCTCGCGGCCGGCTGGATACGGGCGACCTTGTGCAGGAAGCGGCGCTGCACGTGCTCCGCAATCTCGGCACGTTCGAGCCGCGTCACGTGGGCGCCATGCAGGCCTATCTCCGGCAATCGGTGATTAACCGCATCCGGGACGAGGTGCGCCGAATCGTGCGGCAGCCTCCGCCGTTGGAGCTGCCGGAAGATCATCCTGCCGATCGCACCTCGCCGCTGGAGTCTGCGATCAAGGCCGAAGCGTACGAACACTACCGCGACGCGTTGTCACGGCTGACCGTGAAAGAGCGCGAGCTGGTGGTTGGCCGCGTCGAAGTACAGTGGAGCCTCGCCGAGATCGCCCATCGCTTCGGACTCCCCACGGTGGATGCGGCGCGCATGGCCGTCAATCGGGCCGTGAAGCGCCTCACCGCCGACCTCGCCCTCAAACGCAAATAACGTTCGCGCCGCCGTGCCCGGTTCGCCCCGGGCACGGCCAGCGTTAACTCCTACAGAACGGGCGGCACCAGCCGTCGCATAGCAGATAAACAGGAGGATACATGTCTACTCGCAGAATTATTCACACGCTGTGTGGCGTCGTTCTCATCGGCGTGCTTGCGGTTGCCTCGACGCGGGCGATGACGGCCAGCTCGAGCTCGTACATCACGATCAGCGGCGCGGTTCGGCTTCCCCACGTAACGCTTCCCGCCGGCACCTACATCTTCGAGCTGGCGAATCCGGATACGGGCAGGGACGTCGTTCGAATACTCAGCAAGGATCGCCGCAAGATGTTCGCCATTCACCTGACCTACGGCGTCAGCCGTCCGAGCACCGGGAACATGAAGGGCACGCTCACCCTTGGCGAACGCACCGCGGGAGCGCCGCCCGAAGTGAAAGCGTGGTTCCCGGAAGACCAAACGGTTGGCCGAGCCTTCATCTACCGCTGACCTTCCAAGAGCCTTCCATACACCCGCCGCGCGAAGAGCGCGGCGGGCCTCGCCATGTCACCTAGCCAGGTAGCCAGTAGCCGGTAGTCCTGAGGCTGGTAGGGCTGATAGCGGAATGCCCGTAGCACGTAGCAAGAACCTGGAACCTGGAACTGGAACTTGGAACCCTTGGAACCCGGAACTTGGAACCCGGAACCACTATTCATATCTCAGCGCTTCGATCGGATCGAGGCGCGAGGCTCTGATGGCGGGGTACATTCCGAAGGCGATGCCGATGGTGGCCGAGAAGCTGAGACCGATCGCGAACGATGACACCGGCAGCGAGATCGGAAAGCCGGTGATGAAATGCACGGTCAGTCCTATCGCGCTTCCCAGCAGAATGCCGAGGATGCCGCCTATCGACGTCAGAACCGCGGCTTCCGTCAGAAACTGAAAGAGCACTTCCCGACGGCGGGCGCCGAGTGCGCGCCGGACGCCGATTTCCCGCGTCCGCTCCGTCACCGATATCGACATGATGGCCATCACGCCGATGCCGCCGACCATCAACGCGATCGACGAAATCACGACGAGCGCCAGAAACGTGGCCTGGCTGATCTGATCCCAGATTCTGAGCAGCGCGTCCTGGGTGACGACGTCGAAATCGTTGGCCTCGTCGAGCCGCAGGCCGTGGCGGCTGCGCATGATGCGCTCGACTTCGGTAATCGCCACCGATTGCGGGATCCCCTCGCGCGGCACGACCGAAATCATCACCGGCATGCCCATACGCCCGCGGTACGATTGCACAACGCGGACGCCGTAGGTCCGCTGGAACGTCGTGTGCGGGAGCACGACGAAATCATCCTGATTGAGCGAGAGGTTTCCCGGGCGACGGCCTGGCGGAAAAAAAGCCGACGACGACGAACTGGTCCGAGCCGATGCGTACGGCCTTGCCGACGGGGTCGATTCCCCTCTCCTGGAAGAGCAGTTGGTACACGCCGTTTCCGAGTACCACGACGTTGCTGCGATGCTGCACCTCCGCGCCGCTGAAGAATCGCCCCCCTTGTATCGGAATCCTTGTGCCTTCGGCGTATCGCTCGCCAGCCCCGAAAATGAGCATCGGACGCGTTTTCTGATCGGCGTACGACACACGCCGGTTCACCTGCATGCCGGGGCCGAGACCGATCTGAAGGTCCACCAGCTCGAGCGTCGATCGCTTGTTCTTCGAGGGCTCGCGCGTCCCCCGTCGTCAGGCTCGGCCGCTTGATGACCTCTGAAAATTCCCGCCCGCTCGCGAAGCTCGCGATGCCGAAGCGCTGAATGAATATCGTCCGCGGACCCATTGCCGCCGCGATGCTGTCCTGCAGCGAGCTATCGAACCCGCGAATCAATGCGGTCATCGCGACGATTGAGGTGATGCCGATGACCACACCCAGCACCGTCAGCGCCGACCGCATCTTGTTGGTTCGTACGGTGTCGAAGGCCATGACGATGACCTCCCGAAATCAGCCGTAGCGAATGGTTGGTGTTTTCATTCTTTAATTTGTCGCGGGGCCCCAGCCGCCTTCGCGCCGTCGCGCTCCGGCGAGCCAGGCTCCCCGCGACCTGTACCTCGCGCCTTCAGCGCTCGGCGGTATCCGTAACACTTTTCTGCTCATCGCGGCGAGATGTCGTTTTTTCTTCGTTCTTCGTTCTTCGTTTTTCGCTTTTCGGTCCTACTCTCTCCGCAGCGCTTCGATCGGATCGAGCCGCGCGGCCCGCATTGCCGGATACCAGCCAAAGAATAATCCGACGAATGCGGTAATGCCGATCCCGAGCACGACGGACCACAGCTGAACGGCCGCCGGAACGGGCGTAAGCCTCGACACGGCGATGGCAATCAGCGCACCGAGAATGGTGCCGACGATGCCGCCGAAGACCGACAAGACAACGGATTCCGTCAGAACCTGGGTCGTGATGTCGGAACGCCGCGCGCCAAGCGCTTTGCGCAGCCCGATCTCGCGGGTGCGCTCGGTGACGACCATCAGCATGATGTTCATGATCACGATGCCGCCGACCACCAGAGAGAGCGCCACGACGCCGACGAGCACGGCAAAAATGCCGCTCGTGGCGGTCTGATACAGCCCGAGCACCGTGTCGGAGTTGAAGATGGCGAAGTTGTCGGGATCGCCCGGCTTGAGCCGGCGGGCAATGCGCATGGCGAGCGTCGTGTCGTCGATGGCGGCCTTGATTTGCGAGAAATCCCGCGGCTTTACGGACATCGTCAATTGACGCCTCGCGCCGAACAGCTGCTGGAACTGCGTGAGCGGGATGACCGCAAATTCGTCCTGCGTTTGACCGAGGACGGCGCCGCGCCGAGCGCTGACGCCGACGACCCGGAAATGGACGCCCTGTATCTGGATCACTTTGTCGATTGGATCGACGTCCGGACCGAACAGCCGTTCGGCCAGTTGTGCGCCAATGACCGTGGTCGGTCGGCCGACAGAAACTTCGGTGGGGCTGATCAGACGCCCGCGTTCGGCGTCGTAGCTGGAAAAATTGACGTATTCCGGCGTGACGCCGGTCACTTCGATACGCTCGATCGACGCATCCCGATAGCTGATGCGGGCCCGCGCCTGCGAGTTGAGCATCACGGACGAAACGAGGGGACTGTAACGTTTCACCGCCTCGGCGTCCTGTGCCGTGATTCGCGGGTTCGACTGCACGCGCAGCCACTCTTCGTCGCTGCGGACGATCCCGAACTGTTGAACGATGAAGGAATCGGCGCCGGCTTCGTTGAGGATGGCCTGTTTGACCGACGCGTTCAGGCCCTGAATCAGCGACACGACGGCGATAATCGACATGACGGCGACGATGTTGCCGAGCACCGTCATCAGCGACCTGAGCTTTGAGCCCCAGATCGCGCCCAAGGCGATGCGCGCCGCGTCGAGATATTTGTTCACGAGGTTTTTGCCGGCGTCTGCACTTTCACCGGATCGCCGTCGTTCATGCCCCTCACGTTGTTGTACGGCCCGGTGATGACCTCGTCGCCGGCTTTGATGCCGGACAACACTTCGAAATAGCGGTCGCCGGCGATCCCAATCTTGATGGGGACGAATTCGGCCCGGCCATCGCGAATGACGAACACGCCGTCGGTTTCCTTGCGGGTCTGCCCGGGCTCGAGCTCGGGCGGCGTCGCCGGCGCTGGCACCGGCCGCCTTTCTTCGCTACGCGGCCGCTTCACGACCGCACCCTTTGCGTCGTAAACGAGCTCGCGCACGGCAACGGCCGGAATTGGAACGGCCACCGAGTTCTTGCGCGTGGCGGTCGTAATTTCGGCGGTCGTCGTGAATCCCGGACGGACGTCGGGCACGTCTTCGTCGAGCACCACAACCACCTTGAAGTTGGTCGCCTGCTGGTTGGTGGCGGCCTGGCCCGTCGCCAGAATCGGGCTGTTGCCGATTTCGGTGACATGTCCCTTGAAGGTGCGATCGGGAATCGCGTCGATGGTGATTTTCGCCGTCTGGCCGACCGAGACGTTGGGGATATTGGTTTCGTCTACTTCCACTTCGGCCTGGATGACCGACATGTCGGCGACGGTCAACAGCACCGTTCCGGCGTTGTTCATCGTTCCGACCACGGCCGTCTCGCCCTCCTGGATGTTACGGCGGGTGATGATGCCGGAGATCGGCGACTCGATGCGTACTTTGCTGAGCTCGAACTGGGCGTTCGCGAGCTGCGCGCGATCCTGGCCGAGACGCACTTCCTGGGCGCGCACCTGTTTTTCGCGCTCGACCAGGTTCGACTGGGCGAGTCTCGGACATCGTTTTCCGCGCGTTCGAGCGCTTCACGTGGCGTCAGCTGCTGCTTCCACAATTCCTGTTGGCGGCGCAGGTTCTGCTGCGCCACCTGCACCTGGACGCGGGCGGTTTCGACCGCCTGCCGCGCCTGATCGAGCCCCGCTTCCGCGCCCTGCAGCGCGGCCTCGCCGCTCTCGACCCGCGTCCGCAGCGAGCGTGGATCGATCTGCATGAGGAACTGTCCGACCGATACACGATCGCCTTCGTTGACCGCGAGATCGACCACGCGGCCGGAGGTGTCCGCGCTGATGTTGACGTAGCGCTTGGGCTGAATCTTGCCGGACGCCGACACAACGGCCTCGAGATCCCGGTTGCGAATCGCTTCGACAGTCACCGTCGGAGCGGTGGAGCGGCGAGACCACCAGGCGTACCCGCCGGCGGAGGCGATAGCGAGCAGCGCGACGACGGCGACGATGATCTTCTTGTTCCGAGACAACTAGATGCCCCCTCGCAGAGCCTGCGTCATCGCGAGCGCGACGGCGCCGGCCGCGTAAGCTCCAAACAGCCAGCGTGCGATCGGCAGCGTGCGGACCTGATACACCATGGCCAGCCCCATTGCCACAAGAACGACCCACCACAGCACGAATATATCGACGGCACCGAGCACACGCGCGGGAAACGTCGATTCACTGAACGACGGCATCACCATGCTCAGGCTCGTCGCGCCGCCGAGAGACTCGCGCGTGTAGTTAATCGGCGCGGCAATCACCGAGCGAAGAGCGAACACCGAAGCAGCGTGGACGACTACGGTGAACACCTGGCCGAACGTGGCGCTGCGCACCGCCGCCGCGATTGCCGAGCCACTGCAAAGCAGCGGCAGCGGCAATCCAGAGGAGCGGCCAGCCGATCAGGATTACCGCCGCGGCGACGGCGGGCCGATACGGTACCAGCTGCCGCAGCTGCTCGTACCGCTCGTCGGAAATGTAGGTGCCGAACGATTCGAGCTGGCGCACCTGCTGGTCGAGCGCCGCCAGCTGACCTACTCGCGTCATCAGAAATCCTGCGCTGCAGAGCGTGGAGACCGTCACGATCAGCGCGGCGAGGCCCAGCGACCGCGGAGCGGAGATCGCCCGTGTCAGCGTCGCGCGCGGCGAGCGGATCATCCCAATCAGACGTGCAACAGCGTCCTGCATGCTCATCGTTAAATACGTGTGTGAGACCAGAGAGTTCCGGCGCGTATCGTGAGGTTAGACCCCGGCGTAAGATGCGCGGATGCGCATTATCGCCCTGTTCCTCCTGTTTGTCGGCGTCACAATCCCTGTATCGGTAGCAGCTCAGACCTTCGGCGGCGTCGGCACGCGTGCTGAGGGGATGGGCGGTGCGTTCGTCGCGGTTGCCGACGACGCCACCGCCGTCTATTGGAATCCTGCGGGGATCGCGACGGGCGCGACCTTCGATTTCCAGGTTGCCGTCGCGCCCGATTCGAGCGTTTTCGTCGGCGCCTCGCTGCCCGTTCTCGGCCTCAGTTATTACCGCACCGAGCACCGGGCTGGTTTACCTACAGTTTCCCCCCCTCTGGACCGACAAAACGAGGGACCGGGGAAGGTGCCGATCCGTCCGTTCATTGCTTCCAACTTCGGCGCCACGGTCGTGCAAACCATTGTCCCAGGGCTGGTTATAGGGATGACGACGAGGATCGTCACTGGGGGGGTCGAGGAGTCGCCTTCCCGTACGACCGTCGATTTCGACGCCGGAGCCATGCTGTCGGCGTGGGACTTCCGGTTCGGGGTGACGGGCAGGAATCTGAGGCAGCCGGAGTTCGAACTGGAGGATGGCAATTTCGGTTCGGGTCAACCGGCAGTTCAGGGCTGGCGTGGCGCTCACGCCCCGCTCGCTACCGACTGGGATTCATGGGCCGTTTACCTTGGCGGTTGATGCCGATATCACCACGACGCCAAGCCTCCTTGAGGACGTGCGGAGGGCGGCTGCCGGCGGGGAATATTGGCTGTTTGCCGGCCGGCTCGGGGTGCGCGGCGGGATGCGATGGAGCACGCGTGGGGACTCATATCGTGCTGTATCAGCAGGGGTTACGGTCAGACTTCCGAAGTCGGTGCATGTTGAGGCACAGCTGACGGACCCTCGTGGAGATGGCGAACAGGAATGGACAGCAGGCGCGCGAGTAACATTTTAGGTCACAAATTGACAATTACTGTCATAATCAGTCACCCGACATGGCCGTTCGCATCGGCGAACTTCTTCTAAAAGAGAAGCGCATTTCACCGGAGCAGCTCCAGGAAGCCTTGAACTATCAGAAGGCCAGCGGGGGGAAGCTCGGTTTCAATCTGGTCAAGCTCGGGTTCGTGAAGGACGAAGAGCTCACCGCCCTGCTCAGCAAGCAGTACGGCGTGCCCTCGATCAATCTCACGCAGTTCGAGATCGACCCCGCCGTCATCAAGCTCATTCCCGCGGAGACGGCTCAGAAGTATCAAATCATCCCGCTCAGCCGGTCGGGCGCGACGCTCACGATCGCGATGACCGATCCGACCAACGTGTTCGCCATGGACGACATCAAGTTCATGACGGGCTACAACGTCGAGCCGGTCGTCGCGTCGGAAACGGCGGTCAGCGACGCCATCACCCAGTACTACACGCTGGCCGCCAAGGCCGCGGCCACCGCCGCCGCCGCCGCCGTTCCCTCAGGCGCGAGCGCGCTGGAAATGGCGGCGAAAACGATCGATGAGATGTCGATCGCGGGCGCCGAAGATGTCGAAGTCCTCCAGGAGATGGAGGAGATCAGCGCCGAGTCGCTCGAGCGGCAGGGTGGTGAGGCGCCGGTCATCAAGCTGGTCAACGTCGTGCTCATGTCGGCCATTCAGAAGGGCGCGAGCGACATCCACATCGAGCCGTACGAAAAGGAATTCCGCGTCCGCTACCGCGTCGACGGCATCCTCTACAACATCATGGCGCCGCCGATGAAGATGCGCGACGCGATTACCTCGCGCATCAAGATCATGGCCAAGCTCGACATCGCCGAGAAGCGGCTGCCGCAGGATGGCCGCATCAAGATCCGGTACGCCGACAACGGCAACTCCAAGGACATCGACTTCCGCGTGTCGTGCCTGCCGACGCTCTTCGGCGAGAAGATCGTCATGCGCCTCCTCGACAAAGACAAGCTGATGCTCGACATGACGAAGCTCGGCTTCGAAGCCGGAGTCGCTGGCGAGATTCGAGGTGGCGATCAACAAGCCGTGGGGCATGGTCCTCGTGACGGGGCCCACCGGCAGCGGCAAGACCAACACGCTGTACTCCTCGCTCGCCAAGATCAACACGCCGGAAACCAACATCATGACGGCGGAAGATCCCGTCGAGTTCAACCTGCCGGGCATCAATCAGGTGCAGGTGCGCGAAAACATCGGCCTCAACTTCGCCGCGGCGCTGCGCTCGTTCCTGCGCCAGGACCCCAACATCATTCTCGTCGGCGAAATCCGCGACTTCGAAACCGCCGAAATCGCGGTGAAAGCGTCGCTGACGGGCCACCTCGTGCTCTCGACGCTGCACACCAACGATGCGCCGAGCACGATCAACCGTCTGATGAACATGGGCATCGAGCCGTTCCTCGTCGCGAGCTCGGTCAACCTCATCTGCGCGCAGCGCCTGGTGCGGCGCATCTGCGCCAACTGCAAAGCCGATCACCCGACGCCCCCGCAGGCGCTCGTCCAGGCCGGCTTTTCGGCGGACGACTCGAAGTCGGTGGTGCCCAAGAAAGGCAACGGCTGCGAGAAGTGCAACAACACCGGCTACAAGGGCCGCGTGGGTCTCTACGAAGTCATGGAAGTCACCGACGAGCTGCGCGAGCTGATTCTCGTGGGCGCGTCGGGTCTCGAGCTGCGGCGCAAGGCCATCGAAGAAGGGATGCTCACGCTCCGGATGAGCGGGCTCCGTAAAGTCAAAGAAGGTCTGACGACGATAGAAGAGGTAGCGCGGGAGACGGTGAAGTAATTACGAATTCGTGATTGGGGATTGGGGATTGGGGATTAGAGATGCCAAACACATTGCCGGAACTGTTGAAGATGACGATCGACCTCGAGGGGTCGGACCTCCACCTGTCGATCAACACCCCGCCGCAGGTGCGCGTGCACGGGAAGCTGCGCCGGCTGGAGATGCCGGACCTGACGCCGACCGAAACGAAACAGCTCGCCTATAGCGTCATGACCGACCAGCAGAAGAAGCGCTTCGAGGAGACGCTCGAGCTCGACTTCTCGTTCGGCATACGCGGCGTCGCGCGATTCCGATCGAACGTCTTCAACCAGCGCGGTGCGGTCGGCGCCGTCTACCGGTTGATTCCGGAGCAGATCAAGGGGTTCAAAGATCTCGGGCTGCCGCAGGTGCTGGCGACGCTTTCCGAGCGGCCGCGCGGCCTGGTGCTGGTCACCGGTCCGACGGGCAGCGGCAAATCGACCACCCTTGCCGCGATGCTCGACAAGATCAACGATGAGCGGAACGAACACATCCTGACCATCGAAGATCCGATCGAATACATCCACAAGCACAAGGGCTGCCTCGTCAATCAGCGCGAGGTGCACAGCGACACCAAAGGCTTCAGCGAAGCCCTGCGCGCCGCGCTTCGCGAGGATCCGGACATCGTCCTGATCGGCGAGTTGCGCGACCTCGAAACGACAGAAGCCGCGCTGCGCATCGCCGAAACGGGGCACTTGACGTTCGGGACGCTGCACACCAACTCGTCGGCGCAGACGATTAACCGCATCATCGACATGTTCCCGTCGCACCAGCAGTCGCAGATACGGACGCAGCTGTCGCTCGTGCTCGAAGGCATCGTCTGTCAGGCGCTGCTGCCGAGAATCTCGGGCGGCCGCGTGGTGGCGCAGGAAATTCTCGTGCCCACCCCGGCGATCCGCAACCTGATCCGCGAGGACAAGATCCACCAGATCTATTCCTCGATGCAGGCGGGTCAGGAGAAGCTCGGCACGCAGACGTTCAACCAGTCGCTGGCGACGCTCTACATGACCAAGCAGATCACGCTCGAAACGGCGATGTCGGCGTCTTCCTTGAAAGACGAGCTGGAGCAGATGATCGCGCGCGGCGCGGGCGTCGTGCATGGCGCCGGTCTCGGCGTGCGTCCGGGGATGCCGCAGCGGCCGCCGTTGGCGGGGACGGTGCGGAGGTAGAGAGAAGCTCTACAGCGAAGAGGAAAAAGAGATGCCTAATTTCGCCTATTCGGGTCGGACGCGCGGCGGGGAAACGGTCAGCGGCGAGCGCATGGCCGACAACGCTGATGCCGTCGTCGCGTTGCTGCGGCGCGAGCAGGTCATGGTCACCCGCATCGCGCCGGCGAAGGAGAAGGCGCGCACCAGAGGCGAAAAAGGGCAAGCTCGGCAAGTCGGCGAACGCCAAGAACCTGGCGGTGTTCACCCGGCAGTTCTCCGTCATGATCGACGCGGGACTGCCGCTCGTGCAGTGTCTCGAGATTCTCGGCGGGCAGGAAGAGGATAAAAATTTCGCCGAGACGATCCTGGCGACCCGGTCGGACGTCGAAAGCGGCGCGTCGCTCGCCGACGCGATGAAGAAGCATCCCAGGTCGTTCGATCCGCTGTTCACCAACATGATCGCCGCGGGCGAAGCCGGCGGTATTCTCGACACGATTCTCAAACGCCTCGCGACCTATATCGAAAAGAACGTCAAGCTCAAGGCGCAGGTCAAGTCGGCGATGATCTATCCGGTCGCCGTCATCGTGATCGCCGTGGTCGTCGTCGGCGTCATCCTCTGGAAGGTCATCCCGACATTCGCCGCCCTGTTCGCCGGGCTCGGCGCGCAGCTGCCGCTGCCGACCCGGATCGTCATCGCGCTCAGCGATTTCCTCGTCCAGTTCATGCCCTTCATCATCGTCGGCATCGTCGCCGTCGGCTACGCGTTCAAGACCTACTATGCGACGACAGGCGGAAAATATCAGATCGACGGCATCACCCTGAAGCTGCCGGTGCTCGGCATGCTGATGCGCAAGATTGCCGTGGCGCGGTTCTGCCGGACGCTGTCCACGCTGATGAGCTCGGGCGTGCCCATTCTGGACGGTCTCGAAATTACCGCCCGAACCGCCGGCAACTCGGTCGTCGAAGAGGCCATTCTGAAGACCCGCAAGAGCATCGAACGCGGCGAAACCATTTCCGCTCCCCTCAAGGAGACCGGCGTGTTTCCGCCGATGGTGACGCAGATGATTGCCGTCGGCGAAACGACAGGCGCCCTCGATACGATGCTGGCGAAGATCGCCGACTTCTACGAAGAGGAAGTCGATACCGCCGTCGCCGGGCTGTTGACGCTGCTCGAACCGATCATGATCGCGTTCCTCGGCGGCGTCGTCGGCGGCATCGTCATCGCGATGTATCTGCCGATCTTCGACCTGATCAGCCAGCTGGCCGGGTAAAGGATCGCGGGTGGCTGAGCGCGACATTCGTCGCAAGCTGTTCTGGCTGATTGCCATTCGCGTCGGCGTCAGTACCCTGCTGCTGGGCTCGGCGATCTTCGTCCAGCTCACGGCGCCGGGGACGGTTCCCGGCGAGCCGCTGTTTCTGCTCATCGGCGCGACGTATGCGCTGAACATCCTGTGGACGCTGACGCTGGCCTGGGCCGAGCGCCACCGCTGGATGGTCGATATCCAGCTCGCCTGCGATGCCCTGATCGTCTCGGGGTTCATCGCCGTCACGGGCGGCGTCACCAGCTACTTTGCGGCGCTCTACGTTCTGCCGATCGCCGCCGCGAGCAGTGTGCAGTTCCGGCGCGGCGGAATGATGATCGCCACGCTCAGCGCTCTGCTGTATGTCGGCATCGTCCTGACGCAATATTTCGGCCTTGCCGACCTGATCGGGGCGGCGTTTCTCGAACACGCGGGCACGATGCCGCCACGCCGCATCGTGGCCTACACGACCGGCCTCAACATCTTTCTGTTCTTTTCGATCGCGTTTCTCAGCGGGTCGCTGGCCGATCGGCTGCAGCGCGCGGGCGCGAGGCTCGAGGACGCCTCGAGCCAGATCGCCGATCTGCAGGCATTCAATCAGCATGTCATCGACAGCCTGGCGAGCGGCCTGGCGACCACCGATCGCGAAGGACGCATTCTGACCTTCAACCGCGCCGCCGAAACGATTACCGGCCACGCGGCCAGCGCGGTGATCGGACGTCGGCTCGACGCCGTTCTCGATCTGCCGGCGAGCGTCACTTCCGAGCTCGGTAACCTCGCGCGTCCCGGGCGCGGACGCCGCGTCGAGAGCTCGTACCAAACCGGCGACGGGCGTCAGATCGAGCTCGGCTTTACCGCCACTCAGCTGCAGACGCCCGGAGGGAACGGCGGACTGCTGTTTGCGTTTCAGGATGTCACCGACATCAAGAAGCTGGAGCGTGATGCGCGATTACGGCAGCGGCTGGCCGCCGTGGGAGAGATGGCCGCGGGCATCGCACACGAAATCCGCAACCCGCTGGCCTCGATGTCGGGATCGATTCAGATTCTCCGGCAGGAGCTTCCCCTCACCGAGGAGCAGGCGCAGCTGATGGATATCGTGCTCCGGGAGTCGGAGCGGCTCAACGACACGATCCGGTCGTTTCTCGCCTACGCGAAGCCCCAGAGAATTTCGAGCGCCCGGCTGGATGTGAAACGCGTGCTCAACGACGCCGCGCAGCTTCTGCGCAACAGTTCCGACCTGCAGGAGGGCCATCAGGTCGACGTCCGGGTCCCGCCGACAGACGTGATGTTCGAAGGCGACGAAAATCAGATTCGTCAGATCGTGTGGAACCTGGCGACAAACGGGCTGCGGGCGATGCGCGCCGGCGGCCGCCTGACGCTCGGCGCGACGATCGATCCCGGCCGGGAGCAGGGCGACGAATGGGTGGTGCTGGAGGTGAGCGATGAAGGCGTCGGGATTCCAGCCGACGAGCTCGACGCGATCTTTCAGCCGTTCCGCAGCACCTTTGCCAAAGGCACGGGGCTCGGCCTCGCCATCGTGCACCGCATCGTCAGCGATTACGGGGGCGAAATTCAGGTGAGCTCGACGCCGGGACGCGGGACGAGCATCAGCGTGCGGTTGCCGGTGAAGACCATGGCCGCCACTACGTAACGAAAAGCGAAAAACGACAAACGAATAGAACAACCGTGGCAGTGAACAAAGAACTCGTGAATCCGGCGGAACCCGGACCCGGAACCCCGAAGCCGGAACCGGGAACCCGGAACCGGGAACCCGGACGAAGCTTCTCGTCGTGGACGACGAGCGGTCGATGCGCGAGCTGCTGTCGATCGTGCTGCGGCGCGAGGGCTATGACGTGACGATTGCCGAAAACGGGCGCGCCGCAATCGACCTGCTCGAACGCGGCGCGGTTCGACCTGCTGATTTCGGACATCAAGATGCCGGACATGAACGGCGTCGAAGTGCTCCGCGCCGCGAAGCGCATCGATCAGGACACGCTCGGCATCATGATCACCGCCTACGCCTCGGCCGACACCGCGATCGAAGCGATGCGGCTGGGCGCGCACGACTATCTGAGCAAACCGTTCGACGTCGACGAGCTGAAAATCAAGGTCCGCAACGCCATCGAGCAGCGCCAGCTCCGCCAGGAGAACGTGCTGCTGAAGCGCGCGCTCGGCACCACGCACCAGTTCGCCAACATCGTCGGCCGCAGCGACAAGATGCTCGCCGTCTTCAAGCTCATCGAGCAGATCGCGCGGACGGACAGCACGGTCCTCATCAGCGGCGAATCGGGGACCGGCAAGGAATGGGTGGCGCGGGCGATTCACTTCTACTCGCTGAGGCGCGATCGCCCGTTCGTCGCGCTCAACTGCGGCGCGCTGCCCGAGACGCTGCTCGAATCGGAGCTCTTCGGCCACATGAAGGGCGCCTTCACCGGCGCCAACCTGAACAAGAAGGGGCTGATCGAGGCGGCCGAGAAAGGCACGCTCTTCCTCGACGAGATTGGCGAGATGAGCCCGCTGATGCAGGTGAAGTTTTGCGCGTCCTGCAGGAACGAAAGTTCCGGCGGCTCGGCGGGGTCGAAGAGCTCGACACCGACATGCGCGTCATCGCGGCGACCAATCAGGATCTGCCGAAAATGGTCGTCCGACTTCGAAGTTCCGCGAAGACCTGTTCTACCGGATCAACGTGATCCCCATCCAGCTGCCGCCGCTGCGCGAGCGCGGCGACGATGTGTCGCTGCTCGCCGAATATTTCCTGTCGAAATATCGCGACCAGATGGGCAAGGACATCCACGGCCTCTCGAAGGAGTCGATGGATCTTCTGGATGCGCACGACTGGCCCGGCAACATCCGCGAGCTCGAGAACGTGATCGAAAGGGCCGTCGCGCTCGAAAAAACGCCGATGATTCTGCCCGACAGCCTTCCAGAGCACATCGTGCGCCGCGTGGCCAAAGGCCCTGCGGCAGCCGGCCTGCTGCCTGAATCGGGCTTCAACCTGGAAGAACACGTCGAAGGGCTCGAAAAGGAATACATCACACAGGCCCTGGTGCGCGCGGGAGGCGTGCAGGTGAAGGCAGCCGAATTGCTCGGCATGAGCTTCAGGTCCTTCCGGTATTACGCCAAGAATACAACCTGAAGTAATTACGGCGTGCCCGGAGGCTCGGAGCCTCTCCAGAAATGTGCGGTCGGTACCAGGCCGCCAGAACCATTGCGCCATCAGGTGTTTCCCGGCGAACTTCCGCCAGACAATACATGCGTTGAAAGCGCTCATCCTCGAGCAGACCTTTGAGAGCCGCATCGACAAATGCGCGGCGCTTTCCGGCTTCTTCAACAGAACTACTATAGCGAACGAGCGGTGCGACGATCGCGGGCTTCAAAGCATACAGCGTGCTCTTTTCGAACGCCGCGTGTGATCTGTAGCCAATCCGATTGCCGCCATTCCGCGCCATGGCTTTGTTGTTCAACCCCATGACGTCAACGACCGCGCCCGCGTACCGGTTACTGAAAGCCTCCGACGGCGATTGTGCCGATCTCCGGGGGCGAACGCATCCCATCGAAGATGACGCTCACTTCGCTCCCGCGTTGACGCCCAGCCGCGGCGATCTCGAATTCATTGCGGAGCGGACCGGTATCGTACTGCCGCCAATCGACGAACTGCACAGCGAGCACAATGGCAAACGCAGCCGTCGTGCAGGCCAGTGTCATTGCCGGCGTCGGCGCCGCCATCCAGTTCGAGCCGGGAAGATACAGAGGAAGAATGAAGCGAGCGCAGTTCACCAGCATCAGCACGAAAATCGGATGAACCGACTGGTAGAATCGAAATCCGTCAAAATGATCGCCCCCTGTCAGGACGGGCAGCAAAAGACCGGTAGCGGTGAGCACCGCCAGCGCGAGCGACTTCTGGTCGCGGAGTCTCGTGCGCAACAAATGCCCGGCGGTGATGGCGAAGCCGAGAGCGATCGCGATTTGGGTTGGCCCGTACAGATATATCCCCAGAGGTATTTCGCGCCTTCCGTGAGCCGGAACGTGGTGGAAGGTGAGATTTTCGCGTAGTAGGTGTTTGGCAGCGGCATTCCAAAATAGGCGAGTCTGAAGATCGTCAGCAGCGCGGCTGTGATGGCGAACGTCAGGAACGCCGGGCTTGTCTCGCGTGCCGCGGCAACCGGGCGGCGATCCGATGCGCGCTTGAGAAAGAAGAGAGCGCCGAATACCGGCGCCCAGACCAGTCCTTCGGGTCGCGTAGCCACCATGAGGCCGGCGAGGGCGGCGAATGTACGCGCGCGTTGCCGTCCCCCGCGATCTTCAACCAGCAGAAGTAAGGCGGCTGTAAGTCCAGGATCCCCACAGAGCCGTCTCCATGAGTGGCAACGTATTCCACACGAGATAGCGAAAATCGAGCGCCAGCAGAATCACGATCGCCGCCGCCCACTTCAACGACAGGCTGCGCGATCCGTCCCGGCTCCTGGCGACATACGACTGCACGCAGCCTACCGTCGTGGCGGCGACGAGAATGATGTTGAAAATCAGCAGCAGGCGCTCCGGCCGTTCGGAAACCGCCACCGCGGCGCTGCAGACGAGCACCCACAGGAAAGAGGTGAAACCTTCGACCCGTTCACCACCGGGGGTGAATACGAATCCCTGGCCGGAAGAGAAGTTTGTTGCGTAGCACGAAGAAAATGTCCGCGTCGTCGATTCCGCCACCGGGGAACCCGAGCTTGTAGGCGGCGAGCCACACGGCGCACGCGAGAATAGTGAGGACGCAGGTCCACAAGGCAATCCGTCGTCGTGTGTCATCCATCTCGTTCGAGCGCCACCCCGCGTCCGTCGTATCGGGCCGATGCGACTGGTGCAGCAGCCTCGGCTCGCCGATACATCCATGGTGGTCCGAACGATAGCGACTCTCGCCCTCGCATCGACGGCCGTGTACCTGATGCGCCTAAACGGCGTAGCGGGCCAGATGGTCGATGATGCGTATTACGTCCTGCTGGCGAGGGCGCTCGCCGATGGCGAGGGGTATCGCCTGGTCAGCTCGGGCACGACTGCCATTCTGCCGCTCTACCCGCCGGGCTTTCCCTTCCTGTTGTCGCTCGTCTTTCAGGTCGCCCCGCGGTTTCCAGAGAACGTCTGGCTGCTCAAGAGCGTGTCGATCGCGGCGATGTTCGCACTCGGCGGTCTCTCGTACGCGTTACTTTCGAGAGCGCCGCCTCGCGGACGACCTGGCTGCCCTCGCGGCCGCGGCGATAACCATCGTGCCGGCGTTCGTGTTTCTCGCCACTTCGACGGTGATGTCGGAGTGCGTATTCACGCTCACGCTGCTGGGCGCAGTGTACGTGCTTCAGCGCAGCGGCGACGTGAAGGGCGGCCGCACGTTGGGGTTTGTCGCCGGCGCCGGAATGCTTGGAGCCGGCGCAATGTTGCTTCGTTCGGCGGGAATCGCCGTGATTGCTGCCGGCGTCCTGTGGTTGCTGAAGGAACGACGCTGGCGCCACGCCGCGACATTTGCGGCGACCGCGATGTTGTGCCTGCTGCCGTGGATGTTCTATGCGCGGGTGAACGCGTCGAGTGCGCAGGAGCGCTGGAGTCACGGCGGAGCCGTCGCCTATTCCTATCTCGAACAGGTCCGCATGCGGTGGGCGGGAGCACCAGCCTCAGGCACCATCACGCCGGCGGACATCCCTGACCGGCTGATGACAAACGCAGTTGACGTGTTTGGCCGCGCGTTTGGCGGGATGTTCGTGCCCGTCATATTCAGAGGAGCCGTGGAAAGCGGCGAGGAAGTCGTGTCGCTTGGCGGCGTCATCGGCATCAGGCGCGGCAGCATGGGCAGCGCCGGGGCAACGGTGGCAATCTCGTTTGCGGTGAGTGCGGTTGCGCTCCTCGGTTTCGTCGCTGTCGCACGCCGCCGGATGACGGTTGCTGAGTTTCTGGTTCCTGTCGCGTTGGCGATCATTCTCATTTGGCCGTTCTGGAGCTTCAGATTTCTCCTGCCACTGGCGCCATATCTGTTTTTCTACTTCATTGCCGGCATCCAATCACTCGCGTCGCCGCTTGCGGCCCGTCAAGGTGTGACGTCCGGCCCGCCTCGTATCGCACATGTCGTCGTTCTTGCCTTGATTGGCCTCAACCTCGTCGATCACACCGGATACGTCTTGCAGTCCGCCGGCTCGCGAGCCTCTGAGCGCCGGCCGTGGCTCGTCCAGGCGGGCGAGGTCGATGGGGCCATGTCGTGGATCGATGGAAACGTCGGTAGCGGGGTTGTGGCAACGACAAATCCCGCACTCGTCTTTCTCAGGACCGGAAAAAAGACGGTGTCCTTTGACGGGTCGATTGACGATCTCCGCGCGAGGACTGGCGGCAACGTGCGGTATATGGCGTGTTTCGTCCCCGTGCAGGCGCCGTCAATTGGTGCTGTCACAATTTACACGACCCCCAGCCGCTTCTGGATTGCGAAGATGGAAACCTCGACCGACTGACAAGGATTGGTGCGACGGTGTGACAAATAATGACAAGCATCAAGTGGAAAAACGCGGGAATCAGCCTCCCGCCCGACTGCCAAAGTTAAAGTCTTGTTTTGCAGGCAGTTGCACGAGCACAGTTTTCGGACACGGCCGGGCATGGGGGTTGCTCTCTCGATGGCGTTCCGACGGCACGCCAGCCGTCGATAGTAACTTCAACGGCTGAGCACCGGAACAGGAGAGACAGAATGAAAACGGGAAACAACAAGGGTTTTACGCTGATCGAGTTGCTGATCGTCGTTGCCATCATCGGCATCATTGCGGCGATCGCCGTCCCCGGTCTGCTTCGCGCCCGCATCGCGGGTAACGAAGCGTCGGTGATCGGTTCCATGCGTGCGATCAGCAGCGCGCAGCTCAACTGGATGACCAACTGCGCCAGCGGCCGCGGCTACGCCGACGGTCTCGACGACCTCGGGATTCCTCCGACCAGCGGCGGCCAGCCGTTCATCAGCCCGGACCTTTCGACGACGGGCACGATCAGCAAGAGCGGTTACGACATCACGTTCGCGCCCATCGGCACGGCGATCACGGGCATCACGACCTGCTCGAGCGTCGTCGCGGCGACCCCGTTCTACGAAGCGTTCGGAGCGCCGTCGGCGCCCAACACGACCGGCGTGCGTTACTTCGGGATCAACGAGAACAACACGGTGTTCGAGCACACCGCCACGGTGGCGTTCAACGCGACGAGCCGCGCCGCGACGGCGGGCACGGCGCTCAAGTAAACCTCAGTTCCCCACGCGTCAACACGAGGCGGGAGACCGCGGTCCGAATGGTCGGATCGCGGGCTTCCCGCCTCTTTTCTTTTCTTAAATTGCCGCGGGGCCCCACCCCCGCGGCTGGCTTTAGCCGGACCCTGATTCACTCCTCCGGACTGACAATTTCTGGCGCCAGGACACTGACAAAGATTGGCAGAATGAAGGCTGCACACGGTATACCTGAAATTCTACACCGGTCGAGTATGTATTTGATTCTAAATACTTTAGAATCCAAGGCTTGCTCTGGTTTGCCCGCGGTACGGGGGTTGCTCTTCTCCGGGCGTTCCGACGGCGCGCCAGCCGTCGACGGTAAATTTCACGGCTGAGCACCGGAACAGGAGAGACAGACATGAAAACGGGAAACAACAAGGGCTTTACGCTGATCGAGCTTGCTGATCGTCGTGGCCATCATCGGCATCATTGCGGCGATCGCCGTCCCCGGTCTGCTTCGCGCCCGCATCGCGGGTAACGAAGCGTCGGTGATCGGTTCCATGCGTGCGATCAGCAGCGCGCAGCTCAACTGGATGACCAACTGCGCCAGCGGCCGCGGCTATGCCGACGGTCTCGACGACCTCGGGATTCCTCCGACCAGCGGCGGTCAGCCGTTCATCAGCCCGGACCTTTCGGCCACGGGCACGATCAGCAAGAGCGGTTACAACATCACGTTCGCGCCCATCGGCACGGCGATCACGGGCATCACGACCTGCTCGAGCGTCGTCGCGGCGAGCCCGTTCTACGAAGCGTTCGGAGCGCCGTCGGCGCCCAACACGACCGGCGTGCGTTACTTCGGCATCAACGAGAACAACACCGTGTTCGAGCACACCGCCGCGGTGACGTTCAACGCGACGAGCCGCGCCGCGACGGCGGGCACGGCGCTCAAGTAAACCTCAGTTCCCCACGCGTCAACACGAGGCGGGAGGTACGCGGTCCGAATGGTCGGATCGCGGGCTCCCGCCTCTTTTCAGTTTTTCTGGTCTAAATTCAACAGGAGAATGTGAGAACGGGAGATTTTGTCTTACGTTTTGCTTCCTTTCTCTCCTTCTCCTGTTTCTTTGTCGCCGGTCACTTTTTGACGCCAGAGGCACAAAGACGCAGAGGTCCTAGTCTCACGATCACTTGTTGAATTCTTACTTCCTCATCGTTCTCAACATGCATGATGACGAAGGTCGGTCCATATGTTCTATCCGATCCAGATTGGGTGAATTGACGATCAATGAGCGGGATAACCAAGGCATTCGGCTATGGGATCGCCGTTGCATCGGTCTCGCGCTCGACTCTGCGCGACGATATACGCTCGAAATGAGCGTGGAGAGCAGTCAGGCGCGACAGTTTGAGGTTCGTATCATTCCTCATCTTTCCGGCGGCGGCTGGGACTATCCGTAGACTCCTACGCGGCGCACAGCATCCAGTCCTGGCTTAAAGATCGGCAGCGCGATGACGCGATGCCGCCATGGTTCGTGGTTCTCCATGCGGACGGCGGGTCCGTCGGCAAGGCAGCCGCTTGCCCTCCGTAGCTCGCTCGAACGAAAGGCTCGAGCGAGCATAGGAGGGTGTTCGTGCAGCGGTCGTTGTCCGTAGCGCAGAGGCGGAAGAAAAGATGGAGGCCTACGCGAAGCAACGATATGCGCGAGGGCAGTGCCGAGTATGTGACGAGCTACGAGGTTGGCGCAGCTAAGCGCGAAGGGGGGGCTCCGGCTGCTGGCAGACGGACCCGACGGCCGCGTTCACACCACGAAAGCGTAACGAAAACACGATGCGGCGATGGGCGGCCGGTTCCTCGTGCGGGCAGCGGATCCGTCTGCTGAATGGCTTCTGATCTCCCAGAAGATCGGGAGATCGCAGTTTCTGCAAGGTCGGTCAACTCGTTCCGGAACGAGTTGCAGCGGGGCTGCAAAACCCGATGACGCGCAGGGACGCGATGACGCGATGGGTTCGTGGCGCTCCATGCGGGCGGCGGGTCCGTCGGCAAGGCAGCCGCTTGCCCTCCGTAGCTCGCTCGAACGAAAGGCTCGAGCGAGCATAGGAGGGTGTTCGTGCAGCGGTCGTTGTCCGTAGCGCAGAGTCGGAAGAAAAGATGGAGGCCGACGCGAAGCAACGATGTGCGCGAGGGCAGTGCCGAGTATATGACGAGGCTACGAGGTTGGCGCATTTCAGCGCGAAGGGTGGGCTCCGGCTGCCGGCAGACGGACCCGACGGCCGCGTTCAAACCACGAAGGCGTAACCACGAAAACACGATGACGCGATGGGTTGGTGGCTCTCCATGCGGGCGGGGGATCCCTCGGCAAGGCATCGAAGCGCCAGGGGTGGCTCCGGCTGACGGCAGACGGCTCGGACGGCCCGCTAGCGCGGATCAATGGTCCGGCTCAAGCCGGACCCTACGTACTGGCTAGCATAGAGTTCTCAGCTACCAGCCTCAGGACTGGCACTGGCTACCGGCTATTGGCTAGTGTCACTCGGCCAATTCTTGCGTGCCGCCGTCTTAACTAAGTCCCGATGCGAACGGACTCCAGCTGACATTTTCTGGCGGCTCGGCACTGACAAAGATTGGCAGATCAGGGCCGCACACGGTATACTGAAAATTCGCGCCCGCCTGATAAGTACTTGCTCCGCAAGGCCTTAGAGTCCTGGCTCGGATCGGTCTACCCGTGGTACAGCGGTTGCTCTTATCCGGGCGTCCCGACGGCGCGCTTGGCCGTCGATTTATAAACCACGGCTGAGCGCCGTAACAAGGAGAGAAAGAATGAAGACGGGAAACAACAAGGGCTTCACGCTGATCGAGTTGCTGATCGTCGTGGCCATTATCGGCATCATTGCGGCGATCGCCGTCCCGGGCCTGCTGCGCGCCCGCATCGCGGGTAACGAAGCGTCGGCCATCGGGTCCATGCGTGCGATCAGCAGCGCGCAGCTCAACTGGATGACCAACTGCGCCAGCGGCCGCGGCTACGCCGACGGTCTCGACGACCTCGGGATTCCTCCGACCAGCGGCGGTCAGCCGTTCATCAGCCCGGATCTTTCGGCCACGGGCACGATCAGCAAGAGCGGTTACAACATCACGTTCGCGCCCATCGGCACGGCAATCACGGGCATCACGACCTGCTCGAGCGTTGTCGCGGCGACGCCCGTTCTACGAAGCGTTCGGAGCGCCGTCGGCGCCCAACACGACCGGCGTGCGTTACTTCGGCATCAACGAGAACAACACCGTGTTCGAGCACACCGCCGCGGTGACGTTCAACGCGACGAGCCGCGCCGCGACGGCGGGCACGGCGCTCAAGTAAACCTCAGTACGTAGCGCTGACAGGAGGCTTGGGGAACAATGCGCGGCCGAAATGACCGAGGGTTCACGCTAATCGAGCTACTGATTGTCGTGGCCATCATCGGCATCATCGCCGCCATCGCAGTCCCCGGCCTCCTGCGAGCGCGCATCGCGGGCAACGAAGCGTCGGCAATCGGGTCGCTTCGCGTCATCAACAGTGCGAACCTCAACTGGATGACCAACTGTGCAAGCGGCAGGGGCTACGCGGACGGCCTCGACGATCTCGCGGTTCCGCCGACCAACGGCGGCCAGCCGTTCATCAGCCCGGACCTTTCGGCCTCGGGCACCATCAGCAAAAGCGGCTACGAATTTACCTATGCACCCGTCGGCACCGCACTCTCCGGTCTCACGACGTGTTCGACCGTGACCGGCGCCACTCCGCTCTACGAAGCGTTCGCGGCGCCGTCGGCGCCCAACACCACGGGCGTCCGCTACTTCGGCAGCAACGAGAATCAGACGCTTTACGAAGACGCCGACACGAGCCCGTCAGCGGTCGCCTTCAATACGACGACGCGCGCGGCGACCAACGGGACAGTCGTCAAGTAGCCGGCCGGCTTTCCGCCTCGCTCTCGTAGGTTTTCGGCCCGAACGGCCGATAATACTTTCGCTATGTTCGCCATCCGCACCGAGAACCTGACCAAGGATTTCCGAATCGGATTCTGGCGGCCCAGGCCCTATCGCGCCCTCGACAACCTGAATCTCGAGGTCGCCCAGGGAGAAACCTTCGGGTTCCTTGGCCCGAACGGGGCCGGCAAAACGACCACGCTCAAGCTGCTGATGCAGCTGATTTACCCAACGTCAGGCACGGCGGAGATATTGGGCCGGCCGGCCGGCGACGTCAGCGTCAAGCGCCGCATCGGCTATCTTCCTGAAAGCCCCTACTTTTACGACTATCTGACGGCCGAGGAGCTCCTCGCGTATTTCGCCGACCTCATGGGGTACGACCGCGTCGGAACGGAACAAACGTGTGTCGTCGCTGCTCGATCAGGTCGGCATCGGCGGTGAGCGGCGGCTGCAGCTCCGGAAGTTTTCAAAGGGGATGCTGCAGCGGGTAGGCATCGCCCAGGCTCTGCTGAACGATCCCGAGGTTGTTTTTCTGGATGAGCCGATGTCCGGGCTCGACCCTCTCGGCCGCCGTGAAGTGCGGAACCTGATCCTTCAGCTTCGCGATCGCGGGTGCACCGTGTTCTTCAGCTCGCACGTGTTGGCGGACGCGGAGGCATTGTGCAGCCGCGTCGCGATCATGGCCGGCGGAAAGCTTGTCGCCAGCGGCCGTGTGGCCGACCTGCAAGCGTTTGAAGTTCGTGGATGGGAGCTTGTCGTCTCGGGGATGGCTCCCGAGCAGCTCGAGCGGCATCGCAGCCGGATCGTGCGCGCGACGCCGATCGGCGAACAGCGTTACTCGCTCGAACTGCCCCTCGAGGTTCCGCCCGAGAGGCTGCTTGCCGACCTCGTGGCGGGAGGGGCGCAGCTGGTTTCGTTGAATCCCATCCGCGAAACCCTCGAAGATTTCTTCGTCAAGAAAGTGGGCGAGCAGCCGAACTCCCGGTTTACGCGCGAAAGGGCGGCGTCATGATCCGGGTCGTCCGTACTATCGCGGTCAGCGTCTTCAGGGAGTCGGTGCGCGACAAGGTTCTGTACAACCTGGTGTTTTTCGCGGTGCTGCTCATCGCCGCCTCCTACCTGCTGAGCCAGCTGACGGCGGGACAGGACATCAAGATCATCAAAGACCTCGGCTTGTTTGCGATGTCGGTGTTCGGCCTCTTCATCGCCGTGTTCATCGGCATCGGCCTCGTGTCGAAGGAGGTCGAGAAGCGGAGCATTTATTCGCTGCTCGCCAAGCCCATCCGCCGCCAGGAATTCGTCGTCGGGAAATACCTCGGGCTGCTGCTCACGTTGTTCGTCAACCTGCTGATCATGACCTGTGCGTATTACGCCGTGCTTGGCGGCGTGGCGTGGCTCGACGGCTCCTGGTTCAGGCCGCACTGGAGCGCCCCTGCTGTCGATCCCGCGCTGATGAAGGCCATCGGGATGATCTTCCTCCAGTTGGCAATCGTGACCGCGGTGGCCCTTTTCTTCTCGACGTTTTCCAGCCCGATGCTCTCCGCCGCGCTCACCTTCGGTCTGTTCGTGGTCGGGCATTTTAATGCCGACCTGAAGAACTTCGAGACCATCGTCGAATCGAAGCCGGTGGTCTATCTGGCGCGCGCCCTGTATTACCTTCTGCCGAACCTTGCGCCTCTCGACATCAAGAACGAGGTCGTGCATGCGGTGCCGGTCCCCTCGGCCTTTCTGCTGCTGAACACGGCCTACGCCGTCGTTTACATCGCCGTGCTGGTGTCGGCCGCGACCTTCATCTTCACGCGGCGCGACTTCAAATGAGCACCCGTCGACACAGCGGCGCGTTCGCCTGCGCCCTCGCGGCGATGCTCGCGATTGTGGTGGCGCTGCAGATCGTCCGCGACAGGGCATTCGCCGCCAGCATGGTCGAGCAGGACCTGCTGTACGTGACCTCGGGCGAGGTGATGAAGAGGGCCGCGCTGTCGTACGACGCGATCGCTGCCGACGTCTACTGGATCCGCGCGCTGCAACATTTCGGCGGTGAGCGTCAGAAGGCGCCGGAACTGCGCCGCTTCGATCTGCTGTATCCGCTGCTCGATCTCACGACCACGCTCGATCCGCTCTTTACCGTCGGCTACCGGTTCGGCGCGATTTTTCTCGCCGAAGCGAAACCGGGCGGAGCGGGGCGGCCGAAAGATGCGATTGCGCTGCTCGAGAAGGGCATCAGATTCAATCCGGCGAAGTGGGACTATTACTACGACATCGGCTTCATCTATTACTGGCACCTGCACGACTACGAGCGCGCCGCGGAGTGGTTCGATCGAGGCGGAAAGATCGAAGGCGCGCCGTGGTGGCTGCGAACCTATGCCGCGGTCATGTTGACGCGCGGCGGCGACCGGCAGGCGTCGAGAGCCATGTGGGTGCAGATCGGGCAGAGCGAGGAGAGCGAATGGCTGCGCCAGACCGCTCACCTTCGGCTGGCACAGCTCGATGCGCTCGACAACATCGATGCGTTGCGCCCGGTACTGGCCAACTTCACGAAGCGCACCGGTCGTGTGCCCGCGACATGGGACGAAATTGCCGCCGCCGGTCTGATTCGGGGACTGCCTCTCGACCCGGCAGGCATGCCCTACGCAATCGAGGCCGGTGAGATCGGGGTCAGGCGGGATTCACCGCTGTGGCCGCTGCCGACAGAGCCCGCTGCCGCGCCCGAGCTGAGGACCACCGACGCCGCCGGTGCCATGACAATGAGCGTGCTCCTCATCATCTATATCGCCGCGCTCGGGCTCATCGTTGGAAGCTTTCTGAACGTCTGCATCCATCGGCTCCCGCTGGGGCTGTCCCTGGCGTGGCCGGCGTCACATTGCCCGAGCTGCGAAGCGCCGGTCAAGCCGTACGACAACGTGCCGATCTTCAGTTATGTCTGGCTCGGTGGCCGCTGCAGAAGCTGCCGCGTGCGGATCTCGCCGAAATATCCGATCGTCGAGCTCGTCACAGGGGCGCTGTTCGTCGGCGCGCTGTTTCTGTTCGATTCGCCGCTCCTCGTGCAGCGGCTGCTGTTTGCCTGCGCCATGGTCGTGCTCTTCGTGATCGATCTGGAACATCGCATTCTGCCCGATGTCATCACGCTGCCCGGCATCGTGATCGGATTCCTGTTCAGCTTCTTCGTGCCTCCGGGCTGGGTCGATTCGCTCATCGGCATCGTCGCCGGCGGCGGCTCGCTGTGGCTCGTCGGCGAAGTGTATTTCCGCGTCCGCCACGAAGAAGGCATGGGCTTCGGCGACGTGAAGATGCTGGCGATGATCGGCGCCTTCCTCGGCTGGAAGCTCATGCTGCTGACGCTGGTGCTCGGCTCGATCATCGGATCGATTGTCGGCGTCGCGATGATTCTGCTGCACCGCGGCGACATGAAATACGCGCTCCCGTTCGGGACGTTCCTGGCGCTTGGCGCGCTTGCTGCCAGCGCGGTGGGCGAACCGCTGGTCACCTGGTACGGGTCTTTTTTTAGATGAGTCCCGGTGCGTACGCCATCGTCGGCTTGACCGCGATTGTCGCGGCTCTCATCGGCATCCTGATTTTCGCCGTGTTGCGCTTTGCCGCCGCGGCGAAGGACGCCCGTCTGACGCTTCGCGACAACAATACCGAGTCGGCGTTCGTCACCGCCGCGCTCCACGATGCACTGACCAAGCTGAAAGCGCAGGAGCGCGAGATGTCGGCGCGCGCCGAAGCATCGGAGCGTCTCAGCGAAGAGATCGTCGAAAGTCTCTCGTCGGGGCTGCTCGTCGTCGACAGCGGCCGCCAGATTCGCATCGTCAATCCCGCTGCGCGCCGCCTCCTGAGCTGCGACGCGTCGGCGGTCGGACGCCAGTTCCCCGCCGTGCTGCCCGCGCCGCTGGCGCAGGTCATCGACGAGTGTCTCGTCACCGGCACGGCGATCGTCAGGCGCACGTTGCGGGTCGATTCCGCGGAGGGCGCGCCGGTCTATTTCGGTGTGAGCGTCTCGCCGCTCTCGGACGGCTCGGGATCCGCTCATGGCGCCATTTGTCTGTTCACCGATTTGACCCCCGTGATGGAAATGGAGGAGCAGCTTCGCCTGAAAGAGAGCCTCGCGCAGGTGGGCGAGCTCACCGCCGGGATCGCCCATGAATTCCGCAACGGCCTGGCGACGATTCATGGTTACGCACGACTGCTCGACATCAACGCGCTGCCGCCTTCGTATCATCCGCACCTTCAGGGCATCCGCCAGGAAACCGAGGCCCTCGGCGAAGTGGTCACGAACTTCCTGAACTTCGCCCGGCCCCAGCAATTGATGCTTTCACCAATCGATCTCCGGGCGATTGCCGACCGTGCCGCCGACGAAGTGCGGGGCGACGTGCGAGCCCGGGGAGGCGATGTGGTCGTGCAGGGTGAATTTCCCGTAATCGAGGGGGACGACGTGCTCTTGCGTCAGGCATTCAGCAACCTGGTGCGGAATGCCATCGAGGCCTGCGCCGATGCGTCGATCGCCCCGCAGGTCGTCATCGACGGACGTCTCGAATCGGGGCACGTTCGCGTGTCGGTTGACGACAACGGCCCGGGTATCGCGGCGGCCGACAGGGAACGCATTTTCAGGCCGTTCGTCACGACGAAAGGCAGAGGCACCGGCCTGGGGCTGGCTTTGGTGCAGAAGATCATCGTGACGCATAACGGCCGGATTCAGGTTGGGGCAGGCGCCGGGGGCGGAGCGAGCTTCCAGATCGTCCTGCCGATGGCGACGAATTCGTGATTTGTGACGGATCAGTAATTTCGTGTGCAGAATTGGGCCTTCACCCTCCAAAAAACAATCCTGAAATTTTCGCGATAACCCCCTCCCTGCCAACCAGATAAGACCCCGCTGGCACACCCGCCCAATCGGCCTTGTATTTGCGGTAGGGGTGGGCGTGGTCAAGGTGAATTCGAATCAACGCGGGTTTTCGCTGATTGAGGTGATCGTCGTCGTGGCGATCCTGTGCACCCTCATGGGGCTCTCCATCGGCATCACGGCGGATGCGATGAACGCCGCCAAGGCCGACAACTCGACCGGCGCGCTGATGAACGTGCTCGAAGTCGCGCGCAACCAGGCGACGTCGCAGCGGCGCGACTTTCAGCTCGTCTTCACGCTGCCGAACAAGGTGGAAATCTTTCGCGTGGAGATTCCGAGCAACGCGACGACGCTGATCGAAACCCGCTATCTGGAGAACGGTCAGATCTTCAAGCGGTTCACTGGCGTGCCGGATACGCCGGACATCTTTCGGCTATCCCGGCGAGATTGCGTTCGGCACGACGCCGACGATTCGGTTTACGAGCGACGGGACGTTGATCGATTCCTTCGGCGACGTCCTGAACGGAACCCTGTTCGTCGGCATCGAAGGCCAGGTCAAATCGGCGCGCGCGGTAACGGTTTTCGGCGCGACCGGACTCATCCGGTCCTGGGCCTGGAACGGTAGTGCGTGGGTGAACTGATGAGACAGCAACCAATTCGACGGATGCGAATCCTCCGAGGGTTTTTCCCTCATCGAGGTCATCATTTCGACGGCGATTCTCGCCACCGGTCTGTTGACGCTCGCCGGCTATATGGCGGTAGGGCTCACTTACATGTCGGGCTCGTCGTTTGCCGTGCTGGCGCGCGAAAAGGCGCGAGAAGCGGTGGAGAGCGTGCACACGGCGCGAGACACCGGCCGCCTGACCTGGGCGAAGATTCAGAATCAGTCCAAGACCGGAGGCGTGTTCAAGGACGGCTTCACCGATCTGAAGGTGGCCGGCGCGGACGGTCTCATGAACACGAACGACGACGGCGACATCGAGGAGCTTCGCTCGCCTGGTCCGGACGGCACGCTCGGAAACTCGGACGACGTCCGTCAGCCGCTGAATAACTTTCAGAGAAAAATCGACATCACCGATCTGATGCTGGATACCAGTTCGGCCGTCAATCCGAACCTCCGTCAGATCACGGTCACCATCAAATACACCGTACAGGGGATCGAGCGCTCATACGTCATCACGACGTACGTGTCCTCGTACTCATAATGCAAACCATCAATCGCCTCACTCGCGGCCGCCGCAGCAGAGAAGCCGGCTATAGCATCGCCGAGATGCTGGTGTCGATGGGCATCATGACCGTCGTCATGGGCGCGACCGCCGCGGCGTTGACGACGGCGTCGAAAATGCGCGATGCCGCAGTCCTGATGACCGGCGTGAACAACTCGCTGCGCACCGGCATGGACCTCATGATCCGGGACATGCTGCAGATCGGCTCGGGACTTCCGCCGGGGCACGTCATCCTGATTCCCTCCGGAGCAGGGTCCGTGCAGATGAACGTTCCAGGCCCACCCGCTACCGCCTTCGTGACGCCGGTCGGCGACCTCGACTGGGCCGCGGTCATTCCGGGCGACGGCCTTGGACCGACGATTAACGGCGTGGCGACCGACACGATCACGATGCTGATGGCCGACAACAGCTTCGTCGATATGCCGCTGACCAACCTGACGAATACGAGTGCGACCATCGCGGCGACGAATCCGGCGAGCGGCCAGGCCATCGTTATTAATACGGGTGTCGATCGCCTGCTCGCCGGCCATCTGCTGATGCTCGAAAAGGGCTCGCAGACGACGATGGTGCAGATTACGACGATCAACTACACCAGCCGTGTCGTGACATTCGCCAACGGCGATTCGCTGAAGCTGAATCAGACGGGAGCGGCGGCCGGCAACGTCGTCGCGCTCCGCGCTGCGGCGCCGCCAGACACGCCTGCGGCCAACGGCATCATTCCGACGACGGCCACGCGCGTCCGCATGATCAGCTATTACATCGACAACTCGGTGTCCGGCCATCCGCGGCTGTCGCGTCGTGTCAACAACGGGCACCCAACGGCGTTCAACAACTCGTACGGCACTGCTGTGGCCATCGATATGGAGAATCTGCAGTTCACCTACGACCTGGTCGATGGCTTGAACAACCCGTCGAACGTGTCGTTCGTCAACGGCGACTACACGGCGAGCGGTGCGTGCAATCCGAATCCGTGCTCGCAGCAGCAGATTCGCAAGGTCAACATCGTGCTCATGGGCCGGTCGGCGAACCCGCTGCCGGGCAAGACCACCGTGTTTCGCAACATGCTGACGTCGCAGGTCAGCCTTCGCGGCATGGCCTTCGTGGACGAATATCTCGCGCCGTAGTGTTTAGAGAGAGGGACAGATGAAAACCGCTGCACATCGCTCCGGAGAATCGGGCGTCGTTCTGTTGACGACGCTGCTGATATTGATGATTGTCGCCGCGCTGATGGCGGGATTTTTCGCCTCCGTCAACTCGGACGTCCGCGCGACCGCCATCGACCGCGACCAGACGCAGGCCTATGCGGTGGCGCACGCCGGCCTCGAGAAGCTGACGTCGTCGCTGGCGCAGCTGTTCGCGGCCGACTTCAGCCCGAGCCGGGGCCAGATCCTCGCGCTGAACGCCTACCCGCCAAGCATCACCGGGTTCGAGTTCAAGGAACCAGGAGGAACCGCCGGGTCCGGTTACAAGGTCGGTTTCAGCAAAGTGGATGGCAGCGGCAACCCGATTCCCGAGGATGCCAGCGGCAGCAACATCACCAGCGGGCCGTACAAGGGCATGAAGGGGATCATCACCAATATCCGATCACGATTACCGCGCGCTCGATTACCGGCAATTCGGAAGTGCGGCTGCGCCGTGAGCTGCAGACGGTTGCCGTTCCGGTGTTTCAGTTCGGCGTGTTTTCGGAAACCGACCTGACGTTCTACGCCGGCGACAACTTCGACTTCGGCGGCCGCGTCCACACCAACGGCAATCTGTTTCTCTCGAACCTGACGGGTTTTGCGCTGACGTTCACCGACCGGATTACGGCGGTGAAGGAGATCTTCCGAGCGCACTTCTCGAACGGACTGTCGGTGGCCAGCAACTACTTCACGGGCAACGTCGTCGTTCCGACAGCGATCGGATCTCCCGGCCGCAACCTGAAGTACACGGGGCCGAACGAAGCGAGCATCACCTCGGCTCCTGGGGCGACCCCCACGCTGAACACCAACTGGACGTCGCTTTCGACCGGGACGTACAAGAGCATCATTCGAAACGGATTGACCGGTGCCAAGGTGCTGAACCTGCCGCTGGTGTCGCAGGGCGCAACGCCGATCGACATCATCCGCCGGCCGCCGCAGAACGAGAACACCGCCAACCCGCTGGTCTATCAGCAGCGCATGTTCTCGCAGGCGAGCCTGCGCATATTGCTGTCGGATCGCGTTGCCGACATCATGGATTTACCGACGATTGTGAGTTCCTCGCAGCCCGTTCCCGCTCGACTGGAGCGGCGGCGTGCCGGCGGGTTATACGGTTGGCGCGACGCGCCCGCCGTTGGCGCGCGCAGAGGGCCCATTCGCGACGGCTCCCACGCTACTCCCTTACGCGCCGTCCACAACCAATCCGTTCACCGGGACTGCACCGAACATTTCGATCAGGGTGACGGCCATTCCGGATGAGCTGAAGCTGCCCGCAGCCGGTCTGACGGTTACGACCTCTACCAACACGTACACGAACATTCAGTGCACGGGCAAATTACTAACGTCTTTCCTGGTGTGTTCGGGGTTCCCGGCGCTGACGACGCTCAACAACAATTCAACTGTCAGCGCGACAGTCCCGCATGGTGTCCATTCGAGGGCCGCAAGCACGACAACGTCGAATACGGTGATCACCGACGCCGCCGGCGTGGTCGCCAGTCTACCGGTCACCAGCTCACTCGGGTTTACGAACCGTACGTTCTGGGTGAACAGCCCCGAGACGCACCCGACACCGCCGTCGAGCGTGCTGGTGACCTGCGGTGGGTACGAAACGACCGGAGCCAATACGCCGCACTTCGACAACTGCTCGTGGTCGGGCAATGCGGCGCCAACGAACGTCAACACGAATACCTACACCATTGCGAGCAACTCGGTGCAGACCACTGGCGCCGCACAAATCGGCGGCTTCATCAAGATCGAAAAACAGGACTCGGCGGGCGTCTGGACCGACGTCACCATGGAAATCCTCAATTTCGGCATCGCCGATCGCAACCAGGAAGGGACGATTTGCAACACCGCGAGTCCCGATCCGAATCCGGACGCGATTCTCCGCTTCCAGCGGCTGCGCGACAACGGCGGCGCCTGCGATTACTTTCCAGAGCACCGATCCGCACGATTACTGGCCGAACCAGTTGTACGACACGCGCGAAGGCAACTTCCGCAACGTCGCGGTGAGCGGGTCGGGATCGGGCATGCGCGCCGGCGGCGTCATGGGATACATCTCGCTCGACATGACCAATCTCGCGCGATGGTTCTCGGGCAACCTGGCCGGAACCGGCAACGCCGCCTGGAACAACAACGGCTACATCGTCTACTTCTCGGATCGCCGCGGCAATCACAACGAAGACGCGAGCCCGACCGCCATATCGAGACGGGCGAATACGGCTTCGAGGACTTCGTGAATCCGCCGAATGCCGACGGGTCGCCCAACTCGACGCTCGACGGCGGCACGACAGGAGCGGAAAACGTCAACGAGCTGGATATTCCGACCAACACGACCCGCGAGACCTACGGCGAGGATCCGAACGATTGCGGTGGCGCATGCACCAACGTGTTCGATTCGGGGTGGCCCGAGCTCTACGACGAGCGCGCACGTCCCTGGCTCTTTTTCACCTCGACGAACGGCGGCAACCCGGGCATCGCCCGAGTCAACCGTCCCGTGCTGTTCCGGCGCGCGTTGAAGCTCGTCAGGGGCGGAATCGTCAGCGGTGTGAACCCGCTGCCGGCGTCGGGTGTGACAGTTGCGGCGGAGAACCCGGTCTACGTCCAGGGCAACTACAACACCACGACCGTCAACAACGCCACTGGAAATGTGCCGTGCGCAATTTTCGCGGATGCCGTCTCGCTGCTCTCCAACAACTGGAGCGACCACAAATCGTTCCGGTATCCGAACTCTGCGACGTCGCGCGATGCGACGACGACCGGCTACCGGTTCGCGGTCGTCGCGGGCAAGGGCAAATCGTTTACCTGGCCGTCCGCCGGCACGCCGCACTTCCTGTTCGGCACCGACGGCGGCGTCGGTAACTTCCTGCGCCTTCTCGAGGACTGGAACATCTCGGGCGTGGCGATCAACTACCGGGGATCGATGGTCAGCCTGTATCACAGCAGGCAGGCAGTCGGCACGTTCAAATACGGCACGAACGTGTATGACTACGGCGACAGAAACTTCAACTTCGACGACAATTTCCTGATGCCGGCCCTGCTGCCGCCGGGCACGCCGATGTTCCGCGACGTGAACACGCTGACCTTCCGGCAGATTCTCAGGCCGACGCAGTAAGCAGTTTCTGCGGCTTCTTTTCCCGCGGCGATCGCACATATCGCGATCGTCGCGGGACCTCTCGCGAAAACCCCGCCCAATTCAACACATTTGACTCTGGAGCGCGCGTTGCACCAGCTGATGGCATGCAACGAGGCTTTTCGCTGGTCGAGACCATCGTCGCCACCGGACTGCTCATGGCCGTGCTGCTTACCGTGGCGCAGGTGATGTTCGCCGCGGTCTGGAGCGGCGCCCAGACACGCGCGCGTACGACCTGCGTGCTGCTCGGCCAGCAGAAGCTCGAGGAATTGAGGTCGCGCTCGTGGCTCGACATTCAGATCAATGCCTCCGGAGCGCTCGAGTACATCGACGCCCCGGGAGGCCGTTACGTGCGCACCTGGTCGGCGGTGGCGCCTTCGTTCAATTCCGGCATCCTGTTGGTCGAAGTGCGTGTGGCGCCTGTCGAGTCGCCGAACGGCGGCGCGACGTTCGTGAGCGCTCGCTCCAGAAAGACGCAATGAGCACCTCGACATCAAGCCGGCCGAACAGGACAGAACGGGGGTTGGCGCTCGTCGAGCTCCTCGTGGCCGTGACAATTACGCTCACGATCACGGGGGCGCTGTTCACGCTGATGAGTCCATCCCATGGCGTGTTCGAGGTTCAGCTCGATCGCGCGGACATGCAGCAGCGGATGCGAGTGGCGGCGGATTCGATGTTCCGCGAACTGCTGGTCGCCGGCGCGGCGTGCGCATCAGCCGGCGGTTGCGCCGCTGCGGCGAGGCCTTCGCAATCCGGATGCCCCCGGGTCCGCCTTCGCCGATCGGTTGTCGATTGTCTACGTGCCACCCGACGGTCTTCCCGCCAACGCCGAAGTCATCACGTATTGGCACCGCATCGACAGCGATGGAGTGCCGCAGCTGATGAGATACGACGGCCAGCAGAGCGATTTGCCGGTGGCCGATCACATCGCCGGCCTTCATGTCGCCTATTTCGATGGTGGCGGCCAGCCGCTCGCAATCGGCAGCCTTTCCGACGGTCCGTGGCTGCCGCACGCTGTATCACCGCAACGCTTCGATGCCGATCTGCTCGCCGTTCGCAAAGTGCGCGTCACGCTTCGCGTCCAGCCCGTCCCGTCTGCTGCTGAGCGGCCCGCGGATTTACGACGATGTCATGATCGACGTCGCCCCGCGCAATCTCAACCTCTTATGAACCGCGCCCGGCAAAGTCTTCGGCGGCGAGCGCGGCGCCTCACTGTTGATTGCGCTGATCACGCTCGTCTTGCTGTCCGCGCTCGGTTTGTCGTTGTCGTTGGTGATGGATACGGAAGTTCGTATCGCCTCGAACTTCGCGGCGAGCCGCGAGGCCGTATATGCGGCCGATGGAGCGCTCGAGATTGCCGCGCAGGAGCTGCTCTCCGTTTCCGGACTGGAATGACGTGCTCGATGGCAGCACCCGGTCGGTGTTCGTCGACGGGGCTCCGTCAGGAAGCCGCCAGCTGCGCGATGGGCGCAGCATCGACCTTGCGGATGCCACGAGCCGGGCTAACGGGGAACCGCGGCCCTGGGGCGCAAACAACCCGCGACTGGCAGCTCTTCGCGTACGGGCCGCTTGGCGGCGCTTACGTCATCGTCTGGGCGGGCGACGATCCGGCCGAGACAGATGGGGATCCGGGCCGCGACGACGTCCAGGGCAATCCGGGGGCGGGTATCGTGGCGCTTCGGGCCGAGGCGTTCGGCGCCGACAGGGCGCATACTGTTCTCGAAGCCACTGCGCGCCGCTCGATCGCGGCGTCTGGAGTTACGACGCTCGAAATGTTGTCATGGCAGCACATCCGTTAGGGAAGCCGTACATGTTGAAGGCCCGGTCCCGATCGGCCGATATTCGTATAAGAATGGCAAAACCTCTTGTAATAGTGGGTTCGCTTCTCGTATTTGCACTTTCCTGCACCGCGCCGCGGCGCAGACGCTGGCGGATATTGCGCGGGCGGAAGAGGCGCGGCGAAAGACCATCAAGGGCTCGGGCAAGGTCTATACGAACGACACGCTGCGTGGCGCAGACGGCGGGGCGGCACCACCGCCTCCAGCCGCCGCCACCGCACCGGCTTCGCACGACCATGACAAGCCGGCAGCTTCCGGCAAGCCGTCCGAGGCGGCGCAGGCCGACCGCAGTAAAGACGAAAAATACTGGCGCGACCGCATCGCGGCGGCGCGCGCGGACGTGCAGCGCAGTCAGGCGTTTCACGATGCGTTGCAGAGCCAGATCCAGGCGCTCTACACCGAGTTCGTTGCCACCGACGACCCGATTCAGCGGGCCAACATCGAAAAGAAGCGTCTCGCCGCGATTGCGGAACAGGATCGGGTCAAGAGCGAGACTGTAAAGCTCACCAAGCAGGTCGCGGCCATAGAGGACGAAGCACGCCGGGCGAACGTGCCCGCGGGCTGGCTCCGCTGAAACCGCTCCGCCGCGCCGTAGTGCCGCATTCCATTCTCCTCGTCGAAGACAAAGATTCGCTGCGGACGATGCTCAAGCTGGCGATCGAGGGCCAGGGGCATAAGGTCATCGAGGCGCGCGACCAGGGCGAAGCGATGCGCGCCCTGCAGGATCGACCCGCGCTCGTGCTGACGGATCTGCGACTGCCCGAGGGTGACGGCTTCGGCGTGCTCCGCGCCGCGAAAGAGCTCGATCCCGAGCTGCCAGTCATCGTCATGACGGCGTACGGCAGCATCCAGGACGCCGTTGCCGCCATGAAAGAAGGCGCGCTCGATTTTCTCGCCAAGCCGATCGAGCCCGACCATCTGCTGCTGATGGTCGACCGGGCGCTCACCCAGCGGCGCGTGATGACCGAATACATCCTGCTGCGCGAGGAGCTGGCGGCGCGGCGCGGGGCGCCGCAGATCATCGGCGATGCGCCTGCCTTGAAGCACGCCATCGTTGCGCTGCAGCGCGCCGCCGGCTCGGACGCAACCGTGCTGCTCGAAGGCGAAAGCGGCACCGGCAAAGAGCTTTTCGCGCGAGCGCTGCATGCGCTCAGCGGCCGGGCGGACGGCCCGTTCGTGGCCATCAACTGTGCGGCGATTCCCGAGAACCTGCTCGAGAGCGAGCTGTTCGGCCACGAAAAGGGCGCGTTCACCGGTGCGGTTGCGCGGAAGCCGGGCAAATTCGAGATCGCCCATCGCGGCACGTTGTTCCTCGACGAAATCGGCGATCTGCCGCTGGCGCTTCAGGCCAAGATTCTGCGCGTGCTCGAAGACCGGCGGTTCGAGCGGGTCGGCGGCACGCAATCGCTGCAGGTGGACGTTCGCATCGTCGCGGCCACGAACAAGGCGCTTCGCGCCGGCGTCGCGGCCAAGCTGTTCCGCGAGGATCTGTTCTTCCGGCTGTCGGTTTTCCCGATTGCGATCCCGCCGCTGCGCGACAGGCCGATCGACATTCCGATTCTCGCGCGGCATTTCGTGGAGTTTTTCTGCCGCGAGCTGAAGAAAACGCCGGCGATGCTCGCTCCTTCGGCGATCGACGAGCTGCAGAAGTACCACTGGCCAGGCAATGTACGCGAGCTGCAGAACTGTATGGAGCGGGCGGTGATTCTGTCGGAAACCGACACGATTCACGCGCGTCACCTGAACCTGATGCGGCAGGCGCAAATCCTTCCCGAGCCGCCGGATCCGTGGACGACGTTCGACCTCTCCGGCACGCTCGGCGATGTCACTCGCCGTGCGGTGGTAGAAGTTGAAAGACGGAAGATCGAAGCGGCGCTGAAAGATGCCGGCGGGAACGAAGGCCGCGCGGCGGATATCCTCGGGATCGGCTATAAGCCGCTGCTCGCGAAGATCAAGGAATACGGGATAAGAACCTTAGCCGGTAGCGCGCTTACTTCTTCAGCCCGACTTTCTTCAACGCCTTTCCCAGCTCTTCCTGGCTCACATCCGTCACCGTCGTCCAGCTGCCAATCCCGGTGCACAGCACGTAGTGCAGCGTTCCGCTGACGACCTTCTTGTCGTGCTTCGCGGCTTCGAGCACTTCTTTCGTCGAGAGATCCGCAACAGGAGGAAGCGGCCCGAGGTTTCCGATAATCTTCGCCAGCGCGCGCCGATCGTCTTCGGGCATGACGCCGCGGGTGACGGCGATCTCGGCGGCGACGAGCATGCCGTAGGCAATCGCCTCGCCGTGACGGAAGCGCTTGTATTTGGTCACCGCTTCGAGCGCGTGACCGGCGGTGTGGCCGAAGTTCAGCATGCGCCGCGGGCCCGACTCGCGCTCGTCCAGTCCGACCACCTGCGCCTTGATCGAGCACGATTCCCCGATCACCGGCACGAGCGCGTCTGCCTTTCGCGCGAAGATCGCGCTCATCTCCCGATCGATGCGATCGAAGAGATCGCGGCTCGACGTCATCGCGTATTTGATCACCTCGTAGAGGCCGGCGCGGAACTCCCGGCGCGGCAGGGTTTCGAGCAGCGCCGGATCGGTCGCCACGAGCGCAGGCTGATGAAACGCGCCGATCAGATTTTTTCCGAGCGCATGATTGACGCCCACCTTGCCGCCGATCGCGCTGTCGACTTGAGCGAGCAATGTCGTCGGCACGTGGATCAGCGTGATGCCGCGCAGATAGGTGGCGGCGATGAAGCCCGCCATGTCTCCGATGACGCCGCCCCCCACCGCGATGACGGCTGCGCCGCGATCCGCTTCGAGCTTGATGAGCGATTCGTAGGCGCGGGCAGCGGTCATGAGCTGTTTGTTCTTCTCGCCGTCGGGAAGGAGGATCGTGTCCGTTTTCGGCAGCGCTCTCGCGATGGTCCTGCCGTGCAGCTTCCAGACGAGCGGGCTCGAAATGACGAAGTAACGGGATGCGCGCTTCGGGGCCGACTCGATGAGCCGTCCGAGCTGTTTGGTCACTCCATGTTCGATGTAGATGGGATATTGGTGGGACCCGGTCTGCACATCTACGCGAAGCAATGTGTGAAGTAGTATAGCGCCGGTGGATGTACGCGGCGACTTCATAATCGTCGGCAGCGGCATCGCGGGGCTTCGCGCGGCGGTCGAGCTGGCGCCTGCCGGCGATATCGTCATCATCACGAAAGCCGATCCAACCGAAAGCAACACCGAATACGCGCAGGGCGGCATTGCGGCGGCCATCGGTCCGGACGATTCTCCGGCGCTCCACGCCGCCGACACGATGGTGGCGGGTGACGGGTTGTGCGACGAGCGCGCCGTCCGCGTGTTGTGCGAAGAAGGACCGAAGTACACGCTCGAGCTCCTCGACTGGGGCGCGCAATTCAACCGCGACGAACAGGGGCGTCCGTCGCTCGCCTCGGAAGGTGCGCACAGCGTGCGCCGCGTCTTGCACGCCGCCGACGCGACCGGGCGCGAGATCGGCCGCGTGCTGTGGCGCCGCACATCGGCGGCCACGCGGATCCGGGTGCTGAAAGACACGCTCGCGGTCAGCGCGATCGTCGAAGACGGACGAGTGTCTCGGCGTCCGCTTCATAGACAGCAGCGGCGAACCAGGACGGGCATTCGGCCGCGCGACGCTGCTCGCAACCGGCGGCGCCGGTCAGGTCTTCAGGGAAACCACGAATCCAGAAGTCGCAACGGGCGACGGCGTGGCGCTGGCGTATCGGGCGGGCGCGCGCATCGCCGACATGGAGTTCGTGCAGTTTCACCCGACCGTGCTCGATGTGGAAGACGCACCTCGATTTCTCCTGTCCGAGGCGCTGCGGGGCGAGGGCGCCCGTCTGGTTGACGCCGACGGCACGCCGTTCATGCGCCGCTACCATGCCACTCGCCGATCTTGCGCCGCGCGATGTCGTGTCGCGGAGCATCGTCCTCGAAGCGGAGCGCACGGGCCGGCCGGTGTATCTCTCGCTGCGGCACCTGGATCCGGACGATGCCCATCGGCGGTTTCCGATGATCGCCGCAACCGTGCTGAAAGCCGGCTTCGATCTCGCGCGCGATCTGCTTCCCGTCGGACCTGCCGCGCATTATTTGATGGGCGGCGTCGAGACCGATCTCGAGGGGCGCACGTCGCTGCCGGGCCTGTTTGCGGCGGGCGAAGTTGCCTGCACGCGCGTGCACGGGGCGAACCGGCTGGCCAGCAATTCGCTGCTCGAGGGGCTTGTGTTTGGCGCACGCGCGGGGCGGGCGATGGCCGCGTCCGGTACGTGAGCCCGATCTCCCGCCGCCTCACATGGGGTCTGACCCCATTTATTCGAGCGCTCACGGTCTTCGGCGCACACCGACGGTCAGACCCCGTTGAACGAAGTCGAGATTCGCGAGCTGATGTGGAAGTCGGCCGGGCTGTTCCGCACGGAGTCGAGCCTGCGCGAGGCCTGCCGCTCCTCGTCGCGGATATGATCGCGCTCGACGCGCAGCTGGCGTCGAACGCCGAGCTCGACCACGACGGCTGGCGGCGCGCGAGTCTGCTGACCGTCGCCGCCCTCATCACGCGGGCGGCGTTGCGCCGCGAGGAGAGCCGCGGCGGGCACTTCCGCACCGATTTTCCGGTCCGCGACGATCTAAAATGGAAGGTTCACGTCACCGACATTCAATGAAACAATCGAAGCTGCTTCTTCAAACCTATCGTGAGGCCCCCCGCGATGCCGACGTCATCAGCCAGCAGCTGATGATGCGCGCAGGCATGATTCAGAAGGTGGCCGCCGGCATCTACGACTATCTGCCCCTGGCGCTCCGCAGCATCCGCAAATTCGAGAACATCGTGCGCGAAGAGCTTGCCCGGGACGGCTGCCAGGAGCTGCTGATGCCGGCCGTGCAGCCCGGCGAATTGTGGCAGGAAAGCGGCCGATGGCAGTTCTACGGCAGGGAGCTCCTGCGATTCAAAGATCGCAAGGGTGCCGATTTCTGCCTCGGCCCCACGCACGAAGAGATTGTCACCGACATCGTGCGCAGGAACATCAAGAGCTACAAGCAGCTGCCGATCAATCTCTTCCAGATTCAGACGAAGTTTCGCGACGAGATCCGTCCGCGGTTCGGCCTCATGCGCGGCCGCGAGTTCATCATGAAAGACGGATACTCCTTTCACGTGGACGACGCCGACGCCGACCGGGAATATTGGCGGATGTTCGAGGCGTACAAACGCATTTTCACGCGCCTCGGCGTGAAGTTCCGTCCCGTCGAAGCCGACAGCGGGGCCATTGGCGGCAGCTTCACGCATGAATTTCACGTGCTGGCGGGGAGCGGGGAAGACGCGATCCTCAGCTGCAGCGCTTGTGAGTACACCTCGAACGCCGAAAAGACAGAGGCGCCCGGCCTGCCGTTCAATTACACGGCAGAGGCGGTGATGGACCTGAAGCCCGCGCATTTCCACACGCCGGGCGTGGTCCAGATGGAAGAGCAGGCCAAAGCATTCAAAGACGACACGCACTCGGGCCTGCCGCTCGATCACGCGTCAAAGTTCTATCTGTACCGGGCCACCAAGGGTGAGAAGACGTGGGACGTGGGCCTGGTCCTGCGCAGCGACCACGAGCCCAACACCGTGAAGATGAAAAACCTCATCGGCGCCGACTCGCTCGATCTCGTCCCGGTCGAGGAAGCGGAGCGGCGGACCGGATCGAAGTCGGGTTTCATCGGACCGGTGGAGCTCGATGTGCCGATGTACGCCGACAAGAGCCTCGAGGGCGCGTACAACCTTACGTGTGGCGCGAACAAGGAGGGCTATCACCACTTCGGGTTCAAACCGGACCGCGATGTGAAGCAGTTCCAGGGGTTCCACGATCTGCGCGCTGCCCGTGAAGGAGACGCCTGCACACGGTGCGGCAAGGGGACGTATCAGGCCTTCCGCGGCATCGAGGTCGGCCAGGTGTTCAAGCTGGGCACGAAATATTCAGAATCGATGAGCTGCGTGTTCCTCGACGAGGCGGGCGCGGAACGTCCGATGGTGATGGGGTGCTACGGCATCGGCATCACCAGGACGATCGCGGCCGTCGTCGAGCAGAACTACGACGCCGACGGCATCATCTGGCCAAAGGCGGTTGCCCCGTACCATGTGCATCTGGTCAGCCTCGACTCGGCCAAACCCGAGATCGCCGCGGTGGCCAATCAGATCGAAGCCGATCTGGAGGCGGCCGGCTTCGAAGTGCTGCACGACGATCGCGAAGGCCTCAGCCCTGGCGTGAAATTCAAGGATGCCGATCTGCTCGGCATGCCTCTACGCCTTACGGTTGGAGCGAAAGGTCTGAAGGACGGCGTGGTCGAATGCGAGATCGCCGTACAAGGAAGTCAGAAAGATGACCCGACAGCGTGCCTGCATTGGCAGATTGGAAGATGGGAGCCTGGCAGATTAATCTCCATCGCGTATCAGCGAGCTACGGCGACATTCTGCTTGCGGCTCGCGTGTTTCAGAGTATCTACTCGCCGCGCCGCAGAACATCGCCGCCGCCCGCCTGCAGCAGTGAGCGCCAAGCATAGCACGCGAGATACGGTGAGCAAGTCACAATTCTTTACGCGCCATGCGGCCGGCATCCGTCGGCAAGGCAGCCGTGTTTGTGCAGCGGTCGTTGTCCGTAGCGCAGAGTCGAAAGAAATATGAAAGCGCATCCGAAGCCACGCTTCGCAACGGAAGGCCGAGTATGCGACGAGGCGCAGGAGGTTGGGGCGTTGAGGCGCGAAGGCGGTCTCCGCGCACCGCGCCTTCTGACCGTCCTTCTTCTTTCGGGTCCGAACAGCCAAGCGATGGCAATGCTGATGATGTAGAGCAGAATCATCGGCACGGCCACCATCAACTGACTCGTGTACGAGGGATCGGGCGTCACGATCGCGGCGACGATGAAGATGATGAGGATCGCGTACTTGAATTGACGCGCCATCCAGCCCGCCGACACGACGCCCATCTTGGCGAGAAAAAAGACCAGCGCCGGCATCTGGAAGACCAGCCCCATGCCGAGCAGCATGCGCATATACATGCTGAACGTTGGTTCGATGCGCGGCATGAAGGTCATCATGTCGTTCGAGAAGCTGGAGAAGAACCGCCACATCACCGGGAAGGCGAGGTAGTGTGAAAACGCCGCGCCGCCGATGAATCCCGCGGTGGACAGCACCACGAACGGGATCGCGTATCTCCGCTCTTTCGCATACAGCGCGGGCGCGACGAACAGCCACACCTGATAAAAAATCAGCGGCGTCGCGATGATCAGCCCGGCGATCACCGCAATCCGCAGGTACAACATGAACGCTTCGGGCGCTTCGGTGTAGATGAACTTGCCGCCGGGCGGCAGCGTGGCCGAGAGCGGCCGCATCACGAAATCGATGATGTCGTTGATGAAGAACAGGCCGATGCCGATGCCGGTGGCAAGCGAAAGCAGGGCGCGGATGATGCGCTTCCGGAGCTCGTCCAGGTGCTCCAGAAACGACATCTTCCCGCCGGCTTCCTCGTCGTCGTCGAACCAGCTGTCGGACACGTCGCGCGCTGAAGAGTCCTTTGCTCTGCGAATCTGGAAGGAACCTACGACGCGCTCTCGCGCGGCGTCGGTTCGCCCTCAGGCGCCGCTGTCGCGACGGGGGCGGGCGTTGACGTCGGGACGGACTCGGTGGGCGGAATTTGCGCAGATTTCCGCGCCTCCTGCAGCTCCTCGGTGCGGATCTCGTCCTCGAGCGTGTTTTTCAGCTCGTTCGAGGCGCGCTTGAATTCGGCGATGCTCTTGCCGAGCGACTTTCCGAGTTCTGGTAGTTTTCGCGGTCCGAAGATGATCAGGGCGATAACCGCTATGACCACCATCTCCGGCATGCCTATCGGGCCCATAAATTGGCTTGCTCCTTGGATTTCCAGTCTTAGATTATACCCCCTTTCGTAGTAACATTTTATCGACTATGCGCACCTATCGCTCTGTCTCTGTGGCGGCGTTTGCCATCGCCCTGTCGGCGCTGGTTGGCGGGTTCTTCGGGGGACGCGTGCTCGCGACCCAGGACGGCCTGCCCGAACGCATCAATGTGTTCACCTCGGCGCTCAAGCAGATAGAGCAGAAATATGTCGAGCCGGTCGAATCGGATCGCGTGGTCTACAGCGCGATCAGCGGCATGCTCCAGACGCTCGATCCGCATTCGAGCTTCATGGACCCGAAAGCCTACGCGCAGTTGCGCGAGCGGCAGGAAGGTCACTACTACGGCCTCGGCATCAGCATCAACGTGATTGATGGCGATATCACCGTGATGGCGCTGTTCGAGGGATCCCCCGCCTACAAGAAGGGCATCCGCCGCGGCGACGTCATCTCGAAGATCAACGGCGAGGAAGCCAAGGGATGGACGAGTGAGCAGGCCGTACTGAAGCTGCGCGGGCCCCGCGGAACGCCGGTCCAGGTGTCGATCCGGCGCGCCGGCTACGAGAAGCTGATCGACGTGGAAGTCGTGCGCGACGAAATCAGGATTCCGAGCGTCCCGTCGTCCTTCATGGTGAACGACACGACGGGCTACATCCAGCTCCGCGACTTCTCCGAGACGACCGATCGCGAGCTTGGCGTCGCGCTTCGCGATCTCACCAAGCAGGGCATGCAGCGGCTGCTGCTCGACATCCGCGAGAATCCGGGCGGCCCGCTCGACCAGGCGATCAAGGTGTCGAACAGATTCCTGAAGAAGGGCGACCTCATCGTCTACACGCGCGGCCGCATCGCAAACTCCGACCAGAACTATCGCGGCGTCGAGAACAGCGATTACACAGACCTGCCGGTCATCGCCCTCGCCAATCGCCGCAGCGCCAGCGCGTCGGAGATCGTCACCGGAGCGCTTCAAGATCACGATCGCGGACTTGTCGTGGGCGAAACGACGTGGGGCAAGGCGCTCGTGCAGTCGATTTACCGTTTGAGCGAAGGTGCGGGCCTCGCGTTGACCACGGCCCACTACTTCACGCCGGCTGGCCGGCTGATTCAGCGTCCCTGGGACGAGAGCTTCGACGAATACCTCTCATACACGTCGCGAGACCAGGATGCGGCGGTGGAACACACGCCGGCCCAGCTCAAGCACACGCTGCGGCTCGGGCGGAAGGTCTACAGCGGCGGCGGCGTCGAGCCCGATTACCGCATGGCCGGACCGGTCGAAGGGTTCAACCCCGGCAAGTTCGCCCGCCGGCTGTATCCAACCATGTTCGGCAACTACGCGCAGCGCTTCGACCGCGAAGGGGACACCCGTTTTGGCAGCGCGACCGATCAGAAGGCGCGGCGCGCCTTACCGCGCGAGTTCACGGTCGACGATGCGATGCTGCAGGACTTCAAGGAGTTTGTGAAGACGCAGCTCCGCGATCCGGCTCAGTTCGACGAGGCCGGGTTCAACGCCGACGTCGAGTTCATCCGGGCTATGCTGCGGTATGAGATCGACATCGCGCTGTTCGACGTCGCAACGGCACGGCGGCACCTGCTGCAGAAAGACCCTCAGGCCCAATACGCCCTGACGCTCTTTCCGGAAGCGGAGAAGCTGATGCGCGCGACGCCAGCGAAGACAACGCAGGCACAGCGTTAGGTCACCATCCCTACCATGTGTAGGGGTCCGAGTTTCTCCTTGCCCCTATATTTGGGGCTTGTTACACTGGCGACCGTCTTTGGGTCCACGGGGCTCGCTTCCGATTTCGGGGGCGATCGGGCTCGATTCGGCCGCGTTTGCACACCTTACACGTCAAATTTTTCTTGAGCGTCCCAGCCGCTCGCTGTTCCCGGTCTCCGGGAGCGCGGGGCGGCTTTTCGTCCGTACAGGGAAAACCCTATGCGCCTTCAACAGCTCGAGATCGCTGGATTCAAGTCGTTTTCTGACCGGTCGCATCTCTCGTTCGACCGTGGCGTCACCGCCATCGTCGGGCCCAATGGATGCGGCAAGAGCAACGTCGCCGATGCCATCACCTGGGTGCTCGGCGAGCAGAGCGCCAAGAGTCTGCGCGGCGACCGGATGGAAGACATCATTTTCAACGGCAGCGACGCGCGGAAGCCGACCGGCGCCGCCGAGGTCAGGTTGCGTCTCGCCGACGTGCTCTCGGGACAAGGTGGCGCTCTTGTCACGCTGCCTGACGCGGTCGACGAGGAAGACGAAAGACCGTCCGTGGCGCGAACGGTCGAAGTTACGCGCCGCCTGTATCGCTCAGGCGAAAGCGAATATTTGATCGACGGCGAAATCTGCCGCCTTCGCGACGTCCATGAACTGCTGATGGACACCGGGCTGGGGGCCAAAGCCTACGCGATCATCGAGCAGGGCAAGATCGGGATGATCCTCAGCACGCGTCCGGCCGACCGGCGCCAGTTGATCGAAGAGGCCGCGGGTATCACGAAGTACAAAGCGCGCCGGCGGGCGGCTGAGCTGAAGCTCGAGGCGGCGCAGCTGAACCTGACGCGGCTCGAAGACATCGTTTTCGAGTTGGAGAAGCAATTCGGCTCCCTCAAACGTCAGTCGGCAAAGGCGCGGCGTTACAAGCGGCTCCGGGACGAGCTGAGGCACTGGGAGAAACTGCTCTTCATGAGCCGCTATCAGGAAGCGTCCCAGCGGATCGAGTCGGTGAGAACGCGCCTGGCCGGCGGGCGCGAGCGCGAAGTTTCGGCAGCGTCGGCGGTTGCCGAAGCCGAGGCAGATTTCAGCCGTATCCGGATTTCGCTCGTCGAGGCCGAGACGCAGGCTACTTCCGCACGCGAAGCCGTGCATGCCGGAGAAATCGACATCAACCGGCGGCAGCAGCAGATCGAGTTCACCCGCGAGCAGATCCGGTCGCTCGCCGCGCGAGCGGAAGAGGTGCGGGAAGAGCTGGCCGCTCTGGAATCGCGGCGCGAGCCGGGACGCATTCAGCTGGCCGAACGCCGCGAAGCCGCGGCCACGTCTCAGCACGATCAGCAGCTCGCGGCGAACGAGCTCGAGCGGATTGAGCGGGAATACGCCGATGAAAACCGCCGCATCGAGGGGCTCGAAGGCGACGTGGAAGCCGCACGCTCGGAAGTGTTCTCTGCCCTGAGCGTCGCGACGACGCTGCGTCACGCGATTCAGCACGCCGAAGAGGCGTCGCAGCGGATATCCCAGGAGCTCGGCAAGCTGGGCGTCGAAGAGTCGGAGCTGCAGAACGAAAAGGAGCGGCTCGAAGAAGATCGCGCCGCGACAGCCGATGGCCTGCGCCGGGCGAAAGAAGCGGCAGAGGCATCGCTGCACGCGAAAACCGCGCGCGAAACGGAGCTCGCGACCGCGCGCATCGAGCTCGAGTGGAAATCCCACAGCCTCCAGGCACGCGAGCGGGAGCTGGCAGGACTTTCGGCGCGCCTGTCGTCGCTGACCGAGCTCGAGAAATCCCGCGCCGGATACACGGAAGCCGCGCGGATGGTGCTGGCTGCAGGCGAACGGCCACGTCGGACAGCAGGGATCGGTTGCCGATTATCTCGACGTGGATCCGAAATACGAACGGGCGGTTGAGGCCTCCCTGAGCGATCTCCTTCAGCACGTGATCGTGCCGACGCACGAGCAGGCCGTGGCGGGGCTGGAGATGATTCGTCAGGAAAACGTCGGCCGCTGCGGATTTGTCGTGCTCGAAGGCACGCCAGGCGCCCCTGTCTCTCACTTTGCCCCTGCGGCCGACTCCGGGCTGGTGCCTTTGCGGTCCGTCGTCCGCATCACCGGCGATCAGACTGCTGCGATTGCGGCCGTCATGCCCGAAGGGTACGTCGTCGACGATCTGGCGGCCGCGCTGCGCGCCTCCGCGTCGACATCGGCGCCGATCGCGACGCTGACAGGCGACGTCGTGATCGGCCGCATGCTGCTGTCCGGCGGCAGCAAAGATGAAGGACGGGCGATTCTCGGCATCAAGCGCGAAATCAAGAATCTCCGCGATCGCATCACCGGCGAAGAGGCCGAGCGCGATCAATCCGTGTCCGAAGTGGCGTCGCTCGAAACCCGAATCGCCCAGGTGTCGAATGCGCTGCTAGCGGTGAATGCCGATCTGCATCGGGGAGAGAAAGCCATCATCGGCCTGGAGATGCAGCTGCAGCGCTCGGCGGACGACCTCGAGAAAGTGCAGAAGAAGTTCGAGCTCCTCGAAATCGAGCGGCGCGGGGCGGATGAGCAGCGGCAGGGTCTCGAACGGCGCCAGATCGAAGCACGCGAGTCGATTACGCGCCTCGAACAGGAACAGCGCGCGGCCGACGAAAAGCTGACGCAGGCGCAGCATCGTCTTGGCGACGCGCGCGACTCGCTCCAGGCTCTCGCGCGGCGGGCGGCCGAGGCCAAGGCGTCGTATGCGATGCTCGTCGAGCGGACCGGCGCGCTGAACGCCGATGTCCTCCGAATCGAGGAAAACAACCGCGAGCTCGAGTCGCGTGTCGAAGGCGCGCGGACAGCGCTCGGCGACATCGGCAAGAAGGATCAGAGCCTGGCGCGCCTCGTCGAAGAGACGATTCAACTCCTGGACAGGGATGGGGAACGGCTGGAAACGCTCCGCGCCGCGGTCCGCGCCGCTGAAGAGTCGGTTGCCGAACTGCGCCAGCAGACCGATCGGCTGGAAACACAGGCGCGCGAAGCCCGCAAGGCGCTGGATCTGGTACACGCCGAGCTGAGCGAGCTCGAAGTGACGCGTGCCACCGAAGAGAGCCATCTCGAGCATCTCGCACAGGCATGTGTGGACACGCTTCAGCAGACGCTCGACGAAGTGATGGCGGAAATGCAGGCGGCCGCCGCCGCACCCGCCGCAGCAGATGGCGAGCCCGGCCGGTTGGACGAAGGCGCCGAAGGTGATGATGACTCGGAAGAAGGTGCAGACGCGGCGCCGGAACCCGTCGTGGCCGCTTCGGCCGGTCCTGAGGAGCATATTGCCAGGCTGAGGCAGAAAATCGACCGGCTCGGCCCGGTCAACATGATGGCCATCGACCAGTTCGACGAATTGAGTACGCGCCACCAATTTCTGACGGCGCAGCAGAAAGACCTGACCGACTCGATTCGGGCCACCGGCGACACCATCAAGAAGATCGACGAGACCAGCAAGGCGCGATTCCGCGAGGCTTTCGCTGCGATTAAGGAAAACTTCCAGGGAACGTTCAGCACGTTGTTCGGCGGCGGCCACGCGACCATCGCGCTCCTCGATGAGAACGACATATTGGAGAGCGGCATCGAGGTGGTGGCGTCTCCCCCGGGAAAACGCCTGCAGAGCGTGCAGCTCCTTTCCGGCGGCGAAAAGGCGCTCACCGCTATCGCGCTGATGTTCGCGATTTTCAAGTACAAGCCGAGCCCGTTCTGCGTGCTCGACGAGATCGACGCGCCGCTCGACGACGCCAACATCGGGCGATTCGTGGAGATGCTCCAGGGCATGCAGGAGCACACCCAGTTCATCATCATCACCCACAGCCGCAAGACCATGGAGATTGCGGACCGGCTCTATGGCGTGACGATGGAGGAGCCTGGCGTGTCGAAGCTCATTTCAATCGAGCTGAATTGAGGTGGGCCTGCCAACCGTAGCTGCGAGCGCAGCGAGCGCTTAGCGAAGGTTGGAACATCGTCGCTCGCCGGTTCGTCTGGTACTGCATGCCTTTCCCCCTTTCCCCTCACCCCTTGCCCCTTGCGGTCGTGTGTGCGGGCGCGGCCGCCCTGGCGGCCTGCGACGTCACCATTAAGGACGGGGACGTTTCCTTCAATCATTTCCAGGGTCAGGCGGTCAGGGAGTTCAAACGGACGTATCCCATCACACCGGGAGGAAGGGTTGAAATCGTCAACTCCAACGGTCCCATAGTCGTGACGGCAGGCGAGTCGGGGTCGGTCGGCGTGACGGCGGTGATGAGGGCGCGGGCGATAACCGACGACCGCGCGCAGGAGGTGCTGTCCGCCGCGAAAATCGAGGAGGCTGCAGCTCCCGACCACGTGCGCGTCGCAACCGTGCGCGGCAACCGCAGCGGAGGACTTCGGGTCGCCTACACGGTGACCGTCCCCGCGGATTCGCGGGTGGAGCTGACGACGAACAACGGCGACCTGCAGGCAAAAGACCTTCGCGGCCACGTCAAAGCCATGATGATGAACGGCGAGATTGAACTGGACGGGATTGCGGGAACGGTTGATGCCGCGGCGGTCAACGGCCGAATGACCGTGAGAATGGCCGAGGTGACCGGTTCCGTGCGTCTGGATGGCACAAACGGCCGCATCACTCTGGAACTGCCGAAAGACGCCAAGGCGATGCTCACCGCCCGGTCGGTGAACGGCGGAATTACCGTAAGAGGCCTGACGGCTCACGAAGACTCCCCGGGGCGCCGCATCCAGAATCTCGAGTCGCAGCTCAACGGCGGCGGACCTCCTATCGACATCCGCGTCACCAACGGCCGAATTACTATTGAAGGAAAATGAACGAGGATAAAGCAGCCCGGTACCATCGGCTGGGCCGGCGCGCCGGGATTCTTTCGACGGTCTGGACGGCCGTCATTCTCCTTGGTCTTCTATTCTCGGGTCTGACGGCCAGCCTGCGCGACTGGGCTGCGGACATGACCGGCGGCCCTGTCGTCGTCGTCGGCATTGTCGTCCTGGTGTTGTCGCTTCTGTTCGATCTGGCAACGCTGCCGTTCAGCTTCTTCCGCGGGTTTCTCCTCGAACGCCGCTACGGCCTGTCGACCGAGTCGGCCGCGCACTGGCTGAAGGATCACGCGAAGGCGGTACTTCTCGGCGTGGTGCTGGCGGAGCTGGGCGCCGCGTTCGTGTACTTTGCGATTCGAACCTGGCCGGGATACTGGTGGATCGCCGCCGCCGTCGGCTATTCGCTGGTGACCATCGTGCTCGTCAACCTCGCGCCGGTACTATTGCTGCCGCTCTTTTTTACCTTCAGACCGCTGGAGAAGGAGACGCTGCGCAATCGGCTCACCGAGCTCGCCTCGAGGGCGGGGACGCGGATCGTGGGAGTGTACGAGTGGACGCTGAGCGACAGGACCAGAAAGGCGAACGCGGCGCTCACCGGCCTTGGCAACACCCGCCGCATTCTGCTCTCGGATACGCTTCTTGCAGAATATTCGGATGACGAAATCGAGGTGATTCTCGCGCACGAGCTGGCGCATCACGTGCATCGCGACATCTGGACGTCAGTGCTGCTCGACAGCGTGCTGACGTTCGCCGGCTTTTTGGCGGCGCACATCGTGCTGCAGTGGGCCGTGCCGTTTTTCGGGCTGCTCGGCGCGTCCGATCCCGCCGGTATTCCGGTATTGCTGCTGACCGGGGGTCTGATCGGGCTGGGCGTGAGGCCCGTGTTCAACGCGATCTCGCGCTCGCACGAGCGCCGCGCAGATTCCTATGCGCTGCGCATGACACGGAATCCGTCGGCGTTCATCACGGCGATGAAGCGGCTGGGTCAGCAGAACCTGGCGGAAGACAACCCGTCGCCGATCGTCCAGGCGTTTTTCTACACGCACCCGCCGATCAAGGAAAGACTGAGAGCCGCGCAGCAGTGGAGCGCAATCTGAGCTAGGGATGTGGGATCAGGGATTGGAGATGAGGGATTGGGGATTCGGTCTGGTCGTCCATCGTCGAACGTCTTCCCGAATCAATGAAGATGAGACGACGAATCACGCGGTCGTCGCGGGGGTGACGACGCTCAAGTCGGCCGCCAACCTCGAAGCCCCAACGCTTCACCGTCTCCTCTAGCGACGCCTCAGCGCGCGTTTCATCGCGCTCCTCGGTGTACGGTCCGATTAGCAAACGACCACCCGGCTGCACCACCGCCGAGAGTAGATGTGTGAACAACTCCCGTCGCTTGGCCTGTGGCACATACTCATGACCCGTTCGCACAAAGTCGAATCGGCGGGGAGGAAACCAGTAAGCCGCGTTGCCCTCGAACACTCGGTGGCTCCATTGCGGGAAGCTCTCTCTGGCCAGTGTAGCAAGCTCTGGCGCGATTTCTAGACCATACGGTTGAATCTCAAGCCCGCGCACCGCACACCAATTGAATCAGCACTCGGGCCATATAAGACGACCGAGCTGGTTGGCTTTCGACTCTGACTATCGACTTTCGACAGTGGACCGTCGACTTTCGACTCTTACTTGCGCGCCTGCACCACCAACTCCCCAATCATCTTCTTGCAACCCTCATCGGTGGTGAGATTGCAGTAGATCGGGAACCGGCCCGGCTGGTCCGCGCGGAATTCGAATACCAGCGGTCTTCCTGGCTCGACGCGCTTCGCGATGCGGTACTTGTCGATGGTGAAGCTGTGGGGGATGTCGGCGGTCGAAAACGTCACCCGCACCAGATCGTCCTGCTGTACTTCGAGGCGGGCAGGGCTGAATGCGTACTTATGCGCCGACACGGTGAACTTACGCTCGCTCACTTCCTGCGCGAAAGCCAGGAAGCCGAACGCCGCCAGCACGGTTAGACACGCCGTTCCCGCCGCAAACCTGGTGAAGGCGGATGAATGCGTCATGTTGTGCTCCTTGCTGGGGGACGGGGGATACCCGTAGGCGAGGGGTGAGACCAATTGGCAATCGTCAATTGACCATTGCCAATTTCTTACCCCTTGCCCCTATTCAGTTTACTCCGATTTCCGTGTGGGACCGCCGCTGGCGGGAGCGCCGGCTGCCGCGCCCTCGTCCTGGAGGAGCGCCTTCCGGCTGAGGCGAATTTTGCCGGTGGGGTCGATGTTGATGACCTTCACCATGAGCTGTTCGCCTTCCTTCAACTCGTCGCGCACGTCCTTCACGCGATGGTTGGCGATTTCCGATACGTGCAGCAGGCCGTCGGTGCCGGGCATGATTTCGACGAAGGCACCGAAGTCGGTAATCCGCTGGACCTTCCCCAGGTAGGTCTTGTTCAGCTCAGCCGTGGCGGTCAGCTCCTGGATGATGCCGATCGCCTTCTGCGCGGCCGCTTCGTCCGCCGACGCGACATTCACGCTGCCGTCGTCTTCCACGTCGATCTTCACCCCCGTGCGCTCGATGATGCTCCGGATCATCTTGCCTCCGGGCCCGATGACGTCGCGGATCTTGTCCACGGGGATCTTGATCGTGATGATGCGCGGCGCGTAGGTCGAGATGTTGCCGCGGGCGGCGGCGAGTGTCTTCTGCATCTCGCCGAGGATGTGCATGCGGCCGCGGTTCGCCTGTTCGAGCGCCTCCCGCATGATGCTGGCGGTGATGCCGGCGACCTTGATGTCCATCTGCAGCGCGGTCACACCCTTGGCCGTGCCGGCGACCTTGAAGTCCATGTCGCCGTAGTGATCTTCGGCCCCCGCGATGTCCGACAGGACCGCGTATTTGCCGGTCTTCTCGTCCATGATGAGGCCCATCGCCACGCCCGCCACCGGGGCGCGCAACGGAACGCCGGCGTCGAACATCGACAGCGTGCCGCCGCAGACCGAGGCCATCGAGGAGGACCCGTTGGACTCGAGAATGTCCGAGACCACGCGGATCGTGTACGGGAACGTTTCCTCGGGCGGCAGCACCGGCAACAGCGAGCGTTCGGCAAGCGCGCCGTGGCCGACTTCGCGGCGTCCGGGTCCGCGCAGGAACTGCACTTCGCCCACCGAAAACGGCGGGAAGTTGTAGTGCAGCATGAACCGGCGGTAGACCTCGCCCTCGACGGTCTCGATCTTCTGCTGATCGTCCGACGTCCCGAGCGTCACGGTTACGAGTGCCTGGGTTTCGCCGCGCGTGAAGACCGCGGAGCCGTGAACACGCGGCAGCACGCCGACCTCCGACCAGATGGGCCGGATCTCGTCGAACTTGCGCCCGTCGAGCCGGACGCGCTTCTCGAGCACTTCGTCGCGAAGGACTTTCTCCTTGAGCTCCTTGAAGATGCTCTTGGCTTCGACCTTCCGCTGCACTTCGCCTTCGGGAATGTCCGCGATCAGGTCTTCGAGCACCTGATCGACCGTGCTGTAGCTCTCGAGCTTCTTGCGCACGCGCATCGCCTCGCTGAGCGGGACGAGGATCTTCTCTTCGACCTCGCGGTAGAACGCGCGATCGACTTCCTTTTTCTGCACCGTGCGTTTCGCCTTGCCGGCCTGCTTCGCCATCGCGTCAATCGTGTCGACGATGCGCTTGATGGCGTCGTGTCCGGCTTCGAGCGCCTGCACGACCTCTTCTTCGGTGATCTCCTTCGCGCCGGCCTCGACCATGACGATCGCGTCCTTGCTTCCGGCGAGGATCAGATCGAGCGTGCTCTTCTTGCGCTGCTCGTAGGTCGGGTTGATGACGTATTGGCCGTCGACCTTGCCGACGCGCACGCCGGCGATGGTCTTCTGGAAGGGAATCGAGGAGATGGCAAGAGCGGCTGACGCACCGGTGATGGCCAGCACATCGGGGTCGTAGTTCGCGTCCGCTGAAAGCACCAGCGCGATGATCTGCGTCTCGTGCCGCCAGCCCGACGGGAACAGCGGCCGGATCGGCCGGTCGATCATGCGGCTCGTGAGCACTTCCTTCTCGGAAGGTTTGCCCTCGCGCTTGAAGAACCCGCCGGGAATCCGCCCCGACGCGTAGGTGTATTCCTTGTAATCGACGGTCAGCGGCAGGAAGTCGATGTTCTCGCGGGGCGTGGCGGCGGCGCAGGCCGTCACCAGCACCACCGAGTCGCCCATGCGGACCACGACCGCGCCGTCCGCTTGTTTGGCGTATTTCCCGGTTTCGAATGAAAGGGTGGCGCTGTTGATCTGAATGTCTTGTCTGAACATGTGTGCCTCGGGTAGTGCGTATGTCGCCGCAGCGTCCGGCTAGCTGCCGGACGAATAACTGCTACTTGCGGATGCCCAGGCGGCGAATCAGCTCGGCATAACGTTCGGAATCTTTGCCCTTCAGATAATCCAGCAAGCGGCGGCGCTGGCCGACGAGCTTGAGGAGCCCGCGGCGCGAGTGATGATCCTTCGCGTGCGTCTTGAAGTGCTCGGTGAGATATCCGATGCGTTCGCTGAGGATGGCAACCTGAACTTCAGGAGAGCCGGTGTCGGTGTCGTGCGTGCGGTACGAGCTGATAACCTGGGTCTTCTTGTCTTTATTCAATGCCACGAGCGCTTACCTCCGCGAACGGCCCAGCGGCACGCGACCGGCTACAAGCCGGACGTGTGTGCCCCGGTCCGCCGCAATGTACTAGTCCCAAACGGTTAATTTTATTCCAGTACCACGCCTGGATGCAAAAGACCTGAAATGCCCCCGGCGCGGGGCTCGGCGATGGCCACCAGATGGCCATCGGGGTGAAACAGCCTCACGCGCCCCGTTTTCGGGAGCGCGGCGAGGGTTTCGTTGCTGCTCACGTGCGCCGGCCCGACAAAGCCGCCGCGCGCGGCCAGCAGCGCGCCCTCGGCCGTCAGCGTGATCGCGGGCAATGCGGGCAGCAGCGCGGCCAACGGGATCACCTTTGCCGCCACCCGTTCCGGCTCGCGGTCGAGGACGTCCAGGCCGACCGCCTGAGCCATGCTGAATTCGCCGCTGCGCGTCCTGACGAGGCCGGCCAGATGCCCGCCCGTGCCGAGCGCTTCGCCCAGCGCATCGGCAAGGGAGCGCACGTAATAGCCGGCGGAACACACGAGCCGAAGGCGAAGTCTGCTGCCGCGCCAGTCGATCACCTCGAGGGCGGCCGCCGTGACTTTCACCGGTTTCAACTGGACGGGCGCGTTCTTCCGCGCGAGATCGTAGGCGCGATCGCCGTCAATCTTCTTCGCTGAATACACCGGAGGCTGCTGGAGGTAGGTGCCGCGGAACCCGGCGACCGCATCGTCGATCATGGCGGCGGTAAGTTCGGCCACGGCTCGCTGGTGGCCACGCTCGACTCTTTCACCCCCGCGATCCTGCGTCGTCGTGCTGACGCCGAGCTCGATGTCGGCCTCGTATTCCTTCTCCGCAGACGAAAGAAACTGCGCGAGACGAGTGGCTTTGCCGATGACGAGCGGCAGCACGCCGGACGCCAGCGGATCGAGCGTGCCGGTGTGCCCGATTTTTGTCGACGACGGCCGACGGTCGACGGTCGACGATCGGCGAATCGTGCGCCGCATGACGGCAACGATGTCGTGCGATGTCGGTCCGGCAGGCTTGTCGATGACAATTACGCCGTCCGCAAAAAGAGCGTTAGTCAGCCGTCAGCACCTGTGTCAGCTCGGCCAGGAGTCTGGCCCGGACGTCGGAGTACGGGCCGTGCAGGGTGCACCCGGCGGCATTCTTGTGGCCGCCGCCGCCGAACACGCTGGCGACGCGGTTGACGTCGACGTCGCCTTTCGAGCGCAGGCTGATACGAAAGCTGTCGGGCGCGATCTCCTTGAAGAACGCGACCGCCTGGATTTCTTTGACCGTGAGCGGAACGTTGATCAGCCCGTCCGAGTCTTCGTGGGTGGCGCCCGTCCGCGAGAGCATGTCCAGCGTCAGCGTGGCAAGCGCCGCGCGTCCCTCGCCTTCGAATTCGAGGCTGTGCAGCACGGCGCCCATCAGCCTGAGGCGACCCATCGTGCTGCTGTCGTAGATCGCGCGCGCGATCGCCTGCGGCTCGGCCCCGGCTTCGGTGCAGCGCCGGCAAATCTCGAAGGTGCGCGGCGAGATATGAGAAAAATGGAACCCGCCGGTGTCGGTCAGGATGGTGAAATAGATGTGCGTCGCGATCTCCGGCGTCAGCGTCACGCCGAGCGCGTCGATCAGCGCGAACACCATTTCGCCGCACGCGGCGGCAGTTTCGTCGAACCAGTTGATCGCGCCGTACTGCTTGTTGCCAGGATGGTGATCGATGTTGATGACGAAGTACTTGTCGAAGCCGTCGACCCCGGTCCGCGACAGGTCGCCGCACTCCATCACGATGGCCGCGTCGAACTGACCGTGCACCGTCGGGGACACCTGGATGCCGCGAACGCCTGGAAATACCTGGAACTGAGGCGGCGCCGGGTCGCTGTTGACGAGCTGGACGTCTTTGCCGAGGGCGCGCAGCGCGTAGGCCATTGCCAGTTGCGACCCGATCGCGTCGCCGTCGGGGCGGGAGTGCGAGGTGAGCACGAAGCGCTGGCGCGCGGCGATCGCCGCAACGATCTCGGTCAGGGGCTTATCGCTCATCAGTATCCGTCACGTCGCTCGCATCGCTCTGCTCGTCCGCGATTTCCTTGAGCAGCTGCTCGACCCGATCCTGATGGCCGATGCTTTCGTCGAACTCGAAGTGTATCTCGGGCGTGCGCCGAAGCCGTAAACGCTGTCCGATCTGTCGCCGCACGAACCCGGCGGCGCGTTCGAGCGCGCGCGCGGTGTTCTTACGCGCGGCGGCATCGCCGAGGCTCGTGTAATAGACCCGCGCGTGCTGCAGATCGGGGCTGACTTCGACGCGCGTGACAGTGACGAAGCCGACACCGGGATCGTGGAGGTCCCGCGCGATCATCGTGGTCACCTCGGCGCGAATCTGGTCGGCGACGCGTTCCGGTCTGGAGCCTTGGCCCATAACTGATCAAGAACCTGAAATCTAAAATCTACAATCTAAAATCTAGAATCTAAAATCTGGACACATTCTACTTTCCAGATTCTAGATTCTAGATTCTAGATTCTAGTTTCTAGATTCAGGTGCACCTCATCCCCAAAACTCTACTTCAGTACGCGCGATGACTCCCGGCTCGTGCCGTTCAACCTCGTTGACGACGGCGGCCAGTTCGCGATCAGCGTGTTTTTTCGTCGTTGGAGACGTTTCATTGACGATCGCCAAATTCAATGCGGCAATCGTCAATCGGAAATCCGGCAATGCAGAGCTACGCTGAGACCGCCACGCGTTCGACCGTGAATACCTCGATGATGTCGCCCACCTTGACGTCGTTGTACTTGTCGAACGCGATACCACATTCGAACCCGGCCTTCACCTCGCTCACGTCATCCTTGAAGCGGCGGAGCGATCCGATCTTGCCTTCGTGCACGATGGTTCCGCCGCGGACGAGACGAGCCTTGGTATCGCCCGATCGCGTGATGCGGCCGTCGACGACGTAACAGCCGGCAATCGTGCCGGACTTGGGGACCTTGAAGATATTCCGCACTTCGGCAGCGCCCAGGCGCACTTCCTTGAGCGTCGGCTCCAACAGGCCGGTCATCGCCTTCTTCATCTCGTCGGTCACGTTGTAGATGACCGTATGATGGCGGATGTCGACCTCTTCGCGCTCGGCGAGCTGCTCCGCATTGCGGTCGGGCCGCACGTTGAAACCGATAATCACCGCGTTCGACGCCGAAGCGAGAAGCACGTCGGATTCGTTGATCGCCCCGACGCCCGAATGGATGATCTTGATCCGCACGCGCTCGTCGCTGAGCTTCGACAGCGTATCGGCCAGCACCTCCGCCGAGCCCTGCACGTCGGACTTGATCACGATCGGCAGGTCCTTCATGCCGCCTTCGGCGATCTGCTGCTGCAGCGACTCGAGGGTGAGGCGGCTGCCTTTGGCGCCGAGCGCCTTTTCCTTCGCCATGCCCTGGCGGTAGGTGGCGATCTGGCGCGCCTTGGCCGCATCGGCGAGCGCCTGGAAGGCGTCCCCCGGCTGCGGCAGGCCCGTGAGACCCAGCACTTCGACCGGGGTCGAGGGAGGCGCCTGCTTGATGGGCTTGCCGCGATCGTCGATCAGCGCGCGCACGCGGCCGACAATCGGGCCCGCGATGAACGTGTCGCCGACTCGCAGCGTGCCGTCCTGGACCAGGATGGTCGCGACGGGACCGCGGCCGCGATCGAGTTTCGATTCGAGCACCGTGCCCGACGCGTTCCGCTTCGGGTTGGCCTTGTACTCGCCGATGTCGCTGACCAGCAGAATCATCTCGAGCAGCGTATCGAGCCCCGACTTCTTCTTCGCCGACACCGGGACCATGACGGTCTGCCCGCCCCAGTCTTCCGGCACGAGGTTCAAATCCGACAGCTCGCGCTTGACACGTTCCGCGTCGGAGCCCGGCTTGTCCATCTTGTTGATCGCCACGATGATCGGCACGTTCGCCGCCTTCGCGTGATCGATCGCCTCGCGCGTCTGCGGCATCACCCCGTCGTCGGCGGCGACGACAAGGACCACCACGTCGGTGACCTTCGCGCCGCGCGCGCGCATCAGCGTGAACGCTTCATGGCCGGGGGTATCGAGGAAGACGATGTCGCGGCCGGTGCCGGTCGTGACGTGGTACGCGCCGATGTGCTGCGTGATGCCTCCGGCCTCGCGCTCGGCGACGCGCGCCGTGCGGATCGCGTCGAGCAGCGTCGTCTTGCCATGGTCGACGTGACCCATGACCGTGACGACAGGCGCCCGGGCGATGGTGTCTTCGGCTTTGACGTCTTCGGCTTCGACCTCGAGCATGTCCTGCTCGAACGTGCGGAGCTGCACCTCGGCGCCGAACTCGCGCGCGATCATCGACGCTGTGTCCGTGTCGACAGTGCTGTTGATCGTCATCATCAGCCGCTTGTCGAGCAGCTTCTTCAGCACGTCCTTCACGCGCTGTTCGAGCTTGTCGGCGAGGTCCTTGACCGTCATCCCCTCCACGAACGTCACCGTGCGGGTGACTGGCGGCGGCGCGGCCGGCTGCGACTGCATCGGGCGCTGTTCGCGCCGCTGGTCCATGTCGGGACGCCGCTGTCCCTGAGGACGCATCGGCGGAGGAACAAACCTCGGAGGGGCCGGTCTTTGCTGGCCAACGCCGCCTGACGGGCGCATGCCCTGGGGTCCCTGCGGTGGGCGCACGGGAGGCGTCGGCAACGGGCGTGGACCACCAGGCGTCATGTTCGGACGCATGGGCGGCGGGTATGACGGGCGCTGCGGCGCCGGCCGGGTTGACGTTCCACCGGGTCCTCCGCCGGGCCCGCCCGGACGGGCGAGGTTACCCGTTGCAGGCGGAAGCGGGGCAGTCGGGCGCGGCGGCACGACCTTGTCAGAGGGGCGAAGGCGCGGCGCCGCCGGGCGCGTCGGCATTGCCGGAACGGCGGATGTGCCGGGTGCGTTCGGCTCTTCAATTCGAAGTCTGATGCTCGGTGGCACCATGCGTCCCGGTGTCGGCGCGGGCCTTGGCGGCGCGGCGTGAGCAGCCGCGACAGGAGGCGCTACAGCCGGCTGTTCAGCGGGATCCGGCGTGGGCTCTTGCTCGACGTCCGCGGGCTCAAAGGCCTCGGCGACGGGCACGGGCGCTGTCTCAAGCGTTTCGATTGGCTCTTCCTCAACCGGCGTGGGCGGCGGCTCTTCGACGTACAGCGGCTCGGCTGACGTCGCCGCGCCTGGCACGACACTCGGCACGGCCGGCTTCGCGGTCTTTACCAGCCGCGGCGGCGCAAGCGTCGGAGCAGCCGGTTTTGCGGGTTCGGGCTTTTTGCCGCTGGTCGCTGGCTTCTTGGCGCCGGGCTTCAGGGCCGGCCCCTCGGCAAACATGTCGCCGCCTGGCAGCGTGATGTTGCGCTCGCGCGCGAGACGCTCGACGAACTGCCGCGCGACGACTTCCTCGATGGTGCTCGACGCGCTTTTCAGCTCGATGCCGTGTGCGCGTTTCAGCAGCGCGAGCACTTCCTGGCTGCTGGTGTTGAGGAGCTCCGCGACCTTGTAAATACGAACTGTGGCCAAATACTTCTCCTACCTACATTTTTTCTTCTTCAGTTGCCGGCTTTTCTTCGGTTGCCGGCGTCTCGCCGCGCACCGCCGCGAGAATGCGCTCCGCCGTCTTGGCGCCGATGCCCTGCACTTCGGACAGCGCGTCGACTCCGGCGAGCGCGATCTTCTCGGCGGTGTCGAAGCCGGCCGAAATCAGTCGCTTCAACGTCTTGTCGCCAACCCCGGGAATGGAAAACGCCGACGCGGCATCGCTGTCGGCCGCTGCAGCCGTCTCGGGCGCCTCGGCCGCCTCGGGCACCGTTTCGTCGGATGCGATGGTGTCGGTCACGAAGCCCTCGAGCTGCGCCTCGACCTCGCGCCGCTTTTCTTCTTCGCTCTTGATGTCGATCCGCCAGCCGGTGAGCTTGGCGGCCAGCCGCACGTTCTGCCCCTTCTTGCCGATCGCCAGGGACAGTTGCTTGTCTTCGACGACGACTTCGACGACGCGCTCCTTGTCGTCGACGATCGAGACGCGCTGCACTTTCGCCGGGCTCAGGGCGTTGGTCACGAGCGAAATCGGATCGTCAGACCACTCCACGATGTCGATCTTCTCGCCGCGGAGCTCGCGGATGATCGCCTGCACGCGCGTGCCCTTCATGCCGACGCAGGCGCCCACCGGGTCGACGTCGCGCTCGCGTGAAAATACCGCGACCTTGGCACGGTCGCCTGCTTCGCGGACCGCGCCGCGGATCTGCACGGTGCCGTCGTAAATTTCCGGCACTTCCTGCTCGAACAGCTTGACGAGGAGCGCCGGGTCGGTCCGCGAGAGGACGATCTGCGGCCCCTTCGTGCTGCGGTTCACCCCTTTGATGACCGCCCGCAACCGTTCGCCGGGAGCGTAACTTTCGGCGCGCGACTGTTCTTTTCGCGGCAGGCTGGCCTCGATGCGGCCGAGCTCGACGACCATGTCGCCGTTCTCGAAGCGCTTGACCGTGGCATTCACCACTTCGCCGATGCGCTGGCTGTATTCGCCGAAGATATTTTCGCGCTCGGCCTCGCGGACTTTCTGGAAGATCACCTGTTTCGCCGTCTGCGCGGCGATGCGGCCGAGCACCTCGGTGGGCTTGGGAAACTCGATCTCCATGTCCACTTCGGCTTCGTCGCCGTACAGCTGCTGCGCTTCTTCGAGAGAAATCTCGGTCGCCGGATTCTGCACGTCGAGCACGATCTGCTTGACCGCGAAGAGATCGACCTGGCCGGTCTCCTGATTGAAACGCGTCTTCAGGTTTTCGTTCGTCTTGTAATACTTCCGCGAAGCGGTGAGGACGGCGTCCTCGATGGCGCCAATGACGACATCGGCTTCGATGCCCTTTTCCTTGGCGAGCGCCTCGATCGTCTGCATCAACGGATTCATCGTTTTTTAGTCCTAGAATTCGACCTCGAGCCGGGCACGGGTGACCAGCGCGAGCGGTATCAACTGCCGTTTCCCGGGGGTCGTCTCAATCACGATCGAGTCGTTCTCGAAGCCGCCCAGCCGCCCCTCGAAGTGCGTCTGGCGATCGACCGGTCGCGAGACGACGATCTTGGCCAGCCGGCCGGTAAAGCGCCGATAGTCGGCGGCGCTGCGCAGCGGCCGGTCGAGTCCCGGCGATGAAACCTCGAGCGTGTAACTCTGATCGATGGTCTCTTCGACGTCCAGAATCGCGCTGATCTCCCGGCTGATCTGCTCCAGATCCTGAATCGTCGGCGACGCGTCGGCGCGTGCGCGGCGCGCCGCGTCGTCTTCCAGCGCGGCGTCGGCGTCCGCGAACGGCACATCGACGAAAATCCGCAGCATCCAGCCGCCGGACTCACGCCGGAACTGGACGTCGAAAATCTCCAGGTGTGAGGAGCGGGCCACCCGCTCGGCAACGGCGCGAATACTGTCAATGAGCTGCGTAAAACCACCCTCAAAAGCAAAAAGTGGGCACCGGCCCACTTCAGGTCTTGCAGGCTCTTACGAACCTGAAAGTTTATCACAAGGGGCGCACGACCAAATCGGTACTCGCGGGACCCCACGATTTCCGCCGGGAAAACAGCGCCGGGCCGCAGCGTTTCGACGTCGGCGTCGGTGAAATATACGACCGGATCGATGTCCGGAGCCTGCCCGGTGAGGCGCCCGCGCCACACCAGCTCGTGCTCCGGGGACGGCCCGTCCACCATCACTTCGACTCGGGCGCCGACGCGGCGCCGCTGGGCGCGGCCGACGATGCGCTTCTGCTCGGCCATGAGGGCATTCCGCCGCTTCTGCTTGACGCGCGCCGGCACGTCGTCGGCCACGTCGTATGCCGTCGTCCCTTCCTCATGCGAGTAGGTGAAGACGCCCACGTGATCGAACCGGACTTCCCGCACGAAATCACGCAAGGCGGCGAACTCCTGCTCGGTCTCGCCAGGAAATCCCACGATAAAGGTTGTCCTCAATGTGACGCCGGGAACGCGCTCCCGGATCCGTGCGAGCAGCTTCCGGTACCCCGCGCCTGTGCCAGGGCGTTTCATCCGGCGCAACACGTCGTCCGCCGCGTGCTGAAGGGGAAGATCGATGTATTTCACGACCTTCTCGCATTCGGCCATCGCGTCGAGGATATCGTCCGTGATCGTGGTCGGGTAGAGATAAAGCAGCCGGATCCACTCGATACCCTCGATGCCATTGAGCTCGCGCAGCAACCTTGGCAGCGCCGCACCTTCACCTCTGTCGCGGCCGTAAAAGGTCGTGTCCTGGGAGATCAGGATGACCTCGCGAATGCCCCTCCCGGCCAGCGCTCGGGCTTCGCGGACGATGGCCTCGACCGGGCGGCTGCGGTAATGCCCGCGCAGTGTGGGGATGATGCAGAACGAACATTTGTAATCGCAGCCTTCGGCGACTTTGATGTACGCGAAATGGCGCGGCGTCGCGAACACTCGAGGTTCGGCGTCGTACAGATACGTTGGCAGGGACTGGGGATTAGGGACTTGGCGATTGGGGATTCGGGATTCGGGGATTCGGGAGGCGGGGATTGGCGACTGGATGAGTGTTAAGGGTATCTTCCTGATCTTCGCGACGCCCTCGATCGCCCCCACGATTTCTGGAACTTCACCGGTGCCCAGCACCGCGTCGATTTCCGGAATCTGCGCTTTGAGCTCGTCGCGATAGCGTTCGCCGAGACATCCAGTGACGACGAGCCGCGTGCACGAGCCGGTTTTCTTCAATTCCGCGAGCTCGAGAATCGTGTTCACCGATTCCTCTTTCGCCGAATCGATGAACGCGCAGGTATTGACGACGAGCACGTCGGCCTCGGCGGGATTGGAGGTGAGGGTATGCCCGCCCTCCTGTGACAAGCCCATCATCACCTCGGAATCGACGAGGTTCTTGGGGCAGCCGAGGGACACGAAACCTATCTTCATAATTCAGGAATCTAGAATCTAAAATCTAAAATCTTGGTTCCTAGATCTTAGTTCTTAGATTCCAGTTTTTAGATTTTAGTTTTTAGTTCCAGTTTCACCTAGGGCGTGACGCGATACATCATCCTCGGAAAGGGCGCGGCTTCGCGAACGTGCTCGAGGCCGCAGATCCAGCCGACGACGCGCTCGATGCCCATGCCGAAGCCCGCGTGCGGCACCGAGCCGAACCGCCGCAAATCCAGATACCACTCGAACGCTTCCTGCGGCAGGTCGTGCTCTTTGATCCGCTGGACGAGCAGGTTGTAGTCGGCGAGCCTCTGACTGCCGCCGATGATTTCTCCGATGCCTTCGGGCGCGAGCATGTCGACGCAGAGCGCCAGCTCGGGGCGCTGCGGGTCGGGCTCCATGTAGAACGGCTTCACGGTCGCGGGGTAGCGATGGATGGCGACCGGCCGATCGAAGTGCTGGGACAGGATCGTCTCGTCGGTGCCGCCAAGGTCGCCGCCCCACTCGAACGGCTGACCCTTCTCGTGCAGAATGGCGACCGCTTCGTCGTACGAAATGCGCGGGAAAGGCGCCTTCACGTTCTCGAGCTTCGAGATGTCGCGTTCGAGCACTTGCATCTCGCGCCGGCGCTTGTCCAGCACCCGCGACACGACTGCCACCACCAGACCTTCGGCCAGGTCGATGACGTCGTCCAGCGTCGCATAAGCCATTTCGGGCTCCACCATCCAGAACTCGGTGAGGTGGCGCCGCGTCTTTGATTTTTCGGCGCGAAACACCGGGCCGAAGTTGTAGACGCGGCCGAGCGCCATCGCGTTGGCTTCGGCATACAGCTGCCCGCTCTGCGTGAGGAAAACCTTCTGATCCTCGAAATAGTCGACCGGGAACAGGGTTGTCGTGCCTTCGCACGCGGCGGGCGTGAAAATCGGCGTGTCGGCGAGGATGAAACCCTGGTCGTTGAAGAAGTCGCGGACTGCGCTGATTACCTCGTGGCGAACGCGCAGAATCGACTGCTGCCGCTCCGATCGAATCCAGAGGTGGCGGCGATCGAGGAGATAGTCAACGCCGTGTTCCTTGGGGGTAATCGGATAGTCCACCGAGGGCGCGACGATCTCGAAATCCGAGACGTCGAGCTCGTATCCGCCCGGCGCGCGGCTGTCGGCGCGCACCATGCCATGCACGACGAGCGAGGTCTCTTGAGCCAGGTGATCTGCCTGTTTGAACTTCTCGTCGCCGACCGCGGCCTTCGACACGATGGCCTGTATGAAGCCGGTGCCGTCGCGCACGGAGAGGAAATGGATCTTGCCGCTCGAGCGCCGGTTATGAAGCCAGCCCCGGACGGTCACGCTCTGGCCTTCGTGTCTGGCGATTTGATCTATGTAGGCAATCATTCGTCTGCTGTCGTGCCGGCGTGCCCGGCCAGATCGTTCCAGCCGTCCATCATCAGCGATTCGAGCCGTGTGCGGGCGCTGACGGCCTTCGCGAGCACGGCGGGAGGTGACTGCGCGTTCTTCACCTCGTACATCAACACTCCATCGTATCCGATCTTCTCGAAGGCCATCATCGCCGCGGCCCAGTTCAGATTTCCCTGGAAGGGGACGAGATGGTCGTCGGACTGCCGGCGGTTGTCGTGTACGTGCGTCGTCACCAGATATTCGGACGTCGTCTCGATCGCATCTGCCGCATCTCCGAGCATGTGCGCGTGCCCGACATCCATGCAGATGCCGAGATCCGCGCCGTCGAACGTGCGCTCCAGAATGTCGACCAGGGCAGGCGCGGTCGAAAGCGGGTTGCCCATGACCTCGAGCGCGACCGTTACGTTGAGCGGTTCCGCTATCCGGTGGATCTCTTCGAGGCTGCGGATTGCCGCGTCGCGATTGTTGTCGTCCCTGGACACAGCCGGGCTGTCGGGCTGTTGCGCGACCGGCACGCCCAGATGGACGACAAGGAACTTGAACGGAATCGTCTTCGCGATTTCGAGAGCGGCCGCCGTTTCGTGCAGCGCGGCTTTCCGCGCCTCGGTGTCGCGCGTGGCCGTCGAAAACATGCGGCGGGCTCGCCCGTCCGCGAAGACATCGGTGATCGGCGCGTGTACGGAATGCAGTTCGAGACCAGTGTCGGTCAACCAGTCCCTCAATGTTCGTATCGCTGCCTCGTCGTGATAGTCGAAGTGGCTGCGGGTGGCGAAGACTTCGACAGTGTCGAACCCGTGCGCTGCGATCTCTGTCAGGTGCTGCCGCTCGAGCCGCTGCTCGTGATAGAGATGGGTCGAGACACCGAAACGTTTCATAAGACCGACCCCAGCAATTCTCTCAGCCGGGCGAATCGCGGATGCCGTTCGAGGTTCGCGCGCACGTTGCTGAGCGTTCGAGGGATGTACTGAATGTAGACCGGGTTGTTTCGAGAGGTGGTCTGGTGGCCGAAGGTTCCCAAGGCCTTCAGATTGCGCTGCACCGACATCAGATCGAAGCGCCGCCGGTAGTCGACAAATGCATCCGGGGTCGCGCGCGACGGGCCGCCGAGCCTCAGAAAGCCGCGGATGAGCTCGTCGATGCGCTCTTCCGTAAAGTCCACGTACGAATCGCGTAAGAGCGAGGCGAGGTCGTAGGTGTCCGGCCCCATTCGCGCGTCCTGAAAATCGATGATGTACAGCCGCCTGTCGTGCAGCATCAGATTCCGGCTGTGATAGTCGCGATGACACAACACGCGCGGCTCGCCCGCAAGCTCGTCAGCAATGACGACAAATTCCTGATCGAGAGCCGTGCGAACCGCAGCGGAGAGCGACACGCCTCTGTACGCTTCGAGAAAGTGCTTCGTGAAGAAGTTCAGCTCCCACATCAGCTTGTCGCGATCGAAGGCGATTTGATACGGAATGAAGTCCGGTGACCGCAGCTCCGCTCCTCTGACCTGCATCCTGAACACCAGCTCCACTGCCTGCTTGTACAGCGCGTCGTGTTCGCGCGGCTGGGTCACGCCGAGGTGCGCCTGAAGCGTCACGTCGCCGAGATCCTCGAGAATCAGAATCCCGAGATCGTCTGCGTGCCCGGCGATGGTTGGAATCGGCAGGGGAATACTGGTGAACAGCTGGCAGACATTCACGAAGGGCAGATCGTTGAATGTAAACGGCGCGTCGTAGACGGCCAGGACGACCGACGGATTGTCCGGGCGGAGAATGCGAAAGTACTGGCGTGTCGATGCGTCGCCGGTCAGCGGGACGACGCGCACGGCTGGGCCCGCCAGCCTGGCCCGGTGAAGGCACTCGTCGATGCGGTCGCGTGTGTTCTGCTGCGTCGGTGATCGTCTTTCCATGTGTAGTCGCGGCTCAAGTGATGTCGGCAGTTACGAGCTGTCCGCCCTTCTGAATGATGACGCAATTCCGGAAGGCGGCTCCAGATGGAATTTGCACGCCGTCGGCGACGACGCAGCGCTCGAGCCTGGCCCCCTTGCCGATCGCCACGTCGTCCCACACGACTGTGTCGATGAGAAGGGCGGTCCGGTCGACAATCGAACGCCTGCCAACCTGCGGGAAATCGCCTTCGGCTCTTCCGATCGACAGGCACGCCTCGAGGTAGTCACGAGGCGTCCCGACATCCCAGAACGCGGGCGGCTGCGCGCAGAGGAACGCGCGCACGTGTCCCCGGTTTTCCGCGACCAGCTCCCTATAAAGGCCGGCGATGCTCTCGGCGGGTTGATTCAGCGGCAGCCGCTCGAATGCCGAGGGGTGCGCCATCTGCACGCCGACGACGTGATACGACCGCACATGGGAACCTTTCGGGACGGCGCTGTGAAAGCGTCCTTCGGCATCGACAACCAGTCCGCCGTATCGATCCGGCCACTGGTTGGGAGTGACCGCGATGGTCACGAGCCCGCCGGTGTCCCGATGGTAGTTTGCGAGCGCATCCAGATCGACGTCGGTCAACGTGTCGCCGTTGATGATGAAAAACGCCTCGTCCGGCAGTACGGACAACGCCTTGCGTGGTCCGCCGGCGGATCCCAGCACGGGCGATTCAAACGAATACCGGACGCGGACGCCGAGCCCGCTGCCGTCGCCGACTTCGGCCGTGATTGTCTCGGGAAGGTAGTGCAGGTTGAGGACGAATTCCCGAATGCCGTAGCCCGCCGCGTATCGCAGGATGCGGTGAACGAGCGGCGCGCCTGCGACGGGAACCGCCGGCTTTGCGCGAACGTATGAAAGCGGCCGGAGTCGGGTTCCGAGGCCGGCGGCCAGGATGAGGGCGGCGTGAGGCAGTTACGATTCCTCGAACAACATGTCAGCGAGGGGCAGTCCGTTGCTCTCGCAGTGCTTCACGTAGAGACCGCGGTACGAGTCGGTGACGAAGTCGTTGGGGTTTCGCGCAAGGGCGGCGGCCATATGAAGGATGCCCTGCTCGCTGCCTTCGATTTCGACGAAGATGCCGACAGGCGTTTCGTCGATCGCGATGGTGACGTCTTCGTGCGCGAACTCTTCGCGGAACTTCTCGTAGCGGAACCAGACGTGGAATCCGAGCTCTTCGAGCACGTGCAGCAGCAGCAGGCCGTCGCCGACCACCGTTTCCATCTCCTCGCGCAGTTTCATCGGCGAGTTCTGGACCGGCCCTTTGAAGGTGAGAAGCGTTTTTCCGCACTCGAGGCGCACGCGCAGCACGCAGCGGCGGCGCCGCAACTGATCATCGGAGGAGTCGAGTAGGTAGTCTTCCTGGAGCCGCCGGCCGCGCAGGGGCGTCGCGCCGGTAGCCAGAATCGCCTCGCGCGCTTCGGCGGCGTCACGAAACCGAAGCTTGATCTCACGCTCGAGCATCGCGGTCATAACGCGCCTTTATACTCCGCGCGTGGTCCGGAGTCCATAGGTTGGTCGATGGGCGATGGTCCATGGTCCATGGTCCATGGTCCCTGGTCCATGGTCCCTGGTCCATGGTCCCTGGTCCATGGTCAGGTCATAGTCGATGGCCGTTTCGTGGTCCGAACCGTGCCCATGGCTCAAAGACCTGACCATAGACTATCGACCAGTGCCCATTGCCCATCGACCATTAGATTCCGATTAGCCGCCGCCCGGATCCACGCCAAAACAGCCGCCGGACAAAAACATACATGGCGAAACATTCCAGCGCGAACGGCGGAAAGCCGAAATAGCCGAGGACGGGCATCTCGAAGATCTTGATATCGCCGACAACGGGCACCGTATAGATCCACTTCGCGCGCGACCAGTAGTTCCAGAATTCCCACAGCCCGCCGCAGATGAAGCCCGCCACCAGCAGGTTGATCGGGCGTGAATAGTCGCCGTTGCGGATATCGCGCAACAACGACTCATCTCCGGCCCGCGCGTTCAACGGGTCGAGCAGGAACACGAATCCGAGGAACACGGGCGCTGCCAGATACGGCGATGGCCAGAGGATGGGCCAGACCAGCATCAGCGCTCCCGCTGCGACCAGGAGATAGTCCACAGTCGACGGTCTCAAGTCGCTAGTCGACAGTCCAGTCAACGGTCGAGAGTCCACAGTCGAACGGGAGGGGCGACGAATGCTGACAACTTCCGCCGTGAGAAAAATTCCCGGCGAGATCGTCGCGAACGCCCAGGCGTACCCGAAATAGCGGACGACGAGATTTTCCGGCAGATTGATGTAGTGCCAGTTCTCGATCAGCAGGTTGTACCCTTCGAATATCACCCACAACGGAATGGACACGAGCGCGAGAAACACGAATTCACCGCGATCGGTCGTGAGCCACGAGCGTCCACGGCGCTTGTCGATGATGCTGTCGAGAATCAGGATGTACCCGGTCCACGCGATCGGCGTGTGCCACGTCCAGAAGGGCTCGACGCGGGCGAGCATGCCCACCTCGGAAGCCGCAAGAATCAGCAGGCCGATGTAGCCGTGGAGCGTCACGTCAGTCGTACGCGGTAAGAAAGGCCGCTCAATGCCGGCTTGCCCACGTCTTTGCCAAAGAGCAGCACCTTGTGCGTGCTGCCAAGTCCGCCGGGCAGCAGCAGGGTCTTCATTGCAAGGCGCTGCTGCAACGACAATCCCTCGAGGCCGGCGATGCCGAGGCCCAGCAGAAAGTACGTTTGATCGAGGCGGCCGAGGACGTCCAGCCCGGCATGTTCGGCCGCCCGGGTGACGCCGCTGAGATCGACGTGCGCGGTGATGTCGGCCTCGCCTGGCTGCCGCAGCACGTCAGAAATCTGCGAGTGTTTCTGGAACGAGGTGAGCGTGCCTGTCGCGTGTGACCCGCCGTAGAGCACGTCTTCGTCGTGCCCGTAATCAATGAGGACGAGAAATCCTCTGCGAAGCCGGCTCGCCGCCGTCGCGACCCAGTCTTCGGCGGCAAGATTCACTTCCGCGCGACAGCCAACGTGCAGGTCCGCGCCGGCGCGCGCGAGGTATTCCGCAATGCGGGGGTTCGACAGTTCGCCGAGGCGCTCGACGAACTCCGGATCGCCGGCGGCGGCGGACCGAAGGTCCACGAATGCCTCGCGCAAACCGCTTTCCGTCATAACCGCCACGTGAACGGGAAGCGCGTCGAGCAGCTCGTTGGCGAAGATCACGCCCGCCACCGACTCGGGCACGGCCGCGCTGCTGTACGTGAGTAACGGAGCGTGAGGGCCGAGCGTGTCGGCCTGGGCGGCGCGGGCCGCCGGCGACTGCTCCACGAGCGACAGGCGAATGGCCGAGTAAAATTCCGGATCGATGCGCCTGGCCGCGTCGAGCACATCACGGGCCAGACGTCCGGACCCGGCGCCAGCCTCGACGAGATCAAATCGGGGTCGGGTGTCATTTTCCGGGGACGGTGAAGAAATCGTCCCCGGAAAATGACACCCGACCCCGATTTTCCACATCTCGGCGAACTGCTTTGCCAGCAGCTCGCCAAAGATCGGCCCGACATCGACGGAGGTAAAAAAATCGCCCGCGCGTCCCGTTTTCAGGGGCGCGCGGGCGTAGTAACCGAGCTCGGGATGGTAAAGCGCGAGTTCCATGAACTCGGCAAAGCTGATCGGACCGCTCGCTCTGATGCGATCGGCGATCAGCTCGCCGAGCTCACTCATTACTGCTTACGAACCGTCACGAACTGTTCCTGGCCACGCCGGTTGATGAGCATGCCGACCGCACGACCTGCCGGCACCGCCCGGAGCGCCGCGCTGGCCTCCGACGCGTTGCTGACCGGCTTGCGGTTCACCTGCATGATCACGTCTCCCGGCTGCAGCACGCGGGCCGCCGGACTTTCCTGGTCGATGTCGGTGATCACGGCGCCTCGCGTGTTCGCCGGCAGCTCGAACTGCCGCGCGATTTCCGGCGTCACGTTGTTCAGCGTAATCCCGAAGCCGGCGCCCGTATCGCCGCCGGCATCGCCCGCATCCGCCTGGCGGGTCTGTTCGGCCGAGAGGTCGAGCTCCGCGACGCTGACGTTGAAGGTTCGTTCCTTACCGTCGCGAATCACCTTCACCGGCACCGTCGTTCCCGGCGCCGTTGCCGCGACAATCTGCGGCAGATCATCGCTGCGCGTCACCGGCTTGCCGTTGAACTCGACGATGACGTCGCCGGGTTCGATGCCCGCGCTCTGAGCGGGACCCGGCAGCACCTGCGCCACCACCGCGCCTCGCCGATCTTTCAGGCTGAGCGCTTCGACTTCATCCGGCGACACCGGCCGCACCGACACGCCGATCTTGCCGCGCGTGATCTTGCCCGCGCGCAACCCAGGCAGCACGTCGCGAATCGTGTTGATCGGCACGGCGAACCCGATGCCGATGTTGCCCGCGCCGCCCATCATGCTGCTGTTGCTGTAAATCGCCGTGTTGACGCCGACGACCTCGCCCCGAAGGTTGAGCAGCGGTCCGCCGGAGTTGCCGGGATTGATCGCCGCGTCGGTCTGAAGCACGTTGGCGCTGCGCTGCTCCGCAATCGGGAACGGCCGGCCGGTTGCGCTGATGACGCCGACGCTGATGGTATGAGCTAGGTTGAAGGGATTGCCGATCGCCATCACCCAGTCGCCCGGCTCCATCTGGCTGGAATCGCCGAACTTCGCCACCGGCAGATCGCGGTTGGGCTTCTCGACGAGCTGAAGCAGCGCGCTGTCGGTCAGGGGATCGCGTCCGACGACCCTGGCCTCGTAGTAGTTGTCGTCGTCGTCGAAGAACTGCACTTCGATCTTCGAGGCCCCCTCGACGACGTGGTTGTTGGTGATGATGAAGCCGTCTTTCGTGATGATGAAGCCCGAGCCGGCCGCCTGCGTCAGGCGGGGCTGCTGCCGGCGCGGCGGTTGCTGCTGTCCGCGCGGAGACTGTCCGGGCGCGCCGAAGAAGCGCTCGAGCAAGTCGTCGCCCCCACCGCCGAAAAATTCGCTCAGGTCCTGCGTCCGCTGACGGGATTCCGTGCGGATGCTGACAACCATTGGTGACTGTGCTTTGGCAATAATTCTGAACGTGGTCGCATCGACGGGCCCGGCAAGCGGCGCGCTGTTGGTCGCCGGAATGGCGATTGTCTGGGCGGACGAAGTCGGCGACATGTCGAACCGCGACGCGATGACCATGCCGACCACCAGCGACGCCATCGCGACCAGGATGACGTAGAAGATCGTCGTTTTCTTCGAAGCTGAACCAAACCAAGACATAAACCTAACCTCCACAAGAGTCTGGCTGAAGCCGGACACTCCGTACTGACACTACATTACGCCAGTTGCACGATCTGCTCTTGCGCAGGGCCCGTCACACGCGCCTCGCGCTCGCCGTAATAAACGTTGATTTCCGTACGCACGCCAAATGTGTCGAAATACAACCCAGGTTCGATGGTAAACCCAGTGCCTGGCAGGAGCCGGCGATCGTCATGCGTCTCGTAATCGTCCATATGCACGCCATTCCCATGGACGTCGCGCCCGAGGTTATGGCCTGTGCGATGCAGAATCCGTTCCCCGAATCCTGCCTGCTCGAGCACCGTGCGCGCCGCTCGGTCCACCTCCCAGCCCTGAAGCTCGCGCTGCTGCCGGGCCGAATCCTGCACCAGGGCCACCGCGGCGTCACGCGCCTGGCTGATGGCCTCGAACGCCCGCGTCATGGACCCGGGTATCTCGGTACCCGTAAAACCTACCCAGGTGATATCGGCGAATACCGCCTGCGGGTCATCCTTTTTCCGCGCCCACAGGTCGAGTAGCACCAGCTCGTTCGCCCCCACCTGCCGCGTGCGGCGCGCCGTCGGCAGGTAATGTGGATCGCCGGCATTTTCCTGGGCCGCGACCACGGGAGGTGAATCGCTCACGAGCCGTTCTTCCTCGAACCAGCCAGCCATTTGCTGCTGAATCGCGAACTCGGTCATCGCCTCGCCGTCGCGAACACGTTTCGCAATCATCTCGAAGGCGCGATCTTTGATGCGATACAACGCATCGGACGCGTCCTGGTGTGTGGCCAGCGCGTGTGCGTCCCACACCGCTTCGAACTGCTGCACGAGATCGCCCGAAGATGCCACATCGACGCCGCGCGCTCGCACGAGCTCGACGGTTCCGGCGTCGATACGGGAAATGTAAGGGATCGCGCAGTCGTGCGAGTACTCCATGGCGACCTTCTTCATTCCCGTCAGTAGTTCCGTCAAACCGGCGTCGAGCTGCTGGCGTCCGGCGTAGACCGTCTTCCGTCCGGGCAGCGCATCGAGCGTCCGCCGCTCGATCGCGTGCACCAGCCCCCTCGGCTCGCCGGCGGCGGGCACGAGATAGAACCAGCGACGGGTCGTCATTTTCGTCCCGTCGGCTGTTCCGAGCAGGCGTGCAGCGATGGGATTCGAGCCGTGGAAATCGTAGAGAAGCCACCCGTCGAGGCCTTCGGCTTTCAGCGATTGCTGCACGGCGACGATGTCGAGCGGCATTTCTGTGAGTGCATCCGGCATGGGCCGGAGCACAGGTGAGTATAGCCGCTACATCTACTTGGACGCCCGGCCGGTCAGGTTGGTTTGCTTATAATGGATGCACACAAAGGAAGGGACATGCCCGGACACTCCGTACCTGCTTTTGGCCTCGTGGCCGCGACAGCTCTTGCGGCCGCACAGACGCCGGGACAACCCCCTGCGCAAACTGCCGCACCCCCGACGCCGGAGGTCACCTTCAAGGTTGAGGTGAACTACGTCGAACAGGACGTCCGGGTCGTCGACAGGAACGGCAATTTCGTCCGCGGTTTGACGCAGGAAGATTTTCAGGTTCTCGAGGACGGCAGGCCGCAGAAAGTTCAGACCTTCGGCCTGGTCGACATCCCGAACACGCGGCCGCGCAAACCGCTGTACCTGGACCCCGGCGCGCCGCCCATCGAGTCCGACGTGGCCGTCAACAAGCAGGTGCTCGACGGCCGCCTCTACCTCGTCGTTCTGGACGACTACCATGTCGCGCCGCTGCGTTCACAGAACGTCAAGAATCTCGCCCGCCGTTTCGTGCTCGAGAAGCTCGGCCCAGACGATCAGGCGGCCGTGGTCGTGACGAGCGGCCAGCTGCGCGCGTCGCAGGACTTCACGCAGAACCGGCGGCTGCTGCTCGAAGCCATCGACAACTTCGTCGGGCAGAAGCTGCCCTCGTCGGCGGTGCTGCGCAACGAAAAGATGTCGCGCGCCATGGACGCCAAGGGACAGCCGACCGACGATGCGGGAGATCCGATCACGGTGGATGCGACCAACCGCTTCGTCGCCGACGACCTCGCCACCGAGCGCACTTTTCAGGTGCGGCAGTCGCTGAACTCCCTGCGCAGCATCGTCGAGTGGATGTCGGCGATCCAGGGGCGCCGCAAGGCGCTCATCTACATCAGCGAAGGCGTTGACTACAACCTGTACGACATCTTCACGGGCGGCGATCCGTCGATTTTCAATTTCGAGAACTTCAACCTGGTGCAGAGCGAAACGTGGGACACGATTTCGGCGGCATCGCGCAGCAACGTACAGATCTACCCCGTGGATCCGCGCGGGCTCACGGCCATGGGGCAGGAAAACATCGAGATCGGCGGTCTGGCCGCGGGCGCTTATGGCCTCGGGCCGAAACAGCTCGAGCAGGAGCTGATGACCTCGCAGGCGAATCTGCGTCAGCTCGCCGAAGAGACCGGCGGCGTCGCCTTCGTCGGCAGCAACAATTTCGACGCGGCGTTCGATCGCATCGTCCAGGAGAACAGCTCGTATTACGTGCTCGGCTATTACTCCACCAACGACAGGCGCGACGGCAAGATGAGGAACATCACCGTGCGGGTGGCGGGGCATCCCGAGGCGCAGGTCACGTATCGAAAGCGCTACGCCGCGCCGCGCGGGCGCGCGCCGAAAAACACGGCAGCCGGCAAGCCGCTCGATCCGTCGAAGAGTCTCAACGCCGAGCTCGTCAGCACCATGGCCTCGCCGTTGCCGAAAACCGGCATTCAGCTTCGTGTCACCGCGATCGCGAAAAAAGGCACCGCGAAGACCACCGACGTCGAAGTGCTCATCGACACCCTGGGTAAGGATCTGACGTTTACCGAGGGCTCCGGCACGTTCAATAACAAGCTGTCGCTGCACGTCGGCGTATTCAACAAGCAGGGCAAGTCGATATTTGCCGAACGGCCCGACGTCGATCTGAACCTGCGGCCCGAGACGCACGCGCGCGTCACGCAGTACGGCGTGCGTCTTCTACGCCACCTGTCGTTGCCGCCTGGACGGTACCAGCTCAGGGTTGCGGCGCAGGACAGCGGCAAGGTGAAGCAGGGCAGTGTCCATCTCGATCTCGAAGTCCCCGATTTCACGAAGCCGCCGCTCGCGCTGAGCGGGGTCGTGATAGCGGCGACATCCGACCGCGCGGTGTATTCGCCGCCGAAGCCCGGCTTCGATCCGTTCAACGGATTGCTTCCCGGCGCGCCATCGGCGTTGCGAGAATTTACGAACAATTCCGAACTCGCCGCTGCGGTCGAGGTATACGCCAATCGTCCGACTCCCGTTCACCGCGTCGACACCACGGCACGCGTGAGAGCCGACGATGGGCGCGTGGTGTTCAACAAGACCGAGGAACGATCGACGGAAGAACTGCACGGTACCCCGGGAGGGTTCGGGTACAGCTTCAGAATTCCCATTCAGAACTGGACGCCGGGGCTCTATGTCCTCGAAGTGGAGGCAAGCTCCCGGCTGAACGGCGTCGAGCCGATAATGAAGAGGATCCAGTTCGAGGTGAAATAGATGAGATTCGCAATGGTGTTCTTCGTTCTTGCGCTGGCAGTCGCGTCAGCGCAGGTACCGGCTCCCGCGTTCACCAACATCGCCAAGGGAGACGCGAGCGGTCAGCAGATCGGCCGGCAAGTGACCGTCCGCACCGCCGCGGAGTGGAAGGCGCTCTGGAAAGAGCACGCCCCGACCGACAAGATGCCGGAGGTCGACTTCACCCGCAACATGGTGGTTGGAATTTTTCTCGGCAGCAAGCCGAGCGCCGGTCACGAAGTGGAGATCGTCGGCGTGCGGATGCAGGACAAAGACGTGATCGTGGAGTACGTCCAGAAACAGCCCGCCAGAGGCACGATGGCGGCGCAAATCCTCACAGAGCCTTACCATCTCGTCTCAGTGGCAAAGCACACGGGGACGGTGAGATTCCTCCACGTGCCGGCTGCTAGCCAGTAGCTATTAGCCGGTAGCTAGTCGTAGCTACCAGCTGCTACTGGCTATTGGCTACTGGCTACCAGCTAGGTGTTCGGTCCCGGCTTCAGCTGCTTCACCTGCTTCATCGATACCGGTTTGACGACCCCGTTGTTGTGTTCGAACTTGTACTGGGGCGTTGTCATGCCGGTGACCTTCGGCGATCGAAGGACGATGGTCGCGACGTCGAGCGGCGCGAGCGGCCTCTGCAGGCGCTGGCGATCGCCAGTGCCCTGAAGCGGGGTGCCCCCCTTGTCGTACCAGAACTCGCTGATCTGCAGGCCAACGATGGCGTTGGTTGCGGACAGGTTCTTGACCTGGAAGGTCGTGACGATGTCGTTGCCTTCCAGTTTCGCAGTCTGGATGAACCCGAGTTCCGCCGTGCCTTTCAGCGGGGGCGCGGTTTTCTTGAGCACAGACTGGGCCTGGATCGACGTGGACGCGGGTGCCAGCAGGAGTGCTGTCGCCGCAATGGCCAGTGCATTTCGTACACGCATCTTGAACTCCTTGGTGGGCGTTGGGGGCATTATATACCCTACATTTCCCCGTTCCAGTCCTCGGGTTCCGGGTTGATGGACCGGATGATTTCGAGGTGCCATTTCCCGCCGCCCCAGGGTTCGATCACCTCGGTGGCGACGACATCCACGAGAATTTCCGCGAACGTGCGCCCCTCCGGGTCCCCTTCGAGGTGGTAGGCCGGCTCGTCCCAGCCGAAGTTCGGGTAGAGCACGATGGTGAGGAATAAATCGTACCCATCGTCGACGACGATCAGCTGCCCGCAGGGGCGTTTCGTGGTGGAGTGGTAGATGAGATATTTCTCCGCGCTGTGCGCCCGGATGTAACGTTTCAGGGCGAACTCGCGCGCGACGATCTCTTCGATGGCGATCTTCTTGTCCCAGCAGTCGCGGCAGTAGCGCTCGTCGCCGCGAGGCTCCGAGATCTCCTTCGCGCCACATAGCGCGCAACGTGTTTTAACGGTGGACTTGCGGGGCACTTGAATCCTTCGATTGCTGCGCCGCCGGCGCATACATCTCCTGCACGTACTGCTTCAACATCCTCGCGGCACAGAAGTGCGGCGCGACCGTGCGGATGCACTCTTTCAGGATGCGCAGCCAGGCGTGCGGGATGCCGCGCTGATCTCGCTGGTAATAGGTCGGCACGACCTGTTCTTCGAGGAGCCGATACAGCGAGTCGGCGTCCGCCGCGTCCTGCGCGTCAGGGTCCTCCATTCCTTTGCCGCCGTCAATGACCCAGCCGTTCGAGCCGTTGTAGCCTTCGGCCCACCATCCGTCGCCGATGCTGAGATGCGGCACGCCGTTGACACCGGCTTTCATGCCGCTGGTGCCGCTCGCTTCGAGCGGCTTGCGCGGCGTGTTGAGCCAGACGTCGCATCCCTGCGAAAGGAAGTGCGCGACGTGCAAATCGTAGTCGTCGACGAATGCGATCCGGCCGCCGTAGATCGGATCGATGGCGTGACGGTAGATCTGCTGCAGATGATGCTTGCCCGCGTCGTCAGCCGGATGGGCCTTGCCGGCGAAGACGATCTGCACATGCCGCCGCGGAGACGCCAGCAGGCGGATGAGCCGATCCGGATCGCGGAAGATCAGCTCCGGCCGTTTGTAGGCGGTGAAACGCCGCGCGAAGCCGATGGTGAGCGCGCCAGGATCGAGCAGCGGTCCGGCGGCGACGACGGCGGCGGCGCTGACGTTTTCCTGAGCCCACCTGTCGCGCGCGCGCTGGCGGATGAACGTGAAGAGGAACCGTTTGAGCGCCGTGCGCGCGTTCCAGAGATCTTCGTCGGGAATCTCGAGGACGCCGTTCCAGAAGTCGGGCCGGTCCTGGTTGTCGCGCCAGTCGCCGCCGAGATGACGCTCGAAGAGGTGGGCCATCTCCTGCGACAGCCAGGTGGGGACGTGCACGCCATTGGTAATCGTAGTGAGCGGGCGCTGGCCGTTCCGTTCGCGCTCCTGCAGGAGAGGTTCCCACATCCGCCGCGTGACCTCGCCGTGCAGCCGGCTGACGCCGTTGGCGAACTCGGCGCTGCGGAGCGCCAGAGTTGTCATGTTGAACTGGCCGTGATATTCGCCGAGCGCCAGAAAACGGCCGCGGTGTTCGGTGATCGGCCCCCACGCGCCCTGGAGGTGATGCTCCACGCGATCGAATGGGAACGCGTCGTGTCCCGCCGCGACCGGCGTATGCGTGGTGAAAATCGTCGTGCGGCGGACAGCTGCCAGCGCCTCGTCGAAGCTCAGCCCTTCGGCGATGAACTCGTAGATGCGCTGCAGGCCGACGAATGCGGCGTGTCCTTCGTTGAGGTGCCAGACCGCGGGCGTGATACCCAGCGCGCGGAGCGCGCGCACGCCGCCGATGCCGAGGACGATTTCCTGCTGGAGGCGCGTTTCGCGATCGCCGCCGTAGAGGCGGGCGGAGAGATCGCGATCCTGAGGCGCGTTTTCCTCGAGACCAGTGTCGAGCAGATACAAGTTGACCCTGCCGACGGCGACTTTCCACACGTTCGTGAGCACGGCACGGTCGCCGAGCGGCACCGCGACGATACACGGCGTGCCGTCCGGCTTGCGGGCCTGCTCGATGGCGACGTCGGGCCAGTTCAGCCGCTCGTACACTTCGAGCTGCCAACCTTCGGGCGACACCGTCTGGTGAAAGTAGCCCTGCGGATACATGAAGCCGATGCCAACGAGGGGAATGCCGAGGTCGCTCGACTCCTTGCAGTGATCGCCGGCCAGCACGCCGAGTCCGCCCGCATATATCGGCAGCGACTGATGGATGGCGAACTCCGCGGAGAAGTACGCGATCGTCGTGTTCTGGACGTCGGGAAATCGGCGCGACATCCAGGTGTTCTTCGCGGCGTAGGCGGCGTCGAGCCCTTCGACCGCGCTGTCGTAGGTGCGCAGGAACTCCGGTTCGCGCGACATGTGCTCGAGCCGCTCGCGCGTGACCAGCCACAACATCTTCACCGGGTTGTGCGCTGTGGTGCGCCAGAGTTGATAGTCGAGATCGCGGAAGACCTTTCGCGGGCTGTACTGCCAACTCCACCAGAGGTTGGCGGCGAGCTCGTCGAGGCGGCGGATCCGTTCGGGAAATTGTGGAAGCCCTTCGTACCGTGTCATCGAACCACAGATCGTAGTCGCGCTCCTTCGTTGACGTCAATGAAACTGCGCCGGTAATGCCGCAACGCGGGCGTTCGCGCGGCGATCCATGCGGTGGCTATCAGGCAACCGATTCCGCCGGTCACGACCGAGGCGCGCGGCCCGGCCCATTGCGCAACCAGCCCCGCTTCCAGTTCGCCGAGCTGCGGGCCGCCCTGAAAGAACACCATGTTGATGCCGATCATGCGGCCGCGGAGGTGATCGGGCGTGCCGAGCTGGCGAATCACGTTCCGCAGCACCATGCTCACGGTATCGGCGGCCCCCGTTACGGCAAGACAGAGGAACGTGAGCCAGAACGACTGCGACACGCCGAAGACGATCGTGGCAGCGCCGTAGACACAGACAGCCCAGATCAGTACCGCGCCTCTCCGTTCGATTCTCTCGATCGATCTCACCATGATCACGCTCATGAGGACGGCGCCGACCGACGGTGCGGCGTAGAGCCATCCGTATCCCCGTGCACCGACCTGAAGCACGTCCTGCGCGAATATCGGCAGCAGCGCGGTGGCCGACGAGAAAAACGTCGCGAAGAAGTCGAGCAGCATCGTCGAACGGATGATCGGCGACGAAAACACGAACCCGAGACCGTCACGCACGGCGCGCACGCTGATGTCGCTGATCTGATCGGCCGTGCGCACCGGGATGCCGCGCATCATGAGGAGCGCGCCGATCACGCACCCGAACGTGAGCGCGTTGAAGAAATAGACCCATTCGACGCCGAGCGTCGCGATGACCAGGCCGCCGATCGCCGGACCGGCAACCGACGAGATCTGCAGCATGATGGCGTTCAAGCTGATCGCGTTGGGCAGGTGATCGCGCGGCACGAGCGAGGGAATGAGCGCCTGCCGCGCGGGGCTGTCGAACGCTCCGGCCGCCGCGCCGATCGCCGCCAGACTGTAGATGGGCCACGGATGATCGACGCCGCGGAATGTCAGCACGGCGAGCGCGGCCGCCGTGAGGCCGAGCGCCGACTGGGTGTAGAGCATCACCCGCCGCCGGTCCGACGCATCCGCCACCGTGCCTCCCGCGATCGAGAAGAACACAATCGGCATCAAGCGGACCAGCCCGACCATGCCCAGCGCGAGCGGGCGCTGGTCGGGCGGTACCAGAAGCGAGACGTGCCACAGAATCGCGGCCGTCTGCATATTCGATCCGGTGAATGAAATCAGCTGCCCGGTCCACAGCAAACGGAAGTTCCGGTGCTGCAGCGCGAGGAACGGCGAGGGGGAGGCGTCAGCCACGACGCGTCAATCTTATGATGTAAGATTTGCGCGCCATGCAGTTTGATTTCATCGACGGGCTCTTCGTTCTGATGCTCGCGACGTTCATCGGCCTCGACGTCATCCGGCGCGTGTCCCGTCTGCTGCATACGCCGCTCATGTCGCTGACCAACGCCATTTCGGCGATCGCGGTGGTGGGCGCGATTCTCCTCGCCGGCGAGCAGGAATCGGGACTGAGCACGGTGCTGGGCGCCATCGCGGTGTTCGCGTCGACCACCAATATCGTAAGCGGCTTTCTGATCACCGATCGCATGCTGAAGATGTTCAAGAAGCGTGAGCCCGCCGCAACCCGAGGCGGCCCTCGGTGATCGACCAGCTCATCCAGTTCGTCTATCTCGTCGCGACGGCGCTGTTCATTTTTTCGCTCAAGTGGATGAGCGATCCGCTGACCGCGCGCCGCGGCGTGTTCGCGGGTGTCGGCGGAATGGCGCTCGCCATCATCGGCACGCTGCTGCATCCGCTCATCATCGGCTACAGCTGGATTGTGGTCCCGCTGGTGCTCGGCGCCCTGGCTGGCGTGCCGCTGTCGTGGGTTCCACTCACGGCGGTGCCGCAGCGGACGGCGCTGTCGCACGCCTTCGGCGGCCTCGCGGCGGGGCTCGTCGGGACCGCCAAATATTACCTGTGGGCCGAACACGACCAGCTGACGACCTTCCGGATGGGCGCGATCGCGGTCGAGGTGATCCTCGGCTATCTCACGTGCACGGGCAGCCTGATTGCCGCCGGCAAGCTGCAGGAAGTGATTCCGACGCGGCCCATCGTGTACCGCGGCCAGAACGTCATCAATTTCACCCTGCTCGCCGCTGCGGTGGTGATCGCCGTGGCGTTGATGATGGATCCATCGCGGACGTATCTGTTCCCGCTCCTGATTCTTCTCGCGCTTGCCTTCGGCGTGCTGCTGGTGCTCCCGATCGGCGGCGCGGACATGCCGACCGTCATTTCCCTGCTGAACTCCTATGCCGGCCTGGCCGCCGTGGCGATGGGCTTCGTCATGGAGAACAAGCTGCTCATCACCGCCGGCGCCCTCGACGGCGCCTCGGGCCTCATCCTCTCGATCGTGATGTGCCGCGCCATGAACCGCTCGTTCACGAACGTCCTGTTCGGGGCGTTCGGTCAGGTGCAAGCGGCCGGCGGCCAGATCGAGCAGCGCACGGCCAAGAGCGCGACGGCGGAAGACGCGGCGCAGCTGCTCGAGAACGCGTCGAGCGTCGTGATTGTTCCCGGCTACGGCATGGCCGTGTCACAGGCGCAGCACCGCGTCCACGATCTGTACGAACAGCTCGCGAAGCGGGGCGTCGACGTGAAATTCGCGATTCATCCCGTCGCCGGCCGCATGCCGGGCCACATGAACGTGCTGCTCGCCGAGGCGGAGATTCCGTACGATCGCCTCGTCGAGATGGACGACATCAACCCGGAAATGCCGAGAACCGACGTCGCCCTCGTCATCGGCGCCAACGATGTCGTCAATCCGGCAGCCCGTCTCGACAAGAACAGCCCGATCTTCGGCATGCCCATCATCGACGCCGACAAGGCCAAAGTGGTGCTGGCGATCAAACGTTCGATGAATCCCGGCTTCGCCGGCATCGAAAACGAGCTCTACTTCGCCGACAACACGCTGATGCTCTTCGGAGACGCGAAAGGTGTAATTGGCGAGGTGGTGAAGAACCTCAGCGGACAATCCGGGATTCACTGACCCGATTTCTCACCGCAGAGCCGCGGTGGCGCGGCGACGTTTTTCAAAAAAAACCCCTGCGTCCCCGCGTCGTTGCGGTGAGGCATTGAGTTCGGCAAGGGTTCGGCTGTGTAAAGCCGGCGCGTGTTGCCGATGGCCGAGATGATTGCGGTCACGAGCAGTCCGATGGCGCCGATGGCTCCGCCGACGTCGAACAGCGGAAACCGCATCCCTGCAATCGTCACTACCGGCTTCACCAACAGCGTCAACGCGCCAATCGCGAGAAGGATGCGCAGCTCGGTGGGTCCCCATCCCCAGAAAGACATCCGGAAGCGACCTACGCAATAGGTCGCGAGATAGATTTCGATCGATAGAATGTAATACGCGATCAGAAATGCGGCGGCGATGATTGGGGTCATATGACCAGAAATCGACAGTCCGGCGAGCACGAACAGCGCGCCGAATGTATCGAGGATGTGATCGACGTAGAACCCGTAACGCGGCCGCTGATGACCGCGCACGCGCGCGAGCGTGCCGTCCAGGCTGTCGCCGAACCAGTTTGCCGCGAGAAAGAACACCACGCCCCACAGCGCCCGCGGATGCTGCGGCGACACGGCAAAACACACGCCCACCAGGAACATCGATACCAGGCCGAGTGCGGTGAGGTGGTCTGAATTGATTCGGGCCGGCAGCCGCTGAGCGAGCCAGATGAGCACCCGCTTTTCGATCCCGGTCAGCAGCCCTGTTGAGTGTCGTTGCGCGTCGATGAATCCGTGAGCCATTCGGCCTCCCTTGTCTGGATATGTGTAAAAGAGAGGCCGAACGGGTCACTATTCAATAGCGCGGGGGCCCCACCCCCGCGGGGCTACGCACAAAACCTTAGCGCTTCTTCCCGCCGCCCTTACGCGAGCCTTTCCGCGACTTCTTGCGCGGGACTTTCGCGCCGGCCCGGCGGGCCTCCGACAGCCCTATTGCTATGGCTTGTTTACGGCTGGTCACTTTCTTGCCCGAGCCGCCGCTTCGAAGCGTGCCGCGCTTCCGCTCGCGCATCACCTTCTCAACCTTTTCCGACGCTTTCTTGCCGTACTTGCGACCCCCGCGTTTCTTCGCCATGTATCGTCCTCCTGTTGTTCCGTGCCCCGTGTGTCTTGCTGCGGGTCAGGTTCCCACGAATCATCGAAGCAAGGAGCAGGCCGGAAAATTGCAAGAGCTTCCGCCCGTCTGGAGGGAGGACACGCATGGCTGACGAACAGAAACAGGTAACGCGCGAACAGCTGATCGGTCTACTCAACGAGGATCTCGCCCGCGAATATCAGGCCATCATCGCGTATGTCGTGTATTCACAGGCGATCAAAGGCGCCCAGTACATGGCAATCGCCGAAGAACTGGAGAAACATGCCACCGAAGAGCTGAAACATGCGCTCATCGTCTCCAAGCTGGTGGACTATCTCGGCGGCGACCCTACGACCGTCGCCAAGGAAGTGAAGACCTCCGACAAAGCCGAGGACATGCTTCGCTTCGATCTCGACGCCGAAAACGAGACGGTGCGGAACTACCGCGATCGCGTCAGGCAATGTGAGGCGCTCGGCGAATACGCCATGGCCGAACACCTTCGCGAGATTCTCAAGCAGGAGCAGGAACACCAAATCGATCTGGCGACAGCGCTTGGGGAAGATGTCCCGGACGTCTCAAAAATGGCGAAAGGGCAGGACAAGGGGCAAGGGGAAAAGGGCAAGGGGCAAGATCCGCGAAGCTCCAACGTTCACTGAAACCGTTTGCCGCGCGTCTCGGGGCCGAGCCAGATCACGACAGACACAGCGGCCCCCGAGACGGCAATCGCCACGCTCATCGCATCCTGAAGCGACCAACCCGCATCGACCATGCGTCCGATGGCGAACGATGTCATCGACCCGATGACCGCGCCGGCGTGATAGCAGAAGCCGGCCCCGGCACCTCGCACCTCGCTCGGGAAGCGCTCGGTGATGTACGAAGGGAAGGCTCCCCACATCCCGTGCGCGCCAAAGCCGACGAGCAGCGCGCCCGTGAGCAGGACGCGAGTGTCGGCGCTCATCAGATAGAGCGGCGTCACCACGACGCCGATGGCGGCGGCGGTCGTGACGGCGCCCCGCCGGCCAAGAACACCTTGAGAAACGCCTCCCCAGAACGCGGATCCGAGAATCCCGCCGATGTTCAGCGCCACGACGTACGGCAGCGTGTTGAGACTACGGCCCTGCAGAAACGTCGCGTACCAATATGTCACCGAGTAGTACGAAACCATGAAGCAGGCGGCGAGAAACGAACAGTGAAGCGTCGTGCCGATCAGGTCGCGATGAAATATGCGGCTCAACGACGACGCTCCGGCGCCGGGAGCGCCGGATGCAGCACGCTGCAGCGTGACCCATACAGGACTTTCCGTGACGCTCGCGCGAATCCACAGGACGAGCAGCGCGGGTATCGCGCCAATCCAGAACATCGCGCGCCACGCTTCGGTCATGTGCGAGCGCAGAACGGGATACAGCGTCTGAAAGACCACGGCGGACAGGATGTAGCCCCATGCCCACGCGCCCTGCAAGATTCCCGCGGCCGATCCTCTCAGACGATCCGGCAGATGTTCGAGTGCCAGCGGCATGCCCGCCGCCCACTCTCCGCCCATGCCGATGCCGAACAACGCCCGGCACGCGAACAACATGGCATACGACGTCGAGAAGCCGCTCAGGACCGTGAACAGCGAGAACCAGATGATCGACAAGATGAGCGGCAGTTTGCGTCCCCATCTGTCGGCCGCGGTTCCCGCCGCCGCCCCGCCAACCAGGCGGAACATCAATGTGACCGTGCCGAGCGCTCCCGCAAGCGCGTTGTCGATGGTGAAGCTCCGCTGAATATCGGCGAGCACAAACGTGAGGATGGTGAAGTCGAAGCCGTCCAGCATCCAGCCAAAGAACGCGGCGAAAAACGCCCGGCGTTGCTCGGGCGAGAGCGTGCGGAACTCCCGGAGGAACTGGATCATTGTCCGGTACCAATACACCTAGCCAATAGCCAATAGCCAGTAGCCAATAGTCCTGTGGCTGGTAGCCCAGCATATAGCCCCTACGACTACTGGCTAGCGACTACCGGCTACTGGCTGACTTTTTGCTACCGCAGGGGTGGCTCGCATGCATACAACTTTTCGCTTCGTCACGTTCGCGCTTGCAGCGCTGGCAATCACTAACGCGGCCGCGACCGCGACGATTTACGCCCAGGGTGTGCCTCCTCCGGTGGCGCAGCCGATGCCGCCCCCAGGAAACGGGCAGCCGCCCGCAGACGCTCCGCTCTCCCTGGGCGCTGATGAGCGATTTGGAGGCACGCTGGGCACGATCGAAGTCGACCTTCATGCCTTCGTGGCTCTTCCACTCGCAACTGCCCTGGGTGCGGCGCTCGCGCTGCGTCCACGGCGGCGCGGCACGCCCAAGCGCTCTTCGCCGGTCGTGCAGACGCAGATCATCCTCTCGATCATCGGCGCCCTGGTGATGATTGTCGTCGGCACCAGCCTCGCCCGAGCCTTCGGCGTCGTCGGCGCGGCAGGCCTCGTCAGGTACCGCGCGAAGATCGACGACCCGAAAGACGCCGGCGTCATGCTGACGACGCTCGCCGTCGGCCTCGCGTGCGGCATCGGAGTCTACGGCCTGGCGGTCTTCGCCACCATTTTTCTCATGGGCGTGCTCTGGATCATCGAAAGCTTCGAGCCGAGCGCGCGCAAGGAATTCATCCTCGAGATCAAGTCGAAGGAAGCCACGAAGCTCCAGCCGAAGATCGAGGCTCTGCTCAGGCGCCGCCGGGTCAAATACGAGCTCCGCGAATCGGCCCCCGAGGAGTTCTCCTATCTCGTCGAGCTCCCCATGGAAATGAAGACCGACGGTATCTCGGCGGAAATCATCGCGCTCGACCCGGACCCGGGCACAGGCGTCGAATGGAAAACGGAAAAGAAGAAGGCAGCCTGAGGCCCAGATGGAACTTATCGTTCAGCCTGAAGACGGCTTGACGCCGCTTATCGCCGCCATCAAGAAGGCCACCAAGCAGATCGAGGTCACGGTCTTCCGTTTCGATCTCAAAGAGCTGCAGAGGGCGCTCGAAAGCGCGATTACGCGCGGTGTCAAGGTTCACGCGCTGATCGCCAACACGACGGGCGGCGGCGCCAAACGTCTGCGCAAGCTCGAGCTCGACCTTCTGGCCGCCGGCGTCACCGTGTCACGAACCGACGACGATCTCGTGCGGTATCACAACAAGATGGTGCTCGTCGACGGTGAGACGTTCTACGCGCTCGGCTTCAACTTTACGCGGCTCGACGTCGAGAAAAGCCGGAGCTTCGGCGTGGTGACGAAGAACAAGGCGATTGTCGCCGAAGCCACCAAGCTGTTTGCAGCCGACTCGACTCGTCAGCCCTATACCGCGACGTGCGACAACTGTCTGGTGAGCCCGGAAAACGCCCGGACCGGGTTGTCCAATTTCATCAAGAAGGCGAAGAAGCAGCTGCTCGTGTACGACATGAAGGTGAGCGATCGGCAGATGCTCAAGCTGCTGCAGGATCGGGTGAAAGCCGGCGTGGACGTCCGCATCCTCGGCAAGGTCAGCAAGAAAGGCGTGGGCCTGACGTTTGAAAAAATGCCCGGCATGCGGCTGCACGCGCGCGCGATGCTGCGCGACAATCAGGAGCTGTTTCTCGGTAGCATGAGCCTGCGCGCCCTCGAGCTCGACAAGCGCCGCGAAATCGGCGTCATCGTCAAAGACCGCGTGACGGCGAAACAGTTCCGCGAGATTTTCGAAGAGGACTGGTCGAAGACCGAGATCGCCAGGAAAGCCGCTGAAAAATCGAAGGACAAAGACGACAAGAAAACCGAGGCCGTAGCCTAGAACGCCCCGAAGCTCCAGAACACCCGGACTCCTTCGCCCCCTCCAAACCCGACGTCCATACGGCCGAGCGTCTTGCTCTTTCGCATGTAGCTGAGGCTGAAGCCGGTGCTCGTTTTCAGATCCGTGAAGAACTCCGACGTGCTCGTGGCCACCTGACCGGAATCCACGAACACCGTCGCATGCACATCCCGGTAGACGGGCACGCGATATTCGGCCTGCATCAGTACCAGGTTCCGGCCGCGGAAGCGAAAGTTCCGGAAGCCGCGCAAGGTCGCCTGGGTGCCGTCGGTGCCGAGAAGATCGGGCCGGAACGACTTCAATCCACCGCTACCGCCCAGGGTGTAGAGCATGTAGAAAGGCACGTTGGCGTCGGGATTCGTCGCAGCGACAAAGCCGTGCAGCGTGAGCCGCTGTCCTTTCACTACTCCAGGAATCCGCTGCCGAACCTCCGCTTCCCACCGATGAAAGCTGTGGAAGCCGGTTTCATAGTCGCGCGCCGACTCGAACGCGAGCTGATATGCGCCCTGGTAGCTGTTGGAGATGTCGTCGCCGTCGAGCTCAACCGGTGTCGGGTGTGAAAGCTCCACGAATCCGCGATAGCGGCCCCAGACCGGTTCGGCGTCGAGTCCCGGCACGAGCTCGGCGGGGAATGCATCTTCTATTGAAAGAACGCCGCGATGGGCGCCCCGTCCCAAATCGGGCATGTACATCGACGCGCTTCCACCAAGGCGTACGAGAGAGACGGGACGGATCCACCCCCGTGCGCCGAACGTGGATTCGCGAAGACGGAATGCCGAGCGATCCTCGAATCTCGTTCCGGATCCGATTCCATAAAAATCGAGCCGGCCCATGTGACGCATGCCGCCGAATACGCCGAATTGCGATCGCCTCGACTCCGCGCGCTTGCCAATCTCGCCGGCGACCGACCAGTAACGGCGAATGCTGAAGAGCGCCTCGGCCTCACGAAACCAGCCCACCTGAGACGGCGACTCGTAACCAACGCCCGCCGCCATACCGCCCCCGGAGGCGACACCGCCGATTACGGGATGAAGTGGTTTGTCGAAAGAATCGAGTATCGACTTTGCCCATGACGGCACCGGCAGATCGCCGAGTGCCTCCGACGTCTTCTCCGTCTGTGCCGCGTCCGTTGTCTGTGCCACAGCGGGCAATGGAAGGAGCATCGCGCACAACAGAATCGACGTGATTTTCATGAGTTCAGTGAATGCATGGCCTGTGCCTTCAAAACGCCTGATGTAAATGCCTGAGTTGTTCGAATTGCAGACAACCATCACGTGTTTATGCCCATAAAGCTCTGTCATCGGCGAATTGTTCATGGTACGCGCCTTGCCAATCCTCCTGAGGCGGCCGTTGAGCCGGCCAAAGGAGACACACGTGAACGACAAGAACCGCGATAAGAAGGAACAGCCAGGCGATGTGCTTGGTATCAGCAATCCGGGCGGACCCAAGCTGCCGCATCCGCCGTCGGATGGCAGCACGCCGCGCGGTATCGACGTGCGAGGCGAGCGGCCGCGCCACTGGGGAAATGAAGATATTCCGCAGAGCGACGGTGCGACCGGGATGGACATGGGCGCCGGGGGCGGCGGGCCGCAGGTAACGCCGGAGCCCTCCCGCGCGAAGACAGAAGACGAGGACTAAGCAGCGTGGTCGAGGAGCGCGAGGAACTCCTCGCGCTCCAGGCTTCCCTGCGCGAGAAGAGCCTCCGCTATGCCGTCGAGGACGGCACGGCGGTGGCTCAGCGTCTGAACCGCGCTATCGAACGCGCGCGTGAGCAGTTCCTGCACTTCTGCTTCGATCTTTTCGGTGACGTCTTCGCTCCACTCGCCCGATCCGGAATCTCCCGCGCGGCGGCCGCGATTGTCGCTGTTCTGGTAGGCAACGGGGCCAATCGACACAGACATGCCGAACTCGCAGACCATGCGGCGCGCGAGGCCGGTGGCGCGTTCGAGGTCGTTGGCCGCGCCGGTCGAGAACTTGCCGAACGCCACCTGCTCGGCCGCCCGGCCGCCCAGCAGCACGGCAAGCCGATCCATCAGCTCGTCTTCCTGGAGCAGATTGCGATCTTCGGGCGTCTGCTGCATGTAGCCCAGCGCGGCGAGGCCACGCGGTACGATCGACACCTTGTGAACTGGTTCCGCGCTCGCCGCAAGCTCCGCGACGATGGCGTGACCCGCTTCATGGAAAGCGACGATACGGCGTTCTTTCGTGTTCGTGAGCCGGTTCTTCCGCTCGAGCCCGACGACAACGCGATCGATGGCGGCGTGAAGCTCGGGCATGCCGACGGCGCTCTTTTCGCCGCGCGCGGCGAGCAGAGCGGCTTCGTTCAGCACGTTTTCGAGGTCGGCGCCGACCATTCCCGGAGTGCGGCGCGCGACGTATTCGAGATCGACGTCGCTGGCCAGCTTCACTTTGCGCGCATGCACCTGGAGAATCGCGTGGCGGCCTGTCCCGTCGGGGCGATCGACGAGCACCTGGCGATCGAAACGGCCGGGACGGAGAAGAGCGGTGTCGAGAATTTCCGCGCGATTGGTCGCAGCCAGCACGATGATCCCGTCGCGGGTGTCGAATCCGTCCATTTCGACGAGGAGCTGATTCAGCGTCTGCTCCCGTTCGTCGGTTCCGCCTCCGCCGTGCGAGCCGGAGCGGCTCTTGCCGATCGCATCGAGCTCGTCGATGAAGACGATGGCGGGCGCCTTTGCCTTGGCTTGTTCGAACAGCTTCCGCACGCGTGAGGCGCCGACGCCCACGAAAACCTCGATGAACTCCGACCCGCTCGCCGAAAAAAACGGCACGCCGGCCTCGCCCGCAACCGCGCGCGCGAGCAGGGTTTTTCCCGTGCCTGGAGGGCCGACGAGCAGCGCCCCTTTGGGCACCCGCGCGCCGAGCGACGCGAATTTTCCCGGGCTGCGCAGGAACTTGACGATCTCTTCGAGCTCCTCTTTGGCTTCGTCGACGCCGGCGACCGAGTCGAAACCGGTCTTCGCGCCGGTTCTGCGTTCGCGCGCGCGGAGTCTTCCCCGGGTGAGGGCCGACATCGACTTCACCGGATTCAGCCGCTTGTATGACAGCCCGAGCACGAGGATGAACGTCAGGCCGGCGATGATGCCGAGAATGAGCGCCACGTGCGATTCATCAGACTTGATGCCCTGATAGGTAATTCCCTGCGCTTCGAGCAGGGCGACAAGCGAGTCGTTCGGAACCGGCGTCGCCAGCCACATCCGGGGGGCGCCCGCGTGCCGGGCCGCATCGGTCGACATGGCCTGTACTTCGCTGACCGACATCCGTACTTCGCGGACGTCGCCTTTCGCGATGTGCTGCTTGAGCGTGCTGTAGGGAATTTCAGCCGTGTCTGTCGTGCCGCAGCCGGCGACCGTCACAGCGAACAAGAGGAGAATCGCGGAAAGGAGGCGTGTCCGAAGCATTGAAAAAGAGTCCTACTGTGTATTATCGGGCGAACCTGAGAACGGAGCAGGCATCAATCGGCGGGAAGCCCAACCCAGCTAATAGTTTAACAAGCCGCACTCCCCGGGCCGAACAAAAAATGGGGTAAACATCGTTCAATCGGGCGGGTTTTCGCTCACGCGTGGTTATTTCGCAGCAAGCGCCTTGGCAATTGCCGAGCGAAGCTCAGCCGATTCAGGCGTGACTGCGCTCGGAAAGAAAGCGATGACCCTGCCGTCTTTGCTAATCACGTACTTCGAGAAATTCCAGCGCGGGAGGTGTCCGGAGGTACCGAGGTAGCGATAAATGGGCGACTGGTCCGGGCCGGGCTGCGTGGAGAGCTTCGCGAACATCGGAAACGTCACGCCGTAATTCTTACGGCAGAACTCCGCGATCTCCTGCGCCGAACCAGGCTCCTGCCCTCCGAAGTCGTTGCTTGGGAAGCCGAGGACCGCGAAACCTTTTGGTGAGAGCTCCCGGTGCAGCTTCTCGAGGCCTTCGTATTGCGGCGTGTATCCGCATTCACTGGCGGTGTTCACTACCAGCGTCACTTTTCCCTTGTAGACCGCCAGCTCCGCCGCTTGACCCTGCAGCGTTCGGGTCTGGAGGTCGTAGAACGACGATGGCGGCTGCTGGCTCGCGATCGGAACGGCGGCGGCGGCGATGGCGACAGAAAGAAGCAAGCTTTTGCGCATAATTTTCTGAAGTCTCCACTTCTACCGCTTTTCGTCTCACATCCGGCAGACTGTGATCGATTTTCCGCCCGTAAGTTGCGGCCGATTAATTATCGGCGATGGTATGGCTATTGCCCCTGTCAAAACGGAACGTGGCCCAAACTCCCCCGAAGTCAACTTACGCCGAGCCGACGATCATGTGGCGGGTGCGGAATACAACGGACGGCCGTCGCGCGTACGCGGTCATCGTACCTCATGGCGCGAAAGCAACTGCCGGCTGGTTCAGCCAGGGAATCCCTCAGGAGTCTTTCGATTTTCCGACGTGGCACGATGCGCTCTGCTGGCTCGACGCAAAGTTGAGCACGCTGCAGCGTCATGGCTGGCGTGTCGAAGAGCCGCCGAGCGGCAAGCCCGGCCGGCCCATTCCAGCGCGTCCGAAATAGCGCGTTACCTGCCGCCTGTCCCAGCTTCGGCCCGGTAGCCTCTCCACAGCCATTCGAGTGCCAGCGGCAGCGTCTGCAGCTTGACGGCACGATCGCAGTGTCCGGCATTCCGCGCAAACACGAACTGGTACTTGTAGCCCTTGGCCGCGAGCACCCTGGCCATGTGCTGATTCGCTAGCACCCAGTCGTGCATCTCGTCGCGCATGACGTTCGGATTCAGCAGATCGCGGTCGCTAATCTCCAGCCAGATACGAATGGGCTTCGCCGGGCTGTTCGGGATGAGCTGGCGGTGATACTCCCACGCGCCGCCGGGAGTCTCCGGGTTGTGCGGCCACTGCTGATTCACATACGTGCCCGAATAGGAAAGCACGCGATGGTAAAGGTCGGTTCGATACCACGCCATCGACAAGGCAGCGGCCGCGCCCGAGCTGCATCCCATCGTCGCGCGCCCTTCGGGATCTTTCGTCAGTCTCACGTTGTACTGCTTTTCCACGAGCGGCAGCACTTCGGTTTCGACGAACTCGGCATACCGCCCCGACATCGTGTCGTATTCGAGCCCGCGCTGGCTTCCTTGCGCATCGCCGCTGCCGTTGGCGATTGAAATGGCGACCATGACCGGAACGCGCTTCTGCGCAATCAGACTGTCGAGCGCCGTGAACAGGAGGGGGTCGGGTCCGTCGGCTCCAACGATGAATGGCACGACGGAACCTGGAACGTATTGGCTCGGCACGTAGACAGATACGCGGCGCGTATACGGCGCGGGACGGCTCGTCGTCACCACCAGGTTTGCCGGGTTGCTCGGATCGGGCGTGCCGAATGTGCCGGCGTCGCGCGCGATACCCGGATACATTTTGCTGTCGGTCGAGCTCATCGAGAACTCGTGAACCGTTCCGCGCGGCACCCCCTCTCGAGGCGTCATTTCCGGCGCGGGGTTGTGCGTCGGCCCGATGATGAAGTTGCCATCGGCGTCGGCCGGCGGCACGGCGCCATCCGGCAATTCCCTGGCCGCCACATAGCCGGGGGTATGGGGATCGCGCGTCGGCGCCGGTGGCCGCGTCGCTTGCGCCGCGGCATCCCCGGAATCAATGACGGCGGCGATCACGCCGAGGGCAATCGCCGCGGAGAGTCGTGCGATGGTCATGTCAGCTCCTGTCGAGGCTCTCCGATCATTTCGCGCGATCTTTGAAGCCCTCTGCGAGCATCGCGATCTTCGACACGGCGCCTCGTCCCACGACGTACAACGTTTTTTTGCCGGGACCCGCGAACGCGAGATTCTGAGGCGGCCTCGGCGTGGGGATGGTCCCGAGGTGCTGCCCCTGAGGCGTGAATACCTGAACTCCGTTGGACGCGGCAACGTACACCCGCCCCTGGCTGTCGATAGCGAGTCCATCGGCGCCGCTCGAAGCAACGCCCGCCGCGTTCGTTCTGACGCCCTCGTATTTCGCGAAGTTGCGGCGGTTGGTGAGCGAGCCATCGGGCTGCACGTCGAAGGCCAGCAGATACTCACCGGCCGAGTTGTTGAGATACAGCGTTTTTTCGTCGCGGCTGAGGATTACGCCGTTCGGAAAGCCGACGTCGGTCAAGAGCTGATTGGCTTTCGTCGCGCCGGGCGGCAGGTAATAGAACGCGGCGGGGAGCGGGAGTGGCTCCGCGGGCCGCGGCTGCGCGTTGGCGGAGTCCGTGAAATACATTCCGCCGTTTCGCGCGACGGCGAGATCGTTGGGACGCCCGAACGGCTTGCCGTCGTAATTGTCGATGACGACCTTCTTCGCCGCTTCGGGGTAGATGATTGAGAACTTCGTCGTCCCCCACGGCACGACCGCCGCGAACAGGCGTCCCTGCCTGTCGAACGCCACTCCTGTCGTGCCCCCTGTATTTTCCAGGAATGTCGAGAACGTACCGTCGTTCGCGATCTTGATCATGCGATTCGCGTTGATCTCGGAAAAGATCACGCTGCCGTCGGGCATCGCGATAGGCCCTTCGGTGCCGTCGAGCCCATCTTTCAGGAGCTGAACCTTCGTTCCTCCGGCAACCACGCCCGGAATTTCCGGCGCGACCGTATCGGCAGCGGGGGTCGGCGGCGCGCCGCCTCTTCCTTGCCCGACGACGATCACCGAGAGAAGACACATCGCTGCCGCCGTCGTCGCAAGCATTCCGCGTTTCATAGTCGATCCTCCTGAAGGTAAGTGCGAAGTCTGATACATCGCAACGCGTCCGGTCAAATTCCACGATGTGGTCACGCAGATCCGCGCGCAACAGACGAACAGCGTTGCGTCGCTGTACGACGGCGGAAAAAAGTAGCGCGTTTATGCACAAGCAAGTCGATGTCGTCATTGTTTCGACATAGTGCGTATTTTTTTTAGAACAAAAACAAATTTGCTGGCACACGTGTTGCGATGTCAGCGTGCGAGTGTAATTTTTTCCTGGTTGGTGTCAGACGTTGAGTCTGCGAAAGGAGCTTTTCATGAGTCTTGCTAGTTTTCGTCGCTCTCAATCCGCAAGCGGGTTGAGCCGGTCGACATTCCTTGGGGTGTTGGTGGCGGCTATCATCGGGTTCGCGCCAGGTCTCGTCTCCGCGCAGACTATTCCGCAGTTCAACGTCGTTCCGATTTCAATCAGCAGCGTAACCATCCAGAACGGAGCTCTCGTAGCGTCGGGCATCGTCGGCGGCAATGCGTTCACCGCACCGCTGACCGTAACGGCAACGCCGAACCCGAGTGGCGCGTGCCCGATTCTGAATCTTTCACTGGCGCCCATTCATTTGGGGCTGCTGGGGTTGAACGTCGACACCAGCGCGATCTGTCTTGACGTCACGGCATATCAGGGGCGCGGGCTTCTTGGCGACCTGTTGTGCGGCGTGGCCAATCTTCTCAATGGGGGCACGTCGCTGGCCGATGCGCTCGCCACGCTGACTCCAGCCCAGGCCACCCGGTTGAACGCCGGCCTGACGTCGGTGCTCAATCAGGCCGTGTTCAACCGGATCGGCGCGTCGCCTTCACTCATCGGCGCGAGCTGCACGATCCTCAATCTGGCGATCGGTCCTCTCGATTTGCAGCTGTTGGGATTGAGAGTCGAGCTGGACAATTGCGCTGACCCCCCGGGACCCGTCACGCTCGACATCACGGCGACGCCTGGGGCGGGCAACCTGTTGGGCAATCTGCTGTGCGGCCTGACTGGCCTGCTGGACAATGCGCCCGCCGCGGCGTGGGTGCTGAGCAGGATTTCCTGGGTGATCGGAATACTCGTCTCGTAGATTCGCAAGCCGTCGGAGGAGCACGCGCCTCCTCCGACGGCATCGTGCGTACGTAGTTCCGGCTTTAGCCGGACGGAAAATCGCTGAAGGACCACACAGAAGCGCGTAGACTCTCCTCGAGTGGCGCGTCAGCATAAATTCGGCGCCCTGTGTGAACGTGCCGCGGCGATCGACGCCGCCCTCCTGGCCGTTCCCGATCGAATCAAGTACCTCGTCCTTGGGTGCACCGTCATCCTCATGGCGAGCGCATCGATTCCCAATGTGCCTCGACAGTACTTCGATTATTCCCGCGTGCCGTGGCTCAGCGGCATTGACCAGTACGAGACCTACGGCACCGACTCGATCTCCGACATGTACGGAGCCAAGGTCGTCCTGAACGACCCGAGCGACATGTTCACGAAGGAACGGCTCGCGCAGACACCGCTGGAAGCCGCGACATGGTCGAAGGAAGCATCCGCTCCCTATCCCCCGGCCGTACTGCTCGTGGAAGCCGGGATCTATGCATTCGGCGAATGGTCCGGCATCGGCTTCTATGGACTGATCCTCGGCCTGGCTGGCGTGTTTATCGCGCTGTCGGGCTACTACTTCCTCAGAACCCGCTGGTACCTCTTCACCGTTTTGTACTTGAATTTTTCCTACTTCAGCTATCGCTTCGTGTACGTGCAGGACAACACGTACCTCATCATGCTCGTCGTCATCATGGCCGCCCTCTTCCTGGCGCGCGCGAAGCGCGAGTCATGCCACGCGCTGATGGCGGTCGCCATCGTCATGAAGCTTTCGCCCCTCTACTACGTCAAGAACGCCCTGACGATGAGGCGGCGGACAGCCCTCGTCTTCGTCGCGATACTGATGGCCGGGCTCGTGCTGCCGTATTTCGTGTGGGACAACTACTTGTACATCTACCGCTACGGCAACAACCTCAAGGGCGACTGGGCCTCGGCCGCGGCGTCGCTCCTTTTCATCGTGCCGTTTGCGATCGTCCTCTGGTACGTGGAGGTGCGGCTCGGCTTCGACATGGAGGATCGCATCGGGTGGGGCCTGGTGCCGTTCGCGATGCTGCTGGGCCTCAAGATGAACGTGGCCCGACACCTGCTGGTCGTCCTGCTCGTCCCTGACAAGCGCGGCATCCGCAACGTCGCGGCCGCGATCGGGTTGGCGTTCCCGTATCTCTTGCCGTCGCTCATCCCGTTCAATTCAGCGCTACTGATCAGTACGGGTGTCCTTTGCATCGGCCTGGCTTTCTACCTGGACCAAATCGGATGGGATGTGGTCCGCGACGATTTCCGGCATCCCGTTCGCACCGCGAAGATGATCCTTCATCAGGGTACGTAGTGTCCGGCTTCAGCCGGACCATCATGCGGCGTTGTCTCAGAAACAATACGAACAGGAGATCAGGAGGTCAGGAGAACGTCAGTTCAACTCGTTCCGGAACGAGTTCGGCCTTGGATGGAAGTCGGTTCAGATTGTCGTCTTCCGCTTGACCTGCAGGTGAAAGTGCTCGTTCGGTTTGCCTTCTTCTTCCAGGATCATCGTGTATCCAGTGCCAAGGCGTTTGAGCACAGCGGCAATGAATGCACGCTTCGCCTTCAGAGAAGGAAAACTCTTCGAACGAATATCGATTGCCTCGTTCGAATAGTGCTTACTGGTGGTTGCGTGTGTGCCGTCATTGCCCGAAGTGACGAGTATGGTGGTCGGCGCATCCAGCGTCTGCGCGACGTTCGCAACCGCTGCCATCAGCACAATCACGGGTGGTTGGACGCCGGCCTTGATTTTGATGAGTGCCATTGGCGATTCAGCCGGTTTCGGAGCGCGCAGGCCTAAAGAGGATGCTTGCATCCAGGATGTGAGGGTGACGACCGAGCGAGCGAGCTCAGTAGCTGATATAGATCACGTTGAGGTCCTGGTCACGAAGCTCGACCCTGCGCACCGGGTACTGCGCCTCGCGCATGACCGATTTCAGGTCGAAGCCGGAAACCGGCGCGGGCAGACACACGTACATGCCGGCGCCACGCCGGCCTCTCACGAAGCCGCGCGACGCCAACTCGTCGTAAGCCGCGAGCACAGTGTTGCGCGACACACCCAGGCTGCGCGCGAGCAACCGCGTCGAGGGCAGCCGCGTTCCACGGACGACCCGGCCCGCTTCGATCGCTGCCTGCAGCTGCCGGACCAGCTGCATGGGAAGCGGATCGCCGCCATCGCGTCGTATCACGAACTGGCCCTTCAACTGGATCTTGGAGACTGCCACGTCCTGAGAGAGTATCTCCAGACAGGAGGATTGTCACAATGATTAACGGCGGAAACGCAACCATCTACGTCTCGAACATGGACGCGGCGATCCGGTTCTACACGGATGCACTGGGCCTCAAACTGACCAACCGGTTCGGGGACCACTGGGCGACCGTACAGGCCGGAACGACCCTCGTCATCGGGCTTCACCCGTGGTCGGCCAGGCATCCTCAGCCGGGTACGAAAGGCGCGGTTCAGATTGGCCTCGTCGTCTCGCGCGACGAACCGATTACGGAGCTGGCGGCACGTCTTCGCAAACATGGAGTCGAGGTCAGCGACGTTATCGCGTCGCAGGAAGCCAACTACATACACTTCGCCGACCCGGATGGAAACCCGATCTACGTAGGGGACTGGGATCCAACGATCGCTCATGATGCCGAGTCACACGACACCGTTGGTTCGATGGCGCGGTGGCGAGAGGGATGAATGGGCGACACGTCAGGTCTCAAGCTGACTTGAGTGTTCCGGGCGTGTGTAGCGTCTAGCTACAGTTGAAGACCCGCATTGAGACAGCAGGGCCCGTGCGCCGTTCCGCGTGTTGACGCGCATGACGAGCGCCGATAACCAGGTGGGCTGTGTCGATGAAGGGACAGACGCTTTCTCACTACCGCGTGCTCGAGATGATCGGGCAAGGGGCGTCGGGCGTCATTTACAAAGCGGAGGACCTTTCGCTCGGTCGTCCCGTCGCTCTGAAGTGTCTGCCGCCGGACGTACCGGGCAGCGGTTCCGCAGTTGTGCGGTTCCAGCACGAGGCGCGAACGGCGTCTGGCATCAACCATCCGAACATCTGCACCATTCACGAAATCGGCGAACACGACGGCCAACAGTTCATCGTCATGGAGTGGCTCGACGGGCGCACCCTGGCGGAGTTGATCGACGGCCGACCGCTGAAGCTCGAGAATCTTCTCGAATACGCGATACAGGTGGCCGACGGCCTTCACGCCGCGCACGCCGAAGGCGTGGTGCATCGTGACGTGAAGCCGGCGAACATTTTCGTCACGCACACGGGCCAGGTGAAGATCCTGGACTTTGGCATCGCCACGTTGACGAGTCCGTCGGTGCAGCCCACGCAGTCGCACTCGCCTCGAGTCGGCACAGCCCCATATATGTCCCCCGAGCAGGTGCACGGGGACGACCTCGATCATCGGTCCGACATATTTTCCCTCGGCGTCGTTCTCTACGAAATGGCCACGGCGCGACGGCCATTCGTCGCGGGTACGATCCCCGAAATCACTCGTCTGATCGCCGACCACTCTCCCGATCCTCTGCGCGCCTTGAACCCGGCGCTGCCGGAGGAACTCGATCGCATCGTCACCAAGGCGCTGGAAAAAAACCGCAAGATGCGCTTCCAGACAGCTGCCGATCTCAAAGTGGATCTCCAGCGCCTGCTTCGCGACTTCAGTTCCGGGGTGTTGCGAACGACGCCAAAACTCGCACAGATTTCGGAGCCTCGAACCCCTCACGCCGTCCATCGTTTTCCGCTACGAAAGGCCGCAATCGTCGCGATCGGCAGTTCGCTCGTGGTGGCGGGGATTCTTTTCGCAAACCGGCGCTTTTTCGAGGATGACACCGAGGAGATGGTGCCCATCCCTATAGACGTCTCGCGGGGGCGGCTTACGGACATCGCCCTGGGTGCAGCAATCGAGCCGAAGCCCGCGGTTGCGCCGCCAAAACCAACAGTGCCCCGCGCACCTATGCCGTCCCGCGCGCCTGCGCCGCCGACCGCGGCCGTGACGGCATTGCCGTCGCCGTCATCTGAGCCGTTGGTGACGACCGAACCACAGATTGCCACGGACGCTGAAGAACTCAACCGGGAACTCGACATCGTGCGTACGAAAGCGGAAGCCGGACTCAACGAACAAGCGCTTCAAGCGCTTCGTCCGCTGCTCGCGCGCTACCGGGCTGAACCCGAGGTTGCCTCGGCGTATTTCCTCATGGCCGACATTCAGGAAACGCAGCGAGCCTATGAAGACGCGATGGCCACGTATCTCGAAACGGCGGAGCGGTTCCCGGACGAGCATCACGGCGCGCAGGCCCTGTATCGCTTCGCCAATGCAGCGTTGAAATCGAAACAGAGCAATAAAGAGGTGAAAGCGCGAGAGACGCTCGGAGAACTCGCCCGGCGTTATCCGCAAAGCGAGTGGGCGCCACAGGGACTTCTGCTCAAGGCGGCGATCGAAGAACGCAAACGCCTGTACAAAATGGACGCTGTCCTCGGCATATCTGTGCCGGCGGCACTCATTACTTACCGTCATCTCACAGAGTCGTATCCCACAGTCAGCGGCAGTGCGACCGCGCACAAGAAGCTCGCCCAATTGTACGAAGACGTGAGGCGATACCATCTGGCAGCGCGCGCCCTGGAGAATCTCGCGACGCGACACCCTGATGTCGCCGGCGACGCGTGGTACCGCGCGGCAGAGTTGTACAGGCGGGTGAAGGATGAAAAAGCCGCTCGCGACGCATACGCGAAGGTGCCTCGAGGCTCGCGGCGTTACAACGACGCGCAAAGCCGCCTCCGATAAGGAGACAAATTGTGAGCGTCGTCGCGCGACGTTACGGCCGCCGCCGAAGACGGTCCTTTCCAGGCCTTCCGCTACACCAACACGGCCATCGGATGCATCAACTAGCTAAAAAATCGCATAAGTGAGACGGTTACATGTTTCGGAGCAAGTCCCACTGCGCGACCAGCTAACATACCTGGCGATCAGATCGATTTCGACTGAATGTTTGAGATGAACTATGGAGCAGGAAGAAGGACGATGCGGTTAGCGCGCTTCGTCATCGTCGCAGCCGCAATCTGTAGTCTCGATCTGGCTCGCGCTCAGCCACAGGCCGTGAACATCGGGCAGGCGATGTGGTCCAACACGCAGAGCGCCGCCGCCACTCAGCCTCAACGAAGACAACATGAACGGCAGTGGAGTCGGATTCGATTCCGCGGTGGGCCGTTGCGGACGACCGTATCCGTGGACTCATGGGCGAACTCCCTTGTCGTCACGCCCGATCGGATCACTATTCACCTCGACGACGGTCAGGAACTCAGCGTCGCTAGTGATACGGTGAAGCGCCTGGGCTACGCCCGCGAGGAGTTTCGACACACCGTGGTGGCGGGAGACCTCAGTCCATACGGAGGGTTCGTCATGCCCGGCCGTGGGGCATTCGGCAAGTCTGGAGCGCATCTCATCTCCATTGATTTCTTGGACACACTCGGGAAATCGGCGACCGTGCTCCTCGAGGTGCGGAAGCAGGACTATTTGAAGATTTTAACAGTCCTCGCTGACATCACTCGTTTGTCGGTGGTCGCGATTGAGCAAGACCGAAAATATCTCGGTACGGTGCGCAGTACCCCGATCGAGAGCTACCCCGATCGAGTGCTCCCAGATGTGCCGCAATGGTCCGTGCGACATCTGTCGAGTCACCGGGGACGAATCACCGAGGTGGCATTCAGCCCCGACCGTCAGACGCTGGCGTCAGCAAGCGTCGATCGAACCATCCGTTTCTGGGATGTCATGTCTGGACAGGAAATCGGAAATCCGCTGGATTCAAAAGACCCTGCATCAGGTTTGGCGTTCAGCCTCGACGGTCGTGCGCTCTTCTCATGGCACAGGGGCGAAAATGTGATTCGGTCATGGAGTGTGTCGGAGAGAAAAGAAGTGGGTCAATTCGCCGCTGACTTCCGGTTGTGGAAGGTCACATTTAGCCCGGATATGAAATTCGCCGCTGCGGTGGGCACCGGATCCTCGCCGGGTGATCAATTGGTGATTGTAAATTTGGACAGCCTTCGTGCGGTTGCCCCAAGCCGTCGAATCGGTGGTTACGTGGTGACGTTCAGTCGTCGCGGCGACTTGGTGCTAGACGGAGGTGGGAGGAACCTGTTCCGTACGCACACCGGAGAGCAACTGGCGCAGTTCGGCTGGGCCCGCTTTGCCGATCTGCTAATCGGTGAAGAGGGCCAACAGGGAATTTACGTCCGTGATTCGGGGCGACACATCGAGAGGGTCGATTTACAGAAAGGAACCGTCACTGCGACTTCCGATCCTCTAGCAGCGCAGTTGAGTCCTTTGACACCCCGGTCGGTATTTATCAGATCTGATCATCAGGTCATCGCCGTAGCGGGTCGCGATCGAACCATGCTGCTTTGGGACGTTATGACGCTGAAGCCACTCGGATCGGTACTGATTGGCCGGCAGATCTCCGATGTTGCCTTCTATCAGCACGCCGCCGTAGTGACGGCAAGTGCCGAACACGTGACCATTTGGAGCGTCACAACGCAGCAACCTCTCGGTCAGTGCCTCACGGGTCTGCCACCCTTCGGAGAAAAATTTGATGTGCGTGTCTGGACAGGTCCTGCCATCCGGACCATCGTTGCCAGTGATTACAACCATCCGGTCATTACGCTGTGCACGGAGCCATAAGCCACACCCCAGTCGCCCGACCACTAAGGCCCGATCCACATCGCGACGAACCTTCGCCGCGTCCAGAGTGTGTGCCAATTCAACTCGTTCCGGAACGAGTTGAGACCTGTTGGAGATATCGACTGATTACTTCTTCAAGTAACCGTAATCGTCAGGGGGTGGCTCGTATCCGGTGTCAGGCAACGGGGGCTGGGGCGAATTGGAGGGCGGCGGTTCTCCGGGTGCCACCACCGTGATCTGTCCGACCATCGACGGATGCAACGTGCAGTGATAACCCGTCACCGGGCTGACCACTGTCAGCGGAGCGCTCGATTGACCGGGCGCGAGATTCCCGACCGGCGTTCCGTTGTCGAGCACGATGTCGTGGTTGATGCGGTCGGCGTTCATCCAGACGACCGTGTTGCCGGTTGCAGCCTGCAGGGGATTTGGCGCAAACGCGCCCGTCCCGAACGAGCCGGTGATGTTGACCGACAACTGGACTGGCGCTGGTGCCGTGATTTGACCCACCTCCGCTGGGTGCAACCCGCAGTGATAACCCGTCACCGGGTTGACCACAGTCAACGGAGCGCTCGATTGACCGGGCGCGAGATTCCCGACCGAGGTCCCGTCGTCGAGCACGATGTCGTGGTTGATGAGGTCGGCGTTCAGCCAGACGACCGTGTTGCCAGTTGCAGCCTGCAAGGGATTCGGCGCAAACACGCCGGTCTGGGATGAGCCAGTGATGTTGATCGTCAGCTTGACCGGCACTGTGCCATTTGGGACAGGAATCTGCCCAGGATCCGGCACGAATGTCGGTTCGCCGGGAGGCGGCGTACCGCCTGGTTGTTCAGGGTCTTCGTAGCCGTCTCCGTCGCTGTCCAGGCGGTTGGGATGCGCGAGGCTGACGCTTCGCGGGCTGCCTGACGGACTCGACGACAGAGCCGACGGCGAGAGGGGGGAGAGTTGATTCCGACCGTCCCCGCAGCCCCACACGGTACCGAGCCCGATGACGCCCACAGCCAGTCCGAACCAAGCATTCAGTCTCATACCTGGTTGGTTTCTATAGGCAACGCCGGTACCACGGGAAAGTGCTGGAAATAAGGCAGTATCGTGAAAACCGGTCAGCTCGCCTTACGTGACACGAAAGCCCTTACGCAATCCGGCGCTCGAGGCGGCGGTGTTACTCGCAGTCATGGAATGCCGCAAGCGATCGCGGATTCTAACTGAATGAAATTTTGGTTGGTGCGGAAGCGGGGATTTGAACCCCGATGGGATTGCTCCCACTAGCTCCTGAGGCTAGCGCGTCTGCCAGTTCCGCCACTTCCGCAGTGGAGAGCCTGCCGGGCAGGAACGCACATTATACCCGGTGCGAGACATAACCTGCTCGCGGCGCCGGGTACACTGGTCGCGCTCATGCCGGCCGTGCTGTGGTGTCTGCTCGGACTCTTCGCCCTGAGAGTGCTGGGACAACTCCTCGTCGTCGCGCGACTGGCGCCGTTTCTGCCGCCCATGGACGAGTGGCAATCCGGCCTGTTGCCATATCCCGCGCTGCTGGCATCGCAGATCGCCATCCTCGGCGTGTTGGGCGCCGTCTGTGTTCAATTCTCACGGGGGCGCGGGTACTTCGTCCATCCCCGGCCGTGGCTCGCGACCCCGCTGTGGATCATCGGCTGGACCTACGCGGCGGGAATGCTTGTGCGCTACGCGCTGCTCAGGCGAGATGGGATTCCGGTGGTGTTTCACCTCGTGCTGGCGAGTTTTCTGCTGGTGGTCGCACAGCATCATCGCAGCCGCCTTCGTGTAATCTGATCCCAAGGAGTCCCGCCATGGCCCAGCGCCGCCTGTTGAAGTTCGTTCTCAGCCTCGTCATTCTCTTTGTTGTTGTCGGCGTCTTGGCCGTGATCGGCGCATGGATCCTCGTCAGGCGCGGACCGTCGGTGCCCGACAACTCGACGCTGATTCTGCGCATCGGCGGCGAGCTGGTCGAATCGCCGCCCAACGACGTGTTCGGCCAGCTCTCCGGCGGCGCGCGCGCGCAGACCGTCCGCAGCTATGTCGATGCGCTCCGCCGCGCCAAGGACGATCGGCGCATCGACTCCGTGCTGATCGTCCCGACGCCGATCGAATCTCCGTACTGGGGCAAGGTGCAGGAGATCCGCGACGCGATTCTCGATTTCAAGAAGTCGGGCAAGCGCATTTCCGCGTATCTGGAATACGCCGGCGAGCGCGAGTACTACCTCGCCACCGCCACCGACAAGATTTACCTCGTGCCGACGAGCGCCCTCGACGTGACCGGCGTCGCCACGTATCAGGTGTTTCTCAAAGGGACGCTCGACAAGGTGGGCGCGCAGGCGGACTTCGAGAAAATCGGCGAGTACAAGACCGCGCCGAATCAGCTCACCGAGACGACCTTCACTCCCGCGCACAGGGAAATGACGGAGTCGATGACGCGCGACATGTACGATCAGCTGGTCAAGGCGATCGCTGAAGGGCGGAAGAAAAAAGTCGAAGACGTACGCGCGCTGATCGACGAGGGACCCTTCGTCGCCGACAAGGCGCTCAGCGCCGGACTCGTCGACACGCTGGCCTACGAAGACCAGCTCGACGATCACGGCGCGGTGAGCGCGAATGGAACGGTGGAAGGTGAGGCCTACGGGCGCAGCCGCGGGCGCATGCTGCCCCGCGGCGCGCCGCGCGTCGCCGTCGTCTATATCAGCGGCATCATCGCCTCCGGCGACGGCGGGTTCGATCCGCTCAATGGCGAAGTGGCGGGGTCGCTCCGGCTCGTCAAGGCAATCCGATCCGCCCGCGCCGATCGCGGCGTGCGCGCCATCGTCGTCCGCATCGACAGCCCCGGCGGTTCGAGCATCGCCTCGGACGTCATCTGGCGCGAGCTGATGGTGACTCGCAACGAAAATCCCGACCGGCCGCTGGTTGCCTCGATGTCCGATCTCGCCGCCTCGGGCGGCTATTACGTCGCCATGGCCGCGCCGCTCATCGTCGCGCAGCCGGCGACGCTGACCGGCTCGATCGGTATTTATGGAGGCAAGTTCGTCACCGGCGGGACGTATGAGAAATTGGGCGCCAACATCGAAGTTGTGTCGATGGGCCGCAATGCCACCATCGAATCACCTGAGCGCCGGTTCACCGACGCCGAGCGGGAAAAGCTGCGCGAGCAGATTCGCGCGTTCTACCAGGGATTCATTCAGAAGGTGGCGACCTCGCGAAAATTGCCCGTCGAGCGCGTCGATCAGCTCGCCCGCGGACGCGTCTGGACCGGCGCGCAGGCGCAAGGGCAGGGCCTGGTGGACGCCCTCGGCGGCCTCGATCGCGCCATCGCTCTCGCCAAAGAGCGCGCCGGAATCTCCCCGGAGACCGAAGTCGACATCGTGACCTATCCGCCCCGGCGCACGCTGGCGGAGCTGCTGATCGAGGAGCTGAGCGGGTCGGGAAACGACCGCCGGATGGAGGCTGTGGTGTCGATGATCGCCGGGATGCGAACCGCGGAGCGCCGCGCGCTGGCGCTGCTGATGGCTCCCGCCAGGCTCTTCAATCCGGGAGAGCCGCTGGCGCTGATGCCGTTCAGTTTTCTCAGGTGATTTTCACCGCAATGACGCGGGGACGCAGTGAATTCCTTCAGGAAAAAGAAATTCCGCGCCTCCGCGCCATGGCGGTTCAAAGAGCAGCTCAGCCTATGGCGCGCTTGAGCGCTTCGGGATCGACGTCGATCTTCATCTTCGCGCGCGCCTTTTCCATGTAGGCCTGATAGAACCGCGCCCGGCGCTCGCTGAGCATCTCGAGCCGGAACTTCTCCTTCGCCATCGCATAGTCAGCGGGGGAGACGTCCTGGCGCGACGTAATCTTCACGATCGCCGCCCCTTGAGGTGTGGGAATCGCGGCGCTCACCGTCCCCACTGGAGACGAAAACGCGATCGCTTCGATCTCGGGGCTGCGCCCGATGTTTGGTATCACCGCATCGCGCGACAGGGGATTCGTTGTGACCGCTTCGAGTCCGGCCGCCTTCGCGGCTGCCTGGAAGTTCGGCGCGGACTTCAGCTGTCCGGCGAGCGTTTCGGCGCGCTGTTTTGCCAGCGCCATCGCGCGTTCCTGAATGACGTCATCGCGCACCCGGCTGCGCACCTCGTCGAGCTTCGGCAGGTACGAGTCCTGCTTTCCCGACACGTAAAACACGGTGCGCCCGGTGGGCCCGGCAATCGGCTGGCTGACGGTGTTTTCCGCCAGATCGAACGCGGCTGCCGAAACGGGCGATTGCGGGCCAAGGCCCTCGATCATCCCGCCGCGCGGAAAGAAGCCCGACTCTTCGACTCTGAGACCGCGGGATGCGGCCGCCGTGTCGAGCGCCGCGGGCGTCTTCGCTTCCGCGACGAGCGCCTCCGCATGTTCAACCGCCTGCGCCTCGGCCTGGTCGCGCAGCAGCTGCGATTCGATCTCTTTGTAAACGTCGGGATCCGTGACCGGCCGCACGATGGCGGGCTTGCGATCGGTCACCTTGATGATGTGATACCCGAACTCGGTCTTCACGACATCGCTGATTTCACCCGGCGCCAGCGCAAACGCCGCGGTGTCGAACGCCGCCACCATTCTGCCGCGGGTGAAATAGTCGAGATCGCCGCCCTGTTGGGCGTTGCTCTCATCCTGGGAATATTTCTTCGCGAGCGCCGCGAAGTCGCCGCCCGACTTTGCCTCTTTCAGCACCTGCTCGGCCTGTGCGCGCACCGCGGCGTCGTCTTTGCCCTCGGTCGTCAGCAGGACGTGGCTGGCGCGAATCTGTTCGGGCGTCGTGTACTTGCCGAGCTGCGCGTTGTAGTTGCGCTCGACGTCTTCCTTCGAGACTTTGATTTTGATGGCGAGCTCGGCGGGATTGACGCGCACGAACTTGATTCGCCGGCGGTCCGGAATCCGGTAGCTCTCGTTGTTCTTGTCGAAATGCGCTGAAATCTCGGCGTCGGTCGGCGTCACCTGCGTCTTGAAGTTGTCCGCCATCACCGAGACGACGTCGAGCGTGACCTTTTCGTTGCGCCGCTTGTACTCACGCTCGAGCTCGGCGTCCGACAGCGACATCCATTCGGTCAGCCCGGCGCGGAACTTGTCGAGCATCAGGCTGTCGCGGACGTTCCGCTCGAACTCCGCTTCGCGCAGGGGCGGCCTCTGCTGGGCGAGCAGCTGCCGGTAGCGCTCGTAGCCGATGAACTGGCCGTTCTCCTGGAGCCCGGGGATGGCCATAATCTGCGCGCGCACTTCGGCGTCGCTGACCGTGATGCCGGCCCGCTCGGCCTCGGTCAATTCGGCCTTTTCCTGAATCATTTGCTGCAGCACCTGCTGCGGCACCTGCATCTGCTGAAGGATCTCGTCGGTCAGGTTGCCGCCGTACGACGAGCGGTACGCTTGAACCTGCGCCTGGTACCGGCGGCGGAAGTCGGTCACCGAAATCGACCGCGAATCGACGGTGGCCAGCCTGTCCCCGGCCGGCACCGCGGCCTGATCGGGCCCGAGAAACTCGGGGATGTAGAACACGACGAAGGCGAGGACGACGAGCGCCAGGCTCCATTTGAGCCAGCCTTTATGGCGCCGCATGCGATCGAGCATGGTCATTACAGGTCAAACCCCTCAGAAAAATCCATGTATGGCCGATAAGGGAGAAGAGTTGAAGCTGTTTATCGTAGCATCGACGCCGTTTCGACCGCCAATGGGCCGCGCGGCAACGCGTTTCTGACGCCGGACGGCTCGAGTCGGTATGTTATTATTTGCGTAATATAGAAGGACTTAGCGGGAGTTTGCCTTCTCAAGAAGATGCCGGGAGCACCGCGCACCAATCCAGCCGCCCCACGCGGCGCCCAGGCAGATCTGGCCGCACGACTTCGCCAAGGGGCGACCGGCCTGCAGGATCGGCTGAACAGTCGAGACACGCTCGTTGAATTGATCCGATCGGTCAACGCGACGCTGGACCCTCGTAAAGTGGCGGACGCCCTGCTGGGGCACGCCAACGACTGGCTGCCCGCGCCTTGTCTGGTCGTCGCCGTGCAAGAGGGGTCCCAGCGGGCCACGCTCATTGCCGAACGGGGGCCGTGTGAGGACTATACCGGCAGCCTCGTGCGGGTTGCCCGCTGGATAACCGAGCACAACGAAGAATTCATGAGTGCCAGTCTGGCCAACGACGACCGCCTTGCCGATGGACCGGCCGCCGCTGTCGTGGGATTTCCGCTCCGGTGCCGCGCCCGCACGATTGGCGCGTTGATCGCGCTCGACCCTGCGCCGTCGGCGCAGACGCCGGCGCTCTCGCCCGACGTGATGACCGCGCTGCGTGTCGTCCTCGAAGGGCCGGCGCTCGCGCTCGATACGACACTGCAGCTCAGACGCGTCGAGGCTTTGTCGGTCACCGACGATCTGACCAGCCTCTACAATTCGCGCTACTTGAATCTCGTCCTGCGCCGGGAGTCGAAGCGCGCATCGCGCAGCGGCCGGCCGTTGTCGCTGCTGTTCCTCGATCTCGACGGATTCAAGTCGGTGAACGACCGCCACGGGCATTTGTGCGGCAGCCGGGCGCTGGTCGAGGCCGCGCGGGTCATCCGGGGATGCGCCCGTGAAACGGACGTCGTCGGGCGCTTCGGCGGCGACGAGTTCGCCGTGGTGCTGCCCGACACGGGAAGCGAAGGCGCCGTCGCGGTGGCGGAACGCGTGCGCGAGCGGATCGCGGCACATTCGTTCCTCAAAGCCAGCGACGGCCTCGATATTCATCTCACGACGTCGGTCGGCGTGGCCACCCTGCCCGACGTGGCGGCGTCGGCTGAAGAATTGATCAAGGCGGCCGATACCGCCATGTACCGCGTCAAGGACAAAGGAAAGAACGGCGTCCTTCTCGCGACGGAATCAGTTATTTAAGGAGCCTATGAGTCTTCGTTCGATCTTTTCTCTCTTCTCCAGCGACCTCGCGATCGATCTCGGCACCGCGAACACCTGCGTGTACGCGCGCGGCAAGGGCATCGTCGTCAACGAGCCGTCGATCGTCGCCATCAACAAGCTGAACGGGCGCGTCGAAGCGGTCGGCCGCGATGCGAAGGAGATGCTGGGCAGGACGCCAGGCAACATCGTCGCCATCAAGCCGATGAAAGACGGCGTCATCGCCGACTTCGAAGTCACCGAGAAGATGCTGACGTATTTCATCAAGAAGGCGCACAACCGCAACGTGTGGGTGCGCCCCCGCATCGTCATCGGCGTGCCGTCGGAGATCACCCAGGTCGAGAAGCGCGCCGTCAAGGACAGCGCCTATCGCGCCAAGGCGAGCGAAGTGCACCTGGTGGAAGAAGCCATGGCGGCGGCGATCGGCGCCGGCATGCCGATTACCGAGCCCTCGGGCAACATGATCGTGGACATCGGCGGCGGCACGACGGACATCGCCGTCATCTCGCTCGCGGGCATCGTCTACAGCAAGGCGGTGCGCGTCGCCGGCAACGAAATGGACGAAGCAATCATCCAGTACATCCGGAAGACCTACAACCTGCTGATCGGCGAGCGCACGGCCGAACAAATCAAGATCGAGATCGGGTCGGCGTATCCCCTCGAGGAGCGGATGACGATGGAGATCAAGGGACGGCATCTCATCGAGGGCGTGCCCAAGACCATCACGATTACCGACGAGGAGATCCGCGAGGCGCTCACCGAGACCGTCAACGTCATCGTCGATGCGGTGCGCGTCGCGCTCGAACGCACGCCGCCGGAACTGTCGGCCGACATCGTCGATCGCGGCATCGTGCTGACCGGCGGCGGGTCAATGCTGAAAAATCTCGACAAGCGGCTGCGCGAGGAAACCGGACTGCCGCTCGCGATGGCGGAAGATCCGTTGTCCTCCGTGGTATTGGGGGCGGGCAAGATGCTCTCGGATTTCAATCTCCTGCGGAAGATCTCGATCGACTAGGGGTCCCGTGCAGGCAATGGCGGTCAGCGATTTCCGGCAGCGCACAGCGGTCCTTTTCATCGCTGTGGTGCTGGGCCATATCATCCTCATCTCCGCCCAGGTCAACTCCAGCGCGGGTGTGCCGCTGCTCGAAGTGGCCACATTCGGCGCCTTCGCCGAAGTGCAGCGGGGCGCCGCCGGCATGACCGGAGGCATTCGCAATGCGTGGAAGGGCTACGTCGATCTGCGCGGCGTCCGCGCCGAAAACGAACACCTCAAGAAGCAGCTTGGCGATCTGCAGGTGCAGTTTCAGCAGGAGCGGGCGAGAGCGGAGCGCGCACTGCAGCTCGAGAGCCTGCTCGGCCTGCAGCAGAATCTGAAGCTCGACACGGTGTCGGCATCCGTGATCGGCGCCAGCGCGAGCCTCGATTTCAGGGGCATGACGATCGACCAGGGGTCGAAGACCGGCGTTGCGGCGAACATGGCCGTCATCGCGCCGGATGGCGTCGTCGGGCGCATCGTGACCCCGACGATGCATGCGTCGAAAGTGCAGCTGTTGATCGATCGCAACGCCGCGGCGGGCGCCCGGGTGGAGCGATCGAGGGCCGAAGGGATTGTCGTCGGCGCCGGCGAAGATACCGTGCGCATGGATTTCGTCGCCGCGACGGCCGACGTCAGAGTAGGGGACACCATCGTGACGTCGGGCACGGACGGGATTTACCCGAAAGGCTTTGTCATCGGCAAGGTCGAGCGCGTCAACAACGGCGATGGGATTTACAAGGCCATCCGCGTTCGACCGTCGGTGCCGTTCAACCGCCTCGAGGAAGTGCTGGTGATCAAGACGCCGGCAGCGCTGGCCGCGATTGACAAGGCGCCGTCGTGAGAGCGGCCCTGATTGCGGTCGTCATCGCCGTCGCCCTCGCGCTGCAGACGTCGCTTGCACGGTTTCTCACTCCGGGGGCGGGCCTGGTCGACCTGGTTTTCGTGGCGGTCGTCTACATCGCCCTGAGCGCCGGTCCGACCGCCGGGTTGATTGCGGGGGCCGTGGCGGGGCTCGCCCAGGACACCCTGTCGGCGACCGGAGCGTCCCAGATTGCGGTTGGCGCCGCCGTGGTGAGCACCCGCAGCATCATCGGCATCGGCGGGCTGGCGAAGACCGTCGTCGGGTTCGTCGCGGGCATCGTCGGCAGCCAGTTCATCGTGGCGCGGCCGCTGCCCAGGGCGCTCGTTTTCTTCACAGCGACGGTCGCGCATGCGATCATATTCGTAGGGCTGTATCGGGTCATCGATCGGGGGTATAGCGAGACCACCCTGGGCGCGATCTTCAGCCAGGCCGGCGCCAACGCGCTGGTCGGCGTGCTTGTTTTTCAAGTCGCGGATTTCCTGCCGGTGTTCGTCGACAAGCGGCGATCCATGGGGGGCAGGATGCGGATCAACCGAAGGTTTGACTGATCATGGCTGAATTCACGGCGCCCGTCGACGATCGCCGCAGCATCACGATCAGGCTGATCATCCTTCAGGTTGGATGCGCTGTCGCCTTCACGATTCTGGCTTTCAGCTTCTGGTACTTCCAGGTCGTCCAGCACGAAAAATACCGCGAGCTCGCCGAGAACAACCACCAGCGGACGATCCCGCTGCGCGCGCCGCGCGGCGTCATGCTCGATCGCCACGGCCAGGTGCTCGTCGAAAATCGCAGCTCGTTCACGATCTCCATCGTCCGCGAGCACACCAAAGATCTCGATCGCACGATCCGCGTCCTGTCGGAAGTCGCCGGACTCGATCCGAAATACGTCGCCGACATCGTCAATCGCAATCGCAGGGAGCCGACCTACCGGCCGATCGTCATCGTCGACGACGCATCCCTGGCGCAGGTGGCCGCGGTGCTCGCGCGGCGTCTCGACACCGAGCTGCCGGATGTGCGCGTGGAACAAGTGCCCACCCGCCTGTATCCGGCCGAGTCGTTCGCCGCTCACCTGTTCGGCTACGTCGGCGAGGCCAGCGAACGTCAGGTGGAGACCGACGGTTTCCAGAGCGGCGCCATCGTCGGCCAGGCGGGCGTCGAGAAGATCTACAACAACATGCTGATGGGCGAGGACGGCGCGAAGGTCGTCGTCGTCAACAGCATGGGCCGTGAAATCAGGACGGTGGCGGAGATCCCGGCCAACGAAGGACGCCGAGTACAGCTGACCATCGACAAGGATCTGCAGCGGGCCGCCGAAGACGGCTTCAAGGCCGGCGGATTCAACGGCGCCGCGGTGATCATGGATCCCAGGTCCGGCGAGGTGCTGGCGTTCACGAGCCGTCCCGGTTACGACCCCAACGACTTCGCCGCCGGCATCGATCGCGCGACGTGGGCGGGGCTCAACACCGATCCGCTGAAGCCGTTGCAGAACCGCGCGATCCAGGGGCTGTATTCGCCAGGCTCCACCTTCAAGATTGTCGTCGCGGTCGCCGCGCTCGAAGAAGGTGTGGTGTCGTCAGATTTCCGGGTGTCGTGCGGAGGCGGGGCGGTGTTCTTCGGCCGCTACTTCCAGTGCCACAAGAAGGGGGGGCACGGCAGCGTGGACCTTCGCGAGGCGATGGAGAAGTCCTGCAACGTCTACTACTACACGCTCGGCAACATGGTCGGCGTGGACAGGATCCACAAATGGGCGACGCTGCTGGGTCTCGGCGAGAAAACCGGCATCGACCTGCCGAACGAAGTCAGCGGCCTCGTGCCATCAACCGAGTGGAAGCGCAAGCGCTACAACGAGAAGTGGTACGCCGGAGAGACCATTTCGGTGTCGATCGGCCAGGGCCAGGTATCGATCACGCCCGTCTCGCTCGCGGTCATGATGTCCACGGTCGCCAATGGCGGAACCCGATTCGTCCCGCAGCTGCTCAAGGCGATTGATGACGGAAAGGGCTGGAAGCCGGTGCAGCCAGCGGCTCCCAAGTCGCGCGTCGAGTTGAAGCCGGAGACGGTCCAGGCGCTGCACGATGGTCTGTTCTATGTCGTGAACCGCGCCGGCACCGGCGGCCGCGCGCGCATTCCCGGGCGCGACGTCTCGGGAAAGACCGGAACGGCGCAGGTCATTTCGCTCACCGGCGGCAAAGCGGCAGCAGGGCGCACGGACCGCGATCTGCGCGATCACGGCTGGTTCGTGTTCTTCGCGCCGCGCGACAATCCGGAGATTGCCGGCGTGGTCTTCGGCGAGCACAACGAACACGGCTACACACTCGGCGCCGATCGCCAAGCACGTCATCGAAACCTATTACGCCAAGAAGGAAGGCAAGCCGCTGCCGAGGCTCACCACCCTGCCGCCGCCCGATCCGAACCTGGAGCCGGACGAGCCTCCGGCGCCTCAGCCGGCCTTGCCGCCGGTCGCTGAGGCCTCGCCCCGTCCGAGCGATGCGCGAACGTCCGCGCGCAGGCGGGCAACTGACATGTTCGAACGACGACTGTATCTGCATCTCGACTGGCTCCTGTTCGGTGCCATCGCATGCCTCACGATGATCGGCGTGGCGATGGTCTACAGCACCACGGGCACCTGGCGTCTGCCGACGGTGCAGATTTACGCGATCCTCATCGGCCTGTTCGCGTTCCTGGTCTGCATCACCATCGACTACCGGGCGCTCACGGACAAATCGCACTTCGTCTATCTGGCGCTGCTGGGTCTGCTCATCTACGTGCTGGTGCTCGGCACCAGCGCGGGGGGCGCGCGGCGGTGGATTTCGCTCGGCGCGTTCAACCTGCAGCCATCGGAGTTCGCCAAGGTCGGCGTGGCGCTGGTGCTGGCCAAGTTTTTCGGAGAGAACCGGCGCGGCGCGCCGACGACGGGCGATCTCGTCATGGGCGGCCTGCTGGTCAGCGTTCCGTTGATTCTGATCGCCCGCGAGCCCGATCTTGGAACCGCGGTGACGCTCGTGCCGATCTTCGTCGGCATTGCCTATGTCGCCGGCATGCGCATGCGCATTCTCGGCATTCTCGCCATCGTGGCGATCGTCACCGCGCCGATCGCGTGGAACTACGCGCTCAAGGACTACCAGAAGGGGCGTATCGAAACATTTCTCGACCCGTCGCAGGACGCGAGGGGCGCCGGATACCAGCAAATCCAGGCGCAAATCACCGTCGGTTCGGGCGGGCTGTGGGGCAAGGGGTATCGTCAGGGCACGCAGGGGCAGCTCAGATTCCTGCCCGTCGCCCACAACGACTTTATTTTTTCGGCGCTTGCGGAGGAACAGGGATTTGCCGGCGTGCTGGCTGTGCTGGGGCTGTATCTGCTCGTGATCTGGCGCTCGCTCGAGGCCGCCCGCCTGTCGAAGGACAGGCTCGGGGTGTATCTCGTCATGGGCCTGCTGTCCAGCTTCACGTTCCAGGTCATTTACAACATCACGATGTCGGCCGGCCTCGCGCCGGTCAAGGGTTTGACGCTTCCGCTGCTGAGTTACGGCGGGTCGTCGATGATCGCCACGCTGGCGAGCTTCGGCCTGATCCTCAACGTGAGGATGCGTCGGTTTACTAACTAGTCCGGCGGGAAATTCGGGCACGGAAAATCGGGGTCGGGTGTCATTTTCCGATGACGTCACCGGAAAATGACACCCGACCCCGATTTTCCCCTCCGCGATTTCGCCATCCGGGCCAATCAGAATCGAATCGGCTTATGAGCAACGCTTTGCGAAAACTGCTATTCGTCCTTCGCGCGCTCTGCTCGGCCCGTGCAGCCGATTCGCCATGGAGCTTCGCGAATGCAGAAGGAAATGATCATCGCGGCCGGCGGCCACGAGACGATGGTCGCGATACTCGAGGAGGATCTCGTGACCGAGGTCTTCGTCGAGCGGGAGCGGCACCGGGGCGTTGTCGGGAACATCTACAAAGGCCGGGTTTCGAAAGTGCTGCCCGGCATGCAATGCGCTTTCATTGACATCGGTCTCGAACGCGACGGGTTTCTCTACGTTTCGGATGTCGTCAACACCATCGAGGAGTTCGACCGCCTCGACTCGGGCGAAGACGACGAGCCCGACGCGTCCGGCGGCGCCGCCAGGACCGGGGGCGATCGAGGCAAGGGACGAGACCGCGGTCCTCAGCCAAAAATCGAAGAATTACTGAAAGAAGGGCAGGAAATCGTCGTCCAGGTGGCCAAGGAGCCGCTGGGCACGAAGGGCGCCCGCCTCACCTCGCACGCCACCCTCGCCGGACGGTTCCTCGTCTTCATGCCGACGGTCGATCACGTCGGCGTCTCCCGGAAGATCGAATCGCGCGACGAGCGCAACCGCCTTCGCGGCATCGTCAAGAAATTCCGCGAGGAGCACGGCTTCGGCGGCGGCGTCATCATCCGCACGGCGGCGGGCAGCCGGCCCGAAGCCGACATCCTGAGCGATCTCCACTATTTCAACGAGATCTGGAAGGACACACGGCACAAGTTCGAGTCGTCGCGCGCGCCTACGGTGATCTACCGCGAGCAGAGCCTGGTCGCCAAGCTGATTCGCGACCTGCTGACGGAAGAGTTTTCGGCGATTCGCATCGACAACGCGCAGGAACACCGCCACGTGATGGACCTGATCGCGCGCATCATGCCGAACCTCGCGTCGCGGGTGAAGCTGTACACCAAGGACTACCCGATTTTCGAGGAATACGGCGTCCAGGCCGAGATCGACAAGGCGCTGAAGAGCAAGGTGTGGCTCAAGTCGGGCGGATCGATCGTCATCAACCAGACCGAAGCGCTCGTCGCGATCGACGTCAACACCGGACGGTATGTCGGCAAACGCACCGGGCGGCTTGAAGACACGATCGTGAAAACGAATCTCGAAGCGGTCGAAGAGATCGTCCGCCAGATCCGTCTGCGCGACCTCGGCGGGATCATCGTGCTCGACTTCATCGACATGGAGGAGCGCAAGAACCGGCAGAAGGTGTTCCAGGAAGTGGAGCAGGAGCTGAAGAAAGATCGCTCCCCGTCGAAGCTGCTGCAGGTCTCCGACTTCGGCCTGGTCATCGTCACGCGCAAGCGCGTGAAGCAGAGCCTCGAGCGCGTGCTGACCGAGCCATGCCCGTATTGCTCGGGCACCGGCACCATCAAATCGACCTCAACGATCTGCTACGAGATCCTGTCCGAGGTAAAAAAGATCGGCTCCGACCTGAACGGCCAAGGATTCGTGCTGCGCGTGAACCCCGAAATCGCGCGGGCGCTGCACGAAGAGGAGCGCGCGGTGATGTCCGATTTGAAGCAGGCGCTCGGCAAAGACGTCACCATCCGGCCGGATACCCATCTGCATCACGAGCAGTTCGATTTGATGGCTCTATCCGATCGCTACGCTCGCTCGCATTCGTAGATTGGCAGACTGGTAGATTTGCAGATTACGTAATTCAATCTACCAATCTTCCAATCTACCAATCGTGCGTCAGTTCCTACCTTCGTGTCACCGTCAAGTTTCCATCGAACGTCTGCAGCCGCAGGCTCGAGCTGCCATCGCCATAGGTGCCGCGCACCGAGCGCGGGCCTCTGTCGTTGTCGCGAATCGGGCCTTCGCTGCGAACCGGGAAGTCAATCCGGATCCGGCCGTTGAAGGTATGGGCCTCGAGCTCGAACCCTGGCTGCTCGGGAAGAGACAGGCTGATATCGCCGGAGTGCGATTCGATTTCGTAGCGCCCGCCCTTGGTGAGGCTGGTCTGCAGGTCGAGGTCGCCGTCGAGGGATCGCACGTGCGCGCGATCGCCTGACCATCCGGCGATCCGGACGTCGCCGTTGATCGTGTTCACATCCAGGGCGCGCGCGTTCAACGTCTGAATCTGCAGATCGCCGTTGACGGTCGACAGCGACAGCTGCGCGTCGGATCCGGTGTTGGTCAGCGTGATGCCGCCGTTCACCGTCTTCACCGCGGCGAGCCGGGCGGTTCCTTCGAGCGCGACGTTGCCGCTCACGCTCTGCACGCGCACTTCGCCTTTCACGTTCGTCACACGGAGGTCGCCGGAAATGGTCCGGAGGTCGACTGATGCGTCGGCCGGCACCTTGACGCTGAACTCGACGTCGACGTTGCGCCCGTCCTTGCGCGCGGCATGTTCGACGCGCAGCTCGACGCGGTTGCCGGTTGCGTACGATTCGATGGTGGCGTCGCCGAGCCGCTGCTTCGACTGCTCCGCGTTCGGGCCCCAGACGTGTTTCAACGCTTCCACCTCGATACGATCCGCGGCGCCAGGCACGACCTGGATGTTCCCGGACGATGTTCGACAGCATCAATGTTGCCGCCTTGCCGACCGGGAAGCTGCGTGTGAAGGGTTCCGTCGATTCGACCCAGCCTTCGGGGATGCGGCGGCGGTCGCGCTCCCGCGGCTTCTGACGCGGATCGAGGGGCGGCACCGGCGGCACCGGCGGAACGGGGAACTGCCTGAGCGCTAACCTCGCCTGCCGTTCGATCTGCCGCGCCTGCCGTTCGAGCATCTCGGCGTCAATCTCGACTTCGATGTACTTCATTTTCGACGCCAGGTTCAGTTCCTGCATTTCGAGATCTTTCGCGAACTTCTCCCAGTTGCCTTTGAGCTCGAACTCGGGCGGCGACCACAGGAAGTTGAACTCGAAGGGATCCATGGGTGCGACGGGTGCGATAGGTGCGTTGGGTGCGACGGGTTCAACAGCTACGTTCGGTGCGACAGGTGCACTGGGTGGAGACTGGGCGAATGCGGGTGTCAGCACAACCAGCGAGCCGGAAATTAACAAAGATGCGATAGAAGTCGTCATGTCGGCGTTTCCTCTCAGGACGCGTTGATCAGGGACACGGTTTCCTGCAGCAACGCCACTTTCATGCGAAGCGCTTCGAGCAGGCTTGTTTGCGCGACGAACGAACCGGGGTCGGCCTCCAGGGCCGCCCGGCTGTCGACGATCGCGCGATCAATTGATCGAATGCTTTCGGCGATCTCGGCGGCGACCGCCGGGTCGAGCGTGGTGTCCCGCTGCACGGTGAGCTTTTCGAGCGACGAGATCGCGTTCAGGTAGTGCTGTTCGGCCAGCTGCAGTTCCGTAGCGGCGGCTTTCGTGAGATCGGCGACGTTGTTGCCGCCGCCCACGCGCGAGCCGGTCGTAAGGCCGAACCACGCGGCGGCGCCCAGCACGACCACCAGCGCCGCGGCCGCGGCGAGGTGGGTCCACGACGGCGCATACGCGCGCCGGGGCTGTTCGATCTTCGCGGCGATGGCGCGCCACACCTCCGGTGAGGGACGAAGACGCTCGAGCGCCGCGGCCGCCGTTCTAATCTTTTTGAAGTCGCCGAGCAGGCTGCTGCAGTCGGTGCATTCACGGCAGTGCGCGTCGAGCTCTGCCTGTTCCGCCGGCTTCAGCGTGCCGTCAACCGCCTCGCCGATCCACTCGCTGTATCGTTCGCAATTCATATGGTTGCCGTCAGAAGCGCCCGCAACCGGAGGCGGGCCTTGTGAACCTGTGATTTCGATGTGCCTTCGCTGATGCCGAGAATCGACGCGATCTCATGGTGCTGAAAGCCTTCGACGTCGTGGAGCACGAAGGCCGCGCGCGCCCCGTCGGGCAGCTTCGCGATGGCCCGCTCCAAGTCGAGCCGTTTGAGTCCGCCGTCGCCTGCCAGTCTGGGCCCGGGCATCGTTTCTTCATCAAGTTGGGTTGTCGCTCCGCTCACACGTGTCTGCCGGCTTTTGAGGTGGTCGAGACACCTGTTCATCGCCAGGCGATAGAGCCAGGTACCCACGGCGGAATCGCCGCGAAATTCGGGGAGCTTTCGATAAGCCTGCAGAAATATTTCCTGGAGCAGGTCCTCGGCATCGGCCCGGGTCCCGCACATCCGCCACGCGAGGTTGAACAACCGCGTCGAATGCTGCTGATAGAGCTCCTCGAAAGCTGGCACATCAGCTCTGGACACTCGGAAAGATTAGACGACCCGGGGGGAGGGGGGGTTGCCCTTACGCCACCGGATGTCCTTGAAATTCCGGATCCGCCCGCCGACGACGAGGACCCCCTCCTGCATCAGAAGGGCTCGCTTGGCGAATAAATCCCGCCCGTAGCCGCCCAGCTTGCCGCCGGCGGCGATAACCCGGTGGCAGGGGACCGAGGGGTCCCTGGTCTCCCGCATGATGTTGCCGACAGCCCGATGGGCCAGCGGCCGCCCGGCCGCCGCGGCGACGTCGCCATAGGTGGCAACCCGCCCGTGAGGAATGCGCCGGACGACTGAGCGGACTCGCGAGGTGAATTTTGGGTTACTTCGCACCATTGGCAGATGGGCAGATTGGTAGATTGGAAGATTGGAACACGGTTTCCCACTACCGGACGTTCGTGAGACCGAAAACCGCGGTTTTTGCGGATTTGAGACGGCACGCCACTTGATAATCTAGCAATCTTCCAATCTGCGAATCTGCCAATGTCACAACTCAGATTAGCCTTTCGCTCGCTGATGAAGACGCCCGTCGTCACCACCGTGGCGGTGTTGTCGCTTGCGCTCGGCATCGGCGCGAACGTCGCGATCTTTTCCATCTTCAATCAGACGCTGCTCCGGCCGCTGGCCGTCCACGAGCCCGACGAGCCTGGTGAATCTGGTGTCGCCCGGACCCCGCCAGGGCTCGGTCTCGTGCGGAGCGAGCGGCAACTGCGACAGCGTGTTCAGCTACCCGATGTTCCGCGATCTCGAGCGGGTGCAGACGTCGTTCACCGGCATCGCCGCGCACAACGCGTTCGGCGCGAGCATCGCGTACGGCGGATCGTCGGAAGGCGGCGACAGCGTGTTCGTGTCGGGGAGCTATTTCCCCGTCCTTGGTCTGCGCCCGCAAATCGGCCGGCTGCTCGGACCTGGCGACGAGCGGGAGCGGGGCGGGGGAGACGTTGTCGTGTTGAGCGACGACTACTGGCGGCGCCGGTTCGCCGCGAGCCCCGACGTGCTCGACAAGCGGATTCTCATCAACGGCCAGGCGATGACGATCGTCGGTGTCGCACCGCGCGGCTTCCAGGGAACGACGATTGGCAGCCGTCCCCAGACGTTCGTGCCGATCTCGATGAGAGAAACGATCGTGCCGCGATGGAAAGGCCTGGAGAACCGGCAGACATATTGGGCTCTATCTGTTTGCGCGGCTCAAACCCGGCGTATCGCGCGAGCAGGCGCAGGCGGCGCTGAACGCGCAGTACCGTCCGATCATCACCGAGGTCGAAGCGCCGCTGCAGAAGATGTCCGATTCGAGGATGGCGGAGTTCCGAAAGAGGGAGATGCAGCTCGAGCCGGGATCGCGGGGACAGAGCACCGTTCCCGGCGAGACGAGGCAGCCGTTGACGATCCTGCTCAGCGTCACGGCCATCGTTCTTCTGATCTGTTGCGCCAACGTGGCGAATCTCCTGCTCGGGCGCGCCGCCGGGCGTTCGACGGAAATGGCGGTCCGGTTGTCGATTGGCGCCGGGCGCCGGCACATCGTCGCGTCAGCTGCTTACCGAGTCGGTGATGCTGGCCGTCATCGGCGGAGCGGCGGGAATTCTGGTGGCGCGCTGGACACTGACGGGCATGGCGGCGATGCTGCCCGAAGATGCCGTCGGCGGGCTCAGCGTGCAGCTCGACGCCGAGATGCTGCTGTTCGCGGCGGGGCTGTCGCTGGCGACGGGGCTGCTGTTCGGGTTGTTTCCGGCCATTCACAGCGCCCGGCCGAACCTGATCACGGCGCTCAAGGCCGGCGCGGGGCAGCCATCGGGCGCCAGGGCCGCGGCGCGCTTCCGGGTGACGCTCGCCACTGCCCAGATCGCGCTGTCGATGGCGCTGCTGGTTTCGGCCGGCCTCTTCACCAAGAGTCTTTCGAACATCACCCGGGTCGATCTTGGCTTGAAGACCGAGCACCTGGTCGTGTTCGGCGTCGCGCCCGAGTTCAACGGCTATCCGCCTCAACGCAATCACGAAATCATTTCCCGCATCGAAGAGAGGCTGGCGCTGCTGCCGGGCGTCACCGGCGTCACCTCGACGTGGATTCGCCTGGCGAGCAACAGCAACTGGGGCAGCAACTTCACGGTGCAGGGCTTTACGCCGCCGACGCCGGATACCGACACGGTCGCCAACTACAACCACGTCGGGGCCGATTACCTGCGTACGCTCGGCATTCCTCTTCTGTCGGGGCGCGAGCTGACCGCGGCAGACACGCTCGGCACGCCGAAGGTTGCGGTGGTGAACGAGGCGTTCGTGAAGAAGTTCAACCTCGGCCGCGACGCTGTCGGCAAACGGATGAAGCGGGGCGGGGGCAAGGGTGACCTGGACATCGAAATCGTCGGCGTGGCGCGCGATTCGTTGTACAGCGAGGTGAAAGGCGATGCGGGGGCCGGTCGTGGTGTTTCCGTACCGGCAGGACGAAAACGTCGGCTCGGCGCACTTCTACGTGCGGACGTCCGGCAGCGACGACGAGTTGATCGCGTCGATTCCGCGCGTGGTTCGCGAGATCGATCCCACCCTGCCGGTCGCCGAACTGCAGACGATGTCGTCGCAGGTGCTGGAGAACGTGTACCTGGATCGGTTCGTGACGTCGATGTCGGCGGCGTTTGCGTCGCTGGCCACGCTGCTCGCGGCGCTCGGGCTGTACGGCGTGCTGGCCTATACCGTCACGCAGCGCACTCGTGAGTTCGGCCTGCGGATGGCGCTCGGCGCCGATGCGCCGGCCGTGCGGCGGCTCGTGCTGCGTCAGGTTGGCCTGATGACGGCGACAGGCGCTGCGATTGGCCTCGCATCGGCGTTTGCGTTGGGCCGCACCGCCGAGTCGCTGCTGTTCCGCATGGACGCCCGTGACCCCATGGTCTTCGCCGGCGCCGCCGTCGCACTGGTGTCTGTCGCTCTCTGCGCCGGATTGATTCCCGCACAGCGCGCGGCGAAGGTGGATCCGATGACGGCGTTGAGATATGAGTAATTCAGTATTGGGAGATTGGTAGATTGGCAGATTGGTAGATTACGTACTGCTGCTGACCGCATTATCACGAGAACGCAGCGTTGCGTTTGAACTGTGGTTCTTCTGACGATTGCGCCTCGCGGTGCGAAGGGATGCACTGAAGATTGATGCTAGTTCGTGGGCTTCTTGCTCGAGGGCGTTGAGGGCAGCACCGGTCTGTAATCCTGCCTTACGAATAATTCGAAACCAAAATTCGCTCTCGTCGGCTTCCTCGTCCACGATGGCAAGCTTCGAAACGAACAGCCCACTTGTGTAGGCGCGGCAAACCGCGCGATAGTTCGCACCGACGGACGTGCCCGCGTCGAGTAACTGCTGCCCGATTCGACGGCCCGCCATGGAGTTTGGGAGGGTGTCGCAGAACTTCACGACCGCGATGGCGAACGCTTCGGTCCGCGCCTTGAGTTCCTCCGATTTGTGCGACATGCCACGACTGAGCAAGCGAAGGTTGTACCCCTCGGGGGTGGCGCTAAAGTGGCCAGATTCTGCGTCTGTCCGTGATGGACGGCAAATCTTTCGCTACTTCGACGTAAGAGAGTTGGCAGCTCTTTCAATCTACCAATCTGCCAATCTGCCAATCTGCCAATGTGTGATTCAGTAAGCCGGCACGAGCCGCTTCAACTCTTCGAACCAGTTGAGCACCACCTCGATGCGCCGGGGGCCCCTCCCCTCGGCCGAGGACTCCGCAACGGCAGCAAGGGAGATGATGAAGCCCCCTGGACCGACGTCGAAGGGTCTCCCCTCGAAAGTGAGGCGGGGGAGTTGTGGGGTCGGTAGGGCGACAGGATTCCCGAGCGTGAACGCAGACGCCGTGGCGACACTCCTTGCCGTCAGCACCCACGAACCGGCTTCGCTCGCGTCGAGGTAGAAGAGTTGCTGACCGTCACGCGACCACACCGGGAAGTTGCCGCGTCTGGCCACCTCGTGCTTGCCTCCGGTCGGGGGGAACGGCAGCACGTAGATTCCACGTTCGCTGATACCCCTGGAGTCGTACGCCAACCACCGGCCATTGGGAGAAACGGACAGCCTCATTCCTCCGGCGCCGAGTGTCGTCCCCATCGAGAACCGGACGCCGAGTGATTTGGCCTTCTTGTCGGCGGTCGACAACATCCACAGCGAGACATTTCCGTCTTCAGCCTTCGCCGCCTCCGGTCTGCTGAACAACAGTTGCCCGCCTTTCGGCATCCAGGCTTCGGGTATGTCGTTGCGATTCACCGAGACGTCAGCCTTCTCGTCGGCTGTGGTCAGCCGTTCGGCCTGCCCGGCGCCGTCGGCGCGCTGCCAGAAAATAGCGAGGTCCCCGTCGCGATCAGACTGGAACGCGAGCCGCTCTCCGTCGCTCGACCACACCGGAGACCGATTCCTTCCGCCGAAGGTGAGCCGCCGGGCCGTACTCGCTCCAGAGAGGTCGTAGACAAAGATGTCGGCCTCCTTGCCATCGTCGGTGTCGTAGGCGAGGCGGGTGCCGTCCGGAGAGATCCGCGGCGACTGGTATGAGCCCGGGGGAATTTTCAGCGGCTGCGTCTCACCCTTTGCGCCGAGCCGCACGAGCTGCCGCAGCGGCGCCGTCGTCGAGGTGGGACCTGGAAGGTGGACGAGCGATCCACTCGACGACACGCTGAAATGCGCGGCCCCTGTCTGGATCTCGGGATCTTCTGCCCGTCGGATCCCGGCGATGATCGGCACGGAGCCACCCATCACGGCCAGCCGGCTGAGGTCGAACGCCGCGCCGAACAGGGTTCCGCCAACCGCGTAAACGATATGGCCGGATGGCACATAGCGGCCCGCGCTTCCGCCCTTGACGAGTACTGTCCGCTCACTCGACCCCAACGCCTGCGCAATCACGTTCGCCTTGTCCCAGCGATCGGTGCCCACGCTCGTGGTGACGGTGAACAGCACCGTCCGGCCGTCAGGCAGCATCTGCGGAGTATCCAAGACTTCACCGGCACCGGCATTCACGATCAGCTCCGGCGCGCCCCCGGTAGCGGGGGACACGCGCATGATGCCCATAATCTGGCCAAACAGGATTTCATCGCCATCCCAGGACATGCCCAGAGGGCGCTCCGCTGGACATACGGTGACGGCTGCTCCCCCGCTGACGGCGATTCGCTTGATCGCGTTGTCGGCTGCCGACCAGAACGCAATCCACCCGCCGTCGGGCGAGAAGATGGGGTTCAACAGGCCTCCCTGACCGCGGGCGCCCGGAACTGCCCGCGCCTCCGCGGTTGCCATCGGCCGGATGTAGAGGGTGGAGTTGGCCACGTACATGATCTGTGAACCGTCCGGGGAAATCGCAACCGCCTGGCGGCCGGTGTTCGTAAAGTTCTGGTCCTCGGCGAGCGGCACCGAGAATCGCGTGACGGCCATCGAGGGCGCGTCCGGGCTCCAAGCCCACCAGACCCACCATGCTACGCCGACGATCGCGCCAGCCGCGAGCGCCGAGACGAGGGACGGCACTGCGCGCCTCCAGGCAGACGCGATAGGCCGTGGCGCGACCGCTGGAACACTGGTCCCGGTGGCCACCGTTTCGAACGCGCCCTCGAGGGCCAGTCGCACATCAGCGATGTCGTGAACACGTTGCTTCGGGTCTTTCTTGAGGCACCGAGTGAGGAATGCACGGAGTGACGGTGGCACCGTCGCCGGAAGCAAGGTCCAGTCAACCTCCGCTCGGAGCACGGCGGCCAGCGTGTCCGACGCGTCATCGCCGGCAAACGCGCGATGGCCCGTCAGCATTTCGTACAGCACGCAGCCGAACGCCCACACATCCGCCCGCCGGTCGACTGTCCGACCTTTCGCCTGCTCGGGCGCCATGTACGCCGCTGTGCCGAGAATCATCCCCGCCTGCGTCGAGACCGTGGGCGACTGCGACAGGCCCGGTGACATCACGCCCCTTGGCTCGATGGCCTTAGCCAGGCCGAAGTCGAGCACCTTCACGGTGCCGTCAGGCCGCACCTTGATGTTGGCAGGTTTCAGGTCGCGGTGGATGATCCCCTGCTCGTGCGCCGCTTCGAGGGCTTCTGCGATCTGTCTCGCCATCGGCAACGCTTCGTCGATCGGGATCGCGCCGCGCCGGATGCGCTGCGATAGGTCGTCGCCTTCGACCAGTTCCATGACGAGGGCGGTCATTCCCTCGCTTTCTTCGAGCCCGTAGATACCTGCGATGTTGGGATGATTCAGCGAGGCAAGGGTCTTCGCTTCCCGTTGGAAGCGCGCGAGCCGATCGGCGTCGTGGGCAAAGGCGTCGGGCAGGAACTTGATTGCGACATCCCGGTCGAGCTTCGTATCGCGCGCGCGATATACCTGCCCCATCCCGCCTTGGCCGATCTGGGCGGTCACTTCGTACGGGCCGAGCCGAGTGCCAGGGGCTAGCGCCATGCGGAAAAAACCAGCGTGATTATACGAGGATGCGGGGATGCAGCGCGGGGCGAAGGTGGACCCGATGAATGCGCTGCGTTACGAATGACGCGTGCCCCTATAGTCGAAAGTCGACGGTCTACAGTCTCAAGTCCACAGTCCAGTCAGTCGTCGACTAGACCGTAGACTAACGACTGTGGACTGTAGACTTTCGACTGCGGGTATTAGAAAACAACTCGCACCCCACCTCCAGCCTGTAACCCTCCGACCTCAACTTCGATCGGCTGGCCGTCGGGCGGCGTGAAGTCTTTCTTTCCCGTCGCGTAGCGCAGCAGCAGGCCGACGCCGAACGTGCGGGTGAAACGCCAGGTCATGTCCACACCCGCGTTGTAGCCGGTCACGGTCTGCGTCTGGCTCTCGGTGTCGACGGCAGGGAAAGCGAGCGTGTCGAACGGGAATACCTCGTTTGCGAGGCCGAGGCGGAGGCCCGTCACCAATACCTGATCCGCGACGAAGATCGACGGACCGCCAAATGCCGTGAACTCCAGGTTCGGCGTGGCCGTGACCCGCCAACCGAGATCGATGTGGTACCCCATCTCGCGCCGCTGCACGCTGCTGACTTCGCCCGTGACGGCGCGCGGCTTGTTGAACATCAGCGGATGCGGGACGCTTGCGGTCAACTCGCCCGGTCCGGTATTGGCGAGAAACGAGAACGCCCCGATGACTTGGAGCCCCCGCCACACGCTGACCCCGATCGAGCCGTCGTAGAACACCGGACGCTCCATGGTCCTGGTCAGCGTGAACGAACCCTGTTCGAAATATTCATCGAACGTCTGGGTTTCGGTGAACGGCTTGATGTCCTGAATCCCGAGGTTTATCGCCGCGCGGAAACGAGGTGGACGGGGGAACGGCCGCGGCGCCACCCGGATTTGCGCCTCGGCGGGAATCTCCACGGCGGCCACGAGGAGGGCCGCAGCAATGAGCGCGCGCAGGGGCATCAATTCACCCCTACCGCGTTCCACGCCAGCTCGAGCTGCGCGCGATCGTTGCCGGTGCCGTAGAGGTCCGACGCCGCCTGCAGTGTCGCGCGCCGCGCGTCCGCGAACGTCGAGTTCGGTGTCATCAACATCGTGAACGCGCGGTAGAAGATGCGTTCCATGCGCTCGATGTTGTTCATCCCGACTCCCGCGACTTCAATGCCGGATGTCCGATTGCGACCTCCCGCCACGGCGAGATAAAACGCGTGTGTGGCGATGGTCAGGTTGTAGTGCACGCCGCCATCGTCGTCGCTGGTCCCGATGAACCGGCGCTGACTGTAGTGATCCGGCTCGCCGCCGGCATTCGGATTGTTGAGCGATCGCAAGTAGCCCGGCGCGAAGAGGAACACATCTTCGGCGATCAGCCAGTCGGCCTGATCGCGGTTCGTGCCCACCGGCTGGTAGTAGAACTCCATGGCCGCGGCCATGATGTCGGAGAACGCTTCGTTCAGCGCGCCAGGCTCGTCCTGATAGATCAGCCGCGAGGTGAAGTCGGTGACGCCGTGCGTCCATTCGTGCGCCACCACGTCGAACCCGCCGGCGAGGTAGTTGAACGCGCGTCCGTCGCCGTCGCCGAACACGATCAGGCCGTCGCAGCAATAGAACGCGTTGTTGATGTAGTTGCCGACCACGTCCGGCGGCTGCCGATTGGCTTCGGATCTCGCCAGCGGGTGGACAATCGCATCGACTTCCACGTTGCGGTCGTCCATTCCCCGCCGGCCGAACCGTTTGAAGTAGTAGTCGTAGACCCAGCCCTGATACACGTGCGCGTCAACCGTCGGACCGTCCGCCCAGTCGTTGTCGCTGTCGGTGGCGACATCCGAATTGAAGATGATGCCGGTGTTGAGAAACAGGTTCAGGCGGCTCACGGTTCCGGGGAACGCGAGCGTAAAGGCTTCGCCTGGCCTAAGCTTGTCCACTGCCTGAAAGGTGGACGTCGTCTGGTTCGTGCTCATCTTCTTCTTCGAGCCGAAGACGCCCGTGCCCTGACCGATCATCGCCTGTGAATGAAGGCCGTTGAGCGACCGCACGATGGCGCCGGAATCCGCGTCGACGTAGAGCTCGCGCAGGGCCCAGTCGCTGCCGACCTCGACGCGATAGACCAGCCGGTAGCCGCCTTCGACCGGCAGAAGGCCCAGTGTCGTGAGGCCTCGCGTCTGGCCTCCCGGCCCGATCGATGCCACCGCAAGCTCGCCGGCGCGCTCCGGTGAAATCGACGGTGTGACATCCGCGTCGATCGCTTCATAAAGGCGGCCGGTGACGCTCACGACCGAACGCCCGTCGAGCTGCTGGACGACCTGGCCGCCGAACACCGGAACGCCCGAGTGAAATTGGCCCAGACGCTCCACCACGCGGCCGCCGATCATCGTGTCTTCCTGCACTGCCGCTATATCGAGATGTCCGGCGCTCAGCATCGCGTCAACGCGATCGAGCGCGGCCGACAGCGCCTCTTGCGATGCTGCCAGCGCGAACGACCGCCCATTTTCCAGTGGTGTCTGGCCGGTGAGATTCGAGCTGGCGAAAAACAATCCGGCGGCGGCGATGGCATACGGCACGAACGTGTCAAACCGTGACATGGGACTCCTATGGAAGACGCTGCACGTGCAGGATAACAGCGATCAGATGAACGACAGCGGATCGATGCCGTAGCTGGCGGGATTCAGCGGGGCGGTCACGGAAGATGCGCGTGCGCCCCTGGCGGCGGGATCGACCTCCCATAAATTGATGTCGCGCGGCAGCTCGAGCCGCATGCCGTCGGCCGAGAACAGCACCCGCACCTTCGGACGATATGGATCGGGCGCATGCACTTGCAGCACGATTGCCGTCTCGCCCGAATCGAGCTTCACGAGGTTGCCGATCGGATAAATGCCGAGGAGCTGGACGAACCGGCGGACGAGGTTCTGATCGAACTGCGTTCCGTCGTTGCGCTGAAGGACGGCGAGAATTCTTTCCGATGGAAACGCCTGCTGATACTTCCGCTGCGAACGCATCGCATCGTATACGTCAGCAATCCCGCACAACATTGTCGCCAGGTTCAGAGTGGGGCGCGACACGCCGTCGGGGTAGCCGCTTCCGTCCAGCCGCAGATGGTGCTCGAAGGCGACGACGGGCGCCAGCGCCGGAATCTCCGGCGTGGCGCGGAGAATTTCGGCGCCGTCGACGACGTGCCGCTTCATGATGGCGAATTCTTCGTCCGTGAGTTTGTCGGGTTTGTTGAGAATTTCGGTTGGCGTCTTCACCTTGCCGATGTCGTGCATCAGCGCGGCCATGCCGAACTCACGCAAAAGCGGCCCGTCGATGCCGAGACCGCGAGCCTGTCCCATGGTGAGGATCGACACGTTCACCATGTGCGTGAAGGTGTAGTTGTCGTAGTCCTTCAGGGCGGTCAGCGCCATCAGCGCGGAACGGTTCTGCACGACGGCCTGCGCGAGGCCGTCGACCATCGACTGCGCCGCCGTGGGATCGGGACCGGAATCGCTGCGCGCACTTTCCCAGACCATGCTCGCCACCGAGACCGCCTCGGCGTACATCTTGCGGATCGTCGAGGCATCGGTCGACTCTTCGACGATTTCGTCGAGGGTCACACGACCGACGCGGATGTTCGGCGATTCCAGCCGCGCCGCTGCCTCCTTGGTTGCCTCTCCAGGTAATGCCTTTTCGAGCTGCCCGAACTTGTTGGCAAAAACCTTGAGCTCGTCCATCGTCACCTGACGCGCGATGGTGATCCGCTCGATGCCGAGCGTGCCGAACCGGCGAATCAGCTCGGCCATCGACGCGCTGGCCTTCGGCATGGGGATGTCGCCGACGATCAACTCATCGCCGAGAATGCCGATGACGACCGTGCCATCGTGCTCGTGCAGCGCCCGGAGCGCCTCGGCCAGCCCTTCCAGATTGCGCACGACGATGGGATGCGTCGGGTTGTAGAGCTGGATGCCCCGCAGGGCAGCGCCAAAACGGCGAACGAGATCGTCGCACAGCTGGTACCGTGTCGTGGTGTCGATCATGACAGTGCAGCCTTCACCGCGGAACGCACGCCCGCCGGTCCGGAACTGGCCGCCTCTTCGAGGACGTATTGCGCGTTCGGCGTGCCAATCTGCCGGAGTGCCGTTGCGACCGTGCGCCGCAGCTCCGCCGTGCGGAAGGGTGCCCACCACTCTCCGCTGTACAGCGCTTCTTTCAGCAGATCGACTGCCTGCTCGGCTTTGAGGGCGCCGAGCGATTCCACCGCGCGCAGATACACCGATCGCAGCGGTCCCTTCCGATCGATTTTCCGAACGATGTATTCGAATAGAGGGATGGCGCGCTCACTTCGCATCGCGACCAGGGCACCGGTCAACGCTTCGCGTGCCTGGTTTGTTCCGGTGGCGAGAGCGCGTTGAAGCTCGGCATAGGCCTCTTCCGAACCGATCGACAGGATGGCCCTCACCGCTTCGCGCTGGACGTGCGGCTCGGTGTCGGCGAGAAGCGACGTCAGGTCGGGCAATGCTTCGGACCCGCCAAATTCCCGGAGCAGGTGGATCGCCGTCCGCCGGACGGCCGGATTCGCCGACGCGCGCAGCTGCTCCACCGCGAGCCGGCCATCCGCGCCGTATCCCAGAAGGATCTGCGTAAAGCGCTGACGCGCGACCGTCCGCTTTTCGACAGCGAGGGCCTCTGCCAGCGGCTTGACCACCGACGGTCCCACCATGTAGCACAGCTTCTCGAGGTGCTTGAACGCCTCGACGTCCACCGAACGCACGTGGGACACGATGTGCGTCGTCATCGCGCCGTGAACCATCCTGTCCACCGCGGCGTAGGCGGCCGCCTGGCGCGGTCCATCGTTCTTGGCTTCGTCAACGAGAATCGTCGCCAGTTGGATCGCCGCGTCGAAGTCGCCGACGAGGAGAAGGTCTTCGATGTGGCTGACGACGGGAATCGTGATGTGTTTCCACCGATCGGGGTCGGTTTCGATCCTCAGCAGATCGACCAGCAGCTGGAGGTCGAGCGCGCGGACTTCGGCGGCGCTGACCGAACCTACCCACACGCCGATCCGTTCAGGCGGATCGTCGGATACACGCTCGACGTCTACGGCCTGCGTGCGCGCCTCGGACAGCTCGCGCGCATAGTCCTCGGAAACGAACTGGTCATCGCTGTACGACGCCAGGAGGTCGGAGGCGTTTTTCCAGAGATCGACGAAGTCCTCGCTCGCGCCGAGCGGCGATTCCTCGAGCTCCGCGCGCGCCATCTCCAGCACTCCGGGGCGCCGCCCTGGATCCGGCACGAGCGCCTGGAACGCCTGCGCCAGCCGGTTCGTGGCGCCTCCTTGCGCCGCCACCGAACGGGCGACGAATCCGCCCAGGGTGGAGTCGGTCATCCGGCTCGCCACCTGGAGCACGAAGTCGGCCGCCTTGTCGGCGCGTCCCTCTTCCGTGGAGAGCAGTTCGAGAAGCAACTCGGGCGACAGCGCGCCAAAGCCCTGCGCGACGCTCTTGAGCAGCGCGTCGAGTTTGCCGGGATCCGTTCGCGAGACGAGGTCGACGACTCCCCGCAGCATCCGCAGCAGCGCCGATGCCTTGGACCCGAGGCTGGTCTCGCCATTGTCCTGGAGGGCGAGCACGAATTCGCTGAAACGCTCGGGGTCGCCGCACACGTCGAGCAGCCCTTTGAGCGCCTCCTCATCGAGCGGCGAGCTGAGATTGAGGCACGCGCGCAGGATGTCTTCCCAGCGCGACTGCAGCGTGCTTTGCCGCTCGCGAAGGATGTCGGCGTAGTCGATTTGCTGCAACTCCAGGTGCCGCTGGCCGGTTGCTCCCCACAGGCGCGCGACGCCGCCGCCGGCCCGCACCTCGTCGAGGGACTTCGCGAGGATGTTCAGGAAAGGGAGCCACCCGTCGGGACTCGGGCTCGAGTGTAGTGTGACCAGGCCAATCATGTGGTCGTGAAACAGCGCGCCGGTCTCGCGTACCGCCTGATCGGGTCTGGGCGACGCCGCGCCGTCCATCAGGATGTTGTCGGGGGCCACGCCAAGAGTGACCGAGCCCTTCGCCGTCATGCGGGACGACGCGTCGACGAGTCTCGCCAGCGAGAGCCTGATCGCAGGATGCGACGAGGGGTACAGCGTGACGGCGCGCGCGGCGGCCTTGATGGCCCGGGCGAAATCCGTCAGCTTGGCGGCGCTGTCCTGATCGAGCTGCGTTGGCGCTTCCTGTTGAGATGACACGATTCTTCGTTATTATCGGACGGACACGGTTACAGGATGCGCGCGGTCGACATCATTCAAAAGAAGCGAGACGGCGGCGTGCTCACCGCTGAGGAGATCCGGTTCTTCGTCACAGGAGTGACCAGTTTTTCACTTCCTGACTATCAGGCGGCGGCCCTGCTGATGGCGATTCTGCTCAAGGGGATGTCGCCCGACGAAACCTCGATCCTGACCGATGCGATGGTCCGATCCGGGGCCCGCGTGGATCTGTCGGACATTCCCGGCGTCAAGGTCGACAAACACAGCACGGGCGGGGTCGGCGACAAGACATCCATCATCATCGCGCCGCTGGTTGCGGCGTGCGGCGGCATCGTCCCGATGATGTCGGGGCGCGGGCTCGGGCACACCGGCGGAACGCTGGACAAGCTCGAATCGATTCCCGGATTTCGCACAAATCTGTCCATCCCGGAAATGCGCCGATCGCTCGCCGAGATCGGCTGCGCGCTGATCGGACAGACCGCCGAGATTGCCCCCGCCGACAAGACGCTTTACGCGCTGCGTGACGTGACCGGCACGATTGAGAGCATCCCGCTCATTTCCGCCTCCATCATGAGCAAGAAGATCGCAGAGGGCATCGATGCGCTCGTGCTCGACGTGAAGAGCGGCAAAGGTGCGTTCATGAAGACGCCCGAAGCGGCACGCTCGCTGGCGGAGTCTCTCGTCGCGATCGGGAAGGCGTCAGGCGTGCGGACCGAAGCTGTCGTGACGGCGATGAACTGGCCCCTGGGCGCGGCTGTCGGCAACGCCAACGAAGTCGTCGAGTGCATCGAGGCTCTCAAAGGGCGCAGCCGCCCGGATCTCCTGGAAAACTCACTGGAGCTCAGCGAGCGCATGCTGGTGGCTGCCGGAGTCGCGAGGGATCGGCGCGACGCAGCATCGCTGTGCCGCCGCGCGCTGGAGTCCGGAGAGGCGCTGGAGCGGTTCCGTGCAATAGTTGAGCGGCAGGGCGGCAATCCCCGAGTCCTCGACGATTACAGCCTCATGCCCATGGCACCTCGCGAACGTGTGATCGACGCCGGCCGCGACGGGTTCGTCGCTGAGCTGGACGCCGGTCTCATCGGCCGGGCTTCTGTCGCGCTCGGAGCCGGGCGCAACACAGTCGATGAGACGATCGATGCATCAGTCGGCATCATGATTCCCGCAACGGTTGGCGATGCGGTGCAGGCGGGTGATGCCGTGCTGCGCGTGTTTTACCGATCGGAAGAACGGCTGGCCGCCGCGCTGCCTTTGCTGACATCGGCCGTCCGGATCGGCGAGGCGCCTCCACCACGCGTTCCTCTGGTCATCGGAGAGATCTCGTGAGGGCCGCGGCGCCGCTGCTCCTCGTCGTCGCGCTGGCGGCATGCAGCCCGCAGAGCTATGCCGTAAGCGATCCGGCCGCCACCGAAACGGGCATCGTCTTCGACATCGGTGGAAAGGACGATCGCTCGTTCAACGCCGCGGCATGGAACGGCGTCAAGTGCGCGGAGACCGGGAAGTGGCCAACCGGAGGCGACTGCGGCAAACCCGCGCTCGGCATCGTGCTGCGGGACGTGGAGCCGGGCACTCCGGTCAGCATCGAACCTGCGTTCAGGGCGTTCGCCGAACGTCAATATGACGTGATCATCGGCATCGGGTTCGCCCAGGCGCCCATCGTCGACACGGTCGCCAGGGACTATCCACAGATTCAGTTTGCCATCGTCGACGGCGTCAGCGAGCTGTCCAACGTCGCGTCGCTGGTCTTCAAGGAACATGAAGGTTCGTACCTTGTCGGCATTCTCGCGGCGATGACGACGAAGACGGGTACGCTGGGCTTTTTGGGGGGGATGGACATCGGCTTGATCCATCGCTTTGCCAAGGGGTTCGAAGAGGGCGCCCGGTCGGTGAGGCCCGACATTCGGGTGCTCGAAAACTATGTGGGTGTCACCGATGCCGCGTGGAACAATCCGGGCAGGGGCAAGGAGCTCGCGCTCGCGCAAATCGCGAAAGGCGCAGACATCATCTTCACCGCGGCGGGCAACTCCGGCCTGGGCGCGTTCGATGCCGTCGAGGAAAAGGGGCGCGACGCGACGGGACGCGCGACGCATTTCGTCATCGGGGTCGATTCCAATCAGAACATGGTGAAGCCAGGCTTCGTGCTGACCAGCATGGTGAAGCGCGTCGACAACGCCGTCTATCAGATCGTGCAGGAAGTGAAGGAAAAACGCTTCAAAGCGGGGCTGCACGTGTTCGGTCTCGAGAGCGACGGCGTCGCATACGCGGTGGACGAACACAACCGCCACCTTCTCAGTCCCGAAGCGATTGCCGCCGCGGAAGAAGCCAAGCGCCGCATCATCGCGGGGGAGATCAAGGTGACCGATGCGATGTTCCAGTAAACGCGAAACTAAACCACGAAGGCACGACCACGAAGGCACGACCACGAAGGCACGAAGACACGACCACGAAGACACGAAGACGAAACGCGATGACGCGATGACGCGATGGCAGACACGGGGATGAGCAGCGATTGCGCGCTTTCAGCGCGGCCGGCTTGCGCCGCAAGCCGGCGCAATCGCATTTGTGTTCCTCCTAAACTCCTGATCTCCTGTTGGCCTTCTTGGGATTGTTCCGAATGTTAGAGCTTCGGAACATTTCCAAACGCTTCGGCAGCGTCGTTGCCAACGATCGCATCAACATCAAGGTCGACCCCGGCACCATCCACGCCATCGTCGGTGAAAACGGCGCGGGGAAGTCCACCGCCATGCGCATCGCCTACGGCTTCTACACCGCGGACGCCGGCGACATCCTGGTTGACGGCGAGGTCCGTTCGATTAAGCGGCCGCTCGACGCGATCGGCCTGGGCATCGGCATGGTGCATCAGCACTTCATGCTCGTGGACACCATGACCGTGGCCGAGAACATCGTGCTCGGCGCCGAGTCAGGTACGGCCATCGCGCTCGATATCGACGATGCCCGCGCGCGCATTCGCGCCCTGTCCGAAGAGTTCAAGCTGTCGGTCGATCCCGACGCACGGGTGGAGAGCCTCTCCGTCGGCCAGCAGCAGCGCGTCGAGCTGCTGAAAGCGCTGTACCGGCGCGCGAAACTATTGATTCTCGACGAGCCGACGGCCGTCCTGACGCCGCTCGAGGTGGAGGAGTTCTTCGCGATCCTGCGCGGCATGCGCGAACAGGGCAAGACGATCGTCATCATCACCCACAAGCTCGCCGAAGTTTTGGCCATCTCCGATGTCGTTACCGTCATGCGCGACGGAAAAGTTGTCGGCCGCGTCAAGACCCGCGAGACGAGCGCGGCGGAGCTCGCGCGACTAATGGTTGGCCGTGAAGTGCTCTTGCGCGTGGACAAGCCGGCCGCGCAACCGGGCGAGGTGACGCTCGCGGTACGTAACCTTTCGATACGCTCGGGACCGGGCGGGGCCGAATCGCGTCCGGCGCTGCGGAATGTCTCGTTCGACGTGCGGGCCGGAGAGATTGTCGGGATTGCCGGAGTGGAGGGGAACGGTCAGCGTGAGCTCATCGAGGCGATAGCCGGGCTCGTCAATTCGGCCGATGTGTCGGGCGATCTGCTGCTCGCGGGCGAGCCGTTGCGCGGACTGGATGCGCGCGCGCGGCGGGAGCGCGGCATCTCGCACATTCCGGAAGACCGCCATCGCCGCGGACTGCTGCTCGATTTCGGTCTGGACGAAAACGCCATTCTCGGCGTTCACTATCGGCCGCCGGTGACGTCTGGTCCGCTGGTGGACGATCGGGAAGTCCGCCGCCGGACCGGGGACATCATCCAGCGCTTCGACGTCAGGCCGCCCAATCCCTCCCTGCCGGCGCGGGCGTTATCCGGCGGCAATCAGCAGAAGTTGATCATCGGGCGCGAATTCGAACAACGTCCGAAGCTGCTGCTCGTCGCCCAGCCGACCCGCGGGGTCGACATTGGCGCGATCGAGTTCATCCACCAAAAGTTAGTTGCGCTGCGTGACGCGGGGTGCGCCATCCTGCTCGTGTCCGCGGAACTGGAAGAGGTGACGTCGCTGTCGGATCGTCTGCTGGTGATTCATGAAGGCCGCATCGCCGGCGAAGTGGATCCGGCCAGGGCGACGCCAACGGAAATCGGCTGTCTGATGACCGGAGCGCAGAAGCCGGCCTGACGGCCGACACCTCCTATGGTCCTGCTGTTTCCCGTCATCGCCGTTTTCGCGGCGTTCGTCGTTGGCGGCGTGTTCATCGCGGCAATCGGCGACAACCCCGTCGAAACCTACCGTCTGCTGGTCGGCAGTGCGCTGTGGTGGCCCGATGGTATCGGTTACACGTTGTTCCTCGCGACGCCGCTCATCTTTACCGGCCTGGCGGTCACCGTCGCCTTCCGCGCGGGCCTGCTGAATATCGGTGCCGAGGGTCAGCTGTATGTCGCCGCGTTCGCGACGGCATGGACCGGCATCGTCCTGGGAAATCTTCCGGCGGTGTTGCTCATCCCGCTGTGTTTCGCCGCGGCTGTCGTGAGCGGCGCGATGTGGGGGGCGGTTCCGGGAGTGTTGAAGGCGCGGTTCGGATCGCACGAGGTGATCAACACAATCATGATGAACTTCATCGCGATTGCGCTGGTCAGCTATTTCACTCAGTACCACTACCGCACGCCTGGCGACCCGATTTTGCAGACCGCCCCGATTTCCGCGGCCGCTCACATTCCGCGGCTCGGCGACGTGATTCCCGGATTTCCCGCGCGAATACCGCTCAACGTTGCGTTCGTGCTCGCGCTGATCGCGTGTGGTCTCGTCTACGTCTTCCTCTGGCGCACGAAGTGGGGCTATGAGATTCGCGCGACGGGCAGCAACCCGTCGGCTGCCGAATACGGAGGCATTTCGGTTCCCCGGCAGATCGTGCTCGCGATGGCGATTTCCGGCGGCCTCGCGGGCATGGTGGGCATCAACGAGGTGCTCGGCTACCGTCACCGCTACTACGACGGCTTCTCCGACAATTACGGCTTCACCGGCATCGCGGTCGCATTGCTGGGCCGCAACCACCCGGTCGGCGTCGTGTTTGCCGCGCTGCTGTTTGCGGTGCTGACGCGCGGGGGCATTCCCGTCGACGCCTTCACCGAAAACGTGACGAAGGACATCGTTCAGATTCTCCAGGCGACGATTATCCTGTTCGTCGCTGCCGAGGCGTTTTTCCGCGAGCCCCTCCTCCGCTTCACCCGGCGAGGCAGGCACGATGGCTGACCTGCTCACCATCTCGCTGATCTTTTCGACGATCAGGCTCGCCACACCGCTGATTCTGGCGGCGCTCGGCGGCTTGTTTTCGGAGCGATCCGGCGTCATCAACATCGCGCTGGAAGGAATGATGCTCGCAGGGGCATTTACCGCCGCCGCCGTCACCTATGTCACAGGAAATCCCTGGGTTGGATTGGCCGCCGCCATCGCCGCGGGAATCCTTGTTGCGGCGATCCACGCACTCGCCTGCATCCGATACAGGGCCGATCAGGTCGTCGTCGGCACCGCCATCAACATCATGATGATCGGGCTGCCCGGCTTCTTGAGCGGCGCGCTCTTTCTGTCGTCCGGCTCCACGCCTCCGCTCAGGATCGATCAGCTCATCCCGAGCGTGCCGATCGTGGCCGCGTTCGTGTTCGTTCCGATTACCTGGTACGTGCTCTATCGGACGCCGTTCGGCCTGCGCCTTCGCGCGGTGGGCGAAAATCCCGCCGCGGCCGACGCTGCGGGCATCGACGTGTCGCGAATCCGATACAGCGGGGTGCTGTTATCGGGCGCCCTGGCGGCCATGGGAGGCGCGTACCTGTCGATTGGGCAGTCGTCGCTGTTCACGCGCAACATGACGTCGGGACGAGGATTCATCGCGCTGGCCGCCCTCATCTTCGGCAAGTGGCGCCCCGTCCAGACAATGCTCGCGTGCCTGTTTTTCGGTTTCACGGAGGCGATTACCATCCAGATGCAGGGCGTTGTTAAACTGCCGTCGGGCGAAGACATTCCAGTACAGTTCATCCAGATGGTCCCATATGTACTCACGATCGTCGTGTTGGCCGGATTCATCGGTCAGTCGCGGCCGCCGCGCGCGCTAGGCCGCGCTTACGAGAAGGAACGTTGAGCGACCTCCCTTATTACAATCAAGTCCAACGCGCTGCCGATCGCATTCGATCGAAATCCCAGTCAATCCCGGAGATCGCCGTCGTGCTCGGCTCGGGCCTTGGCGACTTTGCGTCGAGCCTCTCGCAGGCGGTGTCGATTCGCTATGAAGACATCCCGAACTGGCCGGTGTCCACTGTCGTCGGCCATGAAGGCCGGCTCGTCATCGGAGAGCTCTCTGGCCGTACGATTGCGGCCCTCTCCGGCCGCGCGCACTTCTATGAGGGACACGACCTGCGGACGGTGACCTTCTCGACGCGAGTGCTTGGCGCGCTCGGCGTCAAAGCGCTGCTCCTCACCAACGCCGCTGGCGGCGTCAACACGGGCTTCACGCCAGGCGATCTGATGGTCATCGACGACCATATCAATCTGCTCGGCAGCAATCCCCTCGTCGGGCCGAATGACGAACGCTTCGGGGTCCGCTTTCCGGATTTGACGAATGTATATTCCCCGCGGCTGCGGCAGGCAGCCGATGCCGCGGGCCAGGCGCTGGGCATCCCGCTCCGTCACGGTATTTACGTCGCCTGGCATGGCCCTTCGTATGAAACGCCGGCCGAAGTCCGTTATCTGCGGTCGATTGGCGCCGACGCGGTCGGCATGTCCACGGTGCCCGAGGCGATCGTCGCACGCCACATGGGTGTCGAGGTGCTCGGCATCTCGTGCATCACCAACATGGCCGCGGGTGTGCTGCCCCAGCCGCTGAACCATGACGAAGTGCTCGAGACCGCGAAACGCGTCCGTGGCAAATTCATCTCCCTGTTGACGAACATCGTCGGTGGCATCTAAGTTGAGGCACTGTGGCTGACCAATCTGTCGTTTCCGTGGTCGCGCTCGAGATCACCGAGGGCAAAGAAAGCGAGTTCCTCGCGCTGACCGGGCAGATGCAGGCGCTCGTGCGCAAAAAAGGATATGGGACGAACCAGCTCCTTCGCGATGGCGAACACCCGCGGCGGTATTACGACATCCGCGTCTGGAAGAGCGCCGACGCCGCAGCCCTGGCGGAGGGCGATCGTGAGGTCAAAGATCTCCGGCGCGACATCTCGAACCACCTGCATGCCAGGCCTGTTGTCGACATCGCGTGGGCGGTGGAGGTTGGGCTCACGGCGGCCGGGCCCTGGCAGGAGCGCCGCGTTGGAAGCGATCGGAGAGTCTCCGGCGAACGGCGCATGCAGACCCTCGTCGTCGCCGGCGTGCAAAAACGCAGCGGCTACGATCGCCGCATCGGGCCGCGGCGGGTGGATGACTCCAGCGGGCACCCGAATGTCGTGCACGCCGCCCGTGTCGCACGCGAGCGGGCGATCGCGGGATTTTCAGATTTCAAAGTCGGCGCGGCGGTCGAGACGACGGACGGCCGCATCATCACCGGCTGCAACATCGAGAACTCGACTTATGGGCTGACGATGTGCGCCGAGCGCGTGGCGATTTTCAAGGCCGTCTCGGAAGGGCATCGATCGTTCCGGCGCATCGCGGTCGTAGCCGATACCGCCCAGCCCACGACGCCGTGCGGCGCATGCCGCCAGATCCTGTGGGAGCTCGCCGGCGACATCGAGGTCATACTCGCCGATCTGCGCGATATCAAAACGCGGCACCAGATGAAAGATCTCCTCCCGCATCCGTTCGATGCTCGCTTCATCGAGTGAATTAATCACCACAGAGGACGCAGAGGACACATCCTCATCATGCTCCAACCATCGAGTGGAACGATGCCGGCGTTGTCATGATCGATCAGCGGAAGCTGCCGATGGTCGAAACCTACGTCACCTGCAAGAACGCAAAAGACGTCGCGAAAGCGATCAAGACGATGGTGATTCGCGGGGCGCCGGCGATTGGCGTGGCGGCGGCGATGGGGCTTGCGCTCGGCGTGCGCAACAGCGACGCCACCGGCACGACCAAGCTCGCCGGCGAGTTCTACAAGCTCTGCGAAATGATGGCGGACACCCGGCCGACCGCGGTCAACCTGTTCTGGGCCATCGATCGCATGAAGCGGGTGTTCGCCGAGATGGCCGCGTCGGGGCAGTCTGTCGATCAGATCAAGGCGAGACTCGAGGCCGAAGCGCGGAACATTCACGACGAGGACGTCGAGAGCTGCCGCGCCATGGGTTCATTTGGCGCGGCGGTGGTCCCCGATGCGTCGCGCGTGCTCACGCATTGCAACGCCGGTGCGCTGGCGACAGCCGGCTACGGCACCGCGCTGGGAGTCATCAGAGGTGCCGTCGAGCAGGGCAAAACCGTCACGGTTCTCGCCGACGAGACACGGCCGTTTCTGCAGGGCGCGCGGCTGACCGCGTGGGAACTCACTCGCGACGGCATCGACACGACGGTGATCACCGACAACATGTCGGGCGCGCTGATGCGCGACAAGCAGATCGACCTCGTCGTGGTCGGTGCCGATCGGATCGCCGCGAACGGCGACGTCGCCAACAAGATCGGCACTTACACCGTGGCTGTGCTGGCGAAAGAGCACGGAATCCCGTTCTACGTGGCCGCGCCCATCTCGACTATCGATCTCGCCACCGCCGACGGCAGCCTGATTCCGATCGAAGAGCGCGCGGCGAAGGAAGTGACACATCTTGGCGGCACCCGAATTGCGCCCGCCGCCGCGAAGGTCCGCAACCCCGCGTTCGATGTGACGCCGAACGGGTACATCACGGCGATCATCACCGAACGCGGCATCGCCCGGCCGCCCTATTCCGAGTCGCTTCGCGATCTCGTGGAAAATAGGGGTCGGGTGTGATTTTTACGAAATTCGTAAAAATCACACCCGACCCCTATTTTTGAGATCCGCCATGCTGATGCTGGGAATCGAAACATCCTGCGACGAAACGTCGGCTGCCGTCGTCCGCGAGACCGACGGCGTATGGTCGATTGGCTCGAACATCGTCGCTTCGCAGACCAACATCCACCGGGAGTGGGGTGGGGTGGTTCCCGAACTGGCGTCCCGCCAGCACATCCGTGACATCTGCGGCGTCGTGCGCGCGGCGCTCGATGCCGCCCAGGTCGAGTTGAGCGACGCCGATGCCATTGCCGTCACCCAGGGCCCCGGTCTCGTCGGTTCTCTCCTCGTGGGAGTCTCGTTCGCGAAGTCCCTCGCGCTGTCGCTGAACCTGCCGCTCGTGCCCGTACATCATCTGGCCGGCCACATCGAATCTCTGTTTCTTCAGCACGGCGAGCTGCCGTTGCCGCTCGTGGCGCTCGTCGTGTCGGGCGGCCACACCAGCCTCTATTTGATTCGCGAGCCGGGCACATACCACCGCATCGGGCGGACGAGAGATGACGCGGCGGGGGAGGCGTACGACAAGGTCGCGAAATTACTCGGCCTGGGATATCCAGGCGGCCCGATTGTGGACAAGCGCGCCCGGGAGGGGGACGACCAGGCGGTGGCGCTGCCGGCGACGCGAATGACGCATGCCGATCGGAATGCGCCGGAAATGAAAGGCGATCTGGATTTCAGCTTCAGCGGCTTGAAGACGGCGGTGCTGCGCCACGTCAAGCCGAGGACTGAAGCCGGCGAACCGCTTTCGGACAAGGAGATCGACGACATGTGCGCGAGCTTTCAGCGCGTTGTCGTCACGACTCTGCTGGATCGCGTGTTCGATGCCGCGGAGCGATTCGGCGCCCGGAGCGTAGGCATCGCCGGCGGCGTCTCCGCCAACGCCAGATTGCGGGGCGACTTCGCATCACGCGGCGAACGCCTCGGCATCCCTACCTATGCTCCGCACATTTCACTGTCCACGGACAATGCCGCGATGATTGCCGCAGCCGGCCTGAGGAATTTCCACGCGGGCAAACGCGCGGGAATGGATTTGAACGCCGACGCGAGCCTGGAGCTGTAGCTAGTCCCCAATCACTTTAATCAGGACGCGCTTGTTGCGGTGGCCGTCGAACTCGCCGTAGAAAATCTGTTCCCACGGACCGAAATCGAGTTGTCCCTTCGTGATCGCGACCACGACCTCGCGGCCCATCACCTGCCGCTTGAGATGGGCATCGGCGTTGTCCTCGCCGGTGCGGTTGTGATGGTAGTGATTGGGATCCGGGTTGAACGGCGCGAGATCCTCGAGCCATTTCCCAAAATCGTGGTGCAGCCCCCGCTCGTCGTCATTGATGAACACCGATGCCGTGATGTGCATCGTGTTCACGAGCACCAGGCCCTCCTGAACGCCGCTTGCGCGGATCGCTTCGTCCACCTCAGGTGTGATGTTCCGGAACGCCATTTTTGAAGGAATGTTGAGCGTCAGATATTTTGTGTAGGCCCGCATGCCCGTAAAATACCTCATTCAATGGCGACCGACTCATTCGAGTTCGTCCGAAGATGGTTTCAGGCGTTCAACACGGGCGATCTCGATCGCCTGATCGATTTCTATCACCCGGACGCCACCAACGACTCAGGTACCGCAATCGTGCGCGGCCGCGACGAGTTGCGGCGCGAGATGTCGGCGCTGCTCGCGCGCGCTGCTCAGCGTCACGTCCGTATGATTGCGCGCGTCGAGACCGGGGCGATGCACGCTGAATGGCGCGGCAGGGAGCAGACCGAGTCCGGCGACATCGTCACGAGCGCCGGCTACGACGAGTTCTGGATCGAGGGAGACCTCATCACGCGTCAGCGCGGTGTCATCCATCCATTGAGCTTTCAGGCCGAAGACGACGTCGAGCCGGTGACCCCGGCGCGGCCGTCACGGCAGTACCCAGGGCAGCCGATCGTCGGTGTCGGCGCCGTGATCGTCGAGGACGGAAAAGTGGTGCTCGTGAAGCGGCGTTTCGAGCCGCTCGCCGGACAATGGAGCCTGCCGGGCGGCCGTCTCGAGCTCGGCGAGACGCTCGAGGCGGGCCTGACCCGCGAGATGCTCGAAGAGACCGGACTCGAGGTGCAGGTGGGACCCGTCGTCGACGTCTTCGATCGCATCCTGCTCGATCCGGAAAGAAAGGTACGCTATCACTACGTGCTCATCGACTATTTGTGCCGCCCCGCAGGCGGCGCGCTCGCGCACGGCTCGGACGTGGCCGCGGCGGAATTCGTCGATCCAACCGATCTGGAGCGCTATCGACTGACACCGAAAGCGACGTCGGTGATCGAAAAGGCCATTGCTGTCGCGAGGACGCATACATGGGACACGGACGAGCGCTGATTACCGGCGGATCGGTCGGGATCGGCGCCGCGCTCGCCGAGGTGTTCGCCGAACACGGGCATGATTTGATCCTCGTGTCGAGGACGCGCGACAAGCTGGAGGCCCGGGGTCGCGACCTCGAGAAGAAATTCGGCGTCAACGTGGCATGTATTCCCGAAGATCTGTCCGACCCGTCGGGCGCCAGGCGGCTCCACGAAGCCGTGACGGCGCGCGCGCTCGATGTGGAGTACCTGGTGAACAACGCAGGGGTGGGTCTGTATGGGAAGTTCGCCACGACCGATCTCGCTGCCGAGCTGAAGATGATTCAGCTCAACGTCACGTCCGTGGTGGACCTGACGAAGCGGTTTCTCCCGGCGATGATGGCTCGCCGCGGCGGACGTATTCTCAACGTGGCATCCACCGCGGCATTCGTGCCCGGTCCATGGATGTCGGTTTACTACGCGAGCAAAGCGTTCCTGCTCTCATTTTCTCAGGCGATCGACTACGAGCTGAAACCGCATGGCATCAGCGTGACGACGCTTTGTCCGGGGCCGACGGAGTCGGAGTTCAAAGTGCGCGCGGGATCGCAGCGGTCTCGTCTGTTCGAGGCCTTCGTCATGGACGCTCCGCGCGTCGCGCGCGTCGGGTACGACGCCATGATGGCCGGCAAGCCGGTGGCGATTCCTGGCTTGCGGAACAAGATGATTCCGGCCGCCGCGCGCGTGATCCCGCGCCCGCTCATCGCCAAGTTGTCGCACAGGGCGGCGCGGCCCTCCGCTGACTAGGGACTAGGGACTAGGGACTAGGGATTGGGGATTGGCATGTTCGAGCTGACGCGTGAAAATGCCTGGAATCTTCTGACCGAGCACACCAAGGGCGAGAGCCTGCGCAAACATGCGCTTGCCGTGGAAGCGGCCGTGCGCGGCTACGCCCGCACGTTTGGTGAGGACGAAGAACTGTGGGGCGTGGTCGCGCTGTTGCACGACTTCGACTACGAGCAATACCCCGAACTGAAAGATCATCCATTTCGCGGCGCGGAGATCCTGCGCGAACGCGGGTGCCCGGAGGTGGTGATCCGCGCCATTCTGTCTCATGGCGAGCACACCGCTACGCCCCGGGAGTCGAAGCTGGAGCATACGCTGTTTGCGTGCGACGAGATGGCCGGGTTCGTGACCGCCGCGGCGCTCGTGCGTCCGTCGAAGAGTGTGTTGGACCTCGAGCCTGCGTCCGTCATCAAGAAGATGAAGGACAAAGCGTTCGCCAAAGGCGTCAGCCGCGACGATTTGCGGAAGGGCGCCGAGGAACTGGGCCTGCCGCTCGAGGCACACATCGCGAACGTCATCGGATTCATGCGTGAAAGGCGCGATGTCCTCGGGTTGTAGTCGGGCGGAACACCGCACTTGGCCCGTTCGTATAGACCCTTGATGCCCGATTCGATTGCCGTTCTCGAGCACGTCGGCGTCCGCTATGGCACTCAGTGGGCGCTCTCCGGCGTCTCCGCGGCATTTCCCGCCGGCGCAGTCGGACTGCTCGGGCCCAACGGCGCGGGCAAGAGCACGATGCTGAAGGCGCTGCTGGGCTTGATCAAACCCGACAACGGCAGCATCAGCGTGCTCGATCTCGACGTTCGGTCCGCGTCGCTCGAGATCCGGTCGCGCGTCGGCTACATGCCGGAGAACGACGCGCAGATTCCCGGGATGACCGCCGTCTCGTTCGTCGCGTATTGCGCCGAGCTGTCTGGCCTTCCGGCGGCGGATGCCATGCAGCGCGCTCACGAGGTCCTGTATTACGTCGGCCTCGGCGAAGCGAGGTATCGCAACGTCGAAACGTATTCGACCGGCATGAAGCAGCGCATAAAGCTGGCGCAGGCGCTCGTGCACGATCCCGATCTGCTGCTGCTCGATGAGCCGACCAACGGACTCGATCCGAAGGGACGCGAAGAAATGCTCGCGCTCATCCGGGATATCGCACAAAACAAACACATCAGCCTCATTCTGTCCTCGCACGTGATGCCCGACGTCGAATCGGTCTGCGACGCTGTCGTCGTGATGAATCGCGGGCAGGTCGTGATGCAGGGGCCGATCGCGTCCCTCAAGAGGCCGGCCGGCCACATTTTCGAAGTCCGCGTCAAGGGTGACCGTGCCGCTTTCGTCGAGCGTCTCAAGGCATTGGCCTTCGAGTGCCGCGAAACCGACTCCGACGTCTTCCGGATTCTCATGCCGGCCAGCGCCGGCGCCGATCAGATTTTTGCCTCGGCTGCCCGGGTCGGCGCCCAGGTGCGTCACTTGAAGGCGAGCGTACCGACCCTCGAGGACGTGTTTGCGGAAGCGATGGGTGAGGTGTAGATGCCCATTCATCGCGAGCGCTATCGCCGGCGGGAAGGTGGCGTCGATTTCAGATCTCGCGGGTGGGTGGTGATTGCGGCCAACGGGCTCCGGATTCTGGTACGGAAACGCGCCTTCCTGTTCCTGATGATCCTGGCGTGGATTCCTGTTGTCGTGAGAGGCGTACAAATCTGGGCTGCCGCGAATGTGCCGGGGATGTCGCAGATCGGTCTGCTCGCTGTCACCCCTGCGATGTTCCGCGACTTCCTGAACCAGCAGGAGCCGCTCGTGTTCTTTCTCTCGGTCTACGCAGGCTCAGGTCTCATCGCGGACGATATTCGCGCGAACGCGCTTCAACTCTATCTGTCGCGGCCGATTACCCGGACGCAATATATTGCCGGTAAAGCGGCGGTGCTGATGACGGCGCTCGCCGCGGTCACGTGGCTCCCCGGGATGCTGCTGCTGTTTCTCGTGCCGGCGTTCGCCGGAAGCATGACGTTCGTCTGGGAACATCTCACCCTCATCCCTTCGATCTCGGCATATTCGCTCGTGCTGATTACGCTGTCGACGTTTCTGATTCTCGCGCTGTCGTCGCTCAGCAAGAGCCGGTGGTTCGTCGCGGTCATGTATGCAGGACTCGCGTTCTTTACGCATGCGGTCTTTGGGGTTCTCGGCGCCGCGGTCCCCGGCACGGGGTTCTCCTGGGTGTCTATTTTCGCGAACGTCAATCAGGTCGGCGACGTGTTGTTTCGAGTGCCGCCCCGCTACGACACACATCCGCTCATATCCGCCGCCGCGATCTGCGTCATCGTCGGCGGTTCGGCGGTCGTGTTGAGCCGCCGCATCCGCGCGATCGAGGTGGTCACGTGACCGCTGAAGCTGCCAGAGCCACGACCGCTGACGCTGCCAGAGCAGAGAGCGGAGAGCAAAGAGCGGAGCGAATGGTCGTGACAACTGACCATCTGTCCAAGTGGTACGGGCAGGTAATCGGGTTGAACGACATTACGCTGACCGTCGGTCCCGGCGTAACTGGTCTGCTTGGCCCGAATGGCGCCGGCAAGTCCACACTGCTGAAGCTGCTCACCGGGCAGCTCAAGCCCAGCAAGGGCGGCGTCAAGATTTTCGGCGAGGCTGTGTGGGGTAATCCCCGCATTTTTCGCCGCATGGGCCTGTGTCCCGAGCAGGATGCGTTTTACGACCGCATGACCGGCCGCGAATGGGTGACCGCTCTGGTCCGCCTCCACGGCTACGGTGAGCGTGAAGCGGCCGATATCGCGATGTCCGCGCTGGAAAACGTCGATTTGAAAGACGCGGCCGACAAGCGGATTGGCGCCTACAGCAAAGGCATGCGCCAGCGTGTCAAGCTCGCGCAGGCGATCGCGCATGAGCCGGAGCTCCTGATTCTCGACGAGCCGCTGTCGGGCATGGACCCGATCGCGCGGCGCAGGACGATCAGGCTCCTGCGCAACTGGGCGGCGATGGGCCGGCACGTCATCGTCTCGAGCCACGTGCTCCACGAAGTGGAAGCCCTGACCTCGAACATCATTCTCATGCACCACGGCCGCGTCCTCGCCGAGGGCAACGTGCATCAGATTCGGGATTTGATCGACGAACATCCGCACACCGTGTGCCTGCGATCGAAGCACCCTCGGGACCTGGCGACGGCAATCGTCGCCAACGAAGACGTGCTTGGCGTTCGATTCGAGGAAGATGCGGTGTTCGTGCAGACGACCAAGCCCGATCAGTTCTACGCGCGCATCACGGAGATGGCCGCGCGGGACGGATCGGGTGATATCTACGAAATCACGTCGCCCGACGACAATCTCCAGGCCGTGTTCGAATATCTGGTGAAATCATGAGTGCCTGGAACAGCGTCCTGCGCGTGTTCGACCTCTCCTTCAACCAGATGTTGTGGTCGCGCCGGACGGTTTTCATGGCCCTGGCCACGGGCGCGCCGGTCGTCATCGCAGTCATCTTGCGCGTCATCCATGAGCTGGGCATGTCGTCTTTCAGAGTGAATGGCGTGGCGGTTCCCGGCCCGGTCATTTTCGGCGGCATGATCTGGCTGCTCTATCTGAGATTTGTCGTCCCGGTGCTGGGCGCGTTCTATGGAACATCCCTGATCTCCGACGAAGTAGAGGACCGCACGATCACCTATCTCTTCACCCGGCCGATCCGGCGGGGCTCGGTCATCATCGGCAAATATCTCGCGTATCTCGCCTGCACGATCCTCGTGGTGCTGCCGTCGGTGACAGCCGTCTTTCTGCTGATCACGCCGCTCGCCGGCGGGAGTATTGGCGGGACGTTTCCCCAGCTGCTCACGGATCTCGGACTGCTGGCGCTTGGCCTGGCCGTGTACGGGGCGGTGTTCGCCCTGATTGGCGCGCTCGTGCCGCGGCCTCTGGTGGCGGGGTTGATTCTCATATTCGGATGGGAGCAGGTCGCCCTGGTGGTTCCAGGCTATCTGCGCCGCTTCACGGTCGCGCACTACCTGCAGGCGCTGGTGCCTCATGCCATGCCGCAGGACAGCACGGTCGCGGCCATCCAGACGCTATTTTCCGAGCCGCCGTCGGTGCTTTCGAGCCTTGCATCGCTCGCGGCGATTATGGGCGTGGCGCTGTGGCTGGCGGCCCGGACGGTCGAAAAACGGGAATACGTACTAGACCAATAGAAGTTCGTAGGTTCGTAGGTTCGTAGGTTCGTGGGTTCGTGGGTTCGTTAGGTTCGTAGGTTCGTAGGTTCGTAGGTTCGTGGAACTCACCGATTCGTGCGTTCGTCTATTTCAGTACCTGACCATGACCAGAAAAACCCGGTATTTCGTCGTCGGCGCCGCGGCGGTATTGATTGTCGGGCTTGGGGGCGGGCTCGTGGCCTACCTGAGCTATCAGCGCAGTGCGGCGCTGCCAGACGGGGTTCCGGCCGAAATCCGATACGTCCCGGCGAATGTCGAGTTGATCGCGTACGCCGATGTCAGAGCGGTCATGAACTCGGAGCTGCGCAAGCAGCTCATGCCCACCCTCGAAGGGCGTTCCCACAAGGGTCACCGGATGATGACCGACTTCGCCGGCGTGGACCTCGAAAAGCAGGTTCACCGGGTCCTGGTGTATGTGGAGCCATCCGATCCGGCGGAGCCGCAGGCGGAGAATCGCAAGATTCCTCGAGCCGCCGTGCTGGTCACCGGCACCTTTGATTTACCGCGGATCGAGCAGGCGGTCCGCGACCGAGCGGGTGAGTTCAGCGAGTATAAAGGACGGAAACTCCTCGTTCATCGCGACGGCGCCGAGGCCTTCGCCGTCGGCCTTATGGCGCCCGATTTGATCGCGCTGGGTCAGGCAGATGTCGTTCGCCGCGTCATCGACCTGTCGGTGGAAAAACCAGGCCCCGCAGGCAACATCACCGACAACCAGGAAGTGATGCGGCTGATTCGCGACGCGGCGGGCAGCACTGCGTGGGTCGTCGGCCACTTCGATGCCGTCCGCCGGCACATGAAGCTTTCCGCGGAGATGGGCAGCAAGGTGCCGCCTCTCCGCCTCGTGTCCGCCAAAGCGAACGTGAACGGCGGCATACGAGCGACTGTTCGAGCGGAAGCCGGCGACGAGGCCGCGGCGCAGGAGCTTCGTGATGCCGTGCGCGGTTTCGTCTCGCTTGCCCGCCTTCACAGCGGCGGCAAGGCCGGGCTCGACAGCACGCTCAAGTCGATCGAACTATCAGGTACGGACAAAACCGTGCAGCTGTCCTTTGCGATGTCGCCAGAAACCCTCCGCATGATCGCCCCGCATCCGCCAGCCCCGCCGCGCGCCAGCCGTCGCAGCCCTAAATTCACCGTGTTACACTCGGACGGGTCCGGCTAAAGCCGGACCCTACGTACTACGCAATACCATGTCAGACCGAGTGTTTTTTTACGGCACCTTGCGCACGGGCTTCAACCGGTACGACGCGCGCGGGAATCGACGCCTTTCTCACGTTCACCGGCCGCGGCTGGATCAACGGCAAACTTTTCGATCTGGGGATCTATCCGGCGGCGGTGCCGGCAAGCGACGCGCGGGTCTGGGGAGAAGTGTTCGAGATTACGGATCCGCCGACGGTGCTTGCCGCTCTGGATCGCATCGAGGGGCACCGCCCCGCGGAGCCCGAGCGGAGCCTGTATAACCGCGTGCGGGTGGCGGCGACGCTCGATGACGGGAGGACGGAAGATGTGTGGGTGTATTTCTACAACGCCCCCCTCGGCCGGGCGCCGCGCATCACGTCAGGCGATTACCTCGAACATCTCAAATCACGCTAGCCGGCCGCTTTTGATCGCTTGGATAAACTCCACAATCACTTCGCGAACCCGGTCGGAAGGCTCGATGAACTCGATTCCCGACTTGTAGTGCACGAGCTCCTGCTCGACGTCGCTGATGCGGCAATGCGCCACGCGCCCCTTCAGGACGATCGAACGATCGCCCAGCGTGAGCCGGATCTCGTGGAGCGAGTTCAGATGTAAGGGAAAAGACGTTTCGACGAGACAGCCGCCCCGGCTGATCTCCTTGATGGACAAGGGCTGGAAGATCATCACCTCGCCATGAAGCTCTCCGAGAATTTCAATCCGCTCCCGGTCGCGTTTGTCGTCGTTATCGTTGTTCACGTGTGGGCAGTAGTGTACGAAGAGAAACAAGACGGGGCAAGGGAGTGGAGCAAGGGTAAGGGCACAGGGCGAGGTAAGGGGTAAGCAAGCAGACAAAAAAAGGGGCGGGAGCTATTTGCCCCTCGCCCCTTGCCCCGTACCTCTTGCGAGGGCGGGTCAGTTCAGCTGCAGCGCGGCCGGCTGACTGAACACGTCGTCAGGCGGGTCGAGCGATTCATCGTGCATCACATCATCTTCTTGTGTCACCGTGCACGTCACCAGCGGAATCAGCTTCGTGTCGGGATCGATCTTGAGCATCGAGAGCACCTGGAACCCGTCGAGGTCGTCGATATCGAGGCACACGATAATGAGGTGCGGTGTCAAACGCTTGATATGGGTGTAGGCGTGTTCCGTTGACTCAACGAACACCACATCGTATTGACCCGCGTCGAGCATCGTCTCCAGTAACCCGTTCAACTGTGACTGCTTGCTGACCACAACAACCTGCTGCGACAGGGACTTCACCGTCAGCGGCGTTGTCGTTTCGGTCGTGGTTATCATGGTCCGCCTCCCGTCTCCTGCCCCCATCTGATACAAGAACCACGCCAAGTCGGCACGGTCAAAATTCGGCAGTAAAGTTCCAGTCAAATCAGCTAGTTGGCGAAATGTCGTTTGAGGTGCTGCCAAAAGGGGTCGTACAATGCCGCGCCGCTTCACCCCCCCGCCACGCAGCGGGAATCCCTTGCCGATGTGCCATCTATCTCTTGCCATGAGCCCATTCTCGCGAGCTTCAGGCACGCTGTCGTTGTCCTGGGTCAATCAGGGAGCGTAGGGGTGGGACAGGCAAAAAAAGAGGGGAGCGATGTTCCGCTCCCTTCCGACTTACTCGATCGAATCGAACCTTAGAACAGGAACTTCACCATGAAGTGACCCTGAGTACCTTCGTTCCAGAGGTCCGGCATGTTGTAGCGCGGATCGTAGCCGTTTACCGGACCGTTGGGCGACGCGTTGATCGCCGCACGATAGTCGTAACCGTTGGCCAGATTGATCAGATGGAGATCCGCCGCGGCCGGCGCCGCGGTTCCGGTTCAGCCCCACGAACCGATGCCGAACCGTCTTCTGGTTGAACAGGTTGATCACGTTCAACTCGAAGCGGATGCGATCGCTGCCCCGCATGCGGAGCTCGTGCGACAGGAGGAGGTCGGTGAGCGCCAGCGTCGGCGTGCGGCCCATATCGCCCCGGCCTTCCGGATACACGAGCGTGTGCAGAGTCCTCACCTCGGTCGTCAGCGGCGTGCCGCTGCCGACGTACTGGTTGAGGCCGATCTGCGTGCCGAACGGCGTCATGTAGGCGCCGTAGACCTTGAACACATGCGGCCGGTCGGTGGCCAGGCGGCCCGTCACGTCGAGATTGCCGTTGGCGTCCCACATCATCTCGTCGAGGTCGAACGCGCGGTTCGCGCTGCCTCCAGGCCGCGCGGTGCCGGCGCCCTGCTGCTGGTCGACGGCGAACGAGCTGTTGCCGGGCGTGCGGATTTCGTCCGAGCTGGCAATGCCCGCGTAGTTCCCGTAGAGGCGGCTCATCGTGTAGTTGCCGGCCAGGAACCAGTTGTTCGAGAAGCGGCGATTCAGCGAGACCTGAACCGCGTCGTACACCCGCTTCGGTCCGCGGAACGTTGAACGGAGTGGTCGCGGTGGAGACGAACGCTTCTTCCACGAGCCCCTCGCCGGGATTGCCGTAGGTATACACCTCGCTGCCGTCGATGAGCTGGCCGACGTCTTCGATCGTGCGAATCAGGTTGTTGTGGACGTAGTTGACGGCCAGGACCGTCGATCGTCCCACCTGATACTCCACGCCGCCGCTGTAGCTGTCCTGGCTCATCGGCTTCATGTCCGGATCGAGCACGTCTTCGGTGAAGGCTGGAATACGCCAGTCGGTGTAGCCGAGCGCGGCGCCGAGCAGGTCGCGACCGGGCAGGTTGTTGATGTTGATCGACGAAAGCAACGCCGGATCGTCGAGCGAACGGTAATACGTGTGCCAGAGGTCGCCGCCGAATGTGCCGCGTGCGAGCTCGTACTTCGTCCAGTCGAAGTACCGGCCGTAGCTGCCGAACACTTTCATCCGGCCGTCGCCGAAGACGTCGTAGGCCGCGCCGATCCGCGGCGCGAACTTGTCGCCCCAGCCGAATTCGATCGCGGTTTCCCGCTCTCTGAACGCCGGGATTTTTTCCTGTTCGAACCGGACGCCGAGGTTGAGCGTCAGGTTGCCCGCCGACCACTGATCCTGCATGTAGAAGTGGGCGATGTCTCCCTGCGTCTCGCCGAACGTGCCGAGGTCGTCGACTTCGTAGTAGCCGTAGGTGCCTGTGCCGGGAGCCGACGCCAGGCACGCTGCTCTGGAACGTCTGTCCCCACCACACGCTGACGCGGCCGCCAGGGTAGCGCTTGTCGACGTCGTTGCTGTTGCGCCGCATGCCGGCGCCGACCTTCAGCGTATGGTAGCCCGCCGCGGTGAACGCCGCGTTGTAGTCGGCCTGGAAATAGGTCTGCTTGGTTGTGTCGTGATCGACGATATTGACCGCCGGCGTGTTTGTGAAGTCGGTCGGCCCGGCGAACTGCGCCGGGACGTTCGGAGGCCAGGCTGGACGGCGTGCGGTACCAGATTGGCGTCGTCAGCGGAAGGCCGGTGTCCTTGTAGTTGTCGTAGAAGTGGCCGGCCTGCACTCGGACGTAGGACGAGCCGGTCGACGTGGAGATCGACGTTGCCGGTGAAATTCCGCTGATCGATTTCGTAGCCACGCTCGAGGTTCACATTGTTAGCCGCCTTGGAGCTCGAGAGGTACTTCGGCCCGATGCCGTTGTAGGCGGGGAGCGTGCCCTCCGACGTGGTCGGCGTCAGCAGCATGCCGAAGTAGGCGTTCACCCGCCGGCTGCCGTAGCTGACTTTGCCGTAGGCGTTCATTCTCGTCTGGTCGCGCTGGATCTCGCCCGGATCCGTGCCGCTCGCGAACAGATACTCGCGGGTCGCGCTCGCGAACCGCGGTGAGATCGAACCGAAGAAGAACAGCTTGTCGCGCACGATCGGACCGCCGAGCGAGCCGCCGAGCTCGTTCGAGTGATTCGGCTGCTTCGGCTCCTCCACCGTGAACACGGTGCGGTCGTCGATCGGCGAGATGACCAGGCGCGGCACCGGGCCGCCGCTCAGGCCGCTGCCGAGGTAGTAGTAGTGCCCCTCGCCGGTGAACCGGTTTCCACCCGACTTCGTGACGGCGCTGATGACGCCGCCGAGGGCGCCGCCGAACTCGGCCGTGATGCCGACCGTCTTGACCTGCACTTCCTGCAGATACTCGAACACCGTGTCTTGCCGCGAATGTCCGTTCAGCAAGCTGTTGGTCGCCACGCCGTCGATGGTGAACTGATTTTCAGATCCGCTCGCGCCGTTGACCTGCAAGCCGCCTTCGATTTCGCCCTGATTCACCGACGGTGCGGTGATCGCGACCGACTGGAAGCTGCGGCCCTTCGGCATGCGGTCGATTTCTTCCGCCGTCACGTTGTGCGCGATCATCGTGCTGCGCGTATCAACGAGCGGCGCGGCTCTCGGCCGTCACCTGCACGGCCTCCGAGACGGTTCCGACTTTCATCGTCGCGTTGACGGTGAACGTGCGACCGAGCAGCACTTCTACGTCCGGCATTTCCTGCCGGGCAAAGCCGCTCAGCTCGAACGCGACCTTGTAGCGGCCCGGATCGAACCGCAGCCGTATAGTTGCCCGCACCCGTCAGTCACGACCGAGTACGTACGCGTCCGGACTGGATGTTCGTCAGTGTCACCGTGACGCCGGGCAGCACAGCCGCCCTGCGTGTCGGTGACTTGTCCCGTGATGGTTCCGAAGCGCTCCTGAGCCTGCACTATGTGTGCAGGGCCGAGCAGCATTCCGAGCGACAACAGGAAGCACAGCAACAATGAGGCTGCTGTTTCGCGTCGTCCCATATTCATAGCCTCTCCTTAAGAAAATGGCCTGGCCGTCACTATTAACGTCCAAGCGTTTCCACTAACCAGAAAGATGCCAACTGCGCCAAGGAGCCAATATAGCAAATTGCTAACAATTTGAAGGGGCATCCCGATCAAATTGTATGTAGATTCAAATTATCGGATCAGTCGAATCCTGATTTTTGGAGTCGAAGCTTCTATTTGTCACGCGGCCGGACGGCAAATCCATGAACGCTCAAGGAGTTCCGGTCATACAGGGATGTCGGAAAAAACCGATAATACCGGCGTATGCACAAGCATCAATTCACCGTGTGGCTGCTCGTCGCGACTCTGCTGAGTGGTGTTCAGACCGCGCATGCGTCAGTCGCCGACGGGCACGATTTCCGGCCGTGTGACGTCTTCCGATGGTCTTCCGCTCCCAGGTGTCGTTGTATCCGTCACCTCCGAAAGCGCGCCTGGCACGCGGACGACGGTGACGTCAGCGACCGGCGATTATCTGTTCGCGATGCTGCCGCCGGGTGCTTACACGCTCTCGTTCGTGCTCGATGGCTTCCAGTCGCTGCAGCGAACGCAAACCGTGGCCGGCACGAACAACGTGCTGCTCGACGTGACGATGTCGCCGGCGGGCGTGGCCGTCGCGGTGAATGTCGTCGGTGACGCGGAGCCGTTTGTCGCAATCCGCGCAAGTCGCGACCAACTTCAAACACGACCTGATCGCAGCGCTGCCATCGAATCGCACGCTCGACGCGATGCTGCTGATGGCCCCCGCGGTCCATCCAACGGGACCGCGCGGCGCTTACACGATTAACGGCTCGCAGTCGTATGAAAACCTCTGGATCGTCAACGGCGCGGTGATCAACGAAAACCTGCGCGGCCTGCCGATGACGCCCTACATCGAAGACGCGATTCAGGAGGTCACGATCGCGACCTCGGGCGTGTCTGCGGAGTACGGACGATTTGCCGGCGGCGTCGCGACGGCTGTCACCAAGTCGGGCGGCAACATCTTCAGCGGCTCGTTCCGCACCACGTTTGCCAACGACAGCTGGCGCTCGTTTACGCCGTTCGAGTCGACAGACCTCATCACTGAACCCTCAACGAAAGCCGTCGGACCTCAAGCTCGACAGCACCATTCCGACCTACGAGGCGACTGTCGGCGGTCCGATTCAGACAGATCGGTTGTGGTTCTTCGGCGCGATGCGCTCGCAGGTGCAGAAATCGCAGCGCACGACCGTCCCAGACGAACATCCCGTACACGTTCACGAACGACGAGCAGCGGTACGAAGGGAAGCTGACTTACGCGCCGCGCGCCGGCCACTCGCTGCAGGGCTCGTTCCTCAAGCTCAACCAGTTGCTCGACAATCAGAACAGCGGCAACGTGGCCGACCTGATCAGCCTCACCAAGCAGGGCCAGCCGCAAAGCCTGGTGTCGGCGCAATACACCGGCGTGCTGACGCCCAATTTTTCGATGTCGGCGCAATATTCCTCGCGTCAGCTCACGTTCACGGACGTGGGCGCGGGCACCACGGATCTGATCAACGGCACCCTCGTGCTCGATCTTGCGACGAAACGTGCGCTACTGGAGCCCCACGTTCTGCTCGGGCTCGGTCTGCGGCGACGGCAACGAACAGCGCGACAACCAGAACTTCGTCGTCAAGGGTTCGTACTTCCTGTCGAACGGCGCGACGGGTACCCATCACGTGGCGTTTGGCTACGATTACTTCAACGACAACATTTTCGCCAACACCCACGCGTCGGGCAGCGACTACCGGCTGCGCGCCGGTTCGTCAATCACCCGGGGCGAGCGGATGTTTCCCGTCGTTGATTCCGAACGCGACGACGACGTTCGACTACACGCCGCTGGCCGGGCTCAGCGAAGGCTCGAACCTCCGCATGCATTCGTTGTTCGTCAACGACAACTGGCGGGTGAATGGAAAGCTGACCCTGAACGTCGGCCTTCGCATGGACAAGAACGATGCGACCGACGGCGACGGCGACCTGGTCGGGGACGACTTGTCCTTCAGCCCGCGCGTCTCCGCCGTGTGGGATCCCATCGGCGACGGACGGTGGGCGCTGAGCGGCAGCTTCGCGCGCTACACGATGGCGCTGACCAGCAACGTCGTGGCGTCAACGGCTGTCGGCGGCAATGCGGCGACGAGCCGCTGGATCTACACCGGCGCGCCGATCAATGCCGATCCGAACGCTCCGACCGAGTCCCTCATGACGACCGACGCCGTGCTGAGGTCCGTCTTCGCGTGGCACGAGTCGCTCGGCGGAAATAATCGGGCCGCGTCCCTGTCGAACCTGCCGGGCGTCAACATGAAGATTGACGAGCCGCTCAGCTCCCCGTATTCGATGGAATATTCGACCGGGCTCGCGCGATCGCTCGGCGACGCGCGGCTCCGTTCGCGCCGACGTCGTCTACCGCGACTTCCGCAACTTTTACGCCATTCGCACCGATCGTCGAGACCGGGACCGTCACCGACGCGAAGGGCAACAGGTTCGATCTCAGCCTGGTTGAAAATACCGACCGCACCGAGCGCCAGTACGCCGGACTGACGACGCAGGCAACCTACGATTTCGGAGCGCGCGGTTCGGTGGGCGGCAACTACACGCTGTCGAGGGCCTGGGGCGATCTCGAGGGAGAGAACGCCAACGCGGGTCCGAGCGGCGTCGTCCGTTGGCAACTACCCGGAGTACCGCGTCGCGTCGTGGAACTACCCGACTGGGGACCTGCTGATCGACCAGCGGCACCGCGCGCGGATGTGGGCCACCTACAACGTGCCGGTCTCGCCGGCGGCGGGCACCTTCTCCATTGGATTGCTGCAGCAGTTTGCCTCCGGCGTTCCGTATCCGGCCGTGGCCATGATCAACCCGACGTCGTTCATGACGAACCCGGGATACCTGACGCCGCCGGCCGCAGTCGAGTACTACCTGCTCGGCAGGGACCCGTACCGGACCGAGGCGACGTTGAGAACCGACCTGTCGGTCAACTATGGATATCGCCTGGGACCGCAGCGGCAGCTTCCATCCCGAGCTGTTCTTCCACGGCGAGCTGCTGAACGTGTTCAACAGCTATCAGCTGTGCGGCTGCGGCGAGAACGTGTTCCGCAATGGTGGCATCACGGATCTCCTGACGATTGGATCGGGCGTCCAGATCATTCGCACCGCAGTTCAACCCGTACACGACCACGCCGGTGGAAGGCACGAACTGGCGGAAGACCAATCTCGGCCAGCCGGTCAACCGCTTCGCGTATACCACGCCGCGGCTCTTCAGATTTTCGCTCGGCGTTCGCTTCTAAGCGTCGCCCGCACGACTCCGCGACTCGGCCGGACTCCGGACTCCCGGACTCCCGGACTCCTGTACAATTCCGGGTGATGCAGGAGCTCATCAGGCAGCTCCTTGCGGAGCTGGGTGAAGATCCCAGCCGCGAGGGCCTGCTCAATACGCCCAAACGCGTCGACAAAGCCCTCAAGTTCCTGACGAGCGGCTACGCCATGGACGTCGACGCCGTCCTCAACGACGCCCTGTTCACCGTCGATTACAGCGAGATGGTGATCGTCAAGGACATCGACTTCTATAGCCTCTGCGAGCACCACCTGCTGCCGTTTTTCGGCAAGTGTCACGTCGCGTATATCCCCAGCACGAAAGTGATCGGCCTCAGCAAGATCCCGCGGCTCGTCGATATCTTCAGCCGGCGTCTCCAGATTCAGGAACGGCTGTCGAGCCAGATTGCCGACACCATCCGCGAGAAGATCAATCCGCTCGGCGTGGCGGTTGTCATCGAGGCCACGCATCTGTGCATGTCGATGCGCGGCGTCGAAAAACAGAACTCGTTCTGCGTCACGAGCTCGATGCTCGGCGCGTTCCGCGACAACGCCCGCACCCGTATGGAGTTTCTCGAGTTGATCAAACTGCGGACGGCGCTGCGCACATCGTCCGCCGAGCCATTTGTGCGGCGTGCGTCGATGAGTAGTCATTCACCACGCGTTCTCTGTGGCCTCTGTGTTCTCTGTGGTTATCCTCGTGGCTCTTGGTATCTCCTCGCTCGACGCGCAGACCCGGAAGCCGACCCGCAAGCCGGCGCCTCCGCCCAAGCGGACGGTCGCAGCGGCGGAATTGACGTGCCCGTCGCCGCTGGGTACCGGCGTCAAGACCAAACGTGAATATTGCGACGTCCTCATCGGCCGCGACCCGAAGGAAGGCATTCTCATCAAGCTGCCTCCCCACCGCGGCCCGTTGACGTTGCGCTTCACGCTGCACAATCGGCACACCTATTCCGAAGAAGAAGTGCGCAACAAGCGGGCCTTTGCGTCGTACTCCGCGGGCATCGGCGTGTTGACGCTCGACAACACCCTCGTGACGCGGGCCGCCGTGGCCACGGAGTTCCGCCGTCGCGGACGATCTGGTCGAGCGCATCAGCGGCGGCGCGGGTCCTGGCGGCGTCAAAGCTGTCGCGCCGGTGGGTGCCGAAGCGATCTCCGTCGATCTGCCGGCCGAGGTCACCGAAGTGGTCATCCTTGGAGAAAAGCTCAACGTCGTACGCGCGGAAGGTGAGGCGGCGAATTATTCCACGCCCGGCCGGCCGATCGCGATCGTCAGCGACGTCAACGTGGAATACGTGCCCGCGCCAGCTCCTGCACGACGGAAATGAATTGGTAGATCGCACCAATCTGCCAATGCGTCGACCCGCGCCAGAACTGATCTCCATACTTGTTCCGGTGTACAACGAGGCGCAGACGGTTGGGCAGGTTATCGATCGCCTGCTCCAGATTCCCCTGCCCGCGCCGCGCGAGATCATCGTCGTCAACGACGGCTCGACAGACGGCACGCGTCAGGTCCTGGACGCGCCTGGCGCCTGTCGAGGGAGTGCTGTCCATCGTGCACGCGCACGCGAACGGCGGCAAGGGAAGCGCCATCCGCATCGGCCTTGCGCAGGCACGCGGCACGATCATCGCGATCCAGGACGCCGACCTCGAGCTCGATCCGGTGCAGCTGGCGTCGCTCGTGCAGCCCATTCTCGACGGCGAAGCGCAGGTCGTGTATGGCTCCAGGTTTCTGACGAGGCCGCCCCACGGGCCCCTGGCTGTCCATCGCCGCCAATCGCGGCCTGACGCTGCTCACCAACGTGCTTTTCGGCGGCCGCCTCACGGACATGGAGACCTGCTACAAGATCATGGATGCGCAGGTCGCGCGCGGGCTGACGCTCGAATCGAACCGCTTCGACATCGAACCGGAAATCACCGCAAAGCTCTTGAAGAAGCGTCACCACATCGTCGAGCGGCCTGTCGCCTTCGATCCGCGCAGCCGCGCCAGCGGCAAGAAGATCGGGTGGCGCGACGGCGTTCACGCAATCGCGGTGCTGTTCAAGTACAGATTTCAGCGGTGAAACAGGCCTGCCTGGCAATCGGGGTCGCCGCGGCGATGGCGGTTGCGGCCGTCGGATTTCTTCGAGGAACCTACGCCGCCGGAGGATCCGACTCGTCCTGCTATGCCCTGATGGCAGAGGCGTTTGCCTCCGGCGCGCTGCAGCCCTCGAGCGCGCTCGTGGAACGCGTGCCGTGGCCCGATGCGCCGAAGACGTTCACTCCCGGCGGCTTCCAGCCTTCTGAAAGAACCCGGTCCGCATATGTGCCGATATGCGCACCTGGATTTTCCCTGATGCTCGCGCCGCTCGTCGCCGCCGGCGGGCTCGATGGCGTGTTCGTGCTCTCGCCGATTGCCGGAGCGGTTCTCGTGTGGTGCACGTTCGTCGCCGCGCGCCGCATTGCCGGCCCGGCCGCAGGGGCGGTTGCAGCCGCGCTCATCGCGGCAAGCCCGGCAATGTTGTATCAGGTCGTGCAGCCGATGAACGACGTGACGACCGCCGCCTTGTGGATGGCGGCGTTCGCCGCGTTGACGGGCCGCCGCTGGGCGCTCGCCGGGGTCTGTTGCGGTCTCGCGCTGCTCGTCCGGCCGAACCTGCTGCCGCTGGCGGTGGTGGCGGCCATCGGTCTACTGATCAAGGGGCTGTCGATCAAGGATCGGGCGGCGGTCCTCCGCTTTGGCATCGCCGCTGCTCCGTTCGGTCTGCTGGTGCTGGTGCTGAACGATGCGTTGTACGGCAGTCCGTTTCGCACCGGGTACGGCCAGGTCAACCAGTTGTTCGATCTATCGCTCGTGCCGGCGAATGCGGCGCGCTACCTCGGCTGGCTCGTCGAGACCCACACGTTCTTCCCGCTGCTGGCCATTGCCGCGCCGTTCGTCGTTCCGCGCGAGAAGCGCGGCGATGTCTGGCTCGCGATCGCTCTGATCGGCACCACGATGCTGATCTATTTCATGTACACGCCGTTCGATGACTGGTCGTACCTGCGCTTCCTGCTTCCCGCGATTGCGCTGATGATTGTGTGCGCCAGTTCGGCAGTCGTTTCGGCGCTCGACCGGTTTGCGCCGTACAGGCCGGACGGCGATCGTCATCGCCGTCGCCACGGCGGTCGTCGTGTTCTGCGTGCGGACCGCTGACGACCGGCTCGCGTTCAACCTGCAGGCATTGGAGCAGCGGTACCGCAGCTGCGGGTCTCGCCGTTCGTGACGTGTTACCGGACGGAGCGGTGGTGTTGTCGGTCTGGGACAGCGGCGCGGTGAGATTTCACGGCAGGAAAGAAGCGCTTTCGTGGGAAGGGCTCGACCCGGCCTGGCTCGACAGGAGCCTCGAATGGCTCGAGCAGCAGGGGCACGCGCCTTTCATCCTGCTCGAGTCGTGGGAAGAGCCGGAGTTCCGGAAGCGGTTCGGCGGCCACAGCGATATCGGAAAGCTGGACTGGCCGGCGAAATACGAAATCGATCGCGTCGTCCGCATCTTCGATCCCAAGGACCGCCAGCGGCACGAGCGCGGCGAGCGGGTCGATACTGAATATCTGTGGCCGCTTCGCCGCTGACGCCGCGCGTGCTTCGAGCGCGCGCGGTAGCCCGCTCGCTTTTCGCTCCGACGACGCTTGCCGCGGCAATCGACCGGATGGCGTTCGTGCAGGCCGATCCGATTCGTTCGCCCGCCCGGGCGCAGGATCTCATTCTTCGGCACCGGGTCCAGGGCTACCGCGCGGGCGATCTCGAGCGCGACTACGCATCGCTCGACGTCGAAGAGGACTATCTGTACGCATACGGCTTCGTGGCGCGGCACGTGTGGAATCTTCTCCATCCGCGCGAACATTCGCGGATGCGCGCCTTCGAGCAGAAAGTGCTCGACACGGTTCGCCGTCTCGGAGAAGTGCATCCAGCCGCGCTCGAGCCTCATCTCGGGCGCAAGCGCGTCATCAATGCCTGGGGCGGATACTCGAAGGCCACCACGCAGGCGCTCGAAGATCTGCACTATCGCGGGCTCGTACGGATTGCCCGCCGGGAGGCGGGCATCCGAATCTACAGACCGTCTTTGCCTCCAGGGTCTCCAGGCGAGAGCGCACCCGCGGCTGACCGGTTGCGCGCGCTCGTGATGATCACGGCGGCGATCTTTGCGCCCGCGCCGGAAAGGAGTCTGCAGGCTGTGGTCGCGCGCTATCGCCATCTTGGCAGCGCTCGCGGGATGATCGCGGAACTCGTGGCGTCCGGAGAGCTGAGGCGCGAGCGGGTCGATGGCATGAGCTACATCTGGCCCGTGGCTGAGAACGTCGACACGGAAGAGCCGCGCCGCGTCCGATTTCTCGCTCCATTCGATCCGGTGGTTTGGGATCGTGTACGGTTCGAGCACTTGTGGGGATGGGCGTATCGATTCGAGGCCTATACGCCCGTCGTGAAACGCGTTCGCGGCTACTATGCGCTGCCGATGTTCTGGGGGAATGACTGTGTGGGTTGGGCGAATGCGTCCGCTGGTGTACGGCGGGTCGACGTGAAAGTCGGCTTTGCCGGCAAGCGGCCGAGGGATGCGGCGTTCACGCGCGAGCTCGACGCGGAAATTGCCAGGCTCGACGAATTTTTGAGGTCATGACGTGAAGACGATTCGATGGGGAATGATCGGCTGCGGCGAGGTGGCGGAGGTGAAGAGCGGTCCCGCTCTGCAAAAGGCCGAAGGCTCGACGCTGGTGGCGGTGATGCGCCGCGATCAGGCGTTGGCGGAAGACTACGCCAGGCGCCACGGGGTTCCGCGAGCATATGGCGACGCACGCGCGCTGATTGCCGATCCTGATGTGGATGCGGTCTACGTTGCAACCCCGCCCTCGAGTCACCGAGAGCTTGCCATCCAAGTGGCCGCGGCGGGGAAACCATGTCTTGTCGAGAAGCCGATGGCGCTCAACCACGCCGAATGCATCGAGATGACGGAGGCATTTCGCGCCGCCCGGCAGCCCTTCTGGGTCGCGTATTACCGTCGCGCCCTGCCGCGGTTTCTGAAAGTGCGCGAGCTGCTGCGTGCCGGCGCGATCGGCCGTCCGACCTCCGTTCAGATCTATGTGAGCGATCCGCTGGCTACCGGAGAGAAAGCGGGCGCGTGGCGTTTCGACCGGGCGACGGCTGGAGCCGGGCTCTTTCTCGATCTGGCATCCCACTACTTCGACATCGTCGATTTCCTTACGGGACCCGTCACCGCCGTTCATGGTCATGCGATCAACACCGGCGGGTCGTACGCCGTCGAAGATGTCACGTCCGCGGCGTTCCGGATCGGAAACGACATGGTCGGCACCGGTGTCTGGAACTTCAATGCCGGCGAGTCTACCGACTCGATCACGTTCACCGGATCGAAGGGGCAGCTGAGAACGGCCGTCCGCGCGGACGAAGACGTAGTCGTGTTGCGGGATGGCAATCAGAACACATACCGGTTTCGGAATCCTCCGCACGTACATCAACCACTCGTCCAGACGATCGTCGACGAGCTCCTCGGCCGCGGGCGATGCGAATCAACCGGCGAAACTGGCGCCCGCGCGTCGTGGGTGATGGATCGGTGTCTGGAGGAGTATTACGGAGGGCTCAGGGCTGAGGGCTTAGGGCTTAGGGGAGGGATTAGGGATTAGGGATTAGGGATTAGGGATTAGGGTTAACACCGTTGTCACGTTCCCGCTACATGATGGTCACGCCGATCAGGTAATTTCCGCCGCAGTTCTTCCGACAGCCGAACCGTTCACCACAAGGACAACACGATGAAAAAGACCGCGATCGGATTATTGGGGATCCTTGCGCTTGCGCTTGCCGTCTCCGCCACCACCAACGCCGCCAGCGACGAACAACCGGCCGCGGGGCGCTTCTTTCAACGGGTGGGAACGTTTGCGAACTATCTCAACAACGCGGACATCGGCGATCAGACCGTCTCGGAAATCGTCGCTGCGACAGCCGATGGCATGACGCTGGTCTACACCGACGCAGTTGGAGGCCTCATCGGATTCATCGATATCACCAATCCACAGAGCCCTCAGCCGCTCGGCACGGTGGCCGTCGATCCGGATCCAGCCGCCGGCAAGGCATACTCGCCGACCTCGGTCGCTATCCTTCAAAACCAGTACGCGCTCGTCGCGGCTGACACCAGTGCTTCGCTTCTCAATCCCAGCGGAAGCTTGATCGTCGTGGATATCGCGACCCGCGCCATCGTCCACGAGCTCGACCTCGGCGGACAGCCGGACTCGATCAAGATCAGTCCGGACCGTCAATATGCGGCCATCGCCATCGAAAATCAGCGCGACGAAGAGGTGGAAGTCGACGGCGTCGAGGGCGGAATCCCGCAGCTGCCCGCCGGCTACCTCGTGGTCATCGATCTGAGTAACCCGAACCCGATCCATTGGATTCGCCACGACGTCTCTCTTACGGGCCTGGCGAGCTACGCGCCGAACGACCCTGAACCGGAGTTCATCGATATCAACGGCCAGAATGAAGCCGTGGTGACATTGCAGGAAAACAACCATATCGTCATCGTCAATCTCGCGACGAGAGCGGTCGTCGCCGACTTTCCCGCGGGCGCCGTCACTCTCAACAACATCGACAAGACCAACGACGGCGTGATCTCGCTCTCCGAAACGCTCGCCAACGTGCCGCGCGAGCCCGATGCCGTGGCGTGGGTGCCGGGCTTCGGCCCGACGATGAGAATTGCGACGGCAAATGAGGGTGATCTGTTCGGTGGGAGCCGGGGGTTTTCGATTTTCCGGCGGGACGGCGCGGTGGTGGTCGACAGTGCAAACTCCATCGAGGCGCTGGCGGTGCAGTTCGGCCACTACCCGGAAGACCGTTCTGACAATAAGGGGAGCGAGCCCGAAGCCATCACCTACGGCCGCTTCGGGGACGAAAAACTCATGTTTGTCGGCAGCGAGCGGGGTAGTTTCGTCGCCGTGTTCGCGCTCAATCAGATCGGCTTCCCGATATTCAAACAGTTGCTGCCGGCTCCCCTCGCACCGGAGGGTCTGCTGGCGATACCACAGCGCAATCTGTTGATTGCCTCGGGCGAAGAGGACGCGCCGTCGTTCGGGGTGCGCTCGACGGTGATGATCTACGAGTTGAAGCAAGCTGCGCCGACGTATCCGCAGATCTTCTCGCTGCGCAAATCCGGACAGCCGATTCCGTGGTCGGCTCTCTCGGGATTGGCTGCCATGCCCTGGAATCCGAATGTTCTGCTCGGCGTCTGGGACTCGTATTACAGCGAGAGCAAGATCTTCCGCATCAACGTCTCGAACACGACGGCTGTCATTACCGATGCCCTCACGATAAAGCCACAGGATGGAACCGGCGACTACGATCCGGAAGGCATCGCCATCGCACCCGACCACACGCTGTGGGTGGCGAGCGAGGGCACTGCGAACGACAGCAGGCCGAACCTGCTATTGCAGGTCGACCTCGACGGGAACGTGTTGAACGAAATCGGCTTGCCGCCGGAGATCATCGCCTGCCGTGCGGCATCGGCCAAGCGGGGCACCCTGGGCTCGGGCTTCGAAGGGGTCGCCATCCTGCGCGGCATATCGTTCTACCGGCTGCTCGTCGCACAGCAGCGCGGATGGGACTACACGACCCCCGAATGTGAACATCTCGACGACGATGCGGGTGGTTTCGATGCCGCCGGTGAGCCCAGGCGTTCGAGACTCTGGATTTACACGCCGTCTACCGGCGCGTGGGCACATGTCGCGTGGGACCTTGCGCCAAAGTCCGCGAATGCCAGCTGGGTGGGCCTCTCCGAGATCACCGAGCTGCTCGACCAGAGCGGATACGTGCTGATCGAGCGCGACAATCGCACCGGAAATTTCGGCGAATTGAAAACGCTGGTGAAGATCAGCCGTCACGCCATCACCGACTTCCTGGTTTCAGCGCCGGAGAAGTCGGTCTTCAATATGCGGCCGTCTCTCAACGCTACGAACGGATGGATCACGGATAAGCCGGAAGGGACCGCGGTGACGGCTGATGGCCGTGTCTTCGTCGTGACCGACAACGATGGCGTCGAGGACTGGTCAGGCGAGACCTGGTTCCTCAAGCTGGGAACCCTGGGCCAGTTGTTCCCGTAGGGCGGCGCTCATCAGCCGGCGGAATGCCTCATGCATCTCTCTTCTCGGGCGATAAACGAGAGGAGAGATGCATGAAGGTGCTCTTGATGGTCACGGTTGTAGCAGGCTTGGTCACAGTGCCGACGGCGCACGCGGCGCGGCAGACGATCCCGGCGGACAAGGGGCAGCCGTCGCGCGCTGCAGCCAAGGACGCCAGTAAGCCCATCACCGTCGTTGGATGCGTGGCGCAGTCTGGCGCCTCGTACCGCCTCGACCACGCCATCGTTCCCACAGATCCGGATGTCGATGCGCAGAACAGGCCGGGCACCGAGGCGCGGCCAACTCCGGAAATGGTGTCCTACCTCCTCACCGGTTCCGACGTGAAGGCGCATCTTGGTCACAAGGTCGAAGTGGCGGGTACGCTGTCGAACCAGACGTCGAAAGACCTGGAGGGAAGCAAAGCGGCGCCACGAATGAAACTCGTCGGAACCCTCAACGTTACGTCGGTAAAGATGGTGGGGGTGGCCTGCCCGTAAAAACGGAGTAGGATAGCCATCTTTCCTGGCAGCGTTCAACGAGGAGGGATGGAATGCCGCTCCGGCCATCGAAGGTCCTCGCCGCAATATTGGTTGCCTCCTGTGCGATCGGCGTGTCAGCGGCGCTGCAGCGCGCACCGGCAACGCCGGACACGACGGCGCGAGCGGTTGCCGCGGCGGACGCGTTTCTCGCGACGCTCGACGCGGCCCAGCGAGGCAAAGCGAACCTCGACTTCAACGAGCAGACGCGGGTCGTCTGGTCCAACCTGCCCTCGGGCATACCGATGCAGGTCGGCGCCAAGGAACGGAACGGCGTGAAGCTCGGCGCCCTGACGCCGGCGCAGCAAAAAGCCGCGCTCGCGTTAGTGGCGGCGACCCTGAGCGCGGATGGATTCAGGAAGGCGATGGCCATCGTAGACGCCGACGAGGCGCTCGAAATCAGCAGCGCTCCGAGCCGTGCGCCAACCGCACCGGTTCGATTCGGACGCGGCGAGTACTACGTCAGCATTCTGGGAAAGCCGTCGGCCGCCGCCCCATGGATGATGCAGTTTGGCGGTCATCACCTCGCGATCAACGTGACGCTGGCGGGGAGTCAGAATGTCCTCGCTCCCACCCATACGGGCGCGCAGCCGGCCAGTTACAGCGTGGACGGAAAGTTGATCCGCCCGCTTGGCCAGGAGAACGATCGCGCGTTCGAGCTCGTCAACGCGCTGAGTCCGGATCAGCAGAAGCAGGCCATTCTTGGGTTTGAGGTCCGCAACCTCGTGCTGGGCCCCGGCACCGACGGCAAGACGATCGCGCCGGAAGGTGTCCGAGTATCGACGTTCACTCCGCCGCAACGCTCCATACTGCTGGCGCTGGTCAGTGAGTGGGTCGGCATTCTCGACGACCAGGCCGCACGCGCCAAAATGGCGGAAATCGAAGCGGGCCTCGGGGACACGTACTTCGCGTGGGCTGGGCCGACGACCAATGGCAAGGGCGCCTATTTCCGTGTTCAGGGTCCATCCGTCTTCATCGAGTACGCGCCGCAGGGCTCGGGGGACGCCAACGTCAACCACATCCACACTATTTATCGGGAGCCCGCGAACGACTACGCGGCCAAGGCGGCGCGGCGGTGAGAGCGCTTCCAGTTGCGGTTCTGGTCGTTCTGGCCGGAGCCGGAGCAGGTGCACATCAGGTCGACGAATATCTGCAGGCCACCCGCGTGTCCGTGGGCCGCGCCGGGCTGACCGTGGAAGTGGACCTGACGCCGGGAACGCGCATCGCACCCGGAGTGGTGCGCACGATCGACACCGATGCAGACAATGTGATCTCGCTCCTCGAGGCCGAAACCTACGGCCGGGACGTCCTGTCAGACCTTACCCTCGAACTCGATGATCGCGCGGTGGAGATGAGGCTGACGCGCATCGCCATGCCCTCGGTCGAGGAGATGCGTCACGGAATCGGCACTATCCGACTACGGGCGTCCGGGGATGTCGCGGCCGAAGCAGGGCGTCACCGTGTCCACCTGCTCAACGATCACGCCCCGGCAACAAGTGTTTACATGGTGAACGCGCTGTTGCCCGACGAGCACGGCGTGATGGTAACTGCGCAATCGCGCGATACCCGTCAGCGTGAATTTCGCATGGAGTACACCGTCAGCCCGCGTTGGCCGATTGGCTTTCTGTGGCTGGGCGTAGGTGCGACGGGACTTGCCGCGGTAATGGCGAGTAGACGTAGAAACGAAGAGCGAAAAAGGAAAAACGAATAGAACAAAAACGGGCGGGCCGATTTCTCGGACCCGCCCGTTACCATCGCCCTCTTCCGTCTTCTTTTTTTGGTGTTCGTTATGCGACCGGCTGCGACTTCTTCAGCCCCTGGATCTGAATGACCGGCGGCTTCGGCGCCTCTTTCAGCACGTGCTGACGGTAGAGCTCGGCCATCTGTTGATGCTTCGCATCTTCCTTCAGCTTGTCCTCGAGCGACTTCTCGTTTGCGGCGGCGCGCGCGGCGATCTTCTCCTCGCGCGCGTTGCGAGCGACACCGGCCAGCACCAGATCCTGCTGTTCGCCTGCCGCGACGGCTTCGGCGTTCAGCTTCAGCGCGTGGCCGGTCGTCGGCAACGGCACTGATTTGTTCCCCGCGAAGATTTCGTGACGACCGTGCTCTTCGTACCACTTGGTGAGCGTGGCCGTCATGTGCATCTTCTCGATGATGTTGCGCCAGCCGATGCCGGTGTTATAGGCGCAGAAGGAAATTTCTCCCTGCTGCGTGGCATACGGGATGATGCACATCTCCGTGCGGCGGAAGTCGTAGTTGAACAGATCCTGGAACCACATGCCCGCGATGAACAGGAAGTTCCAGCGATCCTGACGGCGAACGTCGATGTCCTGCGCCGTGCGGTCCTTGCCGACCTTGCCGTAGTTCTTGCCGGTCGCCCCGAACGTCTTGTCGAACTTCTTCATCAGGTCGATCAGCTTGAAGTGCGTCGGCGCCTTGAACGGGTTGTAGTTCCGCATCAGCGCCAGCGCCATGCCGACGACCGACAGGAACTTGCCTCGTCCGGCGTCGTTGACCTGGGCCAGATCCTTCGCCAGCTGTTCGGCGTTGAGGAATGCCGTCACCGGCACCGCTTCCTTCGTCTGCTTGTCGATCATCACCGCCATGCCCACGCCGCAGTTCGGGTGGCAGCCGCAGGTGAGGTTGCCCCACTGCGCGTCGGGTCCGTGCACGGTGTCGGCCCAGTCGGTGAACGTGCCCATGAACGAGATCGGGAACCAGTCGCGCACCGGCTCGCCGAGGCCGGTCTGGTTCTTCACGTCGTGCGCCAGATGCGACAGCGTGTAGCGCTGCGCCGCCCGGCGCTCGGGCGTCACTTCTTCGTCGCGGCCGGTGAACGACACCGGCTGGAACGAGAGGAAGTTGATCTTGCGCGGGTTGTCGAGCGCGAACTCGATGATGCGCCCCACCTGCTCGTTGTTGACGCCGTTGACGATGGTCACGACCGGGACGATGTCGACGCCGTTGTTCCAGAGGTTTTCGATCGCCTGCAGCTTGACGTCGAACAGGTTGCCGACGCGCCGATGCGAGTTCGCGGCGTTGCCGATGCCGTCGAACTGCAGATAGGCGTAACGGAGACCCGCTTCGGCTGCCGCCTTCGCGAACTCAGGGCTCTTGGCGAACTCGATACCGTTGGTAGCCGCCTGCACCGAGTTGTAGCCGACCTCGCGCGCGTAACGCACGGCATCGAGGAAGTACGGCGACATCGTCGGCTCGCCGCCCGAGAACTGCACCGACATCTGGCGGCGCGGCTTGATGGTGATGGCGTTGTCGAGGACCTGCTTGATGTCCTCCCAGCTGAGCTCGTGGACGAAGCCGACCTGGTTGGCGTCCATGAAGCACGGATCGCACATCATGTTGCAGCGATTCGTCAGGTCGACGGTGAGCACCGACCCGCGGCCGTGCTTGATCGTGCTGCTGCCATGGTTGTGAAGCTTCTCGTCGTTGTGCGCCGCGATGTCGCGGCCCGGGAACACCTGCTCGAGATGTTTGAAGAAGTCGGTGTCCATGGCCATGACGTCTTCGAAGTGCCCGTGCGTCGGGCAGTCCTTGACCATGAGAATCTTGCCGTCGCGCTCGAGAATCGTCGCCGGAATTTCGCCGACCTTTTCGGTGAGCAGCATCGAGACGTCCTGCTTGCCGTCGAGGATGGCCTGGCGCGCTTCGCGGACGCACGTCGGGCAGAGCGAGTCGGTCTTGCGCGGCCAGCCGAGCGGCGGCTTGGTTTTCTGCCACGACTTCAGCAGCGGCTTGTCAGACCACTTGGGGATGAACGACGGTCCGGGATTGATGCGGTTGACGGTGTTGAACACCGACCACGCGCCGTTGGCCGCGACGGCCAGCCCCTTCTCGAAATACTTGATTGGCGAATGCATTCAGTAAGCTCCTTTGGATCCAAAGGTCCGGCTGAAGCCGGACACTACGTACAACAGTACCGATGCCCTACGGGCGAGATCGGGACCCAAGATCGGCCAATAATATCGGGAAATCAGCAACTTACGGGCGTTTTTGGCCTGTACTGGCAATGGGCGGCCTGAGCGGGCAAACTTGGCGCCTGACTGGCGCCTCACGGACATAGTCCAAAGTCCACAGTCCATAGTCGACGGTCAGCTTTTGGCCGTCGGGACTATTGGCTATTGGCTACTGGCTACTGGCTACTGGCTACGGCTCTGGCCAGATTACGTATGGCAAACTAGGCGGAAATGCAGATTCGAGACGTCACCATCGTGGGGGCGGGACCGGCGGGATTGGCGGCGGGCATCGCGGCGAAGAAAGCCGGGCTGGACTATTCGATCGTCGAAAAGGGCGTCCTCGTCAATTCCATCTACAAGTTTCCCGTCAACATGATCTTCTTCACGACGCCCGAGCTCCTCGAGATAGGCGGGCTGCCGCTCGTGTCTCCATTCGAAAAGCCGACGCGGCTCGAAGCGCTTCGCTACTACCGCCGGGTCGTCGATACCTATGAGCTGCCGATCGATTTCGGCGAGCAGATCGTCGACGTGAAACCCGCTTCTGCGCGCGCGCGTTCGGGCGAGGCAGGCGAGCACGACGTTTTCGAAATCGAGACGCGGACGGACAAAGGTGTGCGGCGGATCCGGCACAGCCGGAACGTCATCTTCGCCATCGGCTATTTCGATCACCCGAACTACATCGGCGTGCCTGGAGAGAAGCTGCCTCATGTGTCGCATTACTACAACGAGGCGCACGGGTTCTACCGGAAGAACGTCGTCATCGTCGGCGGCGGCAACTCGGCGGCTGAGACGGCCCTCGAGCTGTTCCGTTCGGGCGCCCACGTCACGCTGGTGCATCGCCAGCCGCAGTTGAAGCCGAGCATCAAATATTGGGTGCGGCCCGATATCGAAAACCGCATCAAGGAAGGCTCCGTCCGCGGGCTTCTGAATACGCACGTCGTCGAAATTCTTCCGTCGAGTGTCGTCGTCGAGCGTGACAGCTCGAAAGAGGAGATCCCCGCCGACGCGGTCTTCCTGCTCACCGGATATCATCCCGACTGCGACTTGTACCGGCGCGCCGGCATCCGTCTCAACCGCGAGACGATGGCGCCCGAGTTCAATCGCGAAACGTTCGAGACGAATGTTCCCGGGATTTTTCTCGCCGGCGGCGCCATTTGCGGCAGGGATACATCCAATATCTTCATCGAAAACGGGCGGTTCCACGGCGAAGCGATCATCAGCGTGCTCGCCGAGCGGCTTGGAAAGCAGCACGCCGGAGCCCGTTGACGCCCGCATGAGCCAGCGCACAACGCGGACCGTGCACATCCGCCCGCCGTCGGTGCGCGCCGAGACGCTCAACGTGCTGAAAGCGGCGGCGGCCATCGCGATCGTCGTTGCCGCGTACGTGTTCAGGCCGTCATTCGGCGAACCGCCGGGCGCCACGCAAGATCTGCCGGCCGGACTTCTGCCGTATCAGCAGCTCATACGCGACGCGCCGTCAGCCGATCAGCGCATTTTCAGAGAACTGCAGGAAGGGCTGCTCGAGGCCGAGCGCATCCGTGCCCAGACGGGGCACTGGCCAGACGTCACAACGCTGGCGGCCGAAGGCATTCCGCCGTTTGCCGCGGACCCGACGCAGAAGGTCGAATACACGTGGACATCGGTGCGTCAGGACTGGGCGACGAATTACCTCGGCGTGCCGTCGGACACCTCGAAGCCTGCATGGGTGCTCGTCATACTCGAGCCCGAACCGGGCGCGCCGGCCGACCCGGCGCCCAATGACGAGACACATCATCGGCTGCCCGACGGAACGACGCTACACGTGTCTGCCTGGAGTATCCCGGAAGACAAGCGGCGCAGCAGCTTCGCTGCGTTGAGGCTGCCGCAGAATGAAGGCTGGACCAATTGGCTGGTGGGGACAAATGCGCAGTAATCACGAAACACGCGACACAGAGGCACAGAGACGCAGAGAGGACCTCACCGCCTTGACGCGAGGACGCGAAGAGAGCACGCATTTCTCCGCGGACGGCGTAAGAGGGCTCCGCGGCGGCGCGTCGAATTCGCCGGCCGCGAAGCGGCCGGCCTCGCGAGAACACACAGGCGACAAATACAAGACGAGCAGAGCATTCTGAGCGTCTTGTATTTGCGCCTGTGTGTTCTCGCGAGACGCCGTTGGCGCGAATTCGACGCGCCGCCCGTGCCTCCGTGGTGAGACTATTTTCATCTCTGTGCCTCTGTGTCTCTGTGTCGAGCTTTGCTTCAGCGGCAGCACAGACAGGTAAGCCAGTGGCGCCTCTGAAGATCGGCGTGACGCTTCACCCGTACTACTCCTGGACAGCCAACGTAGTCGGCAAGCTGCCGGGGTATGAGGTGCGTGCGCTGCTTCCAGGCGACATCGATGCCGGGGACTATCAGCCGCGGCCGCAGGACATCAAGCGGCTTGCCGATCTCGACGTCGTCATCATCAACGGCATTGGGCACGACGACTTCATACTGCCGATGCTGAAGGCCTCGGGCAACACGCGAGCGACGATCCTCCGCGTGAACACGGAGACGCCGACCATCCGCGCCGAACGCGGCAATGGCGTCAACTCCCACACCTTCATCTCCTTTTCGAACGCCATCCAGCAGACCTATGCGATTCAGCGCGCCCTCGCCAGGCTTCGGCCGCAGGATGCCGCCGCGCTCCAACAGAACGCCGCTGACTACGCACGACGGCTCCGGGTCATCAAGGCCAACGCAGCATCGCGGCTCGCTGACGCCCGAATCACGCGGGTCGTAACCGTTCACGACGGATATGGGTATCTGCTCCAGGAGTTCGGACTGGAGGTGGCGGGCGTTGTTCAACCCTCGCACGGCCTGACGCCGTCAGCGGCCGAGCTGCGCGACATGGTGGCGCTGCTCAAACGCGAGAAGATCGCCGTCGTGTTCAGCGAAGCGACATTCCCCGAGCCGCTGTTGAAGGTGCTGCGCGACGAAGCCGGCGTGACGGTGTACCTCATCAGTCACGTTGCCTCAGGTCCCTTCACCGCCGACAAATTCGAACGGGAGATGCAGCAGAACGCAGAAACGATGATCCGCGCGCTCGTCAAATAGCAGGAGACTAGGAGAGTAGGAGAAACTTTCTTGGAAAACACAAATTCCTCCTATTCTCCTAATCTCCTGTTAAGAGATCCACTGCTCGAAATTTCGAGGTTGACGCTGCGGCTCGCACGCCAGGCGCTGCTGTCGAATTTCTCGCTGACCGTCGAGCGGGGCACTCTGCACGCGATCGTCGGGCCGAATGGCGCGGGCAAGACGACGCTGCTCGCCGCGATTCTTGGTCTCGTCCCGTTCGAAGGCGAGATCATCGCGCATTGGTCGGGGCGAGGGCGGATTGCGTACGTGCCGCAGCACTTCCAGGTAGATGCGACGCTGCCCGTCACCGTTGCCGATTTCCTGGCACTGACCCGCCAGGCGAGGCCTGTGTGCCTGGGCGTGTCCGCGGCCGTCCGTTCGCGAATCTCACGGCTGCTCGAACGGGTCGATTTGCAGGGATTCGGCAGCCGTCCGGTGTCCGCGCTGTCCGGTGGAGAGCTCCGCCGGGTGCTGCTTGCCAACGCGCTCGATCCGCTGCCCGAGCTGCTGATTCTCGACGAGCCGGGCGCGGGGCTGGACGACGCGTCCGCCCGCTGGCTCGACGAAACGCTGATTGCGCTGAAAGGTGAGTTGACCGTCTTGATGGTCTCTCACGATTCCGAGCAGGTCCGGCGCCTTGCGGATCGCGTGACCTACCTGCGCGCGGCTGACACCGATCGCTTCAGTGGGCGGGCGCACGAACCATGAGCGACCTGTTCGAATATCCGTTTCTCGTGCGCGGATTCCTGTGCGTGATGCTGCTCGCGCCGCTGCTCGGCGGCCTCAGCCATCTCGTGGTCGCCAGACGCATGGCGTTTTTCGGCGCCGCGCTCGGACAGGCCGCGATTACGGGCGTCTGCGTCGGCCTCTTGATTGGCGAGCCGCTCAACGCGCCGTATGGCGGAATGTTCGGCTTCTCACTGGTGTCGGCGCTGGCGATGGTGTACGCGAAGCGCCGTTCGAAGCTGCCGAACGACACGCTCATCGGTGTGTTCCTCGCGCTGACCCTGGGGCTGGGGTTGTGCCTGCTCGTCGCGGTGACACGCCAGTTCAACGTCCATCAGGTCGAGGCGATTCTTTTCGGGAGCCTCCTGACGGTGACCGACACCGACCTCGTCCTGCTCGTCGTCGCCGCTGTCGTCGTCGCGTTCCTGCTCTTCCGTCATTACAACGATCTGCTGCTCGACAGTCTGAGCCCTCATCTCGCCACCGCGCGCGGGATCAATTCCGCGTATCTCGAGTACGGGTTTGCGATAGTGCTGACGATTGCCATTCTGGTGAGCCTGAAGATCATCGGCGCGCTGCTCGTGGAAGCGCTCATCATCGTGCCCGCCGCCGCGGCGCGAAACATGGCCGTCAGTACGCGGTCGTATCTCGCGTGGAGCGTCGCCGTGGCATTTGTCGCGGGAGCGGGCGGGTTGATTATTTCGACGCGCCTGCTGGTGCCGACCGGGGGCGCGGTGGTACTGGCGGCGAGCCTGATCTTCTTCGCGACGCTGGCCGCGGGCGCGCTGCGCCGCGGTAGTTAGCGTCGTCGTACGTCGTGTCCGGCTGTAGCCGGACCTCATGTCCTAGTGCATGCGTGATTTGCCGCCGTGCGAGGACATCATGCGCATTTCCAGCAGTTCGACGAGCGTTTCACACCGCTCGAGCAGACTGTTGCATTCGAGCAGCGCCTGTTTTTCGAGAGGCTCGAGGTGCTGCGCGATGGCATGGACGAGGTCGGCGTCCGGCACGTCTTTGGGGATGAAATCGTGGTCCGTCTTCTGCAGCTTGCGCGCCAGCAGCTTCTCCAGCTTCTGCCGCGCCTGCTGAACCGCCGAGACGCTGCCCGCCGTCGACTCGCGGATCGATTCGATCTTCCCGACGCGATAGCGTTGGACGCCCTCGCGCGCGTAGCGCTCCGCGTCGATGCGGAATTTCTGCGTCCCGCGCAGGATGATGTTGTAGCGCCCGTCGGCGAGCGGCTCGGCGTGCGTGATGAAGCCCGCGCAGCCGACGGGATATACACGCGGTGCGCCTTCGTAATCCGGCTCCCAACCCGGCCGCAACATCACCATGCCGATCAGGCGCTCGCCGTCGAGCGCATCCTCCACCATCGCGCGATAACGAGGCTCGAAGATATGCAGCGGCAGCAGCGTGCTGGGGAACAGCACGACGTTCGGCAGAGGGAAGATCGGAATCTCAGATGGCAGCATGATGCTACCGGGATTGGCGATTCGGGATTAGGGATTTGCGTCGATCGAATCCCCAGTCCCAGATCCCTAATCCCGTCAGTGTATCGTTCTGGTCTTTTTGTCCATGTAATCCATCAACACATATTGGCCGAGCGTGTACGGCGTCGTGAAATACGCCTTGCCGCGGCAGATTTCCGCCACCCGGCGGACGAAGGCGACGAGCTCGTAGTCGCGCGCGAGCATGAACGTATTGATCATGATCCCGCTCTTGCGGCAGGCCGCCACTTCCGCGATCGTCTCGGAGACGATGAACGGGTCGAGGCCGAAGGCGTTTTTGTAGATGCGGCCATCCGGCTGGGTGAGCGCCGACGGTTTGCCGTCGGTGATCATCACGATCTGCCGCATGTCCTTCCGCTGGCGATCGAGAATGCGCCGCGCGAGCCGCAGCCCTTCGCGGGTGTTGGTGTAATACGGGCCGACGCGCACCCGCCCGAGCTCGCGGAGCGGAATTTCTTCGGCCGAATCGTGGAACAGGATGACGTTCAGGGCGTCTCCGGGATACTGCAGGCGGATCAGATTGGCCAGCGCCAGCGCCACGCGCTTGGCGGGCGTGAAGCGATCTTCGCCGTACAGAATCATGCTGTGACTGCAGTCGAGCATCAGGACCGTCGCGCACGAGCTCTGATATTCCCCCTGCGACACCATGAGGTCTTCGTACTGGATGTCGATCACTGCCGGAGCGTCGGGATTGGTGATTCGGGATTGGGGATTGGATGTGACCGAATCCCCAGTCCCCAGTCCCCAATCCCTGGTCCGTCCCGAGTCACGGTACGCGCGTTGTACTGCATTCAGGACGGTGCTGCTCGGGTCCAGGTTCAGGGAATCGCCGAACTCGTACGGTTTGGGCGCGGCGATCGTTTCGATGCCGGTCGAGTTGTCGCGCGTGTCGTGGCGCCCGAGGCTGCTCTTGCCGAGCGACCCCAGCAGATCGCGCAGCGCGCGGTAGCCGAGGAAATCGAGGCTCTTGTCGGTCACCTCGAACCGCGTCGGCGGGGCATCGGGTCCGAACCCGCCTCCGGCGCCGGGCGCCTGACGGTCGGCGCGCGCCGATTCGAGGTCGGGGGCAGGCGTGATGAAGCCTTCCTGCATCATGCGATCGATGATGTCCTGGATCAGCTTTTCGAGCTTCGAACGCGCGTCGGCCTGATCGGCGTCGGCGGGATCGCCCATCAGACGCTCGAGCGCCTCTTCGGGCAGCACTCCGCCGTTGAAGAGCGCGTCCATGATGGCATCGTGCAGCGCCTGCATGGTGCGATCGTCTTCGGACTCGCCATACATGCCGCCGTAGGGCGACTGAAAACCGCTGGACAGGAGCAGGTCGGACAGCTTCTCGATCAGATCGTCGAGGTCGAGATCGTCGAGGGGGTCGCCGGTGTATTTGCTGTACTTATATTTCAGTTCGTTAGTTCGTTAGTTCGTTGGTTCGTTGGTTCGTAAGTTCGTCGCTACCGGCTATCGGCTACTGGCTACTGGCTAGTTGTAATACTTCTTCTTGCCACCCGGCAGCGGAAATCCTTCGTCGATGTCGCGTTCCGTGGCGCGCGGTGTTTGCCGGCGCTGCGGCTGTTCGGCGGCGTAGTAGCCGCGCTCCTCGCTGCGGCTGATCTTCTTCTGGGCGTAGAGCCCTTCGAGCACGAAGTCGACGGCCGATGCGAGCGCCGGCTCCGACGGTTTGGCGCCGAGCTGCAGCTGTTCGGCGGCTTCGACGAGCCCCTGAACGCCGCGCGCCTGGGCCATCAGCTCTTTCGCCGGCGAGGTGTCAGCCGACTGCATCGAGCCGCCGAGATCGAACCACTCGACGACCCGCCGCATGTCGACGTTGTCGAAACGCTCGGCGAATACGTTGGCCACCGACGCGCGAATCAGCTCCCGCGCGACGTTGTCGGCGCCCTTGAGCTCGCCTTCGTACTCCATCTCGAACTTACCGGTAATCGACGGCAGTGCCGCGTATACGTCGGTAACCCGTGCGACCACCTGCGTCTCGCCGTTGGTCAGCGCGCGGCGTTCGGCATTCGACAGCACGTTTTCCAGGCACGTAATCGCCAGGCGCTGGCTGACGCCGGAGCGGCGGTCGATCTTGCGGTCGGCACGCGCCTGAAACGCAATTTCCTCGACCACCTCGCGGACATACATCGGAACGTCGATCTTTTTCCCATCCGTGGCGCGGTCGAGCCACGCTTCCTGGGCGGTGATCTCCATCGCGTGGCTGCGCGTGGACGGGTAGTGCGTCCGGATTTCGGAGCCGATGCGATCTTTGAGCGGCGTGATGATCTTGCCGCGCGCCGTGTAGTCTTCCGGGTTGGCGGTAAACACCATCAGCAGGTCGAGCGGCAGGCGGACCGGATAGCCCTTTATCTGGATGTCGCCTTCCTGAAGGATGTTGAACAGGCCGACCTGAATCTTGCCGGCGAGGTCGGGCAGCTCGTTGATGCCGAAGATGCCGCGATTCGCCCGCGGCAGCAGCCCATAGTGGATGGTCAGCTCGTCGGACAGCTGCAGGCCGCTTCGCGCCGCCTTGATCGGATCGATGTCGCCCACCATGTCGGCGATGGTCACGTCGGGCGTCGCGAGTTTTTCCACGTAGCGCGCTTCCCGCGGCAGCCAGGCGATGGTCGTGTCGTCGCCTTCCGCCGCGATCCGCATGCGGCAGGCCGAGCAGATTGGCGCGAGGGGATCGTCGTGGATCTCGCAGCCCGCTACGACGGGCAGAGATTCGTCGAGCAGCGATACCAGCGCCCGGAGTATCCGGCTTTTCGCCTGGCCGCGCAGCCCGAGCAGAATGAAGTTGTGCCGCGACAGGATCGCGTTGACGAGCTGCGGGATGACCGTGTCGTCGTAGCCGATGATGCCCGGAAAGAGCGCCTCTCCGCTGCGCAGCTTGGCGATGAGATTGTCGCGAACTTCGTTCTTCACCGATCGTCGCGGAAACGCCTCCGGCGACGCCTGATGTGCGCGACGCAGGCCGCCGAGCGTCTTGACGTTCGAAATGGATGTCATGGATGACCTTAAAAGGAAAACAGAACCTGAGCCGATTCTATCCCAGCTAGAATCGCGCGGTGCATCCGGCGCTCCGCGGGTCCCGTCCCCTGGTGTTCGCGCATCGGGGCGGCAGCAAGATAGGCCCTGAAAACACCATTACGGCGTTCGATCGCGGGCTTCTGGTCGGCGCCGACGGGCTCGAGCTCGACGTGCACCTCTCGCGCGACCACGTTGTCGTCGTCCACCACGACGCCTCACTCGAACGTACGACGCGCCTGAAGGGACCCTTGAACCACCGCACTGCCGCCGAGCTTGCACAGGAAGACGTGCCGGCGCTTCGCGATGTCCTCGCGCGTTACCCGCGCAAGCCCACCATCATCGAACTGAAGGAAGCCGGGCCCGCGCTCGCCCGCGCGGTCGTTGACGAGGTGCGCCGCGCGAGTGCGGCGGAATGGGTGTGCCTGGGATCGTTCAGCACGTCCGCATTGGGCGCCGCGCGACGCATGGCGCCCGACATCGTGACGAGCGGTGCGCGTTTCGAGGTGCGGATGGCATTGTATCGTTCGTGGCTGGGCCTCACACCCGGCCGCGTGCCGTACCGCGCGTTCCAGGTCCCGGAAACCAGCGGATCCACACGCGTCGTTTCACCACGATTCGTCGAGCTTGCGCACAAGGCAGGCATCGCCGTGCAGGTCTGGACCGTCGATGAGCCGGAGGACATATGGCGGCTTCTCGATTGGGGAGTCGACGGCATCATCTCGGACAGGCCTGACGTTGCGGTGCGCGTGGTACACGACTGGGTGAGTCGACGGTCTACAGTCGACAGTCGCTAGTCTACAGTCCAGTCGGAAAATCGGGGTCGGGTGTGATTTTTACGAATTTCGTAAAAATCACACCCGACCCCGATTTTCCGGACTGTGGACTTGCGACTGTTGACCGTAGACTGTCGACTTACTTAGTGACATTCACAAGGGGGGCAGCCTTTGTCGAAGACGATCTTCCACGCGCCGTCGCTTTGACGCTGCCACACCGAATTGAACGTGCCGATGCGGTTGCCTTTGGGATCGAACACGGGACCGCTCGTAAACCCCAGGTTGCCCGAGGTCAGCACTTCGACGTCCGCAGGCGCCCACGAAAACGGGGCGGCGGGGCCGTCGAAAAATCGCTTCCAGTCGGCGGCCACAGCGGCTTTGCCGCGATTCACGCCTTTGCCCCCCCAGAACACCGTGTCATCCGCCAGCAGCGCGGTGAAGGCCGCGAGATTCCGGTCCGCCATCGATTTCGCGAACGCTGTCTCCGCCGCCCGTACTTCCTCGGCTGGAGTTGCCTTCATCTGCGCATGCGCCGGCACGACCGAGATCAACGTGAAGAGGGCGGCCGAGGAGAGCATCAATTTCGTCAGCATGTAACTTAGACTCGCGACTGGACTGTAGACTTGCGACTGTAGACCGTCGACTGTGGACTACCGCGTGTCGACGATCGATTTTTCGGGCACGTCGGGAGCAGCGGGTTTTCGTTTCAGCAATCCGGCGACAAACCAGATCGCTCCGCCTATGACGGTCATCGCGAGAAGCCACCGCACGATTACCAGGAGGAATTGAAGATCGACTGCCGGCCAGCCTTGCAGTTGCGCAACCGTCAGGCGCTCCATCATCCAGTGCCAGCCGACATGCCCAATCAGCAGCGATGACACGATGATGCCGGCGCGTTCGGGCACGACCTGCGTGAACAGCATGTTGAGCGCGGGAACCGCGATGGCCAGGATGATGAGCGTGCCGAATTCGAGACCGATGTTGTAAGCCAGGAGCGCGGCGACAGGATGCGACCCGGCGAATTGCAGCGTGTCCTGCAGCGCGAGTGAAAAGCCCAGCCCGTGGAACGCCCCAAACACCAGGGCGACGATCCACCTGTGCCGCACGACGCCCTTCGTGACGCCGTTGTCGATGGCGACGTAAACGAGCGACAGTGCCATCAACCCGCCGATCGTCGGAGCGTACCACCCGCTGACGGGAGTGGCGCCGAAAGCCGCCAGTGCCAGCACGATCGAATGGGCGAGAGCAAACGCCGCAATCGGTTTCACCAGATCGCGCGCGCGGCGAAACGGTATGGCGAGCGCGACCACGAAGAGCAGATGGTCGAGGCCGTCGAGGAATCGGTAGAAGCCCGCCGTGAGAAACACCCACGCGGCCTGGCCTGTCGTCGGATCGAGACGCACCAGCGGCGTGTCGTCGTGAATCCTGAACGCGCGTACCGCGCCGTCCGCCCGGATGAAGTTAATGTAGGTCGCCGTCCGCTGCGCCAGTCCGCGGCCGAACAGGACGCGCATCGAAAACGGCGACTCCGCCGACCTGATCGAGTACGTCATCTCGACGTCGAGAAATCCCTGGTTGTAGTACACCTGCGTCGATTCGGGCAGTCTGGCGCCCCGCACTCCGGCGACCGCCGCGTCGTAGCTCTGGAAGGATCGATCCGATGGGAGCGATATTTTCGCGTGCGCGATGTCATAACGCGTCAGCCGCTCGTCGTCCTCGAGGAACACGATGCCGTTCGACACCTGATTGGCGGCCTCCCGCAGCGCCGGATCCAGATACCGCATCGCCAGATAGCCGATCCCGTCTTTGGGCAGGTTGGCGTCGGCGATCGCAATCAGCGGAATGCGCAGCAGCACCTGCAACGCGTTCTGCTGCGGCCTGACATATGTCTGGACGACGATTTCGTCGGGAATATCGTGGGCTGAAAGCGAGGCTTGCAGCGACAACGCGGCGAGCACCACAGCCAACAGTGTCCGTACCCGAGACAATTTCATGAGGTAACAGTGAAATTGTATAATGCCCCCTTTGTAGTTACCAGCGAGGCCACATGACAGGGGTAAGCGGAAAAATGGCTGCGGCCGCGGTAGTTTTCGCGGTGAGCGCCGGTGCGGCGATCTCATCGGCCGCACAGGATGCCAAGGCCGACGGAGCCGGCTCGACGGTGCTGGCCGGTGTCTACACTGACGAGCAGGCGAAGCGCGGCGAGGCCGTGTCGAACAAGCTCTGCATCGGCTGTCATGGGCCCGACCTGTCGGGTGGTGAAGCGGGCCCGACGCTCGTCGGCATCGAGTTTCTCGCTAACTGGAACAATCTCACGGCGCTCGATTTCTACGATCGCACTCACGCGACGATGCCAGCGGATGCCCCCGGTACGATGACACCTCAGCAGACCAGCGACATCATCGCGTATGTGTTGAAGCTCAACAAATATCCAGCCGGCAAGGCTGAGCTGTCGACCGATCCGGCGGCGCTCAAGGGGATCAAGATAGAGGGGCCCCGTTGAACAATGGTCAACTAATGAAAAATATCGCCGCAGAAAATATCGCCGAGCTCGAGTCGATTGAAACCAGAGAATGGCTCGATTCGCTCGACTACGTGCTCCAGTCCTACGGCCCGGCGCGAGCGGGCCAGCTCCTGCAGACGCTCAGCGAGCACGCACGGCGCCGTGGCATCCGTCTTCCATTCAGCGCGAACACGCCATACATCAATACGCTGACCACCGATCAGGAAGTGCCGTTTCCCGGCAGTCAGGAAATCGAGCGGCGCATCAAGAGCCTCGTCCGCTGGAACGCGATTGCGATGGTGCTGCGCGGCAACAAGAAGGAACCAGGCATCGGCGGGCACATCTCGACCTTCGCCTCGGCGGCGACGCTCTATGAAGTCGGCTTCAACCACTTCTTCAGGGCCGGCGGCGAAGGCGACCGCGACGTGATTTTCTATCAGGGCCATGCCGCGCCCGGCATCTACTCGCGCGCGTTTCTCGAAGGACGGCTGTCGGAGAAGCAGCTCGACAATTTCCGCCGCGAGCTGGCGCCGGGTGGCGGCCTGTCGTCGTATCCACATCCGTGGCTGATGCCCGAGTTCTGGGAGTATCCCACCGTGTCGATGGGGCTCGGCCCCATCATGGCGATCTATCAGGCGCGTTTCATCCGCTATCTGGAAGATCGCGGACTGAAAAAGCCGTCGAACTCCAAGGTGTGGGCGTTCCTCGGCGACGGCGAAACGGATGAACCCGAATCGCTCGGCGCCATTACGCTGCCGGCCCGCGAAAAGCTCGACAACCTGATCTTCGTCGTCAACTGCAACCTGCAGCGCCTCGATGGGCCGGTAAGGGGCAACGGGCAGATCATTCAGGAGCTCGAAGCGGTGTTCCGCGGCGCCGGATGGAACGTCATCAAGGTGTTGTGGGGCAAGGACTGGGATCCCCTGCTCGCCAGGGACAAGGACGGCCTCCTCGTGAAGCGCATGGGCGAGGTCGTCGACGGCGAGTACCAGAAATATACGGTCGAGTCAGGCGCCTACCTGCGCAAGCACTTCTGGGGTAAATATCCGCAGCTTCTCGAGATGGTCAAGGACATTTCGGACGACGACCTGAAGAAGCTCACCCTTGGCGGGCACGACCCGGTCAAGGTGTACAACGGATACAAGGCGGCGGTCGAGCACAAAGGGCAGCCGACGGTCCTCCTCATCCGGACCATCAAGGGTTACGGCCTCGGCGACGCCGGCGAGGGGAAGAACATCACCCACCAGCAGAAGAAGCTCACCGAAGACGAGCTGCGCGCCGTGCGCGAGCGCTTCAGCATCCCGGTTCCCGAAGAGAAGATCAGCGAAGCGCCGTATTACCGTCCCGACGAAAAGAGCCCCGAAGTTACCTACCTGAAGGAGCGCCGTAAGGCGCTTGGCGGCTCGCTGCCCGTCCGCAACAACAAGACGACGCCGCTCCCTGCACCGGCCAACCCGGAAATTTTCGAGGAGTTCGCCAAGGGCACCGAGGGGCGCGCCGCCTCGACGACGATGGTGTTCGTGCGCTTGCTGTCGAAGCTGCTGCGCGATCCGGACCTCGGCAAGATCGTCGTCCCCATCGTGCCGGACGAAGCGCGAACGTTCGGGATGGAGGCGCTGTTCCGCCAGGTCGGCATTTATTCGCATGTCGGGCAGCTGTACGAACCCGTCGATATGGACACGCTCCTCTATTACAAGGAGTCGACCGACGGACAGATTCTGGAGGAAGGCATCAACGAAGCGGGATCGCTGGCGTCGTTCATCGCCGCCGGCACGGCCTATTCGACGCACGGGGTCAACACCATCCCGTTTTTTATCTATTACTCAATGTTCGGCTTCCAGCGCGTCGGCGATCTGATTTGGGCCGCCGCCGACTCGCGCTCGCGGGGCTTCCTGCTTGGCGGCACCGCCGGGAGGACGACGCTCGCGGGCGAAGGGCTGCAGCATCAGGACGGGCAGACGCACGTGCTGTCGCTGCCGGTGCCGAACTGCGTGTCCTACGACCCGGCGTTTGCGTATGAACTGGCGGCCATCATCGAAGACGGCATCAAACGGATGTACGTCGATCAGGAAAGCATTTTCTATTACCTGACGTTGATGAACGACAACTACGTGATGCCGCCGATGCCCGAAGGCGAGGGCGTGCGAGAGGGCATCCTGAAAGGGATGTATCGCTACAGCAAGGCGAAGAACACAGCCGCGAAGCTGAAAGCTCAGCTCATCGGCAGCGGCGCCATCCTGCCGGAAGTCATCAAGGCTGCGGCGCTGCTCGAGCAATTCGGCGTCGCCGCCGACGTCTGGAGCGTGACGAGCTACGGACAGCTCTACCGCGACGGCAACGCGTGCGACCGGTGGAACATGCTGCATCCGTCGCAGAAGGCGCGCACCCCCTACGTCGCGGAGTGCCTCGACAAGACCGAAGGCGTCATCGTCGCCGCGTCCGATTACCTGAAGGTGCTGCCGAACGCGATCGATCGATGGGTGTCGCGTCCGATCGTCTCGCTCGGCACCGATGGGTTCGGCAGAAGCGAAGGGCGCGCCGCGCTCAGAGAGTTCTTCGAGGTCGATGCCCGTTTCGTGGCGGTCGGCGCGCTCTCGGCGCTTGCGCGCGAGAAGCAGATCGACGCCAAGCTGGTCGACAAGGCGATAAAGGACCTCGGAATCGACCCGGAAAAGAAGAACCCCGCACTGTCGTGATCAACCAGGGATTGGGGACTAGGGATTGGGGATTCGCTCTGATCCCTCCCAATCCCGAATCCCCAACCCCTAATCCCAGAGTGAATTGATGCCTACCGACATGAAGCTGCCCGAGCTGGGCGAGAACATCGAAGGTGGAGATGTCCTCCGCGTGATGGTGAAGGCGGGCGACGCCATCAAGAAAGACCAGGCCGTCCTCGAGCTCGAAACCGACAAAGCAACGATTGAAGTGCCCTCATCGGCATCGGGCGTCGTCAAGGAGATCAAGGTCAAGCCGGGCGAGAAGGTGAAAGTCGGGCAGACGATTTTCACCGTGGACGAAGGTGGAGCGGGCGAGTCGAAGACCGGGGAAAAGCCCGAAGCCGCAGCCGCGCCGCCCGCTGAGCCGGCCAAGGAGAGCACCGAGAAACCCGCGGCGGCTGCCGAGCAGCCAAAAGCGGAGGCGAAACCCGAGGCGCCGAAGCGCAAGGCCGAAGTCGTCGAGATGAAGCCTTCGAAACAGGCAGCGGCGCCGGCGCCGGCTGCTCCGCAGGCGTCCGTGGATCCCGCGTCAATTCCGGCGGCGCCGTCGGCGCGCCGGCTCGCACGCGAGCTCGGCGTGAACATCGCCGAGATCCAGGGTTCGGGCCCGGGTGGCCGCATCTCGATGGACGATGTCACCGCACACGCGCGCCGCCTGTTGTCGGGCGTGGCGTCAGTCGGGCGGGCTCCCGCAGCGGCAAGCGAAGTGCTGCCCGACTTCAGCAAATGGGGAGCGGTCGAGCGGAAGCCGATGAGCGGCGTGCGGCGCACGACCGCGCATCGACTGACACAGGCGTGGACTACGGTTCCGCACGTGTTTCAGATGGATCGCGCCGACATCACTGGTGTCGAGGTGCTGAGAAAGCGCCTGTCGAAGAAGGCGGAAGCCGAAGGGCGCTCGCCAATCACCATCACCGCGTTTCTCATGAAGACGCTGGCAGCCGCGCTGAAGAAGTTCCCGCAGCTGAATTCGTCGGTCGATCTGCAGAACGACGAGATCATCTACAAGCAATACGCCAACATCGGGGTGGCGGTCGACACCGATCGCGGCTTGCTGGTGCCGGTCATCCGCGACGTCGATCAGAAAGACATCTTCCAGATCGCGGACGAAATCGGCCAGGCGGCCGAAAAGGCGCGGAACCGCAAACTCTCGCTCGACGACATGCAGGGCGGCTCGATCACGATTTCAAACCTCGGCGGCCTGGGTGCAGGCGCGTTCACGCCGATCGTCAACTGGCCTGAAGTGGCGATTCTCGGTGTCGCGCGCGCGCGTATGGAACCGGTCTTCGTAGACGGCGAATTCGTCGCGCGATTCCTGATGCCCGTCACGCTGTCGTACGATCATCGCGTGGTAGACGGCGCCGACGGCGCTCGCATCCTGCGGTGGATCGTCGAGGCTGTGGAACAGCCGGCGCTTCTGTGGATGGATCAGTAAACGAGCAAAGAGCAAAGAGCAAAGAGTCCAAGAGTCCGAGAGAGTCTGTGGGAGTACTTCGTACTTAAGCTCTACGCTACCGGCCAATGGTTCTAAACTATGTCCACACGTCTCGCAGTTATCGGCGCCGGCCCCGGCGGGTATGTCGCAGCGTTTCATGCGGCGGACGCGGGTATGCAGGTCACCCTCATCGACGCCGATCCGAATCCGGGCGGCGTCTGTACGTTTCGCGGATGCATTCCCTCCAAGGCGCTGCTCCACGCCGCCAGGGTGATCGAGGAAGCCGGGCACTCCGACGCGTTCGGGGTCTCGTTCGGCAAGCCCACAATCGACGTCAACAAGCTCCGCGCGTGGAAAGACGCGGTCGTCAAGAAGCAGACCGGCGGCCTCGGCCTGCTCGCGAAATCGCGGAAGGTGAACTACATCCAGGGACGCGCGTCGTTCGTCGATGCGAAAACGCTTTCCGTTGACACCTCAAACGGGCAGCAGCAGGTCGAAGCGGACTACGTGATCATCGCGACAGGATCGCGGCCGACGACGGTGCCGAACGTGTCGATCGAGAGCCCGAAGGTGCTCGATTCGACGACCGCGCTCGAGCTGCCGGACGTTCCAGGCCGCCTGCTCGTTGTCGGCGGCGGCTACATCGGCCTCGAGCTCGGAACCGTGTATGCGGCCCTGGGATTGAAAGTCACGGTTGTCGAGATGACCGACGGGCTGCTTCCCGGAGCTGACCGCGATCTTGCCGCCGTAGTGGCGAAGCGGATGGAGCGGATGGCCGACGCGATTTTGCTCGAGACGAAAGTGACGGGCGTCCAGGAAGACAAGAAGGGTCTCAGCGTCTCGTTCGAGGGAAAAAACGCGCCGAAGACCGCCGAGACCTTCGACCGCGTGCTCGTCGCGGTTGGCCGCCGGCCGAATTCGGCGATCGCCGGTCTGGACAAGACGAAGGTCAAAGTGAATCAGCGCGGGTTCATCGAGGTGGATGGCCAGCGACGGACGGCGGAGCCGTCGGTGTTCGCCATCGGCGACGTCGCTGGCGATCCGATGCTCGCGCACAAGGCCTCGCACGAGGCCCGCGTCGCCGTCGAGGCGATCCACGGGAAGCCCAGCGTATTCGAGCCGCGCGCGATTCCGGCGGTTGTCTTCACCGACCCGGAGCTGGCGTGGACCGGCCTTACCGAGACCGAGGCGAAGAAGCAGAACATTCCGATCGAAATCGCCAAATACCCGTGGGCCGCGTCAGGCCGCGCGAACACGCTGGACCGGCCCGACGGCCTGACGAAGCTCGTCATCGATCCGGAAACCGAGCGCATCCTCGGCGTCGGCATCGTCGGCGTCGGCGCCGGCGAGCTGATCTCGGAAGGCACGCTCGCCATCGAGATGGGGGCGCTTGCGTCCGATCTCAAGCTCACGATCCATCCACATCCCACGTTGTCGGAAACCGTGATGGAAGCCGCGGACGTGTTCTACGGCGAGAGCGCGCACGTCTACAAGCCGAAAAAGACCAGGGACTAGGGACTGGGGATTTGGGATTAGAGGACGTACATCGCGACATCGTCGAGTGCGCGCGGTGCGAACGGCTTCGCTCCTACTGTGCGGAGATTGCGCGCGTAAAGCGCGCCGCCTTCAGAAGCGACACCTATTGGGCTAGGCCCGTTCCGGGCTTTGGCGATCCGCGCGCGCGTCTGCTGGTTCTTGGTCTCGCGCCAGCAGCGCACGGAGCGAACCGCACCGGGCGCGTGTTCACCGGTGACGGCCGCGGTGGATCAGGCGACTACCTGATGACCGCCATGCACCGGAATGGATTTGCAAGTATCCCCACATGCGATTCGATTGACGATGGCCTGACACTGACAGATGCCTACATTGCCGCGGCGGTGCGATGCGCGCCGCCCGACAACAAGCCGACGCTTGAAGAGATCCACGCGTGCCGTCCTCACCTGCACGCAGAACTCGAGCACTTGCCGAATGTGCAACTCGTCGTGGCTCTGGGGAAGATAGCGTTCGATATGTGGTGGCGCGTGATGGACGAACGAGGTGTTGCTGTCAGGCCACGTCCTTCATTCGGTCACGGCGCCGTCCACCGCATTGGCGGTGCGCCGATCGTCATCGGTTCTTATCACCCCAGCCGACAGAACACCAACACCGGCAAGCTGACGGCGGAAATGTTGTCGGACGTCTTTTGCTCGGCGGCGGTTCTTCTCAGGTCTAATCCCTAATCCCTAATCCCGAATCCCTCGTCGTCGAAAGCCTTCCGCCTGTTCGTGCGCGTGATACGAGCTGCGCACCAGCGGTCCCGACTCGACGTGCGCGAAGCCCATGTCGAGCGCGAGGTCTTTGAGCTGGCGGAACTCATCCGGGTGGTAATACCGCGTCATCGGCAGATGTGCTTGAGATGGCCGCAGGTATTGACCGAGCGTCAATATCGCGCAGCCGGCGTTCCTGAGGTCGCCCAGCGTGGCGACGATTTCATCCCATTCTTCGCCGAGCCCGAGCATGATTCCGGACTTCGTGGCAACGTCCGGCGCGTACCGTCTCGATCGGTCGAGCAATTCCAGCGTGCGCTCGTATCGTCCGCCAGACCGCGCGAGACGATAGAGGCGAGGGACGGTTTCGGTGTTGTGATTCAGGATGTCCGGCCGCGCGTCCAGGACGGCGTACAGCGGAGCTTCCTTCCCCTGAAAGTCCGGGATGAGCACTTCGATGCTGGCGGACGGCGTGCGCTTGCGGATTTCGCGAATCGTTTCCGCGAATATCGACGCGCCCCCGTCTTTCACGTCGTCGCGATCGACCGACGTGATGACGACATGTTCCAGATCGAGCGTGGCCACGGCGTCGGCGACTCGAACCGGCTCCTCGGCATCGACGGGCTGCGGACGGCCGTGTCCTACCGCGCAATATCCGCAAGCGCGCGTGCAGATGTCGCCAAGGATCATGAACGTGGCCGTGCCATGCGTCCAGCACTCGCCGATGTTCGGGCAGTGGGCTTCCTCGCAGACGGTATGCAGCTTGAGGTCGCGCATGAGGCTCTTCAGCCTCAGGTACGACGGCGAGCCGGGCGCGCGCACTTTCAGCCACTCCGGTTTGCCCGGCCTGGGTGCAGTCGAAGGCCCTGACGGCGCGGAAGGCACTGGATTCAGCGGGATCACTCTGGACACGTCAGAGCGATCTTACTCAATTCTGATCGCCGGCGCCGTGAGAGAACCGGCACAGCCGGCACGCCGTCGGTGGTTTGCTGTTGTCGACGCGATGCGCTACCGACGGCACCGTTTTCAGGTACTCGAAGATGTTCTTCAGGTCTTCGTCGGTCAGGCCACGGTAGTACCACCACGGCATGATCGGCTTGAGCTGGCGGGCTTTTACCCATCCTCGACGCATGACGTCGAGGAAGAGGGTTTCGTCGTAATACGGGATACCGGAGGGCGCTTGTGTGATGTTGGCGCCCGCCACCTCGCCCCACGGACCACGCAACGGGAAACCGCCGGCAAGGTCCAACTCCAACATGCGCTGTCCCTCGTGCTGTGGAGTGTGGCAGTCGCGGCACCCGCCGAGGGTCGTCAGGTAGTCGCCGCGCTTGACCGGAGTGGATGTATCGGGGTCCGGCACGGGATCGTGCAAGGGCTGCGGTGCGGTTCGAATCAAATATTTGACCGGGAAGATCAGCTCGGTTTTCGGAACCTCACGGCGGACGGGGGGAATCGAACGCAGATACACGATGACCGACGCCAGGTCTTCATCCGACATGTAGCGGAAATTTTCGTACGGCATGAAGGGGAACAACGCGCGGCCGTCATTGCCGATGCCTTCGCGGATGGCGCGGGCGAGCTGATCGTCGGTCCAGTTGCCGGCGCCGGTCTCTTTGTCTGGAGTGATGTTTGGCGGATAGACCTTGCCGGGCAGATCGAGCAGCGGGAAGGTCGTCGAACCGGAGCCGTGCGTCCCCGCCACGACCGGCACGTCCTCGCGGGTCCAATCGCGGTCGCTGTGGCAGGCGAAGCAATTCAGGAGGTTCTCGGTCAGATAGCGCCCGCGCGCGAGGCGTTCGGGCGTCGAGGGAAACGTGCGGTCCGTCAGCGGACGTGCCGAGGGGCCGATGAACGGCCGCCAACCGATTGTTGCCGTGATCGCCACCAACACGAGCACGAAGAGAGCCGCGAGAACCCAACCGGTAACCTTCAATAACTTCACCCTTACGCCTCCTTGATTGTTTCGAGACACAAACGACGAAATCTTAATGGATAATTCCCCCGGATGCGATTGCCAGCCGCCGACTCGAGTCCCATTGCTTCAGCGGCACATCTGAAGGGCATCAACGTCACGTGGCTCGGTCATGCCACATTCGTCATCACGTCTCCAAAGGGCGTCCGCATCCTCTTCGACCCGTTCATCACAAACAATCCGGCGTGTCCGCCTGCCGCGAAGCGGGTCGGCACGATCGACCTGATCCTCGTCACACACGGCCATGCCGACCACTGCGAAGACGCCGCCAGCATCGCGCGCGAAACGGGCGCCATTGTTGTCGCCTCGCCTGAGCTCGCCACGTGGGTCGAACGTCAGGGCGCAAAGCACGCGAGGCCGATGAACATCGGCGGCCGTCAGCAACTCTCGGGGATTGAGATTGCGATGACGCCCGCTCTGCATAGCAGCAGCGCTGCCGACGGCACCTATCTCGGTCCTGCAACGGGATTCGTCGTGCGGTTCGAAGACGGGCTCACCATCTATTTCGCCGGCGATACCGGCCTTTTCGGTGACATGCGCCTCGTTCGAGACCGCCACGCACCGAGCGTCGCGTTCCTGCCGATCGGCGATCGGTTCACGATGGGCCCTGAAGATGCCGCGATTGCCGCCGAATGGCTCGGCGTGAAGGCGGTCGTCCCGATGCACTACGGAACGTTTCCCGAGTTGACCGGAACGCCCGATGATTTGCGGCGATACTGCGCTCCAAAGGGAATTGACGTGATCGAGCTGCGGGCAGGGGAATCCGTTGGGTAATCGTGACGCGAACCTCCGCCTGGTTCGGCTGGTCCGGCTCGTCGTGTTCGCGGCGGCCGTGTTCTCGTATGCGCCGGCACGCGCGCAGACTCTCGAGCCGATCCGGTATACCGTCAGCTTTCCCGCGCCGCACACGCACTATGTCGAGATAGAAGCCTCCTACCCGACGGAAGGTCGTCCGCACATCGATTTGATGATGGCGGTGTGGACGCCGGGCTCCTATCTGATCCGGGAGTACGCGCGACACGTCGAGGGGCTCGCCGCGTCGGATCCCGCGCGCGGCCGGCTGCCGGTGGAGAAGACCCGGAAAAATCGCTGGCGCGTCGTGACCAACGGCGCGCGGGTAGTGCGCCTGAGATACCGGCTCTTCGCGCACGAGATGAGCGTACGGACGAACTGGGTGGACGAGGAGTTCGCGCTGCTGAATGGAGCGCCCACCTTCATCACGCTGCTCGAGTCGCCGTCCCGGCGCGCGCACGAGGTGCGGGTCGTGCTCCCCAAATCGTGGACCGCGAGCTTTTCAGGGATGACGCCCGGCGCCGGCGACAACGTCCACGTCGCGGCTGACTACGACACGCTCGTCGATTCGCCTATTGTCGCGGGGTCGCCGTCCGTCTATGAGTTCAAAGTCCAGGACAAGCCGCATTACCTGGTGAACTTTCGCGAGCGCGGCGTGTGGAACGGCCCGCAGGCCGTGCAGGATCTCGCCCGGGTTGCAAACGCGAGCGCGTCGTTCTGGGGTGACGTGCCGTTCGAGCGGTTCTATTTTTTCAACATCATCGGGTCGGCGAGAAACGGGCTCGAGCACAGGAATTCGACCGTGATCAACATCCCGCTCGACACGACGAACACGCGGGAGGGATACCTGCAGTGGCTGAGCCTGGCGAGCCACGAATATTTTCACGCGTGGAACGGCAAACGTCTGCGTCCCGTCGAACTGGGCCCGTTCGACTACGAAAACGAGGTGTACACGCGCTCGTTGTGGTTCGTCGAAGGCCTCGCGGACTATTACGGCGATCTCATGCTCGCGCGGGCGGGCGTTGTGACGCAGGAAGAGTTTCTCCGTGCCCTGTCCGAGCAGATTCGCGATTTGCAGAGCACGCCGGGCCGCTTCGATCAGTCCGTGGAGATGGCTTCATACGATGCCTGGATCAGATATTACCGGCCGGATGAGAACAGCCCCAACAGCGCGATCAGCTATTACGTGAAGGGCGCGGTCATCGGATTCGTTCTGGATACGCGCCTCCGAATGCTCAGCGAGGGCACGAAGTCGCTGGACGATGTGATGCGGACGATGGCGAAGCGCTTTTCGGGCGAGAAGGGGTTCACTTCAGAAGACCTCCGCACCGTTATTCTCGACGTCGCGGGACCGGCTCATGCGCGGGAGATGCGCTTGTGGACTCAGGCGCTGCTCGAAACGACCGTCGAGCTCGACTACGCTGAGGCCCTCGACTGGTTCGGCTTGCGAATGACCGCGCCGCCGGCCGCCCCTCGCCCCTGGCTCGGCATCGCCACGAGAGTGGACAATCAGAAAACCGTTGTCAGCGGGATTCGGCGGGGCTCACCCGCGGCCGCGGCAGGACTGTCGCTGCTCGACGAAATCGTCGCCGTGAATGGTGCGCCGTTGCCGGCTGGTCTGCTTGCGGATCGTCTCGCGCAATTTTCGGCAGGCGCGACCGTGACGCTCACCATTGCTCGATCGGGCGCAACCCGCCAGATAGACGTGGTGCTCGGAACCGATCCCGCCCACGGCTGGAGCCTCAGCGTTTCACCAGGCGCCACGACGGTTCAGGGCCGGCGCCTGGCCGCTTGGCTGCAGTAAGAAAAATCGGGGTCGGGTGTGATTTTTACGAAATTCGTAAAAATCACACCCGACCCCGATTTTTTAGTGATGATGTTCGATGCCCGCCTGTGACGGCGTCGCGAAGCGGTAGCGCAGGAAGACGTGAAACGACAGCGGCGCGCCGTAACTTTCCTGCAGCTCGGCCGGCACGTAATACATGGTCGTATCGCCGCCAAGACCGAGCCGGCCCAGTGCGCTCGTGAAGATATCGCGTGTGTAGCCGAGCGTGAAGGCACCGATGGTGGACAGAGTGACGGGCTCTGTAAGGCCATCATGCACGTGCGGAAGCTCCTTGCCCACGAACTCCACTCGCGAATAGAGATAGTTTTTCTCGAGCCACGACAGGTTGCTCTCGAACACGACCCCGTTCGAGGTCCCATGGCTTTCGCGATTCTGCCCCCATGCCGCCATAACCGCCGTCGAGATGGCGCCGGTCCGCATATATGACATCGACGCCATCAGCCGCGTCATGTCGCCAGGTTCGAGCGGGTCGGGCTCGTTCACCCGCGCGCCCGAAACCTGGCCGCTCCACCCGCCTCGCGTCAGGCTGCCGCGCACGGACCAGGAGTCGAGCGCGCCGAAATCGATGTCGGTGCGGTTTTCGTCGGGCTCCCGCCCGCGGAACCACGATGCCTCGATCCCGGCTCCAGATCGCACTGCGCCAAACGTCAGCACGCCGGGCGTGATGTGCACCGAGTCGAGATGATGGTGCGCCAGAGGCGACTGCGGATTCTCCGCGGCCGACGGCCGGTGCATGAACGGTGGAGGTCCGAGCGCCGGTGAGCCCACGGCCGCTGCCGTGGACGTCAACGTCCAGGCGCCGGCCGACTGAACGTAAGAGACGCTCAGCGCCGAAAACAGATCGTGGGGATGCTGGTAATCGATCAGCGGTGCGCCGTTGAACGTCTCACCTGTTTGAAAGACCTGGGGCGACCCGATGTCTTCGAGCGTAAATGGCTCGAGTGAAAACATCGTGTGGACGGTCAGCCGTCCACGTCCGAGCGGCCGCTCTCCCATGCCCATGAACCAGTTCTGCGACTCGAACTTCTTGAGGTCGCTGGACTTGCGGTGCTGGTAGTTCAGGCCGGCAAAAATGTTCGCATTGGCTGTCCAGCGCCACCCGCCGTCAGCGGTTTGCGCGTGAACTGGCGCAGAGCTGAGGGCTGCCGCCAGAAAAATGGATCTCGCTAACTTGACAGCTCTCGACATCGAAGAGGACCATAATGGTTGATCATGCGGTTCATGCGCAATCGCGCCAGTGTCGTTGCGGCGATTGCTCTCACATGGCACGTCGCGGCGATCGCCATCGTCTCGACGGCGTTTTCGTGTGACACAGGACACGCCGCCGCAACCATGGATCATGCGAACATGACCGGTCATCAAGGTATGCCCGGCCACGAAGGCATGCCTGACTGCCCGATGCAGCGTCAGACCGCACCTGTCTGCCTGAAACATGGCAGCGAACACGGCACACACGACTGCGACTGCCCAACGATTGGATGCGCACAATCGGACACAGGATTCATGGCGCTCTTCGGCGCCGTCGGCATCATCTCCGCACCGGCGGAAATGCCGGTCCGGCTCGACCTCGCTGACGCGACATTAGACCTCTCGATCTCAACTCGCTCTCTCGCGACCGATCCGCTTTCACCTCCTCCTCGCTCGTAGCCTCCGGTTTTCATTTCGCGCGTTAGCGCCGGTCATCAGGCCGGCGAACACGGAGGCATACCCATGAGATCTTGTGGAGTGTTTCTCCTGGCGGCCGCATGCGTCTGCTGTTTCGCAGACAGGCTGTCCGCACAGGAGACGATTAGCTACGGCACCATCAGCGGACGGGTCACCGATCCGCAAGGTGCTGTCGTGCCGGGCGCAATGGCCCGCGCAACTCAGATGGAGACGGGCCAGACACGCGAGGGTGTCTCGGACGTGGATGGACGATTCCGATTTCCATATTTACGCGTCGGCCCATACGTCATTTCCGTGCATCTTGCCGGATTTGCCGAGGCCAGGCGGAACGTCAACGTGACGGTGGGGTCGGCATTCGAGATCCCGATAACGCTATCGGTAGCCGGCGTGGACACCAGCATTACCGTCACTGGTGAGACGACCGTGCTCGAGGCGGCACGCAGTCAAATTGCCGGAACCGTGTCGCAGGCGGAAATACAAAGCCTGCCGCTCAACGGGCGCAACTTCCTCGATTTCGCTCTCCTGGTGCCGGGTGTGTCTCCCACGAATACGGGCAGCACGCAGCTGTTTGCTGAAACGTCAGCCGTGCCTGGACAGGGCATCTCGATCGGCAGCCAGCGGAACTTCTCCAACAACTTCATCGTCGACGGTCTTTCCGCAAACGATGACGCGGCCGGGTTCAGCGGCATTCCGTACGGCGTCGATGCGGTCGATCAGTTTCAGGTCGTTACCTCGGGCGGCCATGCGGAGCTGGGCCGCGCACTCGGCGGCTACGTGAGCGTGATCACCAAGAGCGGCACGAACACGGCGCGCGGCAACGTCTACGCATATTTCCGGGACGATGCCATGAACGCCAAGAACGCGCTCCTGAGCGATTCCGGGGCGCCCAAGCCGCAGATGAGTCAGAAGCAGTGGGGCGCAAGCATGGGCGGACCGATTGCCCGCAATCGAACGTTCTACTTCTCGAACATCGAGCAGCGCGTTCTCGACCAGACAGGCTTGACCACGATAACGGACCAGAACGTCGCCGCGATCAACGCTCGGCTGCGATCGTCGGCGTATCCGGGATCGCCCGTTTCGACCGGCAGCTATCCGAATCCGATCGACACGGTGAATGTTCTCGGCAAGCTCGATCACCAGTTCAGCAGCCGCCAGAACCTCACGGTTCGATACTCGCTTTACGATGTCGTCTCTCAGAACTCGCGCGGCGCTGGTGCGCTCAACGCGCCAACAGCGTCTGCCGGGCTCGACAATCTCGATCAGTCGCTGGCCCTGAGCAATACGTGGACGCTGTCGTCGAGGACCGTCAGCGAAACGCGCTTTCAGGTGGCGCATGGCGACTTGAAGGCGCCGCCAAGCGATCCAATCGGACCCGCCGTCAGTATTGCCGGCGTCGCCAGCTTCGGCACCTCGTCGGGAAGTCCCCACGCGCGCGCCAACACGATGTATCAGATGGTGAGCAACGTCTCGCACCAGGCGGGCAATCATGCGATCCGCGGCGGCGTCGACTTCATCTACAACGACGACACGATCACCTATCCGCGATCGGCACGCGGGGCATACACGTTTTCGTCGCTGCCCAATTTTCTTTCGGGAACCTACAACACGTCTGGATTCACACAGACGTTCGAAGTGTCTACCGTCTCGCAGACCAACCCGAATGTCGGGATTTACCTGCAGGACGAGTGGAAAATAAGGCCGACCGTGACGGTAAACGCCGGCGTGAGGTACGACCTGCAGTTCCTCGAGACGGTCAGCACCGACACCGGCAACCTGTCGCCGCGTGTTGGTTTTGCATGGACGCCAACCCAGTCGCGCCGGCTGATCGTGCGAGGCAGCGCGGGATTGTTCTTCGACCGCGTGCCCCTGCGCGCCCTGGCCAACGCGCTGCTGTCGGCGGGCAATACCACCGACCTGAACGAGCTTCAGCAGGTCAACGTGAGCCTGTCGCCAACGCAGGCTGGCGCCCCGGTGTTTCCGGGCATTCTCGACGCGGCGATTCCGTCGGTGACGCTCGTCAACCTGACGACGCTCGATCGGAACATGCAGAACGCGTACTCCCGTCAGGCCAGCCTCGAGGTGGAACGGCAGGTTGGAGCGACTGGAACGGTGAGCGCCGGATATCAATACGTGCGCGGCAACAGCTTGATCATGCAGGTGAATCAGAACGTGCCCACCTGTGCCGCCTCGGGCACGAACAACGGATGCCGGCCCAACCCCAGCTACGCGAACAACAACCAGTATTCGTCAGCCGGGGAATCGAACTATCACGGCATGCATTTGTCTTTCGTCCAGCGGCCGACCGCGCGGGGACACTACCGGGTGTCGTACAGCCTCTCGAAGTCGATGAACAACGTCGGCGAGAACTTTTTCAGCTCGCCGATCGATCCCACCGATTTGTCCAAGGACTGGGGACGATCGGACGACGATCAACGCCATCGCTTTGTGGTGAACGGCTCAGTGGTACTGCCATACGAGGTTGATTTGAGCGGGTCCGTCCATGCCTACTCGGCGCTGCCGTTCAACATCACGTCGGGCGTGACCACGATTCAGGGGACGGCGGGCCGGCCGATTGTGAACGGCGAGTTCATCGAGCGGAATGCGGGTGTCGGCAGCAATTATTTCAGCCTGAACACGCGGGTATCGCGCTCGTTCCAGTTGACGGGACGGGTCGAGCTCGAGGGCATTCTGGAAGGGTTCAACCTGACGAACCATCGCAACGTCGTGACGCGGAACACGAATTTCGGGCCCGGCGCGTATCCATCGAACCCGCTGCCGAGCTTCGGCCAGGTGACGGCCGTAGGGGAGCCGCGTACGCTGCAGCTCGCCCTGCGTGTGACGTTCTAGTGCTTCTCGTCGATGGCCTTTGTCCAGATGGCAATTTCTTCTGGTGTCATCGTGCCAAGAGGAACTTGCCGCGCGTCGAGGTAGTTCCAGTTTTCGATGTCCACCCTGTATTGCGCGCGTGACAGCAGCGTGCCGCGGCAAATGCGCAGGTGGTCGCCCGTTTCCGGGTCGGCATTCAGTCGGCCGGCCAGTTGGGCGATCACCTCGTCTGGCGCCGGATCGCTCGGATACACGTAGGGGAACAGGATGAGGTGAGCGAGCAGGACACGCCAGTGCTCGCCGAACCGTGAAAGCAGGCGCGGCCAGTTGATGTCCTTCCGTCTTGCCCGGACGAGGTGCAGCACATCCGCGCCGTCGAACCGCTCGCGTTCCATCAGGAACGCCTTTGACCAGATCATCTCTTCGACGGGCATCAGGCGCACGGGGACGCCCAGGGATTCATCCCATGAGGCGTTCGCGAACCACTCGTCGTCCACTTCGGCTATGCCGTTGCCGCCCGAAAAAATCAGATCGACGAAGAACTCCCGCTGGCGCCCGCCGAACGCCTTGCCCAGCCAGTGGGGAAACGTCAACTCGGTCGTAATACCTTGATCGGAGAGCACCGCCGCTGCCTTGTCCCAATCCGGCCGCCGGATGAACAAATCGAGATCTTTCGTATCTCGCCCTATCCCGGTGTAATGCACGAACGCATACGCGCCGCCCACCAGGAAGTCGATGTCCGTCTCCTGAAAGACGTGGATCACTCGCTTGTAGAACTCGGAGGCATGGAGGCTCGGGGCCTGAACGGTCGTGGGCGTCACGCTCCTCCAGTGGCAAGAGGAATGCCATGGGGGCATGTATGTTGCTGCTAGTAGCCGGGTGCGTATCGCCGCCATAGCAGACCTGCATTTCGGGAAATCGTCGGCGGGATCGCTTCAGCCGCTACTGTCGCAGATTGCGACAGGCGTCGATGTGCTCGTCATAGCCGGCGATCTGACAGATTACGGCACGGTTGACGAAGCCAGGGGGGTGGCAAAGGAGCTCTCAGGGGCCGTTCGCATTCCTGTTGTCGCCGTGCTCGGTAACCACGACTTCGAAGCCGGCGCCGAGCACGAGATTCACCAGATCCTCGTCGACCACGGCATCTATGTGCTCGATGGCGACACGTGCGAGGTGCAGGGCGTCGGCTTCGCCGGCGTGAAGGGCTTCGCGGGAGGGTTCGGCAGGCGGGCGCTCGGTCCATGGGGCGAGCCAATCATCAAGCAGTTCGTGCACGAGGCGGTCAACGAGGCACTGAAGCTGGAATCCGCGCTCGCGCGTCTGCGCACCGACAAGAAGATCGTCATTCTGCATTACGCGCCGATTGAGGGAACCGTCGAAGGTGAGCCGCGCGAGATTTATCCATACCTCGGCTGCAGCCGGCTCGAAGAACCGCTCGGCCGCTACACCGTGTCGGCGGTGGTGCACGGCCATGCGCACAACGGGGCGCCGGAAGGACGGACGACCGGCGATGTCCCTGTCTACAACGTCGCGCTGCCGTTGATGCGCAAGTTGACGCCGCAACAGCCGTTCCGAATTATCGATATCTAGACACGGTGACCGAGTCCATAGGAGTCCATGGTCCAAGGGAGTCCCGAGTCTAGGAGTCCAAAGTCCAAGGTCCAAAGTCCAGAGTCCAAAGTCCAAAGTCCAAAGTCCAAAGTCCAAAGTCCAAAGTCCAAAGTCCAGAGTCCAGAGTCCAGAGTCCAGAGTCCAGAGTCCAGAGTCCAGAGTCCAGAGTCCAGAGTCCAGAGTCCAGGAGTCGAAGAGTCGAAGAGTCGAAGAGTCCGGGGATTGTTACCACCTGTCGCGGAAGTCGGAACGGCGCAGGTAATCGATGAATGCGGTAAGCATGAGGACCAGGTCCTTATATAGGCCAGAGATCGTGAGTTCTTCGACTGCTGAAATGTGACGCTTGACTCGGGCTGCAGCGAGATGACCGCGGGTTTCCTGGGCCGACCCTCGAGCAATTCCCAGGTAATGGGCGAAGTGCCGGTCCGTGAGCTGCCCATACCCCTCGGCGATGTGCCCCGGAATGCTGCTTGACGAGTCTGACAATTGGTCGTGCAGTTTCAAATCTCTGCGATCCGCCAGCCGCGCAAGGATGGGAGAAACTGCATCAATCCCCTCAAGTGCTTTCTGGTAAACCAATAAATCCTCGAGTTTTTCTGCGCGCACGAAGCAACCCAGGCACCGAACATGCCACTGGGCTCTGGACTCAGGACCTTTGGACTGTGGCTCACGGACTTTTGGACTCTGGACTTTTGGACTCTGGACTTTTGGACTGTGGACTTTTGGACTGTGGACTTTTGGACTCTGGACTTTTGGACTGTGGACTTTTGGACTGTGGACTCTCTGGACTTTAGACTCTCGACTCTCTGAACTTTTGGACTCTGGACTCCGACAGGTGTTCACGGGCCGTAAGCGTTTACGTAAACGGTAAAATTCCTCAACAAAAGGTCAACAAAAACAGCCATTTTCTGCTGGTCCGCTGATTGCACTAAGCTCCCGACTGGACTTTGGACTCTTGGACTCTTGGACTCTTGGACTCTTGGACTCTTGGACTCTCTGGACTCCTGGACTCTTGGACTCTTGGACTCCTGGACTCCCGGACTCCCTGACTCCCGGACTCCCTAGACTCCCCGGACTCTTTTGATTCGCTGGAGGGATAACATGAACCGTTTTGTGATGCTTGCTCTCGTGCTCGTGTTTGGGATGGCGTGCGACGACTCGCCGACCTCGCCGTCGGATCCGAACGTGGCGAAGTTCACCGCGATTCTGCTGCCTGGCAACGAAGTGCCGCCAGTGACGAACGCCGATGCAGGAGCCAGCGGTACGATGCAATTGACGATGACGGTGACGCGCGACTCCGCCCAGGTCATCACCGGCGCAACCTATGATTTCGTCGTCAACATGACCGGCTTCCCGGCCAACACGACGCTCACCGGCGCGCACATCCACAATGCGCCGGCTGGAACGAACACCGGCGTTGTCGTCGGTTTGCCGCTGACGCCGACGACAGACACCGTGCTGCCGACCGGACAGGCGACCCTCACGAAAACGAATCTCCAAAGCACGTCGAGCACCGTGTCGGCGGCGGCGGTTGCCCAGGGCATCTTCAACAACCCGGCCGGTAACTACTTCAACGTGCACACGACGATCAACGGCGGCGGAGCGATCCGCGGCCAGTTGGTGCGATCGAACTAGTAGAACTTTCTGGACATGTTGAACCCGAGGAACCAGTCGCTATTGTTTGTCGCGCCGCGCGCCATTTCGGCCATGGTGGTGCCGAGCGAGTTCGACACGTTCAGTTGAAACACGTGCCCGCGCAGGCGCTTTTCGATCCCGAACGTCTTCAACGAGACGCCTGGTCGAAAGCCGCTTGCGCGGGGTGTCCACGATCCCACGACGTACACACCCGGCGTCAGCCGCAGGCGCCCGCTCAACCCCACCAGCAGTGTGTTCGACTCGATTCCTGTCGTCGTCGCATCCACACACCCGGGGATGTCGTGACCATGTTCCATATGTTCGAAACAGCCGGCTGTGCTGTAGGTATTGGAATGGAAGATGTACGCGGGTTGCAGGTATAGAGCCGCGCGACTACCGATCGTTCGCGAAAGAATGCCGCTCATCGTCGTGGCGTATGCGTTGTCCTCTTCGTCGACAACGTCGCCGCGGTGAAAGTTATTCAGCCCTTCGATATTCGCGAACAGGTTCACCGTAAAAGGGACAGACGCGCTCTGCCTCATCGCGTCGTACTGGCCGAAGAACTGAATCGTCTTGGTGCTGCTCCGGTAGACGCCCGCTTGAAGTCCGCGCATTACCCCGAACCGGTATTCGAGGCCGATCAGCGCGCCGTTGTCCAGGCCGAACAAATCACCGGCCAGCCGCCCGAAACTCGGGTCGCGCAGGGTCCGCGCAAAACGGTGCGTGATCCGAAACGAGCTTTTGAACCTCGGCAGTCTCAGCGTCGTGGGCAGATTGACGGTCGTGAAGTCGGGCTCGACGAGATTCGGTCTTCGATCGGCGGCGTCTCTGGGGTCGAGGGCGGCCGGGGGCGCCGGTTGATCCTGCGCGAAGGCGGCGGGTGGACTGATAAGTGCCAGTGTCAGAGCAGAGAGCAAAGAGCAGAGAGCAGAGCGAAAGAGGGCAACAGGTGGTCGCATCAACACAAGTATCCAGCATCCGCCCGCCCGGTGCCTTGCCGGCTCACGCGATCGCCCACAGCACCAACGCAGACAGCGCGATAGAGATGAGGGAGATTTTAACCATGCACGGGCGCAGGCAAATCGAGTACCGGAGGCGCCGGCAGGATTCGGCGGGAATTTTACGAAGGGCGGTGTACGCGCTTACGCGCGGCGTAATTGCTTACGCTTATTGCAGCTTGTATTTCGAGAGGTAATAGCTGAGCGCGCGCTGGCTGATGCCCATGACGTCCGCAGCCTCCTTTTTGATTCCTCCGGTGCTGTCGAGAGCCCGCCGAATCGTCTCCTGCTCGATCCATTCGATGTTGGTCCGCAGCTTGAGCGACGGCAGCGCGCTTGACTGCCCGCCCGCGACGCCGAGCACCGAGATCGAAGCCGCCGAGATGACCCCGCTCGTCGAGAGCACGACAGCGCGCTCGATGGTGTTTTCGAGCTCGCGGACGTTCCCCGGCCATTCGTAGGACGCGAGCTTTTCGAATACCCCTTCTTCGACGCGATCGACGCGTTTTCCCGTGCGCTGCTGATGTTTGCGGATGAAATGTTCGGCGAGCACGGGGACGTCCTCGCGGCGGCTGCGGAGCGGCGGCATCTCGATCGGGATGACGTTCAGCCGGTAGAACAGGTCTTCCTGGAATGTCCCGTCGATCACCATTTGCCGGAGATCGCGATTGGTGGCCGCGATCACCCGCACGTCCACCTGCTGGCTGCGCTCCGAACCGAGCGGCTCGAATTCGCGTTCCTGCAGCACGCGCAGCAGCTTCGACTGAAGCACCGGACTCATCGTGCCGATTTCGTCCAGCAGAATAGTTCCGCCGTCGGCCAGCGCAAATTTGCCTTTTTTGTTCGTGGCAGCGCCCGTGAACGCCCCTCGTACGTGCCCGAACAGCTCCGACTCGAGCAGCGTTTCCGGTATCGCCGCGCAGTTCACTTTGATGAGCGGCATGTTCCGCTGCGCGCTGCGGGCGTGGATGGCGCGGGCAACCAGCTCCTTTCCCGTTCCCGTCTCGCCCGTGATGAGGACCGTGCTCTTGGTCTCGGCGACGAGCTCCGCTTTGCGGATGACGTCTTCCATCGCCCGGCTCCGTCCCACGATGCCGTAGTGATTGAACTGCTCGTCCCGTTCGTTGAGCAGATAGCGTTGATGCGAGCTCAGCCGCTGATGCTCCAGCGCGCGCCTGACGACGACGAGGAGCTCGTCCACTTCGAAGGGCTTCTGCAGATAGTCGAGCGCTCCCAGCTTCATCGCCTCGATGGCGCTCTCGACGGTCGCGTGCGCCGTCATCATCAGAATCTGCGGCCGATCCATTTCCTGCGTCGAACCGACGAGCTCGCGAATGAGATCGAGTCCGGTCGCGTCGGCCATCAGGTTGTCGACGATGAGCACGTCGACGTTCCTTTCAGCGAGTATCCTGCGCGCCTCGCTCACACTCTCGGCGTCGAGCACATCGTGCCCATCGCCGCGCAGCGCCTGCCCCAGCGTCCGCCGGATTTTCTGCTCGTCGTCGACGAGCAGGACCGTTCCGCCGCGGGCGGTCATGCCTGCCCCCGGTGCGAAGCGAGATCGATGCGGATCTCGGTGCCGCCGCCAGCCCGGCTGTCGAGCGCAATCGATCCGCCGAGGCCCTCGATGATGTTCTTGGCGATCGCGAGCCCCAGTCCGGAGCCCGTGCGCTTGGTGGTGAAGTAGGGATCGAACACGCGCGGCATATCTTCGGGTTTCACTCCTGTGCCCCTGTCGCGGATGAGGATGCGCGCCGCCGAGGGTCCCAGCGCCGCGGTCGTGATGTCGATATCAGGCGCTCCGCCGGCCGCTGTTCCGCGGGCGGTGACCGCATCGCGGGCGTTCGCCAGGATGTTCACGAGCGCCGTGCGGAGACGCTCGCCGTCAGTCATCATCGGCTCCAGCGACGAGTCGGGATGAAACGCCACGGTTATGGACTCACGGCCGCTCCGGGTTGCGTGTTCGGCATCGACACACAGCGCGTTCAGGTCGGTCGGGCCGTAATCGAAGCGTATAGGCCGCGCGAAATCGAGCACATCGTTGACCACGCGGTTGAGCCGCACGACCTCTTCATCGACGTCCACCAGCACCTGCTTGATGTCGGCACGGCTGGCGTTGTCGCTCGCCAGCGTCCGCAGCGACGCTTTGATGATCATCAGTGGATTGCGGATTTCGTGCGCGATAACCGTCGAGAGCCGCCCGAGCGCGGACAGCCGCTCACGTTGCGCGGCTTCGCGCTGGAAACGCGCGATCGAGTCGGTGAGCGTGTTGAACGTCGACGCGAGAAGCTTTGCGTCTTCGTCTTCCCAGCTGGTCGCACGGCTCACCGAAATCTTTCGCGTCAGGTCGCCGGTCGCCGACATCTCGCGCATCACGTCGGTAATCGTCGCGAGGGGCCTGGTGATCGTGCGCGCAACAGCGTAGCCGACAATCGTCGCGGCCAGCACCGCGAGCATGCCGACGATGCCAAGACCCGCGTTGATGTCGTTGAGAAATCGCAGGCGCTCGGTGCGCGATCGGAGCAACAGGACCGTTGGCGCCGCCGATCCACCGTCAGTCCCGGGCGCGGCAAGGGGCCGCTTCAACGCCACGTATTCGCCGTTCTCCAGCGAGACCGTCTGCACCTCGTCGCGTGTCAGCAGCGCCGCGAGCCGCTCGCGATCCGCGGGCGGAAGCGTCGAGGCTCGGATCTGGCCGTCCACGGCAAAAGCGATGTCGCTTTCGGTCGCGCGCTTGAACGACGCGGCGAGATCGTTATCGAGGCGAAATCCGACTGCCAGCACGCCCATGATCTCGGGCCGCTCCAAGCCGATTTTGATAGGCACGGTCATGACCTGCAGCATGCCGTCCGGACGCGGCCAGAAGCCTGTTGACTCCCGGCCGGCGAGCGCATCTTGAATCTCCCGAACGCCGCCGATGGCCGGCTGGGGCATCTCGAATGCGCCTGACTCGGCGAGCATCTGCCCGTTGCGGCCGGTCACCATGAGGAGCGCAGCGTTCAGTTGTTCCTGGTACTCCCTGGCGAGCGGCTGCACGGTCGGAGCGTCGCCAGTGTCCACCGCCGCTTTCAGACGTGGCGAGTCGGCGACGAGCCGCGCCATGACCGTGAAGGTGTCGACGAGAGTGGCGCACTGCTGATCGACCAGCGTGCCTGCTTCTATCAACCCGCGCTGCAACTGCGCTTCTGCTTCGCGCGTCGTCGTCCGGCTGACGAAATAGACCGCGGCGCCAATCGACACCACGGCGAGCGCCGCGCTGGCGAGAAAAATCCGGCTCGTGAGCGATCCCAGCAGTGCCACGCGTTACCGCAAGCTGAAGTCGGCTTCGACGGCGCCGCCATCTTCGGGGACCACCACCTGCCGCGACTCGCGGATGGCGCCCTCGTTCCACGCCAGCAGCGTGTACCGCCCGGGCGGCACGCGTGCTATCTGATAGCGCCCGTCGGACGAGGTGACCGAAAAGTAGCGGTGATTGAACACGAGGATGAAGGCGCTCATGTGTGAGTGGATTTCGCAGAATACGCGGACGATGCCGGGTCGATCGAACCGGACCGACTTCGATCGCCCGGCCGCGTAACGCCCCAGATCGAAGGGACGCGGGCCTCGAAGCGAAAAGACGTTGTGGTAGGTATTGTCGCTGTTCGGAAAATCGACGGTCGTGCCTACCGTCACGGCCAGCACGTGAGGCACGAACGTCTCGTTGCGCTGGTCCATCGTTGCGCGCATCGGCTCCACATCGGGGAACGCGCGGGCGGGCGCCGTCTCGAGATAGACCACCGCGGGACGTAGATCGGGAGCCGCGTGCGCCGCGTGCATGCCGAGGCCGCCCACATTGGGGCGAGGCGTCTGTACAGGCGGACGGCGAACCTCCACGCGGCCGCGGATGATGCCGGCCGTCGCCTGCGCAGACAACGCCGCAACAGCAAGAGCAGAGAGCAGAGAGCAGAGCGCGAAGGGGAGAAGGGTCGAGCGTCTCACGTTATAGCCAGAAATGCAGCTGTCCGGCGAAGAGACCAAGCCGCCGCACCTGGCCGCCGTCGCGCCAGTTGTACTGATAGGTTGCCTTTGCTGTCAGGTTGCGGCGAATGTGGTAACCGACGCCCGTTTCGAGGCGGGTCACGGGCGCATCCCAGGTGAGCGCTGCCGGCGATGACGGGAGCTTGCTGAACGTGAGGCGATCGAGGCGCGACGCCACGAAAAAGCCAGGGAAGATCTTGTAGGTGCCTTCGACGAATGCGCTCAGCGCATCGAGATCGTGCGAGAGAGTCGGCACCTCCCAGCGATTCCAGATGACCTCACCACGCACGAGCCAGTAATCGCGCGAATATTCGACATCCGCGCCCAATGCCAGTTGCGTGGAGCGTGAGTTGCCGCTCAGTGTCGTGGCTGCCGCCAGCGCCGCGTCGGCCACATACGGCCCGCGGGCAAACGAACCGCCCAGCGTGAACGGCGGCTCCGGGTGCCACTGTATGCGTCCGGTGATCTGCTTACCGCCGTTGGTCTCTTTCGTTCGCGGATCGGACGCCGTGCCGTTGGTGACGGCGATGGTTCCGTTCACCGATTCGGGTCCGATGCGCATCTGCACGCCGGTGTCCCACCGGAAGGCTGTGATGAGCGGCATTCCCGTCGCGATCACGAGCGACCCAATCGGGTAGCTGGGTCTCCAGCCGCGCGCGCGCATGCGCAACACATCGTCGGTCGATGCCGGCAGCGCATCAGGGCGCACCGCGGTGAGGTATTGATAGGCGAGCGGATACCCGATGACAGGATTGCCGGCGCCGTAGTTCCTTCGCGCAAACGCGCCGAATGTCGGCGGGATGCGGCCCGCCTGAAAGTCGATCGGGCGCTCGCGCCAGGGCCGCACGCGGACATACAGCGCGTAAGGGGTGATCGCTGCGCCGTTTTCGCTTCGCACCTCCGTCATGACCGCCAACTGCTCGAAAATGCGGACCTCGGCCGTCACCCCCAACCGGAACAGCCGCAGCGCATTGTGCTCGTAGTCGGTGTAGTTGAACCACGCGCCGTCGGTGTCGTCCTGGCCCGTGGCGGCGATCGAAAGGTCGGTGCCGAGGGTGATGAGCCCATTCGCCAGCGACACCGGACCCGAGGGAAGATCCTGGGCGCGCGCCGGCGCCGCAAAAAGCGCGAGAACGAGCGTACAGACCAGCGTCCCGGCGGGTTTCATGGCTGTGCTCATACTATAATCGTGTGTTGAACCCGTGGCGTACATCATCACCGAGCCCTGCATAGGCACCAAAGACACCGCCTGCGTGGACGTATGCCCGGTCGATTGCATTCATCCCCGCAAGGACGAGCCGGAGTTCGAGGCTGCCCAGATGCTCTACATCCATCCAGACGAGTGCATCGACTGCGGCGCCTGTGTGCCCGCGTGTCCCGTCGAGGCCATCTATTCGCTCGACGAGACCCCGCACAAGTGGGCGAATTTCATCGATTTGAACGCAAACTACTATCAACGATAAGATACGTTCAGCCCCGGATCCAGAACAACAGAACCACCCGGCAAGGAGCATCGATGGGACTGATCGACCACAAGTTCGAGGACAATTTCATCACCACGAACGTCGACAAGGTGTTGAACTGGGCGCGGCAGAATTCCCTGTGGCCGATGGGATTCGGCCTGGCCTGCTGCGCCATCGAGATGATGGCCGCCTCCGCGTCGCGGTTCGATATCGCGCGGTTCGGCGCCGAAGTCTTCCGGGCCTCCCCGCGGCAATCCGATCTGCTGATTGTGGCCGGCACCGTCACCAAGAAGATGGCGCCCGTTCTGCGGCGCCTCTACGACCAGATGCCCGAGCCCAAGTGGGTGATCTCGATGGGCAGCTGCTCGAATGCCGGTGGACCGTTTCCGACCTACAGCGTTCTCCAGGGCGTGGACAAGATTGTGCCGGTGGACGTGTATGTGTCGGGATGTCCGCCGCGGCCTGAAGCGCTGTTGTATGGCCTGATGCGCCTGCAGGACAAGATTCGAAAGGAAAACACCGTGCTTCGCAAGGAGCGGGTGATTATGGCCGGCACGTCCGAGCCGATCCTCGTCGGTGACCGTTCATGAACAAATTCCTCCGGACCATCTTCCTCGTAGACCTGCTGAAGGGGCTGTGGCTGACGCTGAAATACACGCCGCAGCCCGCGTTCACCTTTCAGTATCCGGCGGAACGCCGCCCCGTCGCGCCGCGTTTTCGCGGCGTGCTGCGCCTGCAGGTAGAACCCGAATCGGGCGCCCAAACCTGTATCGTCTGCGATCAATGCGCAAAGGCGTGCCCGGACGACCTGATTGCGCTCGGCGGGCACCGCGAACCAGGGCAGAAGATCAAGATTCTCGACTACTTCGACTTCAACCTGTCGCGCTGCAGCTTCTGCGGCCTGTGTTCGGAAGTCTGCCCCACGAAACCGATCAAGGCGCTCATCATGAGCGAAGATTACGAATTAGGTACCTACAGCCGTGAGACGCAGATTCTGCGGATCGACGAGATGTACGACGGCGTACCGATAGAGCAATACACTCGCTAGCTCCGGGACTAGGGGTTGGGGATTCTCAATCCCCAATCCCGAATCCCCAATCCCTGATCCCCGATCCCCAATCCCTGATCCCCAATCCCTAGTTTCCCTTGCACCCACCCTCAGGCCCTCCTACAATCCAGATACACCATTGGTTGACCGTGAGGGGGCTATGCACGCAGTCGTCAGACTCGTTCCCTTTGCTCTTGCCGTTGCCGCGACGATTGCGCTGTCGCCGGTCGCTGCCGCGATCTCCACAGAGGCCGCGCAGGTCCAGCTTCAGCTGGCCAACCTGCTGTTTTCAGACGGCCGATATGTCGAGGCATTCAACGCCTACGAGCAGGTCAAGGGGCACGAAGATTCCCGGCTCAAGCGCGAAGGGCTGACCGGCACCGTCAAATCGGCCCTGCGCCTCGGCGACTTCTCGCACGCGCACGCCGACGCCCAGCTGCTGGCCCGCCACGCGCCGAAAAACGCCGAAGCGATTGCCACATACGGCGACGCGCTGTGGGCGGTCGGGTTGTTCGAAGACTCCGAGGCGAGGCTGCACGATGCGCTCGCGCTGGACCGCACGAATGCCCGGGCGCTGCACGGCATGGCCCGCAGCCTTTCCGCGCGCAACAAGCTCAGCGAGGCGCTCGAAACGGGGCAGACCGCGCTCACGCGAGATCCGCGCGACGCCGAGTTCCACCACACGGTGGGCTCAATCTACGAGCGCATGAGCCGGTACGAAGAAGCGGCCAACGCCTACTCGAGCTACATCAATCTGCTGCCGAACAAAGATCGCAGCGCCAAAGCCGCGTGGGCGCGGGCCGAGGTCCGCTTCCTTCGGGCGTTCGGCGCCCGGCCGCCGCTGCAGATCGATCCCTCGTCGAAGGGCAAGCTGCACACGATGCCGTTCCGCATCGTCAACGAGAAGATCATCGTCAAGGCGAAGGTCAACCGCGGACCGCAGATGGACTTCGTGCTCGATACCGGGTCTGAACAGACGGTGATCTCGCGCGAGCTCGCGGCGCGGATGGGGATTCGGCCGATCGTCAACATTCTGAGCGCCGGCGTCGGCGATCTCGGCGTCCGCGAGCTCGAGCTCACGCGTCTCGACGAGCTCGAAATCGGATCGCTCAAAGTCACCAACGTGCCGTCGATCATCAAGAACCCGCCGCTGCACGGGCTGCCGACGCGCGAAATGGAAAGCTTCTCGCCGCTCGCGCTCAACATGTCGGTGATCATCGACTACGACCGGCAGATACTGGTGATGGGCGATCAGCTTCCGGTCGAAACCGCCGAAGTGGAGCTGCCGCTGCGGATGCATCGCCTGGCCATGGTGCCCGGACACGTGCAGGGAGGTCCGGCGAGCTTCATCCTCGACACCGGCGGACAGGTCATCTCGATCAGCACCGACACCGCCAGCGGTCTCGAGCGCGGCGAGATGCGGAATATCCCGCTCAAGGTTTACGGGGCGTCCGGCTGGGACCGCGATGCCTTCCTCATGCCCGGCGTGAACCTGAACTTCAACAAGATTGAATATCGGAATCTGTCGGTCGTCGTACTGAACCTGCGCGCTCCGAGCGTCCTGCTCGGCTTCAGGCTCGGCGGCATCGTCGGCTACAAGTTCCTGAGCCGCTACCGCGTGGCGATCAATCTGGACAAGAGCATCGTCCAGCTGCAGGCGCGCCAGCCGCAAACGCTTCGGAAAACAACGGGTAACTAAGTCCACAGTCTACGGTCGACTGACAGGGGCACCATCAGAGGCGCGCGCGCCGCGCCAGATGCTCTGCCCGCCGCACCTCGGCCGCGGCGCGCAGCTTCTCTTCCTCCGGAGTGCTTACCTGCAGGGGTGGAATCTCCACGCGCGCGCCGTCTTTTACCAGCGTGACGAACGTGAGATAGGCGCGGCTGGTCATCTGGCGCCGTCCAGTCAGTGCGTTCTCCGAGAACACCTGCACTTCCACTTCCAGCGATGTTCTGAACGCGGCAGTCACTCGTGACTTGAGGAGGACGAAGTCGCCGACTTTGATTGGGTTGAGAAATTCGAGGCCGTCCACCGCGGCTGTGACCATCAGCGTCCGGGCATGGCGGAACGCGGCGATTGCGCCGGCGATGTCGATCAGGTGCATGACCGCGCCGCCGAGCATGAACCCCATCGGGTTCGCGTCGTTGGGCAGCACGACCTGCACCATTTCGGTGAGTGACTCCGAGGGCGGCTTCGGCTCGGGCGGCATGGAGACGGTCAGTTCGCCGAGCGATCGTCGAGAAAGGCCTTGAGGCGAAGGCGCAGCTCCTCGGGCAGGTCTTCTTCCTTCAGCGACTTCAGCATCGCCACAGTGGAGCGGAACGTTCCGACGAACGTGGTGCACTCACTGCATCCGCCGAGATGGTGCTCGAGGTCGCGCTTGACGTCGGCCGGAAGCCGGCCGTCGATGTAATCGGAGAGCAGCGCGACGAGGCGGGAACAGTTGGTGGACATGCAGACGCTGAATCCTCGAATCTGAAATCTACAATCTAAAATCTAGAATCTACGATCGGAGTGTTTGGACTCCAGCTTATAGATTGTAGATTCCAGATTATAGATTTCAGATTCCAGTTTCCCGCATCTCTAGAAGTCGTATCCGATCCACGCCGTGAATTTCACCTTGCGGAACTGGTCGCTGCTGCCGTAGAGGTAGTTTTCCCACTCCTTGTTGAACAGGGTCCTGTACGACCAGTCGAAGTGCACCGGGAAGCCGAGGGCGAACGTTTCTAGGCCGATGCCGTAGGACGCTCTGGCATCCTGCAGCCTGAACCCCTCGACGCGCTGGGGCGGTCTGATGATGACGCCGTTCTGGACGATCGGCGGCGTGAGGAACGTGGAGTTGTCCCAGACTTTGAAGGGCGTGCCGTCGAGCGCCGCGCCGCCGATGTTGGCGAAGAAGACCCCGCGGATGCCGCCCAGGATGCCGATGGGCGTCGCCATGGCGTGGATCAGCGGGAAGCGCAGTTCGGAGTTGGCGTAGAACCCGCGGTGGCCGAGGAACTCGCGGTACTCGTAGCCGCGCATTTCCGAGTTGCCGCCGAAGAACGTGTAGCCGGGTGCTTCGCCCCAGCTCTTGAACCCGTAGCCGCGCACGGCGAATACGCCGCTCCCGCCGAGGCGCAGGTAGTAGCGCGCGTCGGCATCCACGGTCTGGCGCGACAACGTGTCGGCGATCTTCGGCGCGCCTTCATACGACAGGCGGATGGTGTTGCCGGAGAGCGGGCCGTATTCGCGGAACACCGTCGTCTCCTGGATGAAGGACACGCTGAGCGGAACCATCATGCCCGAGTTGAACAGGGGCGTTCCGTAGACCTCCTGCTGGTACCTCTCCGCTTCGAACTGGAGCGCGGGGTCGGCGTATTCCTCCTTGTAGTGCACGATGCCCCCCGACAGTTCGACGCGGCGATAGGTGCTGAACGGGTAGATGGCGAACATCGACCCGCCGCGGACGGTCTGAGTGGCCATCGCGTCATCACGGCTGATGAACGGCGCGAGTGCCGGGTCGTACAAGTAGGCGCTCTCGAGCTGACCGTAGAAGAACTGCGTCTGCGAATACCCCTGCAGCGCGTATTGCAACCGGCGCTCGAGGTTGACGTAGGAGAACGACAGCGTCTTGTACTGCTGGACCGACGAGGCATACATGCTGAACTGCTTGTCGCCGAGCACGTCGGTGAACGACACCATCGATCCGCCGAATACGTCTCCGCCGCTCGAGACGCCGACGTTCACCGGCGGCCGCCCGTCGAGGAACATCTTGTTGAAGCGGCCCTTCTTCTCCTTGTTGTCGGCGATGAGCGTGTGCTGCAACGGCGCCTGGAAGTCGACAATCGCGCCGGGCGAGCCGAAGTCCGCCGAGGCGGCCGTGTGCAGGGGCTCTTTCAGATCGAAGGTGTGCAGGCTGTAGCTGCCCTTGTAGTAGTCGACGAACGCCAGCCGCGGCGCCGCGCCGTCCTTCGACAGCACCACGGGTGAGAGCACTCCGCCGAGCGCGTCGGTGAACTGCCGCAGCTCGCCGTTCTTCAAACTGAGCGACCACAGGTTGAAGATGTTGCCGTTGCGGGCGACTTCGGGCGTGAGCGGTGTTGCCGGGTCTGTCGCCGTCGACGAGAAGATGACCGTATCGGCGTTGAGAAACTTGACCGCGGTCTCGTCCTGCGTGCCGAAGGTGAGCTGCGTCTTCTGGTTGGTGTCCAGATCGAGACGGAACAGCTTCTGCGATCCGCTGATACGCGCCAGATACACCACGAAGCGGCCGTCAGGAGAGTAGACGGGCGCGTAGTCGCCGAAGTTGTCGTTGGTGAGGTTGGTGATCTCACCAGTGCTCACGTCGAGCTTGAAGATATCGCCCGTGGCGCTGCGCAGGCCGCCGAAGATCACGTTGCGGCCGTCGGGCGAGATGTTGGGCGATTCGGGGTTGTCGACGGTCGTGATGTTGAACCGCTGCTCGATGTTGCCGGTGAGCACGTTCTGCAGGATGAGCGTCTTGTACTTCTCGTTGCGGACGAAGTAGGCGAGGCGGTCGCCGACCGGCGACCACGACATCCACGGCACCATGTTGTTCAGGCTGGGAAACGCGATGTACTCGAACCCGCGGTCGGTGTCGAAACCAGAGGTAAGGTTCCGGACGACCGATCCGTCCTTCGACGAGATCAGGATGATGTCGAGCTCCTGATCGCGTCGGTTTCCAGTCATGACCGCGATCAAATCGCCCGACGGCGACGGCTCGATCGAAATCGCCCCGGTGTAGTCGGTCCGCTGGGGATCCGGTGAGAGATCCTGTCCGTAGTCGGCGGGGCGCTCCTTGTCGCGGAACGGCTTGAAGCGGTCTTTCAGATATTTCTCGAACTGCTGGTCGAACTCGCGCGCCGGCATCTGGAATGCCTCTTCGTACGGGCTCGAGCCGCCGCCGATGGCGGTCTTGCGCAGCGAGAAGAGGAACTGACGCACGCCGTCCTTGCCCCAGCGCGCTTCGATGAACTCATACAGCGCGTGGCCGAGGTTGTAGACCAGACGCACGCTGCCGAAATCGCCGTAGCCTTCCATCTGGCTCATGCGCGGGATGATGTCGGCGACCGCCGCGTCGCGCACCGTCATGAGGTCGAGCGGATCCCAGATGCCCCGCTCGTATTCAGCGCCGCCTTCGTGCACCCACAGCGGGATGTTGCGGCGGAGCAGCGACACGGGAATGAAGTCTGTACTGAAAGACGTGCGTGAGCTCGTGCACGATCAAGCCGTACAAAAGGTCCGACGGCAGATCGATCGGCAGCACCATGCGGTGCCGCTCGCCTTCGGCAAACGCCAGCACGCCTTCCTGGGCGGCGCCGGGCGCGATGTTCTGCTGCTGAAATTCGCTGTGCGTCTTGAAGATGATGAGCGGCACCCGCGAATTGAGGTCGTGCCGCAGGTCCGAGCTCACCTGCTGGTACGCGCTTTCGGCGTAGCTCGCCACCCGCGCGAGGTGCTGCTCGTTTTCAGGGTAGTAATAGATCTCGAAGTGATCGGTCTTGTAGATGTACCACTCGAACTTGTCCCAGTGGATCTGGTTCTTGCCGTAGTAGGGCGCGAACCCCGATTGCGCGTTGATCGACCCCGAACCGGTCTGCGCGTTGATTGCAGGGGAACCCGATTGCGCGTTGACGGAACTGCCCGGGTGGAGATGCGACCACGAGCAGAGCAAGCCTGGCGTCAATCTCTGCGCGGTCGACTCACCTGCGAATGTTAAAAGCAGTGCTGCGGCTGATACGCAGATGGAAGCACCGCGCGGGACGCGCATGCGCATACGATCACCTCGTGATAATTGATGGGGTGGCCACGTCGACTTACGCGATCTTACTGTGATCACACAGCGACCGCAACGATTCGGCCGAGCAAGAGGCATACCACGGCCGGGCCGCGAAAACTCTGGAAAACGACGGGCCGTGCGCCCTGTGATTTACCAGTTTCGACCTGATTTACGCACACTGCACGACCGGTTGTGAGGACACCCGCCTTCGCCGCTTCGCGGCTACGGCGGGCAGGCCCGCGACTGGACTGGAGACTGGAGACTGGAGACCGTCGACTGTAGACTGACGCGATCCATGCCTTCGGCGTTTGAGACCGACGCACTGAGCCACCTCGACAGCCTCTATGGGACGGCGCTCCGCCTGACCCGGAACGAAGCCGATGCTCAGGACCTGGTGCAGGACACGTATGTGAAGGCCTTCCGGTCGCGCAAGCAGTTCCGCGCGGGTACCAACCTGAAGGCCTGGCTGTTCACCATCCTCCACAACACGTTTCGCAACCAGCGCCGCGACAGCGGGCGCGACCCTATCGACGTCGACAGCGACAAGGTCGACCTCGCGGCCCCTGCCGACCCGGCCGATACACCGGAGGAACAACTTCTGCGCGAGGCCATGGGGCCTGACCTCCAGGCGGCGCTCGATGCGCTGCCCGAGGCGTTCCGGGAGGCGGTCTGGCTGCGCGACGTGGAGGAGTTTCCCTATGCGGAAATCGCCCAGATGCTCGATGTTCCGGTTGGAACCGTCATGTCCCGGATCTCGCGGGGCCGTCGTATGCTTTATGACAGCATGGTGCGGAAAAATGTTGAACCGGCTCAGCCCAAACCGTCGTCTTAAAGGCTGTAACAATGCCTAGTTGCCGGGACGTCGATCCGCTGTTCGCCCCGTATGTCGATGGGGAGGCCACCCCCGGCGAACGGGCCATCGTCGACGCGCACCTGTTGGCATGCCCGAAGTGCCGGCATCATACGGCGCTCCAGTCGGCGGTCCGCAACTCCGTTCGTGAGAAATTGTGCCGGCCGTGCGCGCCCGAGGCGCTCCGCACGCGCTGTCAAGCCGCGGCCCGCGCGGGCGCAGGCCCGTTCGGCATCACCTATCCGTCGCTTCGATCGCTCTCCATTGCCGCCGCCCTGACCATCGTCACGGGCGGCGTTTTGATGTACGGCCTTTCCGGTCTCCCCACCGTTCTCGCCGCCCAACTGACGCTCGATCACGTCGCGTGTTTCACGACCCGCGCCCCGGATGAGGCCGTGAACGTCGACGCCAGCGAAGCACAGTTCGCGCGCGACTACGGCGAACAGGTGCGCCTTCCGCGGCTGTCGACTGCCGGGCTTCAGCTCGTCAGCCTGCGCCGCTGCTACTACGGAGAAGGGCGCGCGGCGCACGCGATGTATCGTTTGAACGGACGTCCCGTGTCGCTGTACGTCATTCCGGCCGCGCGCCGCGATCGGACGGCGGCCGATGTGTTTGGCCACGACGCGATCTTCTGGTCGCGCGGCAATACCTCCTACGTCCTGCTCGCCAACGAGCCGCGGGCGACGCTGGAATCGCTCGCGATGGAGATGGAGCGGGGGTTGTAGGCGAGAACGAAAAACGAAGAACGAAAAACGAAGAACGAAAAACGAAGAGCAGAGAGATGAAGTCGATAATACGGATTGCTGGCGTTCTGGTGGCCCTTGGGTTGCTGGCTCTCGCCGTCCCGCTGCCGCACGTCGAAGAACTGCGTAACGGCGATGTGTCCCCGGTCATGTTCGCGACCAGGGCACAGGCGGCGGAGCCATCGTTGTGCGACAAGGAGGCGAAGCCGGCGAACCTGAACTTCGTGCTGAAGGACGCCGACGGCAAAGACTTCAACCTCGCGTCGCAGAAGGGCAAAGTCATCCTGCTCGACTTCTGGGCCACCTGGTGTCCGCCGTGCAAAGTCGAGATCCCGTGGTTCGTGGAATTCCAGCGTAAGTACGGTCCCCAGGGCTTCATCGTCATAGGTGTGTCGGTGGACGATCCGGCGGGAAAACTGAAGCCGTTCGGCCAGCAGTATCAGGTGAACTACCCGCTGCTCGTCGGCGAAGGGCGCGCCGACATCAAGGGACCGCGCGGCTACAACGCCGCCTGGGGCCTGCCCAAAACGTTCGTTATCGGCCGCGATGGAAAAATCTGCAAGACCCACATCGGCCTATCCGTCAAGGAACATTTCGAGCAGCAGATCAAATCGCTCTTGTAGTAAGCTCAAAGAGGAAATGCCGAAAGGGTTCACCCACGCACGTCTCGCCTGCGGCTGCCGCGTCTCCTTCCGCGAAGGGATCGATGGCAGTCCGTACACCGTCTTCGTGGCGGAAAAAAATCCGAGCTGCCAGATGACCCTGCACGTCCGCGATCTTCCGATTTACGACTACCGCGAAGCGCTGCGGCCCTCGACGCGCATCAGCCCCGCCGAGCACGAAGACTTCGAAGAAGAGAACTAGAAACCGACCTTCAGCTCCGCCAGGAACGGCAGGTGGTCAGAGGCCATCAGCGATTTCCGGTTGCGGGGAATTTCCACGCCGGCGATCTCGACCTCGCCTTCGTAATAGATGTGATCCAGATGCAGCAGCGGAAGCAGTCCTGGATAGGTCCGCTTGCGGCGCAGGTGCACACTGAGGTCGATCGCTTCGAGCTTGCTGGTCAACGCGGCGGTGGCGAGCCCGCCGCTCCATTCGTTGAAATCGCCGAGCAGGATCTTCGGTGGGCTGATGCGGCCGTCGTGCACGATCGCGGCGAGCCGCTCGGCCTGGTCCTTCCGCTCGCGGTACGCCGTTCCAAGATGGACATTGAACAGGTGCAGCGCCTTGTCGTCGATCAGGATGTCGGCGCGCTGGCAGCAGCGCGGCTCGCAGGTGCGCCATGACAAGTCGTATTGGACATGCTGACGGATGGGGAAGCGCGAGAGCACGACATTGCCGAACTGATGGTTGCGGAGGTGGCGCACCGACGCCATGACCCACCCCATGCCGAGCGCGGCGCCAATTTCTTCGGCATGACCCGAGTCGTTCGGCCCGGCGCCGATCACTTCCTGCAGAGCGATGACGTCGGCGTTGAGGTCGGCCAGCACGTCCACCGTACGCTGCGGCAGGGTGCGCCCGTCCATGCCCCTGCAGCGGTGAACGTTATACGTGACGATTCTGAGCGTTTTACGATGCACTAGGAACTGGACGCGTTGGGTGCGGCATCAGTCGAGGTCGAAGTCCCTGGTAGGTTTCGTGATGGGCTCTTCGCGCGCCTGCTTCAAAGCCTCTTCGAAGCGCTTCGAGAGCGCATCGCCCTTGGTGCGCTCCGTATTGAACGATTGCTCGAACGCAGCCTCGCGACGTGCCTTTTCGTCCGCGAGGATGGTCTGCGCTTCGGACAGTTCGATATTCAATCCCGACGAAGGCTCCACGTGAGAAATAACCCGGCCCAGGTTGAGATCGATGACGAGGGCCGCGCCACAACATGGGCACTGCACCTCGCGCTCGGATTGGAGTCTCGCATCCTTCTTCGCCACGTAGTCATCATACCTCTGGCTCGAGGCTGGGCCGAAGCCCTGCGCTGCGGGAGGTGTGCAGGGCACCGCACCTATCTGAAGGTTTTTGGAATCGGCGTCCACGTGTGGCGGTTGTCGTAGAAAAGGGGCTTCCGATCCGGATATGCCTCTTTGAATTCACGATACCGCCGCCGGAAGTCTCTGAACCGCGCCTCGGGCATGGTGAGCGGCTGGTGTGTGACTTTCAGGAGCGTCTGCTCGACTTTCCACACATTCTTCGGGGATAGGCGCCAGTCGTAGTTCCCCATGATCTCGAGATCGACCAGCGCGAAGGCCGTGATACGGCCGCTCAGGTCCACGTACGTGTCGAGATAACTCGCCGCAAGCGCGCGCGGCGTCGCGAAGACGGGCTTCCGGCCGTGCAGGCCCGGATCGCGCGACCGCGCGACCGATCCCCACCCACCTCCGACTTTGGACTCTGGACTCCGGACTCCCGACTCTGGACTCTGAGATCCGGACTGATACACGAAGATGACGTGATCCAGCTCGTCGATCGACTCGAAGCTGATGACCAGCGGCGGGTATCCGTGCTGCTCGAGCACCGTCGCGGCGAACAGCGCCGCCTCCAGACAATGCGCCGTCCGATGCCGGACGACGCCGCGAAAGCTGCGCAGCGTCGCGCGTCCCGGCGGCGGTTCCGTGTTGTAGGGCAGAGCGTTGAGATAAGTCTGAACCGCGAGCGGCGTGCGTAGCCGGTCGATGACTCTCCGTTCGGCTCTCGTGAACTCGAGCGCTTCGCTCTCTGCTCTCTGCTCTCTGCTCTGGCGCGTTTTTCCTCTCACCGCGCCCGCTCGAGCTCGGCCACGAGCTCCTCAGGCGTCCAGTCCGCTCCTGAAAAACTCTTTGCGACGTTCCCATGCCGGTCCACGATCGTCGTCCTGAGCGTGTGGCCGATCTCATCGGGGTTGGCCGATGCGCCGCGCCCTTCGATGGACTCAGGGCGCCCTGAGCTTGCCGAAGGGCGAACGAGGGTGAGCAGAAAGCCCGTCGCAAAGCGATCGATCTCGTCACGGTCGCCGGTCACGAACGTCCAGACATGGGGATCGGCTCGGAGCTTCTGGGCATGCGTCTTCAGCACGGGCGGCGTGTCGTTTTTCGGATCGAAGCTCACCGACAGCAGGCCCGCGTCGGCCGCGAGGTTTTTGTCCTTGATGAGCGATTGCGCCTCGGCGAACTGGCGATCCATCGCCGGACAAAACGTCGGGATCGGGCACTTCGTATAGATGAACGTGACGGCCAGGGCTCTGTCGCCGCGGACCTCGTGAAAGCGACGCGTCCGGCCATCCTGATCGACGAAGGTCTGATCGGGGACCCGATCTCCCGGCTGCAGATAGTGAATCCCCGAGGGCCGCGGCGCGGCGGGCGCCGGCATGCCGGGCTTCGCGCTGCCGACTTTGGTGATTTGTGTGATCACCGCATCGCTTCCGTCGACCGTGAGCTCGCTGGTGATGAGGTCGCCGGGCCCGATCGTGTCGAGCATGTTCACCGACTGCACCTTCCAGGGCATCGTCATCGCCGCCATGTAGCCGGGAATCTCTTCGTGCTTGACCAGAATCTCGAGCTTGTCGCGGTTGACGCCGAGAATCTGGCCGCGCATTTCGTAGCGTTTCGCGCTGCTGCACGATGCAGCAGCGACGAGCGTCAGCAGGAGGGCGATCCCGGGGGATTTCATAGGTTAATGCTATGCTTTCCGTGAATCTATGAGCAAAGGGAAAACTCGTCGTATCGAGATCATGGATACGACGCTTCGAGATGGCGAGCAGGCCGAAGGCATCTCGATGATGCCCGAGGAGAAGCGCACGATCGCGCAGCGCCTGCTCGAGACCGTCAAGGTCGATCGCATCGAAGTGGCGTCCGCGCGCGTCAGCGAAGGCGAGCGCCGCGCGGTGAAGACCATCGTGGACTATGCCGAGTCGAAGGCGTTTGTCGACCGGATAGAGATTCTTGGCTTCGTCGACATGAACCGGTCGGTGGATTGGGCCAGGTCCGTCGGCGCGCGCGTGATCAATCTGTTGACCAAGGGATCGCTGCAGCACTGCCGCGAGCAGCTGAAGAAGACCCATCACCAGCATCTCGACGACATCCGCAGGACGGTCGAATACGGCGACAAGAACGGCATCACGTTCAACGTCTATCTCGAAGACTGGTCGGGCGGCATGCTGGCCTCGCCGGACTACGTCGACGAACATGTCGCGGCGCTCGGAGACATGCCCGTCAAGCGCATCATGCTGCCCGATACACTGGGCCTGCTTCATCCGGCGCAGGTGCGCGACTTCGTCACCCGCATCCTCCGGGCGTTTCCCGGCCGGCATTTCGACTTCCACGGCCACAACGACTACGGCCTCGGCACCGCGAATACGCTGGAGGCGGCAATCGCCGGCGCGCACGGCGTTCACGTCACCGTCAACGGCATGGGTGAGCGCGCCGGCAACGTGACGCTCGACGAGGTCGTGGTGGCGCTGCGCGACCATGCCGGGATCAGGACATCGGTCGACGAACGCGCGCTATCCGCGGTCAGCAAGCTGGTCGAAGTTTTCTCGGGCCGCCGCGTTCCGCCGAACAAGCCGATCGTCGGCGAAAACGTCTTTACGCAGACCGCCGGCATTCATGCCGACGGCGACATGAAAGGCAACCTCTACGAGAGCCGTCTGACGCCGGCGCGATTCGGCCAACATCGCACCTACGCGATGGGCAAGCTGATGGGAAAGGCGAGCCTCGACTTCAACCTCGAGCGCCTCAAGATTGCCTTGACGGCCGATCAGAAGCAGCAGCTGCTGGCGCGAATCGTCGAGCTCGGCGACCAGAAGAAAAGCGTCACGCAGGCGGATCTGCCGTTTCTGATCTCGGAAATTCTGCAGACGCGCGAGCTGCGCGTCTTCGAAGTGAAGGACTATTCGGTCGTCACCAATCGCGGGCTGCGTCCGACGGCGACGCTGCTCGTGCGCTATCGCGACAAGGAGCTGCATGCGACCGGCTTCGGCGATGGCGGGTACGACGCGTTCATGGAAGCGCTGAAGAGCATCGAGAAACATCTCGGGTTTGCCCTTCCGAAGCTGCTCGATTACGAAGTGCGCATTCCACCCGGCGGCAAGACGGACGCGCTGGTGGAGACGACAATCAAGTGGGAAGGCGGCATGAAGACCCGCGGCGTGCACAGCGACCAGCTGGCCGCGGCGATTCAGGCCACCGAACATGCCTTGAATATGATTGCGCTGCGAAGCGCCCCGAACCAAAAGGGACAAGGGGTAAAGGCTTCAGCCCTTACCCCTTTCAAACGGAGAAAAGTGTGATGGCTCAGCTCAGCACGAAAAAAGCACTCAACCTTGCCACCGCCAAAGCAATCGGCGAAGCCGCCGAAGCGAAGGCCCGGGAGCTCAACTTCACCAACTGCGTGGCGATCATCGACGACGGCGGGCACCTGATCTATCTGGTGACGATGGACGGGACGCAGGTGGGGAGCATCAACGTCGCGCAGGAGAAGGCACTGGCGGCGCTGCGATTCAAGCGATCGACCAAGCTGTTTCAGGACATGGTGACCGGCGACAAGCCTCATATGGCATTTCTGCCCGGCGCGGTGCCCGTTGAAGGAGGTCTGCCGCTGTTCGTCGACGGCCAAATCTTCGGCGCCATCGGTGTCAGCGGAATGCCGTCAGACAAAGACGGCATCGTCGCCCAGGCGGGCGCAGATTTCGCCGCCACCTTGAAGTAGCGCCGGGCCCGTCGCGCAGGGCTGAAGTCCTGCGCTACTTTAAATGTAAAGTTGACAGCCTCTCGGAACCGGTCTATTTTCACGCCTTCCGGATACATGCAGTTCCAACAATCCCACCGAGGAGCGGACTAACTATGGGTCGTAGGCTGTACGTCGGCAACCTTCCGTACAAGGCGACGGATGAAGATCTCTCATCGTTGTTCAGCACCGTAGGCGGCGTCGCGAGCGCCCGCGTGATGCGCGACATGGCCACGGGACGCGCTCGCGGATTCGGCTTCGTCGAGATGACCACCGACGAAGCGGCACAGGCGGCCATCGACAAACTCCATCAGCACCAAATGGACGGCCGCGCCATCGTTGTCAACGAAGCGCAGCCCAAACCGGCTGGCGGCGGCCGCAACTTCGGCGGTGGCGGTGGCGGCGGCTTCAACCGCGGCGGTCGTGGAGGCGATGATTTCGGTGGCGGCGGGGGTGCGGGCGGGCGCCGCGAGCCTCGTTGGTAACGACGAGGGATTTGCAGATTACGGATTTGGAAGATTGGGAGATTAGGAAGAACCGTAATCTGCCAATCCCCAATCTCCGAATCCCCAATGTCGCCATGATCTACGTAGGCACCTCCGGTTACAACTATCCGGAATGGAAAGGCAGCTTTTACCCGGCTGATCTCGCGGCCGCGAAAATGCTGCCCTATTACGCCGCGCGCTTTCCGACCGTCGAGATCAACTACACGTTCTACCGGATGCCGTCGGTACAACTGCTGGCCGGATGGACCAAGCAGGTGCCGAACGCATTCAGGTTCACGCTCAAGGCGCCCCGCCGCATCACCCACGACGCCAAGCTCGTCAACTGCGAGGCCCTGACGGCGCAGTTCTGCCTCGCCGCCGGGACGCTGGGCGACCAGCTTGGCGCGCTGTTGTTTCAGTTGCCGCCCTCGCTGAAGAAGGATCTGCCGAGGCTCGACGCCTTTCTCGAGACCCTGCCGCCCAAGGCTCCCGCCGCGTTCGAGTTCCGGCACCCGTCGTGGTTCGATGCCGAGGTGTTCGCGCATCTCAGAGATCGCGGCCGCGCGCTCTGCGTCGCCGACAGCGAAAAACTGGAGACGCCTCTCGAAGTGACGGCCGATATCGCGTACTTCCGTTTACGGGACGAGGGATATCAGGCGGGTGACATCGAGCAATGGGCGGCACGGATCGACGCGTTGCGGTCGCGGTGCAGCGGCATCTACGTGTACTTCAAACACGAGGAGCAAGGCCTGGGCCCCGCCTTCGCCCGCCAGTTGATGAAACATCTCGGCCTCGACGCGCCGGAGTAATCGCGGACCTTCAATAAAACAGGAGAAGGGGAGAACGGGAGAAAACCTTCATCTGTTTGAAGCCACAAATCGTCCCATCGGGTACGGCCTCCGATTCGCCACGACGGTCACGCCGACACTACGGTGGACATCGACGGCGATGTAGCGCCGAAGTCCAGCGCACCATCCGGTTAGTTCGGTTTCCGACTCGGCTCTCCGCGGCACGGCGTTGACACTCCCCGGTCAGGTTTTTGAAACCCCTTCAAGCAGCCAAACGCGATGACGCGAAGGCACGAGGCCATGGTTCCTACGGCCTCCCGTTCTTTCGTTCTCCTGTTTTGTTTCTTTGCGGAGAAAGTTAGACGTCGCAGTGCCGTCGGATAAAGGCGACGATTTCGCGCTCCGCCCAATAGCCGTCGTAGCCCGCTCGCGGTTCCTCGACGAATCCGCAGTGTCCCCCATGCGGCGTGAGCTTCACGGTGATATTGCGATTGCGCACGAGCGACGGCTCCTTGAATGGCCCCGGGGGCACGAACGGATCGTCGGCAGCGGTGATGATCAATGCGGGGATTGAGATTTTGTCGATGACGCGCATCGCGCTGGCGCGGTGGTAATAATCGGCGGCATCGCGGAACCCGTGATACGGCGCCGTATAGGCGTCGTCGAACTGACGGATCGAATTGATGCGCGGCAGTGCATCGAGCGGCCACTTGCCGGGGAACGCCGCGGCCTTGCGGCGCATGCGCCGCTTCAGATTGCGAACGAAATGCCACTGGTAGATCGCGTTCTGGCGCTCTTCCAGCGCATCGACGCACACCGCCAGATCCATGGTCGGCGAAACGGCGCAGACCGCGCGCAGCTCTTGTGGCGGGCTCGCGCCGAAATCGCCAGCCAATTTCAGCGTCAGATTGCCGCCGAGAGAGTAACCGGCGATGGCAAACACCTTCAGACCATCCACATCGATCAGTTCGCGCATCACGGCGAGCGGATCGCCCGTCAATCCGGAATGGTAGAGCCCGGCCGAGAGCTGCTCGGTTCCGCCGCAATTGCGCTGGTTCAGGCGCACGGCGTTGAAGCCGGCTCCAAACGCCTTGTCGGCCAGGCCGCGCATGTAGTGCGCGTCGCTCGAGCTCTCGAGTCCGTGCAGCAGGATGAGCGTCGGATGCGCTGAGGGGGTCGCCTGCCAGTGACAATGCGCGAGCACCCGCGTGTCCGGCGCCACGTCGAAGTAGCGGATTTGCCCCGGAGGCAGCGCGGGGAAGTGACGCGACTTTCCCCACGCGTACAACGTCATCCAATGGCCCCCCTTCCAGCGGGGAAGGGGAGTATAGGGAGGATCGGCGATCGGCGATCGTCCATCGTCGATCGGCGATCGTCCATCGTCGATCGGCGATCGTCCATCGTCGATCGGCGATCGTCCATCGTCGATCGGGGATCGTCCATCGTCGATCGAGGATCGTCCATCGTCGATCGAGGTCCGCTCGGCGTCGAGACGATGGACGATGGACGATGGACGATGGACGATCATTTGAGCGAATAGACCCGAAACTGCTCGTTCCGGTATACGACGGGAAGCGCGACGTCGCGATCGACGACGAGATAATCGAGGCCATAGCGCAGCGCGAGCGCGCGCAGCTGCTCGGGCGCAAGCGCGTCGAAGTGCTGAGCGTTGTGAATCCGTTCGAGCGCCTCGACGGCGACAGCGCGCGAATACAGCGCCAGCGCCAGATCCTTCACCTCTTCCAGATAGACGTCGCGCTGGCCCGCCACCCTGACGCTCGTGCCGTATTTCCACGCGTGTCCGGGATCGGCAAGCACATGAGTATCGGCGGGCGTCCGCGAAATCCACTGCATGGCGTCGGTCCAATTATCCTGCGGCAAGCCAATCCGCGCGACCGGGCTTCCAGCGTGTTCCGATCCCCACACGAACACCCCGCGAGCCACGACAGCAACGATCGCGGCGGCGACCAGCGCGGCCCGGACCCGGACATTCCGCGGCGCTTCTGCGAACAGCCACGCCAGGTAGAGAGCCGCGAGAAAGTCGAGCATCCAGAACACACGCGACGTCTGCAGCTGAAGCGCCAGAGCGACGCCGGCGCGCATCAACGGCCACGAGCAGAGAAATACGGCCACGAGTGCCGCCGCTCCAGAGAGCAGACCCATTTCACGCGGCGTGGCCAAGGCGCGGCGGCGGCGCACTGTGTAAATGGCGCACGCGACGACAAGGTAGCTCAGGTTGACGAGCCAGAAGGCGGCCGTCCAGTCGGATGGAAAGATGTAATCCTTGCCAGCCATTGCAGAGGCCCACAACGGATCCATGCGGTCGAGATGGCCGCGCAGCGGGCCGTATGTCACCGCCCAAATCGCGGCGCACGCCGCCAGCGCGCCGAGTGCGGCGAGCGGGAGGCGCCAGGTCCGCTCCGATACGAACACGGCAACGGTGATCCAGATGCCGAACCAGAGGGCCGTCGTTGGGTGAAGCGCAAAGGCCACCGCAACAAGGGCAAGCGCCGCGGCATGTCTGCCGCGCAGATACGCGGCGATGGCCCACGCGCCGAGCGCAAAGGCCAGCATGCGCGGCTGAAAGTACGCTTCCAGCGAGTTGGCGCCGGTTTGCGTAATGCGGTGGCGAAGCGTCATCAACGCCGCCAGCATCGCAACGGCCCACCACGATTGATACATGACGCGGCCGATGGCGACGAGGGCGCCAAACAGCAGTGCCATTCCGGCGAGATACCCGGCAAAAAAGATGACGGGCACCGGCGCCCCGGTGGCACGCGACGCGGCGGCGAACGCATCATCGTAGAGCATGAAGCGATCCTGCGCGTGCAGGATGTGCCGATCGCGCGGAAACAGATCTGGATCGAGGTGCTGAACGACGGCGGGCACGTAAAACGCTTGATCCCCTACGCCGTAACGGTAGCCGCCGCAGTTCAATATCGCGACGAGACAGAAGGCCGATGCGCCGGCGGCCAGCGCCAAGCTTTTGTTCAATGTGCGGATTTTACTCGACCAGATGGCAGTGGTAGCAACCGATCGCCGCGCGCGCACGGTTGTATCCGTATGCCCTCGCGAAGTCGTAGGCAGGCCGGTGCATCACCTTCGCCATCCCCGGCATGACGACCTGGCGCATATACGACGCGATCGATTGGTTGTCGGCTTCCGCGAGGTACCCGTAGACGGCGTTGCGCATCTGCGGATCGAGCCACGACTTCGCGCGCTCGAGGCCGGCAAGGCGCAATTCCGGCTCAGGCAGCGCGCGCACGCCGGGCATTCGCCAGGCGCGCTCCGGCCCGTCTTCGCCGTGGCACGTCTCGCACCGGACTTTGTCAGGACCTCCCACCAGCGGGCCGAGCGCCTGCCGCGCAAACGGCATGACCTCGCGCTCCATGAATGCGGCAATGTCTTCGGCGGACCGCCGGCTCCCGTTGGGCGCGATAGCGTCGTCCGACGCGTAGGCAACTGGTGGCAGCGACCCGTTGGCGGCCAGCCCGAACATGCTGAACAGCACCGCGAACGCGAACAGGGCGAAGAGACCCATGAAGTGAGTCGCGCGAGGCCGCAGCACCGGGGCGGCGTCGGCGCGGAGCGCGCTGCGAAGAAAATCGGCGCCGAGTTCGCGCCCGTCTTCGCAAAACCATTCAGTGGCGCGCAGCTGGAGTACCAGGGCGAGCTCCGGGCCCTGATGCACGTTCGCCAACTCCAGTGAAGCGCCGCCGTGGCGTCCGTGCACGCGTACCGTGCTGGTCCCGCGCGCGCGCTGCCACCAATCCTGGGTCAGACGTACCTTGTCGATGTCGTCCAGCGCCAGCTCGCCCACCGTACGCTTGTTACGTCGCACCACCAGGCGGAAGTCGGTCAACGCATAGCGGATCGCCGGTCGCAACAGAGAGACGGGAAATACCGGCGCGCCAGACCAGATCACCTGTTCCCACGGGAGCGGAAAGGTTTCGTCGGTCATGGCTGTTTCCAATTTACGCCCATGCGGTACCCGTGACAAGGCGCGAAACGTTGTGAAACATGACTGCAGTTCTGTGGGAATATGCCCGATACAGCTTTCGATGTTGTGGATCTTCGAACGAAAAGGCGAACAGATGCGTTGCGAGATCCGCCGCGAAGGTGTCGGCGTCGGTTACGAGATGATCGTCACGAGTCCAGACGGGTCTCAGCGCATGGAGCGATTCGGCGAAACGAACGAGCTCATCAAACGCACGCTCGACCTGCAGCGGGAGTTGCTGGAGGACGGATGGCGGCAACCCAAATGAGGGCTCAGGGCTGAGGGCTTAGGGCAGCAGGTGAGCAGGGTTGAGGGGTCAGAAGCCGACTTTTGGGACCTGCCGCGCCGATTCGGGCGCTTCGAACAGCGGATAATCCTGAAAACTGAAAATCTTGGCGGTAATCACGCCCGGGAACTGGCGCCGGCTGGTGTTGTATTCCTGTACTCGCTCGTTGTAGCGCATACGTTCCACGGCAATGCGGTTTTCGGTGCCGGCGAGCTCGTCTGAGAGACGATTGAACTGTTCGTTGGCTTTCAGATTCGGATACTGCTCGACGATCACGAGCAGGCGAGCCAGCGCCGCGCTCTGTTGATTCGCTGCCGCCATGGCGTCGGCCGGCGTCTGCGCCCCCGACAACTTGGCGCGCGATTCGGCAATCTGCTGAAACACTTCCTTCTCGTGCGCCGCGTATCCCTTTACCGTCTCGACGAGATTCGGAATCAGATCGTTGCGCCGCTGAAGCTGATTCTGTACCTGCGCCCACTGAGTCTTGACCGCCTCTTCCTGGGACACGAAGCGGTTGTAGGAGCAGCCGGAGAGCGCAGTGGCCGCCAGGACGATACCAAGCAGGGCCGCTCGTCGCGTGAAGGTTGCCATAGCCATCATTCTACTCTCACCAACTGGCGCCGCCACCGCCGCCGCCCGACCGTCCTCCTCCGAACCCGCCAAATCCCCCGCCGAACCCGCCGCCGCCGATGCGACCGCCGCCGCCGCCGAAAGGCCCGACGCCGCTGTTCCATCCGCTCCACGACCCGCTGCCCCAGTTCCCTCGTCTCCGTTGCATTCGCGAGCGCCGTCCGCCGCCGCCGTTCATCAGGATCAGAAGAATGATGATGGCGAGGATCAGCCACGGGCTGAACGAAATCGTCGGCGTGCGCTCGGCGGTGGGGACGGGGACATTGCTCAACGTGATTCCACGTCCCTGAGCGATCCGGCCGATGATTCGCGTAGCTCCGGCGAGCACCCCCTGGCCGTATTCGCCGCGCGCGAAATGGGGCGCCATGTCGGTTCGGCTGGCCTCGCCCGCAAAGGCGTCGTTGACGAACTGCTCGAGGTCGTACCCCACTTCCACCCGTACCCGCCGGTCTTTCACCGCCAGCAGCACGAGCACCCCGTTGTCTTTCCCTTTGGCTCCAATCCCCTTGCCGCGGTTCTCGAACATCTTCACCGCGTACTCACGGATGTCGGCATACGGCGCGAACGTCTCGATCGTGGCGACCACCAGGACGTCGCCCGAAGCGTTTTTCAGCGCGAGGATGCGCCGTTCCAGCTCGGCCTCGCTGGCTGGATCGATGACATTGGCGAAGTCGTTGACCGGGGTCGTCAGCTCAGGCGGTAAGGGTTGCGCCCACACCCGTGTGACAGGTGCGATGAGCGTCAGCACTATCATCGAAATGCGCCAAACGCGGCTCACGCATCCCCAATCCCCAATCCCCAATCCCTAATCCCCAGTGAGGCACTAATGGCTCCACCGATCGACGTAATCGACAATCCGCTCTGCCGCACGCAGCGCCTCGGGAAATCCGCTCTCGAAGTTGTCGAGGCCGAGCTGGGTGACGAGGGCTTTTGGCGAAATCCCGTCGAGCCGCGCCACGTTCGTCACCAGCGCCCGGAACGCCGGTGCCGCACTGGAAACCAGCTTCGCGACCGCTTTGCCATCGCCCGCGGCTTCGATGTAGCCCTCGCGGAGATGCAGCACATGTCCGCGCGCCTGCACCTCGCACGCGCGCCGCAAATCCTGCTTCGAGATGATGATGCCCGCCAGCAGATCGTCGCCGGCGACGAGGCGCCGGGTGGCGATGATTTCGCTCAACTCGAGGGGAAAGGCGTCGAGCGCGCGCGGCAGCTCGCCTTCGACAATCAACAGCGGCGCATCGAGCCCGAGCTTGGCCCACTTCGTCTCGTGAGCCGCGCAGCGATCGAGGTCGTCGAGCGTCAGCGTGCGGACGACGGCGCATGTGTTCGCGTCGCCGCTGAAGGCCGCGAGCATCCTGAGCCTGTCGCCGAAGATCTCTTTCAGGTGCGCCGCCAGCGTGTCGATGCTCATGCACCAATGTTAACCGACCGATATCCGATACGGACGAGGTGAACCGTTAGAATGCGATCGATGAAGATGCGTCAGTTGAATGTCGGGTGCTTCGGAGGGGGCACCGGGCTGCCCAGCCTGCTCGGGGGCCTCAAGAACAATCCCTGGCTGCGGCTCAACGCGGTCGTGACGATGTTCGACAGCGGCGGCAGCTCGGGACAGTTGCGCGACGAGCTTGGCGTGCTGCCTCCCGGCGACGTGTTGAAATGTGCCCTCGCACTTGCGCGCAACGAAGCAGAGGCGCGCCGCGTCTTGTTATCCCGCGTGCCGTCGATCGACAAGCGCCTTGCCGGCCACACCGGCGGCAACCTGCTGCTCTCGATGATGGAGCAGTACTGCGGCGATTTCCTCGCGGCGGTAGACGGGCTGCGCGCGCTGCTCGGATGCACCGGCAACGTGTGGCCTGTCAGCGTCAAGCGCGCAACGGTGTGCGCCGAATACAGTAACGGTGTATGCACGCGGGGCGAAGTCGAAGTCGATCGGGGCCAGAGCAGGGGGCAGTTCGTCAAGCGCATCTGGCTCGAACCGGCCGCGCAAATCCACCCGTCTGTCGATGTGGCGATTCGGCAGTTCGATGCGGTGCTGATTGGGCCGGGAAGCTTCTATACCAGCCTGATGCCGATCTTTCTCGTCGACGGCGTGCGGGACGCGCTTGCGGCGGTGAACGGCCCGGTCATCCTCATTGCCAACCTGCTGACCGAAGGCAGCGGCATGAACGGGTTTACCGCCGGCGATGCCGTGCGGCAGATCAGTGACGCCATCGGCCGTCCCGTGGACGTCCTCATTCAAAATGCGACAGGGCCGTCGGCCGACGTGCTCGCCCGGTATGCCGCCGAGGAAAAGCGTCCCCTCCAGCTCGGCACGCTGCCCGAAGGCACCGAGCTCATCGAAGGGGATTTCTGGCAGGATGAAATAGCGCGCCATGGCCGCCGCCGGTTATCCGCGGCGGTCTGGCTCGCGCTGGGAAAGAGACTGTTGTAAGGAAAAACGAAGAACGAAGAAGGAATAAAGTAGCTCGCCGAAGGTTTAGCGTTTCTTCGCCCGAGGGTGTTTGGCACGCGTGCTTTTTTCGTTTTTCGTTTTTCGTTTTTCCTTAGTATCCGCTCTCTTCGCTGCTGCCTTCCGAATAATGTCTTCCAGCATCTTTCCCGTCGCGCCGCCTTTCGCCGGCCGGTGAGACTTCCAGATGGCTGGCGTATCTGATGCGAGGATGTCTTCGAAGTTGCCTTCGCTCTTCACGCTGAGCGGCGCGAACTCGGTGATGTCCACCGGACCGGCCCAGTCGTCCTTGTGTTTGATGAGCAGCCACGAACGCCCCGACGCGTAGGCCGGACTTTTCGTTCGCACCAGCACCCACGACCCTTTCAGCTTGTATCCGTTCAGCGTGAACTTGAGGTCCCCCTTCTTGAGCGCCGCATCCACATCGTCTCCCTCGGGTGTCCATGTGCCGAGGTCCCACAACATGACGATGCCCGCGCCGTAGCCTTCCGGGATCACCCCTTCGAACGTGCCATATTCAATCGGATGATCTTCGACCTGCATGGCGAGTCGTTTCGTTGACGGCTCGAGCGAGGGACCTTTCGGTACAGCCCATGACAGGAGCACGCCGTTGTGTTCGAGGCGGAAGTCGTAATGGAGATGGCTGGCGAGGTGCTTTTGCACGCAGAAGAACCGGTCTGTCTTTTTCGCCGCGGCTTTGCGGGCGGTCTCGAGGGAGCCGGCCGGCTCGGGCGTTTTCTGAAAGTTTCTTTTCTCTTTGTATTTTTCGAGCGGCATGTGCGGCAACGTGACAGAGAGCGGTCTCGCAGGTGCAGGAAGCGTCGTGCCGGCGCCTCCTGCACCCTGCGGACTAACACATGAGTGTTACCAGCGTGGCTCCCGCCGGTTTCCGCCGCCGCCCCCGCCGCCGCGGTTGCCGCGTTCGAAGCCGCCGCCGCCACCACCGCCGCCGCCCATCGGTTTGGGTCGCGCCTCGTTGACGACCAGGGGGCGTCCTTCCATTTTGAATTCGTTCAGCTCCGAGATGGCGCGTTGGGCCTCCTCGTCGCTGGCCATTTCGACGAAGCCGAATCCGCGTGCACGTCCAGTGGCCATGTCGCGCATGATCCGCGCGCTCTCCACCGTGCCGGCCCGGCTGAACAGTTCGGTGAGCTCGGTTTCCCCGGTTTGATACGGAAGGTTTCCCACGTAGAGCTTGCGACCCATAACACTGACTCCTCGGTCCCGAAACGCGGGACGCACACAAAGAAACCCGACGCGGACCGGATGGCCGCGCCGATCGTTCACCAGCCGCCGCTCGTCTGGCTCGGGGCGCTCGAGTTGTTGACGAGCCCCGCCGGCGCGCAGCGCGCACGGACGGGCGGGAGTTGTATGCGGAGTGTGGGGACTGAGGCTGGGGAATCAGCTCGATCGGCACTGCGCGGCAACGGTCGGTCAGGCGCACGATGGTTTCAGTATACGCCCGCGGATACCAACGCAAGATCGAACTTTCACACGGTAGCTATGTCGTAGGTTTGTACTCAGGCGGCAGCGCCTCGTTGCCGCCGAAGAAGAAGTCCTCCATCTGCTTCGCGATCAGCTGCTGCGCCTCCTTCTGCCAGGGCATCAGGCGGTATTCGTTGAGGATCATCTTCATGCGGTCTTCCCACATCTTCCAGGCCTGGGCCGAGACGTTGTTGTAGATCCGCGTGCCGAGCTCTCCGGGCCACGGCACCTCTTCGAGAGCGGGCAGGTCTTTCTGCAACTTCGCGCAAAACACGGTGCGTGCCATGCCGGTGATCCTATCACCGGAAGGTATCTTCCTTTTCCCTCGCCTTAGCCCTCAGCCCTCAGCCCTAAGCCCTATAATCAGTTCATGTCCACATCGACAGTGGTCGAACGCGGCCGCAAAGGAAATTTCGAGGACAACGTCAACGCCTACTTCGATCATGCCGCCGCCTTCTGCCGCCACGCGAAAGGGCTGCTCGATCAGATCCGCGTGTGCAATTCGGTGTACGCATTCGCGTTTCCGGTGCGTCATGCCGACGGAGCGATCGAAGTGGTGCACGCGTGGCGCGCGGAGCACAGTCACCACAAACTGCCCACCAAGGGCGGAATCCGATATGCCCCGCAGGTGGACGAATCGGAAGTGAAGGCGCTCGCCGCGCTGATGACATACAAGTGCGCCCTTGTCGACGTGCCGTTCGGCGGTGCGAAGGGCGCGGTGCAGATCGACCCGTCGCGCTACACCCTCGAGCAGCTCGAGCGCATTACGCGGCGGTACACGCACGAGCTCGACCGGAAGAAGTTCATCGGCCCGGGCATCGATGTGCCGGCGCCGGATTACGGCACCGGCGAGCGTGAGATGTCGTGGATTGCGGACACTTACGGCCAGCTCCACACCGGAGAGCTGGAGGCGCTCGCCTGCGTCACGGGCAAGCCAGTCACCGAAGGCGGCATTCACGGGCGCCGCGAAGCGACGGGACGCGGCTTGATGTACGCGCTCGCCGAGGCGTGCCGATCGGCAGACGACATGAAGGTGCTCGGCCTGCCGCCTGGCCTCGAAGGCAAACGGCTGGTCGTACAGGGCCTGGGCAACGTCGGGTATCACACGGCGAAATTCTGCCGCGAACAGGGCGCGGTGATCGTCGCGCTGGCCGAGCGCGAAGGCGCCATCCACAACCCGAAGGGCCTGAACGAAGAGGAAGTCTCGAGCTTCAGAAAGCGGACCGGCTCGATCCTCGGATTTCCAGGCGCGACCGACATCCTCAAGACCGGAGACGGCGCTCGAGCTCGATTGCGATGTCCTGGTGCCCGCCGCGCTGGAGAACGTGTTGACGGCGGCGAACGCTCCGCGCATCAAAGCGAAAATCATTCTCGAAGGCGCCAACGGGCCGACCACGCCCGAAGCGGACGCCGTCTTCAGGAAGAAGGGGATTCTCGTCATCCCCGACGTATACGCCAACGCGGGCGGCGTGACGGTGTCGTACTTCGAGTGGCTGAAGAACCTGTCCCACGTCAGGTTCGGACGCCTGGATCGCCGGCGGCAGGCGGCGAACGAGTTGCGTCTCCTCAACGCGATTGAGGCGGCAACAGGGAAAGATTTTTTCCGAGGAGCAGCGCGAGTCATTCGTCAAAGTGACCGACGAGCTGGCGATCGTCAACTCGGGTCTCGAAGACACGATGATCGTGGCGTATCAGGATATGCGGGAGACGCTGCGGCGCGAGCCCAAGATGGGCGATCTTCGCACCGCCGCGTTCGTCACGGCGATCAACAAAGTGGCTATCGTCTACGAGGAGCTGGGGATCTTCCCGTGATTTGACGCAGCAGTTCAGCCTCGCCACGTCCACGCGCGCGTCGTTGAAGCAGGCGCCTCCGCCTAGATCCGTGAGCGAGTCGGGCACGAGCGTGTTGCTCGTGAACTGATTCCACGTGCTCTTCCGCCACAGGCCTTTCGGCAGCGAGACGGTGCCTTCCCGGGTCGTCGCCTCGATTTTCAAGGCGCACTGCACCTCGCCGAGATCGTTGAACACCTTGATCGGATCGCCATCTTTCAGCCCGCGATGAGCCGCATCCGCGGGGTGCATCACCAGCGCCACAGCCGGCCGCGTCAGCTCGCCGAGCATCGAGCTGATCGTTTTGTCGCTGGCCGGTGAGATGAGCGCGAGCGGGAAACGTTCCGATCGGGGGTCGGGCTGGAAGGCGTAGAGCCCTTCGGGCGCTTCGGCTTCGAGCGCGTCAGGGAAGAGATCGACCTTCTCGTCGAAGGTTCTCGGCATGACGTCGACGAACTGTATCGGCCGGAATCCAAACGGCGGCTCGGCCCGGCCCGTTTCTTCCATCTGTGCGCCTACTGTTCCCGGCAGCGTTTTGAAGATCTGCAGCAGCATGTCGAGCTCGTTGTCCGGCTCCCCCTCGGGCAGCACGTCCAGCCTCCTGGCGAGCTCACCGAAGACGTCCGGGTTCGAGCGCGATTCTCCTACAGCGTCGATGACCGGCCTCACGAGCTGCAGGCTGAGCGGTCCATACCCGCGCGCGAAGTCGTAGGCCTCGAGGAACGTCGTCGCCGGAAGAATCACGTCGGCGTATGCCGCCGTGTCGGTCATCACCTGGTCGAACACCACCGTAAAGAGGTCCTCGCGCGCCATCCCCTGGAGCACCCGCTGCTGATCGGGCATCGTCGCCACCGGATTGCAGTTGTAGACGAACAACGCCATGACAGGCGGATCGTTCAACTCCATCAGCGCGCGGCCGAGATGATTCATGTTGACGACGCGTGTGCCGGGTTCGGGCCCGAGCCATGGCTTCGTGATGTTCCATGCGGCGGAGTTGCTCATCGAATAGCCGCCGCCGCGCACCCCGAACTTCCCGGCTACCGCCGGCAGTGCGAGGATCGACATCGCCGCGTTTCCACCATTGCGGTTCCGTTCCAGCCCCCAGCCGCAGCGAATCAGCGCTGGTGATGCCGCGGCGTACTCCTCGGCCAGCCGCCGCAGGGCTGCTTCAGGCACGTCCGATACTTCCGCCGCGCGCGAGAACGTCCATTCCGCCGCGCGCTGGCGCAGGCGGTCGGCGCCCTTGGTATGGGCGCCGATGAAGGCGGTGTCCGCGAGCCCTTCTTCGAACAGGTGGCGATGGATCGAGAGCGCGATCGCCACGTCGGTGCCCGGACGCGGCGCGAGGTGGAGATCGGCCTGGCGAGCCAGCGGAGTCGTTCGCGGATCGACGACGATGAGCTTCGCGCCCCGGCTCTGAGCCTCGCGGACGTATGGCACGAGGTGAATGCCCGACGTCGAGGGGTTCACGCCCCAGAGAATGATGAGCTTCGCCTCGGGATAGTCTTCGTATGTGACCGACGGCATCTTGCCGTAGAGGGCCTGCGCCGCTGCTCCTGTCGGCGCCGCACAGACGGTTCGTGCCAGCCTCGACGTGCCAAAACGGCGGAACATCACCGCATCCAGCGTGTCGTGCGTCAACAGGCCATTGGAGCCGCCATACGAAAACGGAAGCACCGCCTCGCCACCCCAGCGTTTCTTCACGTCGATCAGGCGCCCGGCGATCAGCTCGATCGCTTCGTCCCACGACGTTCGAGAAAAACGTCCCTGGCCCTTGGCGCCGGAGCGGACCGCCGGATGCTGCAGGCGCGCGTCACCGTAGACGCGTTCTCCGAATCTCCTCACCTTCGCGCAGATGTAGCCGCCTGTCGGCGGATTCAGATTGCGAACCGTCGATGGTAACGACCCGCCCTCTGTTGACCGTCACGGACAGGCTGCAGGAATCGGGGCAATCGAGGGGGCACGCCGTGTCGACGACGGTTTCGGAAGTGTCCATTTCCATGTCAGCATAAAGCACAACTCGCATGCGTGTATTGAAAGTTCTGGCCGTGGTTCTTGCCGCCGCGCTGGCCGTCACTCCGCTTCCGCGAGGGCTCGTCGAGCGAGTGTATGCGCGCGGCGCGTACCCGTTTCTGCAGCCCCGGCTGACCGGCGTTGAGCAACGTCATGCCGTTCGCGCTGTTCGACGTGGTCCTGATTGCCGTCGTGGCGGGGGTTGTTGCGCTGTGGGTGCTGCGCGTGCGTAACGCCAAACGCGCGCGAGGGGTGTTGGCGGCGCTGCCGCGTATCGCGCTTGATACGGCAGCCATCGCCGCGGTCGTCTATCTATGGTTTCTCGCATCGTGGGGCCTCAATTACCAGCGTGATCCGCTCCGCGCTCAGCTCGACTTTCGTGAGGAACGGATCACCCAGGAGGCGCTGCGCGGTCTCGCGGGCCGGACCGTGAGCGAGCTGAACGCCCTCTACGCGGACGCCCATGCGCGAGGATGGCCCGATGTGGCTTCCACGCCCGTGGAACTCGAGGAGGCATTTGCGAGCGCGCAGCGGGATCTCGCGCTGACATGGACCGCGCGTCCGGGACGGCCGAAACGGAGCCTGCTGAATTTCTATTTCACGCGTGTGTCGATCGACGGCATGACGGGCCCGTTTTTTCTCGAGACGCTGACCAACCAGAGTCTGCTGCCGTTCGAACGGGCATCGACGCTGGCGCACGAGTGGAGCCATCTCGCCGGATACGCGGACGAATCCGAGGCGAATTTCGTGGGCTGGCTGGTGTGCATGCGCGGTTCGTCGGCGGTTCAGTACAGCGGCTGGTTATCGTTATACGGAACAGTGATGAGCGCTCTGCCGCGATCGGAACGGGAAGACATCGTTCGCGCACTTGGCGAAGGGCCGCGCAATGATCTTCGCGCCATCACAGATCGGATTCGCAGGCAGATGAGTCCGGCGGCGAGCCGAGCCGGCTACGCCGTGTATGACAAATTCCTGAAGGCGAACAGAGTCGAGGCGGGCGTGCGGAGCTACGGGGAGGTCCTGCGCTTATTGCTCGGTACCAAGTTCCACGAAGACGGCTCGCCGGTCCTGCGCCGAGAGAAGTGAAGCAAGGGATTTGAGGTGAGGGACTGGGGATTGGTTCGTCACGCGCGTCACGCGTGCCGGCCCAATCCCGAATCCCGAACCCCTAATCCCCAGCCGTCGGCTACGAGGGCAGCTGCACGTCGTCGAGCGGCAGCGTCGTTTCCATGTTCGTATCCATGGAAGAGGCGCGCTCGGGCTGCGCGGCAGGACTTGGCCGGCGCGGCGCGCTCCTGCGGACGGCGCGCTTGGCCGGACGCTTGGCGGCTTTCTTCGTGGAACGGCGCGCGCTTCGGGCGGACGCTGCGCGTCGCGATGCGCTCTTCTTTCGTGAACCGCTCGACTTGCGTGAACCGCCCGACTTGCGCGACATCTTTCGGCTGCTCTTGCGGGACTTGGACGCGGTCTTCGCTTTCTTCCGGCGCTTCTTGGCCATGCGCGTTCCTCCAGGTGAATGGGCGCGCGTATTCTAATCTGATAATCTTGTCGCTCGTGTGCTGATTCTTCGGTTGGGGCTCTCGATTTCTTTCCTCGCCGTCCTCGCTGCCTCCACATTTGCTCAAACAGCCAGCCCGGATCCGGCTGACGCAATGCCTTTCGAAAAGGGAACGGTCGAAATCAGCGTCATCGGCGGGGTCTCGCTGCCGGTCTCGCTGTTCCGCGCCGACCCGGATCAGCAGCTCGCGATGGCGTCGATCGCCATCGGCCGCGTCATGGCCGGGGCTCCTGGCCGCGGAACGCTCGAACTGCTGGTCGAGGTCACCCCCTACCTTCAGGTGCGCCAGCCCGAGAAAGTGAGGGGCTGGTCGGTTGCGCCGCTCTTCATCCGTTGGAACTTTCCGCCGATCGGCGCCCGTGGAGCCCGGATCTTCGGCGAGGTGAGCGGCAGCGCGTTGTGGACGACCGCCCCGGTTCCCGCCGGTACGACGACGTTCAACTTCATCGACCAGGCGGGATTCGGCGTGCGCTTCGAAGAGAACCGGCGGCGGGCGTGGCTCGTGGGCTACCGGTTCCAGCACATCTCGAATGCCGGCCGGGTGAAGCCGAACCCCGGCGCGAATTTCAATTTCATCTATCTCGGCCTCAGTTTTCTGCGCTGAAACAGCGATTCCCCCGAATCTGTCGGTTCTCGTAGTCCGCCAGACACTTTTGTTGACGTCGAAAGCCGGCCCGGGCGCGCCGATGCCGGCGCCCTCGCGCTTGCCGGTGAAGTCGCTCTTGCTCCAGCGACAGAGTTGTGACCTCCAGAGTCGAGCCGAACACGTTTGTAGGATTGGGATCGCCGACCCGCCCAGGGTGCAACCCGCGATCGGTTCGAATTCCTCAGCAAATCGCCCGATCTCAGAAGATTCGCCGACTGTCGCGCGTGGTATGCCGCTTGCTATTAAGTCTGGCGTGAAGAAAAGGCACCCCGATCTTTCCCGTTTGGCTGCGCCCGCACGCGCATGCTCCTCGAAAGTGCTGCTACGTTTGCACCTCTTCGCGCACTTATACCTTCCTAATTAGGCTTCTCTCGGTTTCGCGCGTCAGCGCTCCAAACGGGAAGATCGGGCTAACGCCCGATCTTCGTCCATCGTCGATCGTCCATCGTCCATCGTCCATCGTCATGCCACCGCGATTGGCAAACGCAATCGGCGAGATGCTAGGATGAGCGCTTCTTGGAAGAGCCGTTGGCGTAGGCCGTAGTGTCCGGCTTCAGCCGGACTCGGCCCGCGACTAGTAGAAGGAGCGAATCGTGTCCAGCAAAATTGGCTTCATCGGGTTGGGCATCATGGGCAAACCCATGGTGAAGAATCTACTCAAGGCAGGTCACACCGTGACCGTGTACGACATCATGCCGGCGGGCATGGACGAAGTGGCCGCGGCGGGCGCCGAGAAAGGTTCGTCCCCGAAAGACGTGGCGAGCAAGAACGACATCATCATCACGATGGTGCCCGACGGCCCCGAGGTCGAACAGGCCGTTCTGGGCCCCAACGGCGTGCTCGAAGGCGCGAAAAAAGGCTCGACGGTGATCGACATGAGCTCGATCAGCCCCATGGTGTCGCAGAAAGTGGGCGCGGCGCTCGAAGCGAAAGGCATCGACTTTCTCGACGCGCCGGTCAGCGGTGGCGAGCCGAAGGCGATCGAAGGCACGCTGGCCATCATGGTGGGCGGCAAGAAGGACGTGTTCGACAAGATGGAGCCGATCCTCAAGACGATGGGCTCGACCGTGACGCTGACGGGAAAAGTGGGCGCCGGCAACGTCACGAAGCTGGCGAATCAGATCATGGTCGCCGTCAACATCGCGGCGATGGGCGAAGCGCTGGCGCTCGCCACCAAAGCCGGCCTCGACCCCGAGGTGGTCTTCAATGCCGTCAAGGCCGGTCTTGCGGGTAGCACGGTGCTCAACGTGAAGGCGCCGATGGTGTACTCCCGAAATTTCAAGCCTGGATTCCGCATCCGGCTTCATCAGAAAGATCTTCGCAACGCGTTGCTCGCGGCCGAATCGCTCAAGGTCTCCCTTCCGCTGACCAGCACCGTGCAGAACATGCTCATCGACCTGATGAACAACGGCAAAGGCGACCTGGATCATTCGGCCATCGTCCAGGTGATCGAAGAAGCCTCGGCGGTCGAGGTCAAGAAACCTAGCTAACTGCTAGGGATTGGGGATTGGGGATTGGGGATTGGGGATTTGGGATTGGGGATTAGCGAGGCGGTGGACGAGCTCGTTGCGGCGTTCAATCGCGGCAGTCTCGACGTTCCCGCCAACTTCTTTACGGCCCGGACGACGTTTACGCTGAATCAGCGTACCTACGAATCACTACTCGGCGGATCGCCCGACGATCCGCTCATTCGCCTGCTGGCGCGCGGTACGGCGGGGTACCGCACCGCGGCCAAGGCGCTGCAATACGCGCTCACATCGCCAACGATCGCCATCGAATCGATGTCGGAACCCGGCCCGTCAGGCGCGCACGTGGCGTCGCTGCGGGTCGAAGGCCGCTGGCGCGATTCTGGCGAGCCATTTTCCGGGCTTGCGACGCTCAGGCTCGGGCGCACCGGCTCCGAGCTGACGTCGGTGGAAGTCGTCTGCGCCGAAGAATATCTGGCGCGGATCGCCGCCAGCCGGCTGGCCTAGGAGCGCACTCTGAAGCGATTGCCGGTCCCACATGTGTCACCTCGGAAGAGATAACGCACGGACCCGCGTTCACGAACAACCGCTACGGCCGTAAGCCGTCTGGCGCCATGTCCGCGATGAAGCAGCCGACGGCTTGCGTTCGCGCTGGTTCGATCGGTTTCCCAGCCAGCGACGCTCGCAGAGCGTTCTGCAGATCGTGATGGGCGGCCCGCGGCCGCTCCCTGCCGAGCTCGACGAAGCGATCGTCGATTCTGCCGAGATACAACAGGCGATTTTGCGGGTCGAGCACGGCCGCTTCGGGCGTAATCGTCGCGCCGGTCATCCGCACGAGCGAGTGTTGCGGGTCCCGTTCGGCGATCGCGGGAAATGAGAACTCCGCGAGATGTTTCTCGATCGCCGGTGCGCTGTCGAGGCGGTTCGGATAAACGAGCCGGAAGCGGACCCCTTGGGAGAGAACTGGTCATACAGCCGCTTGATCTCGGGGGCGTAGCGGTTCGAGATCGGGCAATCAATGCTTACAAAGATCAACACCGTAAGCGCGAGAGCGCCGGTCATGCCGTCCTCCTGTGTTGACACGATGTCTCGGCGAGGCGACGACGTCGACGAGGCGTTGGCGATTTCCCGTGCAATTTCATGAGACCTGCCGTGGTACGACCATTGCTCGGATGCCTTTCGGCGTCTGCGTCTGGAGGCCCACTCGTGCGTCTCAAATTCCCCGTCATCTTTTCCTGCGCCCTTGCGCTGATTTTTCTTTCAGCCGATTTCTCGTACGCTCAGCGGCATCATCATGGCCACGGGCGAGTGACGGTCATTCCGGTGTCGCCCCTGCTGTGGGGCGGCGGCTTTTACAGCGGCTTCTATCATCCTTATTATCCGGGTTTCGGGTTGTGGTACGGCTACCCGATGTTCGGGTTCCCGCCTGGCGTCTACCCTCAGGATCATGCCGTTACCGTCAGACTGCAAGTGAGTCCGCGTGAAGCACAGGTGTTCGTCGACGGTTACGCAGCTGGTTTCGTCGACGACTACGACGGTGTCTTTCAGCGCCTGCGGCTCATTCCCGGTCCGCACGAGATCGTGATTTATCACCCGTCGTATCGCACCCTGCGGCACAACGTCTACTTCAATCCCGGGTCGACCCATACCATTCGCCAGGCGCTCGATCTGCTCGCGCCTGGAGAAGCGTCGGAACCGCAGCCTGTGCCTCGACAGATGCTCCCGTCCGGTCCAGTTATGCCGGGTTCAGGCATGCCGCCGAGCGCGGGTGTTCCTTTCGATCCGTCGCGAACAGGTACGCTCGCGCTGCGCATCCAGCCAACCGACGCGAGCATTCTCGTAGATGGCGAGCCGTGGAAAGGGCCGCAGTCTCAGGAGCGGCTCGTGATCCAGCTCCGCGAAGGATCGCACCGAGTACGGGTGGAGAAGCCTGGATTCCAGCCTTTTTCCGTGGACATCGACGTCCGCGCCGGTGAGACGACGAGCTTCAACGTCAGCCTGCTCTCGCAGTAACGCATATATAATCGCGCCTTAGTGGCTTCGGTTCATACCCAGACACCAGGGCGCGATCTTCTCGACGACTGCGTTCACTGCGGCTTCTGCCTGCCCACCTGTCCCACGTATCTGCTGTGGGGCCAGGAAACAGATTCTCCGAGAGGCCGCATTCACCTGATGAAGCTGCGTCGCGACGGGCGCGAGACCGACAGCGGCAGCTTCGTTCAACACATCGATACGTGTCTCGGATGCATGGCGTGCGTGACGGCGTGCCCGTCGGGCGTGCAATACGATTCGCTGCTCGAGGCCGCGCGTCCACAGGTCGAACGCGACGCGAAACGCGGCATCGGCGACCGCGCGTTCCGGCGCCTTATTTTTTCGATGTTTCCGCACCCGGGCCGCCTGCGGGTGCTCACATGGCCGCTCGGGCTGTATCAGAAATCGGGATTACGCCGGCTCGTGCACGCGTCTGGCGTCCTCAAGCTGTTTCCGAAGCGGCTGCAGGCGATGGAAGGTCTGCTGCCGCCGATCAGTTTTGGCGGCGTCGATATTCCCGCGCGCGTGCCGGCAAAGGGCACGCAGCGGCGGCGGGTGGGGCTTCTCCTCGGGTGCGTGCAGCGCGTGTTTTTCGGCGAGGTCAACGCGGCCACCGTCCGTGTGCTCGCGGCGGAAGGCTGCGAGGTCATCGTTCCCGCCTCAGGCCTGCTGCGGAGCGCTGGCGGAACATGCCGGCGAAGAAGCGGACGCGATGGCCGCCGCCAGGCGTCTGATCGACGCATTCGAGCGCGCCGACGTCGAGACTATCGTCGATCAACGCGGCCGGTTGCGGGTCCGCGATGAAGCGCTACGGTCACCTGCTGCGCAACGATCCGGCGTATGCCGAACGCGCGAAGGCATTCGGCGCGAAGTGCCGCGACATTTCCGAAGTGCTGACCGAACTCGAACCCAGAGCCCCGAGAGGTCCTGTGCCGCTCAAGATCGCGTATCACGACGCCTGCCACCTTCAGCATGCGCAGGGCGTGCGCGCGCAGCCACGGCAGCTGCTGCGGGCGATACCCGGCGTGGAGGTGCGGGAGATTCCCGAATCGGAAATCTGCTGCGGGTCGGCCGGCATCTACAACCTGCTCGAGCCCGAGCCGGCAACCCAGCTGCGCGACCGCAAAGCGCGGAACATCATCAGCACGGGCGCCGAGGCGATTGTGTCGGGAAATCCCGGCTGTCTCCTGCAGATTGCCAACGGTCTCGAGGCGGCGGGAAAGCCGCTCGAGATCATGCATCTCGTCGAAGTGCTCGACCGTTCGATCCAGGAAGGTAGCCGGGTGCGCTAGGTGCCCTAGGTGCGTGGGTCTTCAGTTGTCCTTGCCGCAATCGCCACGCTTCTCGCGTGGGTTTACACCATCTCCAGCGCGCAATCGATGTCATCGGCGATGCCCATGCCCGGCGGCTGGTCGATGTCGATGGCGTGGATGAGCATGGGCGCGCAATCGCCGGCGGCACATGCCGTGATGTTTCTCGTCATGTGGACGGTGATGATGGTCGCCATGATGCTGCCGTCCGTGATGCCGGCGGTGCTGCTGCACCAGCGGCTGATTGACGGGCGCATCAAGCAAAGCAGACCAGCGGCAGGGTCTCAGCTCCTGCTCCTGGCCGGATATTTTTCCGTCTGGGTTGCGTTCGGAGCGCTGGCGTACGCCGCGGGCATGGCCATCTCGAGCGCGGCCATGCGTTCGGTCGACGTCAGCGTATTGATCCCCGCGGCAACAGGGGTGGCGCTTGCGGCCGCAGGAGCGTATCAACTGACGCCGTGGAAGCAGATCTGCCTTCGGCATTGCCGCTCACCGCTGCAGTTCTTCGCCCAGCACGATATACGCGGGCCTGCCGATTCGTGGCGTTTCGGGCTGCATCATGGCGCATATTGCGCCGCGTGCTGCTGGGGACTGATGGCCATTCAACTCGCACTTGGCGTGATGAGCGTGCCGCTGATGGCGCTGGTGGCGCTCGTCATCCTGCTCGAGAAGCAATGGCGGCATGGTGAGACCCTGGCGCGATATGTCGGCGTCGTCACGCTCGCCGCGGGACTGTTTTTCGTGCTTCGCGCTACAATTCGCGCATGAACACGACGCCCTGGCGCATCGTCGGCGACGAGACGGGAACCTGCAATTGTGCGTGGGGATGCCCGTGTCAGTTCAACGCGCTGCCGACTCACGGACGATGCGAGGCGGTGGTGGCCGTACGCATTCGTGAAGGCCACTACGGATCGACGATGCTCGACGGCGTGACGTTCGCCAATGCGTTCTGGTGGCCTGGTGCCGTGCACGAAGGCAACGGCATCGCGCGGCTGGCGGTAGATGAGCGCGCGACCCCCGAGCAGCGCGATGCGATCCTGAAGATCGCCAGCGGAAAAGAGGGCTGCGCCTTCTTCGAGATCTTCGCGTCGGTCGTTGTCCAACGTGCTCGATCCGATCTTCGTCCCCATCGAGCTCGAGAGCGACCGCGACAAGCGCGTTGCCCGCCTCAAAGTGCCGGGGCTCGGGGAGTTCCGTGCCGAACCGATCAAGAACCCCGTAACGGGAGAGGAACACCGCGCGATCATCAAGCTGCCGAACGGGTTCGAATACAAGGAAGCCGAGATGGCCAACTGCCTCGAGGGCTACGCGAAGCTGGGCGACAAGATCGTTCAGTACACGAACAGCTATGCGCAGTTTGCCGCGGTGGACTGGTCCAATGCCTGAGACCGCTATTTACGAACGCGCAGGCTCACTCGCCGGGACCGGCGCTGTTCGTGAGGGCGGTCCTTCCGACGCCGTCGAAGGAATAGTCCCGCGAATCGTCGTGGAGCCGGCAGACTCGGCGGCGGTCGGCCGCATTCTCGAGTGGGCGTCGGGCGAGAAGCTGATCGTCCTGACGCGAGGCGCCGGCACGAAGATCGGCTGGGGAGGCGCGCCTGCGCGCATTGACGTGCTGTTGTCGACGGCGCGAATGAATGCCGTCGTCGCGCATCGTCACGGAGACCTCACCGCCACCATCGAAGCCGGGGCGACGCTGGCCAGCGTCAATCGCACGCTTGCCCAACACCGCCAGTGGATTCCGATCGATCCGCTGTGGGCGGCCACTGCGACGATCGGAGGGCTCGTCGCCACGAACGACAGCGGGCCAAGGCGCCACCGGTATGGCGCGCCTCGCGATCTGATCATCGGCGTCGAGTTCGCCCGCGCGGATGGCAGTCTCGCCAAGGGGGGCGGCATCGTCGTCAAGAACGTCGCCGGCTACGACCTGCCCAGATTATTGACAGGATCGTTCGGCTGCCTCGGCGTCATCGTCACTGCCACGTTCAAGCTCTATCCGCTGACGGCCGCCTCCAAGACGCTCGTCATCGACGTGCGCAAAGCGTCGGACCTCGGGCTGCTTGCGGGCAAGATCGCGGCGAGCCATCTGACGCCGACAGCACTCGAGTTCAACACGCACCCTCTGCGGCTCATCATCAGGTTCGAGTCGATCGAGGCCTCGGTTGAGCGGCAATCAGAGGCTGCCGCCGCGCTGATAAGCACGGCAGGGCTCACTGCCCAGACCTTCAGCGGACACGCGGAAGAGCAACTCTGGCTGGATCAGGCACGCCTCATGGAAGACGGAGGTGGCGCTCTGGTGAAGGTGAGCGTGCTGCCAACGCAGTTGGCCGAGACATTGAGTGTCATCGAGCGGCTCGCCGGAAAAGACAGCTATTCGGCTGCCGGCAGGGCCGGCGTCGGCGTGTTCTTCGTCCGCATCAAAGGTGACGAGGCTTCGCAGACACGTGTCATCAGCGGCCTTCGCGACACGCTCCCCATCGGGATGGGGAGTGCGGTGGTGGTGAAAGGGCCGGCGCAGCTGCGCGATCACCTCGACGCATGGGGACCAATTGGTGACGGGCTCGCGCTGATGAAGGCGGTCAAGAAGCAGTTCGATCCCTCGGGAGTGCTTAACCCTGGAAGAGGGCCGGGGGGACTATAAGAAAGGAATAACGAAGAAGGAAAAAAGAATAGGAATTAACGAAACTATTCCGTTCTTCCTTTTTCCTTACATGCGCTCTGCCAACCCTGCCCGCTCGGCGGGATGCTGTCGATAGGGTCCCGGGCACCTCGCCGCATAACCTTGGCGTCGGAAATACCTTTCCGGGATTGCAGATGCCTGACGGGTCGAATGCGTGCCGCAGCATGTGCATCGTGTCGAGGTCCGTTTCGGAGAACATCTTGGGCATCGAGGAGGACTTGTCGGCGCCCACGCCGTGCTCTCCGGTGATCGAGCCGCCTGCTTCGATGCAATACATCAGAATTTCCGAGGCGACTTTTTCGGCGAGCTCCCCCTGCCCGGGTATCTGCTCGTCATAGCAGATCAGCGGATGGAGATTGCCGTCGCCGGCGTGGAACACGTTGCCGATGCGCAGCCCCGAGCGCTGTTCGAGCGCCCGGATGCGGCCGAGCACCTCCGGAAGCTTTGTGCGCGGGATCACGCCGTCCTGCACGTAATAGTTCGGCGAGACGCGTCCCATCGCGGCAAACGCCGCTTTCCGGCCCTTCCATATGCGCGCCCGCTCGTCGTTGTTGCGCGCGATTAGAATCTCGGTGCCGCCCGTGCGGTGGCAGATCGCTTCGACTAACTGAAACAGGCCCTCTACTTCCGACTGCGCCCCGTCGAGCTCCACGATCAGCACAGCCTCGGCCTTGGGGAAGTTTGGATGAACCGCCGCCTCAGCGGCCTCGACCGTGAGCCGGTCCATCATCTCCACGGCGCCGGGAATGATTCCCGCCGAGATGATCTCCGAAACCGCCGCGCCAGCCGCTTCTGTCGAGGCGAATGCCGCCAGGATCGTCTTGACCGCTTCCGGCACGCGGACGATGCGAAGCGTCACCTTGGTAACGACCGCCAGCGTGCCTTCAGATCCCACAAGCGCGGCGACGAGGTCGAGTCCGGGCGTGTCGAGCGCCGATCCGCCGAGATGCACCATGTCGCCGTTGGGGAGCACGGCTTCGAGCGCCATCACGTGGTGCACCGTGAACCCGTATTTCAGGCAATGCGCGCCGCCGGAATTTTCCGCGACGTTCCCGCCAATCGAGCAGATCTGCTGGCTCGAGGGGTCGGGTGCGTAGTAGTAGCCGCTCGGGGCCACGCGCCGCGTGACGTCGAGGTTGATGACGCCAGGCTCGACCGTGATGCGCTGGTTGGGGATGTCGACGTCGAGCACCCGGTTCAACCTCGACAACACAATCAGCACGGCGTCGGGCCTGGGCAGCGCGCCGCCCGAAAGTCCCGTTCCGTGCCCGCGGGCGATGAAAGGGATGTTCTGCTCGTGACAGAGGCGGACGATCTGCTGAACTTCGGCCGCGGAGCCGGGCAGGACGACACATCCAGGCGTCGCCTTCAGCCGGGCCAGCCCGTCTGATTCGTACGTCAGCATGTCGTTCGGGTTTGTGAGGATGCCGGACGGTCCGACAACGCTCTCGAGGCCGTGGACAAATTCGCTTGTCAACATGTCTTGATCAGAATCCTACCTCACCGCAGAGACGCGGAAGCGCAGAGAACGCTCAAAAACAGAAATCTCCGCGTCTCTGCGTCCCTGCGGTGAATTTTTTCGGCTATCCTTTGAGGGCGGCGAGGCGGCGTTCGGCTTCTCTCAACATGCGCTCCGCCTTTTCGATTTCGCGCTGGCGTCTTTCGCGTTCTTTCTGCGCTTTCCGTTCCTCTTCCCGGGCCTGCCGCTCAGCTTCTTTGCGGTCGCGTTCCGATGTTCGCTCTGCCGCCTTTTGTGCGGCCGTCGGCTGCCTGGCGGCCTTTTCGATCGGCCGTGGTTTGATGCCGGTCAGCAGGCTGAAGCCGACTGGTGCGGGCTCCCGCGTCATCCGCCCGGGCGGTTCTTCGGTAGGGATCGCCGTCAAGCGTGCGACGCACCGCATCGCGCACGGTATCGGTTGCGCGGACCCCTTTTTTCTCGGCGATACCGACAGCTTTCGCAAACGCCTTTTCGACCGTCGTTCGATAGAGCTGATCGGGCGTGCGCGTGTCGATTTTGCGTCCGCCGAGCGCCGCCCGATGTGCCGCGCGCAGTTTCTCGGAGGCGTCCGCCAGCGCGCGATAGGTGGGCGCGTCCTGCCAATAGAGCTGATTGACGATCCACATGGGGAGCGTCGGCTTCACGAGCGAGGCACACCTGTTTCTTGTCGGTTCCCGAGAGCGTCTTCGCGAGCGCGTTGCGGGCCTGAGTGAACTCGCCGAGGGGCAGTTTGTAGAGCTCCTCGATCTGCGGTTCGAGGCGGGTCTTCATGCGACGCGAGCGGGCGAGACTCCGCCGGCTGCCTTGCGCTGTTCCTCTCGCAGCACGCGCTTGTACCACCACGACGTCAGGAGGGGAGTCAGGATTGCCGTCACGATCACCGATGCCGCCACCTGCACCGTCGCGGCTTCGGCGACCGGCATATAGCTCTTGTCCGCGATGGCAACAGCTTGCGGCACGGCCGCGGAGTTGCCGGCGGTGCTCGAGGCCGCCGCACCCGCCACGCCGCTTCCGCCGAGCAGTCTGTCGGCGAGAATACACACGAAACCGGTAACCACAACGACGGTGATACCGAGCAGCACGCCGGGCACGCCGGCGGTCACCACCGAGCGCAGATTGATCGTCTGGCCGAGCGTAAACGCCATGAACGGGACGATGATGGGCTCGTGCGAGCCGAAAAATTCCTTGATGTCGTCGTCCAGGTTTCCGAGAACGGCGCCGGCGAGAATCGGGGCGATCACCGACAGCATCGTCAGCCACGGGATCACGGCCAGCCCGGCGCCCACGAAAATCAGCATGGTCAGGAAGGGACCTGTCTCGATGCTTTGCACGACGTAAGTGCCCGAGTCCTCCTTGTTGCCCATAACGCTCGTTAATGCCAGGAACATCCCGCCGTTGGTATCGCTCATGGCCACCATCACCGCGAGAGTGCTGAGCCCGAGAACGCTGCCGCCGAAGTAATTGGCGACCGCCAGCGCAAACAACGTCGCCGTCCCCACCTTGGCGGCGAGGATGCCGCCTCCCCGCAGCAGCATGCGTGGCGCCGCGCGAAACGTCATTTTCGTACCCACGGTGAAGAGATACATCCCCAGAACCGTCGGGTAGCCAGCTCCGGTCAATGCCTGAGTGAACCCGCCGATTCTCAACAGGTCGGGAAAAAACGTGTTGAGGACCATGCCGATGAACAACGGCACGACCATGAGGCCACCGGGCACCCGATTGACGGATTTGAGGATTTTCATGGGGGCCTATTCTACTTGCGCAGAGGCGAGAGGAGCGATATAACACGTGCCCTCTGGAAAATCGATTCGTCGGTCCACACGATTGGCTCCGCTTTGCCAAATGGACGGTCGTTTGCTGGATAGTTGTGTTCGCGAAGCTCAGCGCTCCGGCGCTGATGGATCCAGACGAGGCCCACTACGCGCAGTTGACCCGCGAGATGCTTCGCGCGGGCAACTGGATGATCCCGTCTGCTCGACGGCCTTCCTTACATCGACAAGCCCGTGCTGTTTCACTGGCTGCAGGGGATCGCGATTGCGTTCCTCGGCGAAACGGAAGCGGCGATGCGGCTGCCGAGCGCGATCTCGGCGATCGCGCTGTTCCTGTTGACGCAGTGGACCGGCACTCAGTTGTTCAACCCGACGATCGGCATGCGTGCGTGGCTCATGCTGGCCACGGTGCCGCTGACATTCCTGCTTGCGAGCATCGGCGTCTTCGACATGGTGTTTACGGCGCTGCTGTTCGGCGCCGTCGCGTTCGTGCTCGTGGCGTGTCTTCGAGATCGTCCGCGCCTGCAGTGGCTGGGGTACGTCTTGTTGAGCCTCGCGGTGATGACGAAGGGGCCGGTGGCGCTGGTCCTGGCAGGACTGTTCTTTCTCGCCGGTCTCGCGTGCGGAAAGGAGTGCCGTCAGGCGCTGCTGTCGCTGCGCTGGATTGCTGGAGGCATCCTGGCGGTCGTGCTCTCATTGCCGTGGTTCGTGTGGATGTATTACGCGCTCGGCTGGCATTTCGTGCATCAGTATGTCCTTGCCGGCAACGTCTATTACGTCACGCAGCCGGATTCATTTTCCAACCGCGCTCCCAATCACACGTTGTACCTCCTCACCTTTGCCGCGGGATTTTTTCCGTGGAGTGTCGTCGTGGCTGGTGGAGCCATCGATACGATCCGCCGCTGGCGCGCGCGCGTGAAGATTGCGCCCGAAGAAATTCTTTTGTGGGCGTGGATCGTTGTGGTGTTCGTGTTCTTTTCCCTGGCCAGGTTCAAGGTCGATCGATATGTCTACCCGGCTGCTCCCGCGTGTTGTCTGCTGGCGGCGCGCGCGTGGATGAGCATCAGCGTCCGTGCGGCCCGACCTCGCCAGTGCCAAGGACAACGTGTTCTCGCGGTGGTCGGTGGCCGTGCTCGGAATCGTGCTGGTCGCCGTTGCCATCGCCGCGGGTCTGTCGCTGTTCGAGCTTGGCCTCGAGCTGCCCCCTGCCGCTGTGCTGATGCCCATCAGTCTTGCCGCTGCCGGCGTCGTGCTGGCTGCCGCGATCGTCCGGCGCCGCGCCGTATCGCCTGTCGTGTTCGGAACGCTGATCGCCATCCTCCTGGTCATCTATTCGTGCGTGCTCTTCATGGGTCTGCCGGTTCTCGAGCGCGCGAGGCCGACGGCTGCCGTGGCGGAAGGGCTGCGGGCCGACCTTCCCGCCGATGCGCAGGTGGGCTTGTACAAGCTCGAGAAGTGGCGCTTCAGCCTGCGGTATTACCTCGAGCGGCCGGTCAGCCGTCTTGGCAATCCGTCAGACGTCAAGGAATTCCTCGGCGCGAAGGGGGGCTACCTCCTCATGCTCGATGAGGATTTCAACAGGCTGCGGCAGGAGGGAATCAACCTGCGCGCCGTGAGCGAGCGTCCGGCTGTCGTCGGCACGACCGGCAAGGGTTTGCGGCGTCAGAAATGGGGCTCCCTTGTCGTCGCCACGTCCGACGACACCCCGCGCAAGGAGTAATATAAAGCCATGCGACGAACATGGCTCGCGTCGATAGTTATGCGCAATGATCGCGGCCGCGGCCCTCATCGCGGCGGAGCGGAAATGGCAGAGCGCGACGTGGCGTGAGGACAACGTCGAGCGCCCGCGCGTGATGTTCGGCGCGCAGCCGCGCGACCCGACCAGCAACATGCCCCGCACCCCGCCGCCCGCTCGTGAAATTCGGACCTTCATCGTCGAAACGTCCACCCACCGGCTCGAGCTGCGCCAGGAAGCGACATCCGACACTCCGCGCATCGACGCAACGCTCGGCGAGCGCGTGTCGATCGCGATCGAGAAGAAAGATGTCTACGTGAAGGATCTTGCCGGCAAGGAGCACAAGCTGCAGTTGCGGAAGCAGACCACACTCGAGAAATAGCGCGGCCGCGTCCGCTACCGCCGCCGCTGAAACAGCGCGAGACGAACCAGGAAAAGCACGGCGAAAATTGCCAGGACGAGCAGGACGAGGCGTAGCACGGTTACTTCTTGCCGCCCTTGTGGAGCTCCTGGCTGATCGTTGCCAGAATCTGCCGTTCTTCTTCCGATACCGACCGGAACCCGACGATGCCGCCCGACGCCGCGGCAATCGCGGTCGCGAGCGATAGCAGGTCCTTTTCGCTCGCGGCGCGCGTCTCGGGCGACTGCGCCTCCAGAATCGCGCGAATCGCGCGCAGCGTTTTCTCGAACAGCGCGTCCGAAGGACGCTGGGTGAGCCACAGCTCCAGCTGCTGATCGGCAGGCGATCCCGCAGCGATACCACGCGACCGCGCCGCCTTGATGATGAGCTCGCGCTCTCTCGATGAAACGCCTCCCTCGGCCCACGCAGTCTGAATGAGCGGCACGAGATGCAGCAGCATCACCGTCTCCGGTGTGTAGCCCAGCTCCTGGAGATCGCTTCAGCACTTCTTCGTCGGCAACGCCAGCTTGTTCTCCGAGACGGCGGCGCTGTTCGTCGGACGCGGCGCGCACGCGCATCTTGTCGATGAGCTCTTTCTCCTTCCGCCGGAAGAACTCTTCTTCGAGAGACCGGCCCCGCTCCGCAAATGCGTCTTTGTCAGTCACGCTGAACCTCCATGAGTCGAACCCGATCATATCTAAAAACTCAGGTTCGCATGCATGCCGACAAAGTCCTGCGCTGCATCCCTCCCTGAGTCGAAGTTCCCAGGTGCGAGCCAGGCCTCGAATGCGCCTTTGAGGCCGGGCCACTCGGTGTCGGTTACGGCGTACCACGCTGTGTCCCGGTTGCGCTGCTTGTAGACGACCGCCTGCCTGAACAGCCCCTCGTAGGTGAATCCGAGGCGTTCGGCGGCTCGCCTCGACGGCCCGTTCAAACTGTCGCACTTCCATTCGCAGCGGCGGTATCCAAGCTCGTCGAACGCCCGCCGCATCAGGAGATAGATCGTCTCCGTTGCCGCAGCCGTCCGCTGGAGGGCTCGAGAGAAGTTCAAGTGGCCCAGCTCGATGACGCCGTTCGCGCGGTCGATTCGCATGTAGGCCGCGAGCCCGATAGCACGGCCGCCGGCATTCACAATCGTATGAAAGAGCGGATCGTCGCTGCGCGACACGCCATCGAGCCACTGTTCGAAGGGAGCGCGGCCGCTGAAAGGGCCGTACGGAAGGTACGTCCATCGCCCATCGTCCGCTTCCTGTGTGCCGAGGCGTTCATAGAGATCGCTGCCGTGAACGGCAGGGTTGAGGGGATCAACGCGACAGAAGCGGCCTCCCATTGAGGTCCGCGGCGGATGTGGACGGGGCGTCCAACACGGCAGTGCAGCCCCGATCGGCTGGCCGAACCCGTTCGTTCCCATCGTGCAAGGCTAACATTCCCGGCGAGAGGACGATGATGATGGGAGGTTGTGGAGACGAGGCCACCGGCCCCGCGTAGTGCTGGGGGGCGACATCCGGCGGCCGCGTCTCCGCGGCGGTATATCTGTGAAGCATCATGACGCCGAGCGCGACGGTCGCAAACGCGCCCACGAGCTGCGCCACGATGCGGCCCGCAAAGGAGATCCACGCCGAGCGGAGCTTGTCCTTCTTGGTCTTTTTCTTGTCGGCGTCCGTTTTCAGCGTGTCATCCACGCCTGAGTAAACGCGGCGGGGCGGCCGTTCGAACTACCAGGGCCGTTCGTTGTTACTCCCATGCGTGCCTTCATCATGCTCGTTATCGTGCTCGCGGCCGCCGGTCCGGCGCGTGCCCAGTCGCCATCCTTAAAAGTGGGGAAGTGGCTCAGCGTCGATTTCAAGGCCCGGCTGCAGGCTGATGTCCGGCGATCTGAAGCCTCCATTCGTGGAGACGATGGGGATGGAATCGATATCGCGCGGCGACGGATCGGCGTCGAGGGACGCGTTGGAGACGCGCTCGGCTACGAAGTCGAATACGAGCTGGCCGGCGGCGGCATGTGGCGCGACGCCTTCCTCGAGTACCGGCAATTCAAGAAAGCCCAGGTGCGTGCCGGCGCCTTCAAGCTTCCCTTCGGTCTCGAGGAGACCACCAGCTCGACGAAGCTCGACCTCATCTACCGCGCGCGGATCAGCGCACGCCTCGCGCCAGGACGCGATCGTGGAATCGAGGCGCACGGAAAACTCGGGTTCGTCTCGTATGAGGCCGGCGTGTTCAGACACGATGGCGACAACGCGAAGCCATCTCAGAGTGCGCGTGTGTTTGGCGGGCGTACCGCGGCGGTTCGAGTCGTGGCCCGTCCCGTCCGCGCGCCGGAATCGCGGTTCGCCACATTACACGTCGGCGCCGCGTTCACGCGTGGAAACGTGCCTCTGGGATTCCCCGCCGTGCGCGCGCGAACCGTGTTCGGAGCGTCGTTCTATGACTCCGATGTGTGGGTGAACGGCGCGAGACAGCGGACGGGGCTGGAGGCTCGATGGAAGACGGGCCGCATCGCCCTGCAATCCGAGTACATCCGCCTGGCGGACGAGCGTCGCGGCCAGAGCGTCGAAGGTCTCGACCTTCCGCCGCTCGTCGCGCACGGATGGTATCTCAGCGGCACCTATAACCTCATCCGGAAACGCCATCGCTTGGGCCGCGTCGATGTCGCGGGGCGCTATGAAACATTGAGCTTCGGCAGCACCGGCAGCGCGGACGAGGCGTCCACGAGCGTGCGGGCCGATCGCGTGCTCGGCAATACCGATCGGGTGGGCACGGTTGGCGTCACGTGGCACGTCAATCGCTGGGTCAAGGTCCAGGCGAACCTGATTCGCGAAGACATCGAGCGGCCCTCGATGGGCCCGCTGTCCGATCGCTCCGGGTTCTGGAGCCGTGCGTTCAGGCTGCAGTTGGCAATGTGAGGTCGAAATGATTCATCTGTTTGTGATCGCTTTCGTGCTCGTGTCATCCGCGGCGTCGGCTCAGACCGCGGACCAGCTGTTCGACCTGGGCACGCTGCACGACGTAAAAATCTTCATCAACTCACGCGATCTCGCGGAGCTTCGCGAGCGGTATCTCGAAGACGTGTACTACCCGGCCGACTTCGAATGGCGCGGCGTGCGCGTGCGCAACGTCGGTGTTCGCGTCCGCGGTCTTGCCACCCGAAGCGCCACCGAAGCCCGGCCTGCGCATCGACTTCAACAGATACGTCGGGCAGCAGGAATTTCTGGGCCTGAAGTCGCTCGTGCTCGACAACTCGCTGAAAGATCCGTCGCTGCTTCGCGAACGCATCAGCATGGCGCTGATCCGACGTATGGGGCAGCCGGCGCCGCGCGAATCGTTCACCCGTCTCTACATCAACGGCGCCTACCAGGGGCTGTACACCCTCGTCGAGTCTGTGGATTCGGCATTTCTCAAACGCGAGCTGGGAGATGGGCTCGGTTACCTGTTCGAGCACAAATACCTCAACGGTTTCTACGCGGAGTATCTCGGAGAGGACTACACGCCCTACAAGCTGCGATTCCAGGCCGAGACGCACCGCACCGAGGACGACTACACGCTGTATGCACCCATTCGTGAGCTGTTCCGTCAGATCAATACGGATACGGATGCGGCCTGGCCCGAGCGCGTGGGCTGGTTCATCGATCTGCCGCAGCTCGCGACACACGTCGCCATCGAAGCCTTTCTCGCCGAGTACGACGGATTCCTGGGAGGATTCGGCATGGCGAACTTCTTCCTTTACCGGCCGGTTGCCTCGAACCTGCACCGCGCGCTGGCGTGGGATCGCGACACGACCTTTCAGGCGATCGACACGCCGGTGTTCGCGCGCGTCGAGGAGAACGCGCTGTTTCGCCGCATGATGACGGTTCCTGACTTGCGCGCCCTGTATCTCGACGTGCTCGAACGGTGCGCGCGGTCGGCGGCGCAGGACGGATGGCTTCTCGCGGAGATCGTGCGTTCGCACGAGCTCATCAGGACCGCGGTCCATGAAGATCCGGCAAAGCCATTCTCCAATGACGAGTACGAGCAGGCCGTCGCGCATCTCGTTGCGTTCGCGCAGAACCGTTCCGCCTTCGTCGTCGATCAGGTGGCGAAATCACGATGAGGGCATACCTCGTTGTCGCGGCCATCGCGCTGACATCGTGCGGCGCCGATCTCACGTCGCCGCCGGGTCCAATATCGGATGAAGGAGGTGTGCTCGTCGGGGCTGGCGACATCGCGGTCTGTGGCGCCGGCGGATCGATGGCGACGGGACGTCTGCTCGACAACCTGCCGGGCATCATCATCATTCCCGGAGACATCGCCTATCCCGATGGCACGGCCGAACAGTTCCAGCAGTGTTACGAGCCGGCGTGGGGGCGTCACAAAAATCGCACGCGTCCCGTTCCAGGGAATCACGAATATGGATCGCCTGGAGCCGCGCCCTTCTTTGCGTATTTCGGCGATAACGCCGGGCCGCCCGGGCTTGGTTACTACCGGTTCCGAAGCGGTTCGTGGCAGATATTCGCGCTGAACAGCAACGCCGATCTCGGCATGAGGAACATGCAGGCTGTGTGGCTGAGGAATGAGATGGCCGCGCAGCCGTCGCAATGCGCCGTGGCCTATTTTCATCACCCTCGGTTCAGCTCGGGATCGCACGGGACGGTGCCGCCGCCTCCAGTCGTTCCGGAGCTGTGGCGCGATCTGCACGCCGCCGGCGTCGATGTCATTATCTCGGCTCATGAACATTTCTACGAACGCTTCGCGCCGCAGACGCCGGACGGCAGCCCGGACGAGCAATTTGGCATCCGCCAGTTCATCGTCGGAACGGGTGGCGCGCCGCTGACGCAATCGGTGAGGCGGGTGGCGAACAGCGAGATCGTCATTTCTGCATTCGGCGTCCTGCGTCTGACGCTGGAAGCGCAGTCCTACCGGTGGGAATTCATCTCCGCTGATGCCGGTGCGGTGCTTGATTCAGGCAGCGGGCGGTGCCACGGCAAGCCGTAGCGCCGCTCCATCAGGGCTGGGCTACTGACGCGCCGGTGATCCAGGCGCGGACGGTTTCTGCGAGCGCGCGGGAGGCCGCGAAAATACTGATCTGATTCGGCGACAGTGGAGAATACGGCTCTCCGTTCAGGTGAATCGCCGCGCCGCCCGCTTCGGTGATTGCAAGCGCGCCGGGCGCGTGGTCCCAGGGGAGCAGCCGGTAATAGATCACGAAATCCTTTTCGCCCAGGATGATGCCCGAATATTCCGTGGCCGCTGACCCCGTGGACTCGATCGGCACATATCGGCCGCGCAGCCTGTCGATGACCGCACCAGCAATCTCCGGTGGCGCCATGCGCGTGTGAACAGTGCCGCGCGGCGGGTTCGAGTGGATCGGCGGGGCGCTCCTGACGTTGTTGATATAGGTTCCTCGACCGCGTTGCGCCGCCACGACATAGGCGCCCGTCCCTGCCGCCGGAACTCCCATCCAGGACGCACGCGTCACTCCCTGCTCGACGAGTGCCAGCATCACGCCAAAGCGCGGATCTCCCTTCGCAAAGTTCTTCGTGCCATCGACGGGGTCGATGAGCCACGCCGGCGCCGCTCCCGACAACGCTGACAGTAGGCGCGGGTCTTCGCTCACGGCTTCTTCGCCAACGAAGGTGGCGCCCTGTACGACGCCTGACAGCTGCTCGACGAGCCGTCGCTCCGTTTCGCGATCGACGACGGTGACGAGATCGTCCGGATCGCCGGGGGTGTCTTTGCGGTGGATGTCTTCCGGCCGGAGAGCGCGGAAGGAGGGCATGACAACTGTCTCGATGACGCCCTTGACGATCCCGGTGACGCGGTTCATCAAGTCGGTGTCGATGGTCAGCTGGTTCATTTTGAGTACCGGTACGACGGTTGCACAACGCCTTCACGATTGCAAAGAAGGAAGCGCGGGCCGAGCTTTATTCGAGCTGAAAAAGGCTACTTTTCTTCCGTGCCAGGACCTTTGTTCTGCGCCACGGTCGAAAGTCCCGAAGTAGCACATGTATTCCAGACAACACGTTGACGCGTTTTTATCACGGCTTCGAGGATGACGAAGGCCACGTCGATGGAACCTGAACAGGCCCCGCTCTCAATTTTCCCATCGGAAGGAAATCCCGGTATTGTCGGCGGGCTGCCGCAGCCGGCGATGGCACCACGCGCCGAAGACTGTCTCGCCGGGTTTGCGACGGAGCGCGCGGACACCTTCGCAAACGGCGACCGACGCACGCCATCCGACGAGTCGCTGACGCGGCTCCGGATGGCCGTCGCGGGATTCCAGTCGGAGATGAACAAGCTCAAGTCGCAGCGTGCGAGCGCGCAGAAAATGCACGCGGCACCGCGTGACGATCGGGGATTCTGGGGGCGCTCGCGGCGCTTTGGATTGTTCGCCGGCGGCGTGGTACTGGCGGCAGCCGCGGCGCAGTTGGCAACGTTTGTCGTCATCGGCCCCGATGCGGCGAGGACGTTGACGTTGTCGAACGTCGAGAACGTCGAAGCCGCAACCATGAGCGCGCCAGTTGCCGCGGTCGCTTCGCCAACTCTCGAAGTCGAGCGCCCTGCCGCCCCCGCGGCGTTGCCTCCGCCTGCGCTCGCCTCGATCGCGCCGCAGCGGACATCCAGCCGTCCCGTCGAACAGCGCGCGGCCACGAATGGCGGAAACCAGTCGCGCGTGCAGAGGGAATTCAAGGGCAGCCTCGTGATCGATTCGGTGCCGCAGGGAGCGACCGTGTTGATCAATCAGTCGCGCGTTGGCGTGACGCCGCTGCGCCTCGATGATTATCCCGCCGGCTCGTACGCGCTCTGGGTTCAGCGCGACGGATACGAGCGCTGGACGATGGCAGTCCTCGTGCCGGCCAACCGCGTCACGCAGGTGACCTCGAAGCTGACGCGACAGAAGTAAAACCACGAAGGCGCGAAGACGGACCACGATGACGCGATGACACGATGACGCGACGACAGGATGACGCGACGACGTGTCACGGTCGCGAACCCACGAACTCACGAACCCACGAACCTACGAACCCACGAACCTACGAACCCACGAAACAGGAGTTTAGAAGGTTAGGAGGAATTGTTTTCAACACAAAACTTCTAATCTCTTAATCCACGATGACGCGATGACGCGACGACAGGATGACGCGACGACGTGTCACGGTCGCGAACCCACGAACCCACGAACCCACGAACCTACGAACCTACGAACCTACGAACCTACGAACCTACGAACCGACGAACCCCGTCCTCAACGATTCGAGGGAGCGGAGCATGCTTTGGGATCTGTATCAGCAATTTCGCATCGGACAGCTCGAGGAGAAAATCGACCGCGTGCAGGGCGGCACCTCGGCCGACAACCTGGCGCGCGACGCGGCGTTCAGGCTCGAGGAGAAGCTCGACCGTCTTGCGCTGATCACGCGGGCGATGTTCGAATTGCTTACCGATGCCGGCGTCACCGACGAGAAATTGAGCGCAAAGGTGGTCGAAATCGACGTGCGCGACGGAACGAAGGATGGCAGAATGACGCCGCAGCCAAAGCGCTGTCCGAAGTGCGAGGCGATGATCTCGCCGACGTTCGGACGATGTTTGTTCTGCGGTCATAGCGAGGGCGGCGTCGGATGGTGACACCCTTTCCTGACCGCGTGTTATGATTTTTGGTCCGTGTGCGCGCCCGTAGCTCAGTTGGATAGAGCGACTGGCTTCGAACCAGTAGGCCGCAGGTTCGAGTCCTGCCGGGCGCACTTGACTCTTCGCTGACAGAGCAGAGAGCGGAGAGCAAAGAGCAGAGTAGAGAGTGGAGAGCGCGCCCGTAGCTCAGCTGGATAGAGCGACAGCCTCCGGAGCTGTAGGCCACAGGTTCGAATCCTGTCGGGCGCACCAACCTTCGCTCACGCTTGCGAAGGATCGCGTGAGCTACGGTTGGCAAGCCATGCGAAGGCGGACTGACTTTCTCCTTTCAACGTTATACTTAGAGTTTCTCGTGGGCCGCTAGCTCAACTGGCAGAGCAGCAGACTCTTAATCTGCGGGTTCTCGGTTCGATTCCGAGGCGGCTCACCATTTTCCTGCCAACGACTTACAGCAGTTTCACCAATCGCAATTTTCCGCGCAGGTTGCGCGGGGGTTGCGGATGGTTGCGTTTCATCCAGTCGATCAACTCCGCGACGACGCGTCTCGTCCGGCAGCCAAGGCTACCTGAGAGTGTCGGCGGTTGGCGAATTCCGATGGCGGAGTCGACTGCAAAGTCGAATCTGACCCCACTTTCCCTCTTTTTTAGGTGTGCAATCCAGTGTGCAATCACACGCGGCTTTAGGGGTTGGTTTAGAGCATTTTAGTCATAGGGGCATTGGTCGTCTTCTGGGCTGTTTTGCTCCTTTTTTAGGTGTGCGGTTTGTGTGCGGCTTCGCTTCACACTTCCGGCAGCTAGCGGCCAACGGCTTGATTGCGTCGCCGGTCCTATTGTCGCGCCGCTTTTGAAGTTGTTGTCGAATGTCGTGGCCGGACGAGCTGTACGGGCTGCGCGAGACCCGGTGATCCCCAGTAGAGGAGTGAACCTACATATGCGAGAACTCTGGCCCATACCGGATCGGGCGAAGACCGTCAAGAACCTCTCCGAAGCGGACCGTTCATCCTTCAATGACCGAGTGGCAAGGCTCGAAGAACTGTACGCGGAATTCGGTCCTCCTGCCGACATGCTCCTGTTGGGCGGAATTATCGCAATTTTCCGCGCAGGTTGCGCGGGGTTGCGGATGGTTGCGTCTCGTCCAGCCGATCGACGCCGCGGCGACGCGTTTCGTCCGGCAGCCAGCGCGCGTACACCTTCAGCGTAATCGCTGAATCTTTGTCGCGCTTGATGAGCAGACCTGTCGGATTCTGGGTCAGGCTGCTGAGCGGACGAGGTCGAGCTGCCTCAACCAAACCTGCGATGCGGCACCGGCGCGGAGTATCTCACCGGCACCCGATCGTGTTGCGAATGTCGGCCGACGCGGAAAGCAACTGAGTTACCTGGCTTGTGGAGATCGCCTTCCCAGCATGGGCCCTGACCTGATTATCGAAGGCGAGGAGAACTTTGCAGGCAGGCAATGAGTTTGCTCGTTCGGTCAAGAGCGCGTTGATTGCGCTCATGAGCTTCGCTTCGAGGCTGGCAGAGAGGCCGTGGCCCAATTGGAAGCTGTTCACTAGCGCAATCAGAGCACCGATTTTTTTTGATGGGGTCTCCGATGGGGTAATGGCAATTCCAGCCGGATGATCAAACAACGGAGAGGAAAGAACCTCCACGACCTCTTTGGCCGAAGTATCGATAATTGACACGGTACTGTCGCCGAAATTAGTTACGTACACGGAAGTCCCATCCGGCGTGAACGCCAAGCCATAAGGAATGTTCCCGACTTGAATCGACGCCACTTGGACATTCGTCTCTGTTGAGAACACCCGCACATGTCCAGGCACGAGGAAGTTCAGGACGTAAATTTCGCTCGAGTCGGGCGAAGCCGCCAGATCGTAAGGATAACCGTCAAAGGGCACTCTAACCAGTTCGATATTGAGAACAAGATCAATCACCGACAAACTTCGATCGCAGTAGTTGGCGGTGTATGCGCGCGTACCAGTTGGGAGAACTTCGATGCCAAAGACGCATTGTTGTCCTAGTGGGATCGTGCCGACGATGCGGTCGGACGCAGTCGAAATGATGGTAATCCCACTGTCCGATGAAGACCCGTGTGTCACATACAGCGATGTGCCATCAGGACTTGTCGCGAGTCCTGCCGGATCGCGAGAAACCGGAATCGTTGCGACAACAGTGTTTGTCGCCGTAGAAATGACTGAAATGGTGGCGCTAACCATGTTCGAAACGTAAAGTTTGCTTCCGTCGGGTGTCACTGTGATATCGAACGAGTAGACTCCCACTGGAATCACTGCAATGACAGTATTCGTCTTCGTGTCGATGGCCGTCACGGCATTCGAATAGCCGCCGGTGGCATACGCGACTGCGCCGTCAGGTCGAATTGCGATCTTGACGTCGTTGAATGCCGCGGCGATTGGCACCGACGCAACAACCGAATTGGTCGCAAGATCAACGACGGCCACGGTATTGGTTAAATGGTTTCCGATATAGGCGAACGGTGCCGCTGCTCCAGACGACGCCGTTGCCATCCAGAGGACGAGAAACAACGGCAGTCTGAGAATCGTTCTACTCTTCATGAGAGTACGTCCCTTTCCATCGCGTATGATGCGAGACAATCCGACGTTTGTTATTCCGGGAAGGACCCGCGGATGCTACACCATACCTGCGCTGTAAGCGCGTGGTTTTCGCGCCAGGTGGACGGTTGGCAACCGCGACCCGGCAGGCGGGAAAAGCGATCGAAAGGGATCCTGGACGGGTAGATGGCAGCCGCTGCATCATGTGTCATGTTGGTCGGTGAGCGTTGGAGCCGCAGACTGCTCGGCGGCCTCGCCCGTCGCGACGTCAACGGCCGCGGTACGCGACCGCGGGGCGCCAACCAGCATCGGCGAGGCTTCCCCTCACCATCTCGGTCGCCCGGCGACAAGCGCCTGGCTCGCGACCGCCAACTCCTCGAGCTGCTCGAGGCTTAACTTGCCGAACAACTCGCGCTCGGCTTCGAGCCGCTCCGTGACGCATGAGAAACCGTCGGACCGTCGCCACGCGGGCGACGGCCGGAACCCGGCACTTTCGGCGAGCCCTTTGGTCTAATGAATGGCATCTTCGTCACCACACGGTTTCGTATGAATAGACACGCTCGCCGTCTATTACCGGTCTAAACAGACGCAGCACGGCGCTCGCCCGCTCTGCACCAACGGATCTTTTCTTCAGGATCAGGATGGTCGTCTCTTCCAACCTCTCTGCTGGGCGGAGTTCGAGTCGGTCATATTCCGCGTGCCGCTGCGTGCGTTGTTCATCCATCCAATTCAGGTTGCGCCTGGGTTGCGTCGGTCTGCTTCCCGATGCCGCGTTCTGCACACCTGCCCGCAAAAAACACTCAATAAATTGAGCTATTTGCGATCCCTGAGGCGCCTCTTAATCTGCGGGTTCTCGGTTCGATTCCGAGGCGGCTCACCACTTTCCTTAACAAATCAGCGCGCCGCAGGTGGTCAGCCAGCCACCTGAAACCCGAAGGTGTTCGATGGAGCTGTCAGACGGACTCCGTCACGGGCATCTGCATCGCGTGCTACCATCCGCCCGCCACCTCGACACATCACAACCTCAGTCCTCAATGGTCACGGCTTCCGAACGGAGGGAGTACCGCTTTGATCACGAGCCAAGATCTCGCGACGATGGTCATCCGGCGTGTAATGTTTCATGACGTTCCGCGTAACGGATTTCCATGATGGTTCGCGGGTCAACTCCCTGTGCTAGAAGCAGAGTGGCCGCAGTGTGACGGAGGTCATGGAAGCGCACCGCGGGAAGGCCGGCTGCGGTCAGTATCGCGCGAAACTCACGCGTAACATTTCGCGGCTCCATGGCCGTTCCGATGGGAGACGTGAACACGAGCCCAGAGTCCTCCCAGCTTCCACCAGCCGCGAGGCGTTCCTCGAGCTGGAAAGCAGAGCAGTTCTACAACGACATCCACGACGAATGGGCATGGAATAGCCCGTATGTGGGAGCAGCGAGCGCTGCTCGAACTTCAACGAGATCCGTTGGCAGCTCTTGGTCTTGCTCAGACCGCCGGTGGTATCGAGGATCATCCTCTGCCCCTAACGACTTTGGGGAAGGTGCAACTGGCGCAGGGCCGTCTCGCAGTTACGTGAACTCGATACGAAACGTTGCTTCTCGGTTCCTCTCAATCCCTTCCTCTTCGATCGCAGGGCGCTCCCGCCGCCTGACAACCGATCGAACACGAACTTTCGCGCGTCAGGAACGGCAGTTCGTACACGCGCCCGGGAGCCCGGAGTCTCTACTTGGCGCGTCCCGGAGGAAAGTTCTTCAACAGTTTTTGCGCTCCCTTGTTCAGCCGTTGCAGGTGCTTCTCCTGTTGCTTGCTCGGCTGAATCACGCCTTGGGCGGCGCCTATCCACGCGAGCTTCTTTGCAGCAGGGTCTGTACATCCCAAGCACGAACGTCCCGACGTTGATGGTAGAGGTGGCGGCTGAAAATGTAGCAGGGCCGCCCCCCCACGGACCCAAGCCGCCCCAACCGCCCCAGCCACCACCCCAGGCGGATCCGTTTACCTGTTTCTCCTGACTCAGAACTGCCTGGTAGCCGAGGAGCAGATCGGGCTCACTGCCCGACGCCGCCTTCGTGAAGCCCTTGGTCGCCATCTGTGAATCGATCGCTTGCTTGATCTGAGCGTCCAGTATCTGGTCGATCTGGCCGCCGACCTCAGGTATGCCTTCGACGTCGTTCACCCAGGCATAGGTGTGGTACTTCGAAAATTCGATTCCTGGCATGTAGTTGGTTCTCACGTCCTGGGCGTATGTCCAGGAGCACGCGACGAGCACCAGTCCGGTGGCGAGTGTTGCGGTTCGCACGATGATCCTCCTGAGGCGCGAGATCGGTGTCTGCCCCTCACCAACGGGCAGGGCAACTTTCATGCCGCTTCGCCGCGCGACGCTCACGCGAGAGTTCGACCGCGCTGCACGTAGGCGAGTCACGGGCCCGCGTGTGCGACGGCGCGTCGTGAATGCATACCCGCAAGCACGTTGTGTGTTATCACGCAGAACCTGCGCGCGGCCGGCGGGGCGACGACGGAGATCTACGTGCCGGCATAGTCGACGGGCACTATCCCGCGAACTGAACGCCACATTGCAATCGACGCGAAAATAGCGATCACAGAAAAAATCGCGGCAAGTGTGGTCCAGAACACGAACGACGACAGGCGAACCCCACCCATAGCGGTCATGATATTCAGCGAGAGGTGCGCGAGGATCGTCGCAAGCACTGATTCACCAGCTCGATAAAACACGAACGCCATAAAGACGCCAAAGCACGCGGTCATAATGAGCGTCGATGCAAGCGGGAACGTTCGGTGAGGCAGCCACGGAACGAACCACGCGGGCACATGCCACACACTCCACAGCGAACCCATCACCCACGCAGCCATCACCGGCCCATAGTGCTTACGCAGACGTGGCAAGAGAAAGCCTCGCCACCCTAACTCCTCGCCAACCGCGCCGGTGATGATTTGCAATCCGATTGCTAAAGGAACTGCGTCCGATGGTGTGAACGGCGCACCATCTCCCGCAAATCGCGCAGCGGCCACGGCGAACGCAGTCGCGACAGCTGGAGTGGTTGCTGCAAGAGCCAGCCACGGTGTCGCCCCGCGCCGATACTTCAGGCGCTCGACGACTTCGGCTCGAACCCCGCGTGCGCCGTGTGACACCGCGACGAGCGTGAAAGCGATAAAAGTTGGCGCCCACACTTGCGGCAGGAACGCGGCCAAAAATCCGCTGAGGCTCGTCGGCGCAGGTTGAGCTGCCACCCAGAATCCCACGCTCCACGTGATCCCAAAAACAAGGATCAGAAACAGCACAACTTGTGTCACAGAGGCATCCTTTCACGAACGGTTCACCGTCCCACCGCTGTCACCAGATTGGCTTACGTGAAAGTTGTATCAGAAGTTGCATCAGATGTTCGATGCAGGAGGCGGCTTTCGTGCCTTGCGCGATGCGTCGTTCGTTCGTCAGTCTGCTGCTTCAGAAGGCGCGGCGCAGTGCCTAGCCAATTGACACGTGCGCGGCGCCGTGCCTGTTACCGGGGACCAATCGGAACCAGCCCAACGTAGCCGCAAAGGATGCCGCATGTCAGACCAACAAGTCGTTCCCATGATTCATGTGCCCGATGTGCGCGCCACGGTTGCTTGGTATGAGTCAATTGGATTCGCTGTTCTCAATACATTCGAGAATGAGGAGGCGATGACCTTTGCGCTGCTGTCCTACGGGGATAGCCAGATCATGCTGAACGCTGGAGGTAGGTCCACCCTCGACGATCGCCGCGATGTGGATTTGTATGTGCGCACGAGTGACGTTGATACCCTTTTTGAGCGGCTGAAAGATCGGGTTGAAATTAAGTTCGGACTCGACAATACATTCTACGGAGCACGCGAATTTGTCGTTGACGACCCGAACCGGTTTTGGCTTATCTTCGGTCAAGACCTGGGCGATCCAAAACCGCTCTAGCGCGAAGAGCGCGATCATTTAAAAATCCGGCCGATGCCGAGATACGTGCGCCAGCGGCCGTCGAAATCCGCGGACGCTCCCACCATGACCGGCCCGATTATCGTGTCCATCACGATGCCGCCGCTGACATTCGATCTCCACGTGGCGTTTTCCCACCGGTTGAAGGCGTCGCCATTCTCGAGCCATCCGCCCGCAAAAACAGGCCCGCCAATGAAGTCGGGCAGCCGGGCGATTTCGCGAAGGTAACCGGCCGTCGCGAGGTAATAATTCTCGCCGTATAGCTCACCAGATTGATAGGCGCCAAGGCGAAATGGCGTACCCAGCGAGAACTGGTTGTACGGCAGGGGAGTTCCGCCGAACGAGCTGCCGCCGCCGCCAGCGAAAAACAGCCGATTCGATGTGCCGAGGCTCCAGAAATGGTTGCCGGAAGCCGACAGCTGTGTCGTCGGATCGGCTGAACCCAGGACTTGATCGTTGACTATCACATCCGGGTTCTCGAACACGTGCAAGACCCGTACGGTCGCAAAGAGACCCGAGGTGGGAACGACCGGGCTGTCCTGGCCATCGTAGCGCCAGGTGAGATCCGCCGCGGTCTCCTTGCCGGACACGCGCGGGAAGATCGGATTGCCGACCTCGACTTCCGCCTTTCGATGGCCGACGAATGCGTTCAGGCGGAAGTCGCTCCTCACGCCCAGGTTGACGCCCGCCGCGGCGCCGACACGCGTGAACGTATGTCCGTACCGCGCGAACACCTCGTCGTCCGCGATCACGTTGAAGGTCGCGGTTGAAACGCTTGCGTGGGGTGCGATAAAGAACCGCGACGATTGAACCGGCGTGTAGAGCTCGACGCCGATTGCCGGATCGGATCCGATCGTGCCGTCAACTCGCAGTTCCGATGCGGACGTCAGAACACCATAGGCGAGATACCGGCCGGTCGCCGTGATGCTGAAGTCGCTTGACGTGGTGTTCTCGAGGTTCACGCCGAGCATCATGAATGGAGGGGCGTAGGGCTTCGGGCGGCCATGGATTGCCAGCCCGGTACTGCCCGGGTCATTGACGACGAAGCGCCACACGATGGTCTCGTAGCGATCGAGCCCGGACAGCACGGCGAGGTCTTTTTCGAGCCTTGCGATGTCGAGTGGTGAGCCGACATGGCGCGACAGCATGGTGGTCAGACGGCTGCTGTCGCCGTCGGCGAAGCCTTCGGTCGTGACGAACGCCGGCGTGGGAATGGCCGTGCGCCGGCGTCGCTGGCGCTCGGCCCTCCATTCAGCATACGCACTTTCGTCGAGTGCCATGGGCAGCAGCCGATCGCGCATCGCATCGGCCGCCGTGTATCCCTCATCGATGAGCTCGCCGCTCCGCCGCCAGTCGAGCGAGCCAAATTCCTTGAGCGGCACGTCGATCACGACGTCGGCTCCGGCTATGACCTTGCGCGTTGAGTTGCGCATCATGGCATCGATGGTCGCGCCCACCACGCCGAGCATCGTGACATCTATCTCATCCGGGTCTTCAAGCTCTCCGACGTTGACAGCGATCACGCGGTCGGCGCCCATCGCCCGCACGACGTCGGCAGGCACGTTGTTCATCGCGCCGCCATCGACGAGCAGCCGGCCTTCGATTTCCACCGGCGGAAAGATGAGCGGAAGAGACATCGTCGCCCGCATCGCCTGGGCGAGCGATCCGCGATTGAGCACGACCTGACTGGCGTGCGCGAGATCCACGGCGACGGCGCTGAAGGGCGTCGGCAGATCGTCGAAGCGATCGATCAGATGGTACGGCGCGCTTATCCGCGTGAGCAGCAACTCCACCTGCTGGCCGTTGTTGAGTGCAGTGGGTGCCGTGAGGCCGCGCTTGAGGCCGAACTCCAAATGCGACGGAAATGCCCGGGCATCGGCTTTACGGCGTATGTTCCGGTAGGCGAAGTTCGATGATCCGAACAGCGCATCCCAGTCGAGCGTTGTCAGCAGCGTCGTCAGCGGGGCGGCGTCGAGGCCGGTTGCGAATGACCCTCCGACGAGGCCGCCCATACTGGTCCCGGCCACCAGATCGATAGGGACGCGATGCTCTTCGAGCCACCGGATGACGCCGATATGGGCGAGGCCGCGCGCGCTGCCGCCACCGAAGGCGACGCCGACCCGCGGTCGTGCAGTGGACGGGCGTGCCGGGACGACCGCCGGAGAGGCGATTGACGTCGCAGCCGGTGAAGAAATGGGGTGACTCGAGGTGGCGCAGCCCGCCTCCACGAGAACAATGATCAGGAGGAGCGGAAGCGCTCTCACTGCCTCACAACCGTTCGGATCGCCGTCGCGAGGTTCGATGGAATTCCTTCGACGCCAATTTTCGCGAAGACCGCCGTGAGCGCAAAGCCTGGCGCAGCAGAACCAATGCGCACCGCAGGGCTTTGTGCTGAAACGGAGAACGTCGTGAGGCTGGCCACGAAAAGCGTCACAAGCATCGGAAACTCCTATTAGGGGCGTCTAACATCCGAGGAGAACGCCGGGCTTCCCGATGTACGGACCGATGATGCCGCAATTTCGACTTCCATCAACTGGTTGGTCACGCCGACGAAGGCCTTCGAGGACGGCCCTGCGCAGTTGCCGCTCGCCGCTTCACCGTTCTGCGAAGAGCAGACGAAGACGTGCAGCGTCGACGGCCCTGCAGCTTGCCAGACGGCGCTGCTGGCGATCCCCAGGCCGCCGAGATCCTGCTGTGTAGTCGGCGCCACCCAGATTTCCTCCGCGTGCGCCAGGCCCGCGAACGCAACGAACATCAGTGCGCAGAGAAGGCACGCACCGATTGAGCGGGTGTATGCGGTTCGGTAGAGTCTAGGCCAGTTCTGGGAGAGCCTGCGGACTGTGCTCGATTGCACTTCCCGACAGGCGTATACTTCCGCTAGCGTCGACGCGACCTCCAGGTAGGCTCACTTAAGAAGGAGAGACCCATGGACTCGAAACGACCTGCCCGAAGGCAATTCCTCAAGAGCGGCGCGGCGTTGGCCGGTGGTTTCACCCTGGGAGCCGCAACACCCGCGATCGCCCAGACACCACCGTCCCCGCCGATGATCAAGGGCAACAAGGATCAGATCGCCTACGGCGACCGATCGCGTTTCGTCAACTCGGTCCGCATCGCCCACGGCGGCAGGCCTTCGCCCGATGCCTTCGGTCTCGTCTTTCATGTGGCGACGCCGCTTCAGGATTCGGTGGGAGTCATCACCCCATCTTCACTCCACTTCGTGGGGACCACCCGTGGCTCCTACATCCCGGAGATCGATCCCCGGGAGCATCGTCTCATGATCCACGGGATGGTTGACCGTCCGCTGACCTTCTCGATGGAGGATTTGAAGCGTCTCCCCACGGTGACGCGCCTCCATTTCATCGAGTGTGCCGGGAACCGGGCGAACCGCAGGCATAAGACGGTTCAGGAGTCGCACGGGATGACCAGCTGCGCCGAATGGACCGGCGTGCCCCTCTCTGTGCTGCTCAAAGAGTGCGGCCTGAAAAGCGGAGCATCCTGGTTCGTCGCCGAAGGGTCGGAGGAAGTCAAGGGCGCCTCGAGCATGCCGATCGCCAAGGCGATGGATGACTGTTTCGTGGCCTATGGCATGAACGGCGAGCCCTTGCGGCCCCAGCAAGGGTTTCCGCTGCGACTGATGGTCCCCGGCTTCGAGGGAATCTTTCACACCAAGTATCTGCGGCGAATCAAGGTGGTGGACCGGTACTACATGAACTACAACGACTACGGGCATCTTGATCAGGACGCGAAAGTCGCGGCGTTGGAATACCAGATCGGACCCAAATCGGTCATCACGTTCCCGTCCGCGGGACACCAGCTGCAAGGCCGCGGATTCTACGAGATCAGCGGCCTGGCCTGGTCTGGCGGCGGAGCCATTCGCAAAGTGGAAGTGTCCACCGACGGTGGCCGGCGCTGGAACCTCGCCGAGATCAAGGGGACTGCGCAGCGCATGGCGCATGCCCGATTCAGTCACATGTGGAATTGGGACGGACAAGAGACCGAGCTCCAGTCGCGCTGCACGGACGAGATCGGCCAGGTTCAACCGTCGCGCGCACAGATCGCCAAGTACTGGAACAAGCCCTTCGAGGCCACGTTCAGCGTGCCGGGGCTGGACAACAGCATTCAACCCTGGAGGATCGCCACGGACGGGAGCGTGACCAATGGGTACGCGTAGGGTTCTCCCGATCGCGTTCGCGCTGCTCATGGGCGTTTCCGCGCTGGCGCAGGGGCCCACGTATGGAGTGGGACGGACGCCGAGCGCAGAGGAAATCCGCGCGTGGGATATCTCCATCGGTCCCACCGGAGAGGAACTCCCGCAGGGGCGCGGAACTGCCAAGGAAGGCGCACAGGTGTATCGCGCGAAGTGCGCCGGATGCCACGGGGCGACGGGGATCGGAGGCTCGTCGCCGATTCTGAAAAGCAAAGACGGCGCGAATCCTGACGTCTGGGCGCGAGGACGAATCCTGCCGATTCGCTCGCCGTTCGCGACGACGGTGTGGGATTACATCAATCGCGCCATGCCTCTCAATCGTGAGGGAACGCTGACGCCCGATGAGGTGTACGCGCTGACGGCTTTCCTGTTCTATATAAACGACGTCATCCCGGAGGAGGAGGTACTCGACGCCAATACTCTGCCGAAGGTGAAAATGCCCCTCGGGGATAAATACGCTGCCCTGCCTGAGTGGAAGCCCAGGACGCCAAGGCTGAAAGGTTATCCTTACTAGACCTTCGTCAGCGACCTGAGGCGGGTTCTTTCCAGAATGGCAGAAGCTACAGCTCTCGCCACGGCTCATCTCTCACGCTACGACGCCCTGTTGCGCGTGTCGAAGACGCTTGCGAGCCACAAAACGCTGGGCGAGCTCTTCCGAGTTCTCGCCGATCAGCTCCATCCCGTCGTCCCGTTCGATTACCTGGCCCTGATCCTCCACGACGTCCCGAGCGGCGACATGCGCCTCGTCGTGCTCGAGCCGGGCGAGATCGTCGTGCCGGCGGCGATTCGGTCGCAGCCCGTGGCCGAGCATGGGCCGGCGGCGACCGTCTGGGAAACGCAAAAGCCTATCGTCATCCCGATCCCCGAGACCGGCCCACTACAGCCGCCGGGCCTCGAATTCATCCGCAGTCAGGGACGGAAAATTTCGAGTTGGCTGCCTCTGACAACTGCCCACCGGAAAATCGGCGTCCTCAGCTTCGGCAGTCGTTCGGCTGACGCCTACACCGACGACATCCTTGCGTTCATGGATCAGGTGGCTGCCGCGGTCGCCATCGCGGTGGACAACGGGATCAACTTCGATCAGGCACAGCGCTATCAGCGCGAGCTTCGCGAGGAGCGGGATAACCTGCGGTTCCTGCTCGACCTCAACATTCTTCTCGTCTCACACCTCGACTACGCCGAGCTGGTCGAGTCGATCTCCGGCGCGGTGCAGCGAGTGATCAAGCACGACCACATCAGTCTCGCGCTGTACGATGAGCACGCGCGGGAACTGCGGCTGCAGTGGATCTACGACGAGAAGCGGGGCGCGACCGCGGCTGATCTCGCGCTCGCTCTGGACCGATCGGCCGCAGGCGTGACGTTTCAGCGAGGCGTGACACAGGTTTTCCGCCGATCGGATCTGGAAGAGTTCGGGCCGGATGGCGCTCCAATGATGAAGGCGACTGGACTCCAGTCTGTGTGCTGCGTGCCGCTCGTGACGCGGAACGGCAGGTCTGGCACGCTGAACGTCGGCAGTGCCGACGTGGACGCTTTTTCGGAAGAGGACGTCACGCTCCTCGGACAAACGTCAGCGCAGGTCGCTATCGCCGTGGAGAATGCGCGCGCCTACCAGCAGGTGACCCGCCTCAACGCGCAGCTGGCCGAGGAGAAGCAGTACCTCGAGCGCGAGCTTCACCAGGAGTTCGCCGACATCGTCGGGAAGGGTTCCGCGCTGCGAAGTGTGCTGAAGGCTGTCACACACGTTGCGCCGACCGATACCACGGTGCTGCTCCTCGGAGAGACCGGCACCGGCAAGGAACTAATCGCGCGCGCCATCCACGAGCACAGCCCGCGGCGCGAGCGGACGTTCGTGCGGATGAACGTCGCAGCGCTGCCCGCGAGTCTGTTCGAGAGCGAGCTGTTCGGACACGAGAAAGGCGCGTTCACGGGTGCGACAACGAGCCGGACGGGGCGATTCGAACTGGCGCACAGGGGCACGCTGTTCCTCGACGAGGTGGGCGACATCCCGTTGGACGTGCAGCCCAAGTTGTTGCGCGCCTTGCAGGAGCGCGAGTTCGAGCGCCTCGGGAGCACTCGGACCCAGAAGGTCGACGTGCGCGTCGTTGCGGCAACGAACCGGGATCTCGAGCGCATGGTCGAAGACGGTTCCTTCAGAAGCGACCTCTTCTATCGCCTCAATGTGTTTCCCATCAGGATTCCGCCGCTGAGAGAGCGGGTCGAGGACATTGCCGCACTGGCAACGCACTTCGCCGAAAAGAGCGCGAGGCGTCTGGGGCGCCCGGTTCCATCCATCTCGGATGGCCAAATGAACGCGTTGAAGGGATGGGACTGGCCTGGCAATATCCGGGAATTGCAGAACGTCATCGAGCGGGCGGTCATCGTTTCGGCTGGGCCGAACCTGGAGGTACCGCTGCAGGATCTTCAGCCGAAAGCGCGGCAGGCCGCACTGGCCTCGAAGCCCGCGACCTTCCACGACACCGAACGGGAAACGATTCTTGGAGCGTTGCGTGAGTCGGGCGGCGTCGTTGCCGGACCGTCCGGCGCCGCCGCACGTCTGGGCCTGAGGCGAACGACCTTGATTTCCAAGATGCGGCGGCTCGGGATTCGCCGGCCGTCGTTTTGATTCCTAGCTGGCTATCGACTCTTCTGCCGGAGCGGGCACAGTTCCACGGAACTCACGGAACTCCACGCTGCAATCGTGCGCCGCAAGGAAGTTCATGAAGCGGCGATAGTCGCCGCTCGGCATGCCGAACAAGGTGAGCAGCGACTTGTAGAGGCCACGCGTTTCACCCAATCCGCGACGCACGAGCTGCCGCAGGTCGTGACGCGTGATGTCGCGATGCAGAAACATCGGATAGACGTGGTCCCAGAACGACGCCCCCTGCTTGACCAGCGCGTCGTACAAGTCGTCGGCGACCTGGCGGCGGCGATCGGGTACCGGCACCATGACATTTGGCGCGCCGCGCATCGATACCGGAAGATTCTCGACCTCGACAGTTCCAGTCGGAGACAGCCAGATCAGCTGTTCCACCACGTTCATCAGTTCTCGGACGTTGCCCGGCCACCGATAGCACTGAAACGCGCGCCGCGCGTCTTCGGTAAAGTTCAGGCTTCGCTCGGCACGCTCCAGGAAATGTGTCACCAGGGCGTGCACGTCTTCGGGCCGCTCTCGAAGCGGAGGCACGTGCAGGTGGATGACGCGCAGCCGGTACAAAAGGTCTTCGCGAAACTGGCCGGCCGCGACAAGGTCGGTCAAGTTGCGATTGGTCGCGGCGACCACCCGCACATCGACGCGTGACTGGGCTTGATCGGACCCGACCGCCTGGATCTCGCCGTTCTCGAGGAAGCGCAGCAGCAGCGCCTGCATGCGCAGGCTCATCTCGCCGACTTCGTCGAGAAACAAGGTGCCGCGGTGCGCGAGCTGGAGCTTGCCGCGCTTGTCGCGGTAGGCGCCGGTAAAGCTGCCCTTGACGTGTCCAAAGAGCTCCGATTCGAGAAGCGTCTCGGTGACGCCGGCGCAGTTCACCGCCACAAACGGCGCATGCTTGCGCGCGGAATGGCTGTGGATGTGGCGAGCGACCACATCCTTGCCGACGCCGCTCTCGCCGGTGATCAGAACTTTTGCGGAGCTCTGCGCGGCGCGTTCGGCCATCGAAAGCAGTTCCGTCATCGCCTTGCTGGCCACAACGACTTTTGGAGCTTCGAGAACCTCATGCATCATGGCCACTGGAAGAGCAAACCTTTAGCCGAGGAGGCTCTGTCGTAAGTTGATGAAAATACAGGTGTTATGGAGTGTGATTCCAGCAGGGCTGACATCCGCGGATCACGTGATGCGTCATCTGACGCCCGGGCGTCACTTCATTTGCGCGGCCGTCATAACTTTCGGCTAGGACGAGCGCACGACGCCGAAGTTTGGCTGCCCCGGACCACACTAAAAATCTGGCCGGAACCAGAAATCGCCAAAGAGGACCGGCAGTTATCAACGCCGAACGATGCTCGTGCCAGGTCTCCATGCAACAACGCGCGTTCCAAACGTCGATTTCCTAACAGTTCCCTGCCTGTGCCGTTCTGGGCTTTCCGAAACCGAGTCGATTGACGAGCGTAAGCGCTTCCGGCACCGGTGTTGCTGATACGCGGGCGGCACTTATCGGCAGCTTCAACTAGATAGGTCGTTATGCGGTTACATTTGAAAAATTCCGAACGCGGCAGCATTCTGATCTTGACGGCACTGTCGATGACTGTGCTCCTGGGAATCGCCGCGCTGTCGCTGGACGTCTCGTTCATGTACGACAAGCGCAACCGCTTGCACGCCGCCGCGGACGCGGCGGCCAAGAGCGGCGCCTTCGAAGTCAAGCGCGACTCTTCGATTTCGCTGACCGATCTCCAAACGTTTGCGAATCAGCAGGTGTCCGCGCACGGGTTCAATCCGGCCGGGACGACCAGTGTTGTCGTTCACCATCCTCCAACCAGCGGTGCGTTCAGCGGCAACGCGGGCTACGTCGAGGCCATTGTCTCGGAGCCGACGGCGACGTTCTTCGGCACGATTCTGGGTTGGACCAGTATGACGCCCGGCGCGCGAGCCGTCGCGGGCACCAGCAACAATCTAGCCTGCTTCATTACTCTAGATGAGTCCCCGGCAAGTGGTTACTCGCTCGAACTAGGAAACACGAAGTACACGCTCAACGGCTGCGGCGCCGCCGTTGGAGGTGACCTGAACGCGTTTAATCCCAATTCGACCATCATAGGGACGCCAAATCCGAGCGTCGGAATCACGGGCAGCTGTACGGGCCCATGTGGCGTCTGCCCCACGCCAACCTCGACGGGATGCATGGGCACGCCCACGGTTGGTGCGCCAAAGCCATCGGATCCTCTCTCGGGAGTGGTCGCGCCGACAAATCCTGGGGGATGCATCGCCGGTGTGGCGGGGACTCTCTCGCCGGGCTGCTACACGAGTATCGCCACCACCGTCAAGACGCTGACGGCGGGGCCGGGGGGGACGCCGGGCATCTACTACATAACCGGTCCAGTCGATTTCAGCAGCCTGACGGGCACCAACGTGATGATCTACTTGACCGGCGATGGCCGGATCGACATCAGTAAAAAAGCTGAGCTTCATCTGACCGCCCCAACTTCGGGGACCTACACAGGGATTGCGATTTTTCAGCATAAAGATGACCATTGGAATTTTGAAGCGAAGAATCAACTCACTTTGGATGTGACCGGCGCGATCTACATGCCCGGCGCGGACGTGGAGGTCAAGAATGGCTTGGACTTCAACATGACGGCTTGCACGCTTTTCATCGCCCATTCGATGTACGTCAAGAACGGCAATGGCGCCATGAGCAATGCCGGGTGCGCGGCGACATTTGGAGGCGCGGCTTTTCTGTCGGTGTCAATCGCCGAATGAGTCGCTTCTTCAATCGACGGGCGTGGGCCTCTGATGCCGGAAGCGCGTTGGTGGAGCTCGCTGTTTCGCTCCCTTTACTCGCCCTCGTGATGGTCGGCGCGATTGACTTTGCGCGCGTCTTTTACGTGGGGATGGAGTTGACCAACGCGGCGCGCGCAGGAGCGCAGTACGGCGCCTATAATCCCGCCCAGAGTGGGGACGTCGCAGGAATGCAGACGACAGCGACCGGCTCCGTCAACATCACCATCGATCCGCCGACAGCATCGCGCACCTGTCAGTGTGCAACGGGTGCGGGGGCGTTTTCTCCAGCGACATGCACCACGACCTGCCCCAGCGGGCAGCATCTGGTTGTCACCGTAACGGTGACGACTTCGAAGACCTTCGCAACGGTGGCGGGATCGTTTCCTGGCATTCCTAATGCCGTCAGTCTTGTTCGCGCAGCAACTCTCCGCGTCCCCAATTAGGCACCAATTAAGCCAATGACCGGTATGGAAGCTGCGAATTCACATTTACCTGGGGCTGGCCGGCGACGGCGCATGGGCGACGACCGGGGACAAAGCCTTGTCGAGTTTTCACTGGCGTCAACAATTTTTTTCATGACCATCTTCGGGACCATCATGTTTGGGATCGGTGTTTGGCGATACAACATGGTCTCGGATCTTGCGCAAGAAGGGGCGCGGTGGGCGTCGGTCCACGGTAGTACCAGCCTGTCGCCGGCGGGCCAAGCTGACGTGCAGACATACGTCCAGAGCCGCGCACCTTTCAACGTGACCGTCACCACAACTCCGGCCACAGTAGGCGCATCCGGATCGTTCGTAACGGTGCGAGTCCAGCATTCGTTCGACCCGTTGATCTCATTGCTGCCAAGTGGGCCCCTGAATCTGCTCAGCGATGCGCGGATGATCGTCTCTCGGTGAACGGAGACGTTCGCAGGTGTCACGCCTTGACCGCCTCTCGGTGCCTTCCCGTGATCTCCTCGAATCTGTCCTGATGTCCAACTCGATCTGCAAACCGCGCTGAGGCATGGGGAATTGCCTCCGACGCGCCCGGTTTCGGCATCTGGCCGACGCTGCTGCGGAAGGCGAGTCATATCGCCCGATATGCTCGCGTCGAACTACCGGGGCCCGGCGACCTCGCCTCGAACAAGAAACATCTGCGCGGCTACGGACGATGAGGCGGAGGGTCATTCTCGAGACTCGGTGGCGCTGGTCGACGTGGGCGACCGGACCATGGTTGGACGGTCGATCAATGGGGGGTCAGATCGAGCCGACGCTCATCACCTGCGAAAGCGTGATTTCAGAGGCGTGCTTCCTCCACGCGCAAGACACGGACCGGCGGCGCCGACGTAAGCTGCAGGTGCGCGATTGACGAATCGCGCACCCCGACAGCCGCGTTACCGCGAGTGCAACCGATGCCGTCTGGACGACGACTAGTCTTCCTGGTTCAGCCGATTGCGGCGGCGGGCCATGTAAAGGACGGCGAGAACGGCGGCGACGGCGAGCATCACGAAATTCATAGTGGTCATCGATTTTCTCCTGAAGAATGCAGACGTTAGTGTTTTGAAAGAGGTCCGCGAGCGTGCCAGGCGCAACACGGCTGATACCGCCGACGGGAGCACCCAGGCCCGCGCGACTACATAGTGCAAGTTCGCGACCCTGCCAGCCGGCCCGTAAGTTATTGACGAATAAGGCGAACATCGGCCAGGCCACAGGTCAGACGACGAAGTGTCGTCATCTGACGAGTCACTAAGTCACCGACCCCTGGCAATCTCAGTCTCGAGAGGTAATCGCCACGCTGTGCCGGAACCGGACCGGCCGCCCGTCGACCGTCGCGGGTTCGAACCGCCACGCCTTGGCGGCACTGACCAGCATGAACTCATGGACATCGCGCGGCGTCGTGCGCAATCGCACGTGCTCCACCCGCCCGTCGGCAGCGACGACGAGGTCGAGGACGGTGAGATCCTCCCGCCGCCTTCCCGGTGACGGATGGGCGGGCAGCGCCGGGTAGACCTGCCGCGGCGGCGTGACCGACGCATCGGACCGCGAGTAGATCCTGTCGCTGCCCTCCACGGACGTCGCCTCGATGACGTCGGACGCGTCCGCCGGCACAACATCCTCGAGCACCGCCTGCTCGTACCAGGACGCGGGCCCGAACGCGAGTGGAAGCGTGATGGCGCTCGCGGACACCACGGGCATCGCCGATCGGCCTGGCCCGCTCGCGGTCGCAGCGTCAGCGGCCGTGGTCTCCGCCGCGCCTGCTCCCTTCGCCCCCTTGTCCTTGCGCGTGTCGGTTGTAGCTTTGGCCGTCATGGCGACGGCGCTCTTGAGGCCCTCGACCACCGACGCCAGGCGGCCATTTCGCAACCCGGCGCGCACGAACAACCCCGTGACCGCGAGCAGCAGGATCGCCGCGGCGGCCAGGGCGACCTGGCGCCGGCGCTTCCGAGCCCGAGGGTCACGTGAAGACGCTCGGGGCCTACGTTCAGCCACGGGCTCAGCTATCTCCGCTTCCTGGCGCCGCGCCTGAGGCGCCACTGCCGCTCGGGCGTGGAGCGCGCTCAGGATGGCTTCGGGATTCGGCCGCTCGAAGTAGGCCAGCGATTCGGAGAGCTCGTGCAGGCTTCCGGACGTGGCGTCCTCCGCTGTGGCCTGTGTGACCAGCAGGCGGAGGCGCACCGGGGCATCGTCGCTGAGCATGCGCGCCAGGAGGTGTCCGGCGGCAGGCACGGCTCTCGTCGCGGCCGCTCCTCCGATCGTCACCGTGCCGTCGGACGCGAGCGTGATCTGTGATGCGCCGGGGAACATGCCGTCGGCCCCGCTCCGGGGGGAGAGCTGCCGGCACAGTGCCTGGACCAGCGCCACTCCCTCGAACCACTGCACGCTGACATCTCTCGCCAGCAAGTCGTCAAGCCTGATCTGATCGTGTGTCATAGATATGATTCCCTGCTGCCGGCCAGCGTTGTGGCCTAGAAGAGTGCCCTGACGAAATCCACGACCGAAGTAATGGTGGTACGCGACGACACCCTCGAGCATGATGAGCATGCCGTCGATGCCCCCAGCGGACATCGTGGAGGCGACGATCAGCCCGATGATCGGAATCGCCACCATCCAGCCTCCGCTCCGCGTCCTCCTGAAGTGCGCATGTTCTCTGCTGCGCGTGACGCATCGTGCGATCCAAGTCAGGCGTAGACGGCCACGTCCGCGCGGTCGTTGACGAAGTAGCTGTTGCACGCCGCTTCGAGCAGTTCCATGGTCAGATGCGGCGGTCGATTCAGATACGAGGCGAGCGACAACGCCTGCTTGACGAGATCGCTGGGATGGCACCCCCGCAGCGCGATCTTCCGGGGGCGGTAGTAGTCGATCAGCAGTCGCTCGACGAGGCCGCTCTCGGCTGTCGCGCCGTGGTCGCGGCAGCAGGTGGCAAAGATCGACTTGAAATCGTCGACGGTCGGACTCTCGGCGAAGATCTTGTACTGAATCCGCCGGAGAAACGCCTCGTCCACGAGCTCCGCCGGCCGGATATTCGTCGCGAAGACAATCAGCGTCATGATCGGCAGCTCGAACTTCTGGCCGCTCCGCAGCGTCAGGAAGTCGGCCCGGCTTTCGAGCGGCACGATCCACCGGTTCAGCAGGTCGCGAGGCGAGCAGCGCTGCCGGCCGAAGTCGTCGATCACCAGCACACCGCCGTTGGCGATCGCCTGCACAGGCGCACGGTAGAAACCGGTCGTCGGGTCGTAGCTCAACTCGAGGGCATCGAGTGTGAGCTCGCCTCCCACCATCACCATGGGACGGCGGCACCGGACCCAGCGGCGATCGCCTGTGATCACGGCCGCGAGGCCCTCGCCTTCGTGATCGCCCGCGACGACTTCATGATTGACGGGATCGAACAACCGGATGATGTTGCCTTCGACCTCGATCGCGTGCGGGATGGCGATGTCGCCTTCGAGCAGCTTGTGGATGGCCTGCGAGATGACGGTCTTGCCATTTCCGGGAGGGCCGTAGACGAACATCGAGTGGCCGGCATTGATCGCCGGTCCGAGCTGGTCGAGGACCTGGTCGCTGATGACGAGATGGGAGAACGCTCCTCGAACGCGCTCGCGCGTGGCGCCCCGCGGGGTCGCCGCGCGGTAAGCATTCAGATAGGCCTGGTACTGCGCGAGCGGTACCGGCGCGGCGCCGACGTAATGGCTGGTCGCAAGGAACAGCGCCGCGCGGGTGCGGCCGGCGTCGGTGATGCAGTAGCGGTACGAAGCGCCGCCGACGAAGCCGCCGCCAACGATCGCAATCAGTTGCTGTCCCTTCAGGAGCTCGAGCGCTGGAGCAATGACCGGGAACTCCAGGCCGAGACGCCGCGACAGGTCGGTGCCGGCCAGCTCGCCGGCGAAGTGCAGCGACTTCAGCGTGAGCTGCAGGACGAGGTCGAGCGAGAGCCCGGACGTCCTCGAGGTTCTGCGGCGGTGCCGGGAACGGAACGACGTCCTGAGATTCAGCGATGGTGATCATGGTCCTACTGTGGAGGGGCGCCGTTCGGTCGCCCGGTTGCGTGGGTGCCATTCAGACGCTCCTGCCGGCTCGCAAGGAACATCTGTGCCCGCACCTGTCGCGCACGTTCGTGCGCGAGCTGAAATGTCGGGCGCGCCTTGCTGGCTTCGTCGAACGCGTCCAGCGCGTTGCGGTAGTCGCCGACGGCAAGATAGACGATGCCGCTGTTATAGAGCGCGCTTGCGCGATCGCCGGTTTCCACGAACTCCGCGCGCGCGAGATCGATACGCCCCGTAGCTGCGAACGCGAGCGCCAGATTGTGGCGCGCCGCGGTCATTGTCGGGTCGAGCTCGAGCGCCTTCCGGCATGTCTCGATGGCTGTGTCAAGTCGCCCTTCGACGAACGCGAGATAGCAAAGATTGTTGACGGCGTACGCCGCCTGCGGCTCGAGCCGGCTTGCCGCCTCGTAGGCCGCGCGCGCGTGGTCATACCGGCCGAGTGCCTGCATGACCGTGCCGTAGGTGTTTCGGGCAGATCCCGACCGTGGCGCGTAGTAGACGGCACGGTGCGCGTCGCCGAGCGCGAGCGCCGGCAGCCCCCAGTCTCGCCAGACCCGGGCCAGACCTTCATACGCCGCGCCGTCGCGCGGATTCAGCGCGATCGCGCGATTGAAATTCCGGTACGCGGCGTCGAGGACGCCACGCTCGCGATAGCGCTCCGCCAGGTTCCGGTATCGTTCCGCCGTTGGCTCGCTCGAGACGAGAAGGAGCTCCGCGGCAATCGCGGGATCCCGCGTCTCCAGCGTCTCGACCGCCTCGTTCTTGTTGAGCGGTCGGGCGTTGGCACTGAGATGCCGAACCTTCTGCATGTAGTCGGACAGCGATTCGGCCGCCGCCGGCGGCGGCGCAGCGTTCACCGGCGGTGACGGCTGCTCGGGAATGCGCGATTGACGAATCGCGCACCCCGACAGCAGCGTCACCGCGAGTGCAACCGATGCCCCCCGGTAAAGTGGCTGCACGACGATTAGTCTTCCTGGTTCAGCCGGTTGCGGCGGCGGGCCATGTAAAGGACGGCGAGAACGGCGGCGACGGCGAGCATCACGAGATTCATGGTGGTCATTGGTTTTTCTCCTGAAGAATGCAGACGTTAGACTTTGAAGTCGCGGATGAACGTAATCACCGCGGGTCCGAGGATGACGATGTAGAGGGCCGGAAACAGGAACAGCACGAGCGGGAACACGAGCTTCACACCGAGTTTTCCCGCGCGCTCCTCGGCATTCTGGCGGCGCTTGGTTCTCGACGTGTCGGCGTGCGTGCGCAGCGCCTGGGCCAGGCTGGTGCCGAACTTGTCGGTTTGGACCAGCAGCGCGACCAGCGACTGCACGTCGTCCACTTTCGTTCGCGCGGCAAAGTTCCTG
>CAWKKU010000013.1:0-391900 GCA_963850295.1 Vicinamibacterales bacterium | reverse complement strand
GCCCTGCGGGATGGCCCTGTCAGGCGCGCTCATGACTTCGCGGAAGATCGTCGCGGCCTTCGTCGTCTGCTCAATTTCGTCGTGCGTGTCTTTGGCCGCCTGGCCGAAAGCGGTACCCGCCGAGCAGAGCGCAAGGCACACCGTCAGGCACGCGTACACTTTTTTCATAAACCCACTCCTCCGGTGTAGGAAGGGTGCAACCGCGATGCCACTGTTCGGTGGGAGCGCCGCAACGGCCTTCGCGTGCTCAGTGCCCGAGCAGATCCGCGTCCTTCTTCTTTTGAGCGTCGTCGATGAGCTTGACGTGGTTGTCGGTAATCTTCTGAACCTCTTCCAAACCCTTGCGCTCATCGTCTTCGGAGATCTTCGAGTCCTTCAGCAGCTTCTTGAGGCGATCGTTCGCGTCGCGCCTGACCCCGCGCACCGTGTTCCTGCCTTCTTCGGCGAGCTTGTGGACGTGCCGCGAAAGCTCTTTGCGACGTTCTTCGGTCAGCATGGGAATCGGAATGCGGATGACCTTGCCGTCGTTGGCGGGATTGAGGCCGAGATCGGAGATGCGAATCGCACGTTCGACGGCGCCGAGCAGCGAGGGATCAAACGGCTGGGCGACGATGAGCGTGGGCTCGGGAATCGAGAGGCCGGCGACCTGATTGAGCGGCACTCGTGAGCCATACGCTTCGACCTGCACGTGATCGAGCAGCGAGGTGGACGCGCGCCCCGTGCGCACGCCGCCCAGCTCGTGTTTGAGGTGATCGATCGCGATGTTCATCCGCGTATTCACTTCCGCAAACAATCCTTTGAGATCGTTGACGTCCATTCGACTCTCCTATGCCGTCACGATGGAGCCGATCTGCTCGCCCATGACGGTGCGGCGCAGATTTCCCGGCGTCCGCAGGTTGAAGATGATGATGGGGAGGCGGTTGTCCATGCACAGCGTGATCGCGGTGGAGTCCATCACCCGGAGCCCCTTGTCGAGGACCTCGAGATAGGAAATCTTCTCGAAGCGCGTGGCGCGTCTTGTCGATCATCGGATCGGCCGTGTAGATGCCGTCGACCTTCGTGCCCTTCAGGAGGGCGTCGGCTTTCATCTCCATGGCACGCAGCGCGGCCGCAGTGTCGGTGGTGAAATACGGATTGCCGGTGCCGGCGGCAAAAATCACCACACGCCCCTTTTCGAGATGGCGGATGGCACGGCGGCGTATGAACGGCTCGGCGACCGCGCGCATCTCGATCGCCGTCACCACGCGCGTCAGGACGCCGTGCTGCTCGAGCGCATCCTGCATGGCGAGCCCGTTGATCACCGTCGCGAGCATGCCCATGTAGTCGCCCGTCGCGCGGTCCATGCCCTTGGCGCTCGCGGCGACGCCGCGGAAGATATTGCCGCCGCCGATGACGACGCCGGTCTGGACGCCGAGACCCTGAATTTCAGCGATGTCTGCGGCGATGCCGGAGGTGATGGCAGGATCGATGCCGAACTGCTGCTCGCCCATCAACGCCTCCCCGGAAAGTTTCAGGAGGATGCGCTTGTACATGGGAGACGCGGACGGCATATTGAAGAGAAATTATAGTCGAAACCCTGAGTCTATAGTCCACAGTCGACAGTCCAGAGTCGAGAGTCCATAGTCACGAGTCCACGACTATGGACTATGGACCCTCGACTATGGACTCTCGATTTCTTACTCGGCCGATTCGCCGATTTTGAACCGCGAGAATCGGCTCACCGTAATGTTCTCGCCCATCTTCGCGGTGGCCTCGGCGATGAACTGCGATATCTTCACGGCCGGATCCTTCACGAACTTCTGGTCCAGCAGCACGACCTGCTCGTAATAGGACTCGAGCTTGCCCTCGACGATCTTCTTGATGACCTCTTCAGGCTTGCCCGAGTTCGTGAACTGCGCGCGATACACCTCGCGCTCGGCGTCGAGCAGGGTGCCGGGCACGGCTTCGCGCCTGACATATTTGGGATCCGCGGCGGCGATGTGCATCGCGATGTCTTTCACCAGCGCGCCGAATTGATCGGTCCGCGCGACGAAGTCCGATTCGCAGTTCACCTCCACGAGGACGCCGATCTTGCCGCCCATATGGATGTAGCTGCCGATCGCGCCCTGGCTGGTCGTGCGGCCGGCTTTCTTTGCGGCCGATGCGAGGCCGCGCTTGCGCAGCAGCGTCACGGCCGCGTCGAGGTCTCCGTTCGCTTCGGTCAGCGCGGCCTTGCATTCCATGAAGCCGGCGCCGGTGATGTCGCGAAGCTTTTTGACGAGTTCTGCAGGAATTGCCATGTAGATCTCCACGGTCCGGCTAAAGCCGGACACGACGTACGAAAAACGAACGCGAAAGGTTTGCGACAAAAAAAGCGCCGGTCGGCGTTCGACCGGCGCTCGGTTAGCTCAAACGGTAACTAAACGCCTGCCGGCGAGGTGGCTGCCTCGGCGACCGCGCGCCGCGGCGGACGCGCGCCGCGCTTGTCGTCGGCACCGCCGTCTTCATTGGATGCCGCCGCTTCGGCCTGCGCCGACTCGCGCACGCCGCGGCCGGCGTTGACCGCGTCGGCGATCCGCGCGGCAAACAGCCTGATGGCGCGCAGCGCATCGTCGTTGCCGGGAATCCGGAAGTCGACCTCGTCGGGATCGCAGTTGGTGTCGACGATGCCGATGATCGGAATCTTCAGCTTCCGCGCTTCGTCGACGGCAATCTTTTCCTTGCGGGTGTCGACGATGAAGACCGCGTCGGGCAAGCGCGACATGCCGCGGATGCCTTCGAGGTTCTTCTCCAGCTTGCGGCGCTCTTTCTCGAGCCGCGCGACTTCCTTCTTCGAGAGGGTGTCGTATCGGCCGTCTGTGATCATCGATTCCAGATCGCGGAGGCGGGCGAGGCTGCGCTGAATTGTGTTGAAGTTGGTGAGGAGTCCGCCCAGCCAGCGCTGGTTGACGTGGTACATCCCGCAGCGGGCCGCTTCTTCGGCGATGACATCCTGCGCCTGGCGCTTCGTGCCGACGAAGAGGAGCGTCTTGCCCTCGGCCGCGAGATGTGTGACGAAATCTTCGGCTTCCTTGAACAGCTTGACGGTCTTGCCAAGGTCAAGAATGTAGATGCCGTTGCGTTCGCCGAAAATGTACCTCCTTCATCTTCGGGTTCCAGCGTTTCGTCTGGTGCCCGAAATGCACTCCAGCTTCCAAAAGATCCTTCATTGCAACCGCCAAAAAGTAGCCTCCCTTTATCGCTTGCTGAATTGGAATCGTTTTCGCGCGCCGGCCATGCCGTATTTCTTGCGTTCTTTCGCGCGCGCATCTCTCGTGAGCAATCCACCCTTTTTCAGGGTCTTTCGTAGTTCGGCGTTGTACTTCACGAGCGCGCGGGCAATCCCGAGACGCACCGCGCCCGCCTGACCGTTGATCCCGCCGCCGGCGACGGTCGCGAGCACGTCGAACTGCTCGATGGTCTGCGTCAGCACCAGCGGCGTTCTGATTTGGGTTCGCAGTGCTTCGGTGGGGAAGAACGCGTTGAACTCGCGGCTGTTGACGGTAACGGTGCCTTTGCCTGGCCTCAGGAAGACTCGAGCGGACGATGTCTTCCGGCGGCCGGTTGCGTAAAATTCTGTGACTGGCAACTTATGCGACCTCGAGTGACGATGGCTTCTGGGCCATGTGTGGGTGTTCCGGCCCTGCGTAGACCTTCAACTTGCGGTACATCGCGGCGCCGAGCGTTGTTTTGGGAAGCATGCCGTGCACCGCTTCCTCGACGATGCGGATGGGTTTGGCCTGGCGAACGATCTTGGCGCGTTCCTCGCGCAAGCCGCCCTCGTAGCCGCTGTGGCGGCGGTACAGCTTCTGCTCTTCTTTGCGCCCGGTCAGCTTGACCTTGGCGGCATTGACAATGACGACATGGTCGCCGGTGTCGATAAAGGGAGTGTAGGTGGCTTTGTGCTTCCCTTGAAGCAGCCTGGCCGCGAGAGTGGCGACCCGGCCGAGCACCTGCCCGTCGGCATCGATGACGTGCCAACGGCTGTCGATTGTTTTTGGCGTGGCTACATACGTCCGCATGAAACTCAGGATCCTTCTCTCGCTTGGGAAAACCGGCACAACGGTAAACCCAAATCTTACGTGGTGTTGTCGTGACTGTCAAGTCGCAGCGCACAGCATTGCACACGTTCGACGTCCCTCGCATGCGCAGTCTTTCGTCGGTCATCAAGCCCATCAAGCCCGAGCTCCGGCTCAGCCGATACCTAGGGGCGGCAGAGTGATCGCAGATTTCGAAGATCACAAGTTCGTGATCTAGTGGACGAAAACGTGATCACGCCAGCGCGGGGCGTCCGCAGCCGTTTGTCGAAATTCGGCGGTACACAGTCAATTTTAGTCAGCTGAACCGGTGAACGGAGCTGGCACCGGCCTTGCCCAATGGAGCGCGTCAACAGTGAAGAACTTCTCGTTGTTCAATAAGAGCCGATCGGTCGTGGGGCTCGACATCGGATCGAGCGCCGTCAAGGCGGTCGAGCTCAAAGCTTCCGGCAAAGGCTTTCGCGTCGCCGCGTACGGGACCGAGCCCATTCCGCCCGACAGCATCGTGGACGGCGCGATCATCGACGGCGCGGCCGTTGCCGACGCCATCAGACGCGTGTTCGAGTCGAAAGCGTTCAAAACCAAGGAGGTCGCGGCGTCGCTTTCGGGCAACGCCGTGATCGTCAAGAAGATCGCGCTGCCGGTCATGACGCCGACCGAGCTGGACGAGTCGATCTACTGGGAAGCCGAGCAATACATCCCGTTCGACATTCAGGACGTCAATCTCGATTATCAGATTCTCGACGCCGGCGGCGGTCCCGAGGCAAAAGGCACGATGGAAGTGCTGCTCGTGGCCGCGAAGAAGGAAAAGATCGCCGACTACACCGGCGTCATCGCGCAGGCCGGACGCACGCCAGTGGTCGTGGACGTCGATGCCTTCGCGCTCCAGAACGCGTTCGAGCTGAATTACGGCTTCGATCCGGGCACGGTCATCGTCCTGATGAACGCGGGCGCGAGCGCCGTCAATATCAACATCATCGCCAACGGACAGTCGGTCTTCACACGCGACATCTCGCTCGGCGGGAATGCCTATACCGAAGCGGTCCAGCGCGAGCTGAACCTGCCGTTCGAAAGCGCCGAGCTGCTGAAGCGCGGCGCGCCGATCGATGGGGCCACGTTCGAAGACGTGATGCCGGTGCTTCGCGCGATGACCGAAAACGTCATGCTCGAGGTGCAGAAGACGTTCGACTTCTTCAAGGCGACGGCGTCCACCGAGCACATCGACAAGATCATGCTCAGCGGCGGCGCATCGCGGGTCGAGGGATTTGCCGAAGCGCTGCAGGAACGGTTCGGCACGCCGGTCGAGACGTTCGACCCGTTCAAGAAAGTGACCCTCGACGCCAAGAAATTTTCCGCGGACCAGCGGGAGGCGATGGCCCCAACTGCCGCCGTTGCTGTCGGCCTCGCGCTGAGACGGGCAGGTGACCGTTGATCAAGATCAACCTCCTCGCCGTCGATCGCGACCGCAACAAGCGGAAGGCGAAGTTCCAGCTGGCCGGCCAGAAGCTGACGATCGGGTGCAGCCTCATTCTCGTGGCCGCCGCGCTCGGCGTCGGATGGTGGTTCTGGTACCTCCGCGGAGCGTCGGCCGACCTCGACACGCCAGATCGCCGAGGCGCAGCGCGAAACGCAGCGGCTGCAGAGCGTCATTCAACAGGTGCAGCAGTTCGAAGCGCGCAAAGTGCAGCTGCAGCAGCGCGTCTCGCTCATCGAGCAGCTGCGCAAAGGGCAGGCCGGCCCGGTCAGACTGCTCGATCAGGTGAGCCAGGCCCTGCCAGAGGGCATGTGGCTGATCGACATGCGCCAGACCGGCACCGAGATCGTCATCGACGGCCGATGCACGTCGCTCAACGCGCTGTCCGATTTCGTGAGCGGCCTCACCGAGTCGAACCTGTTCGAGCGCCCCGTCGAGATCGTCGACAGCCGCGTAGAGCCGGCGACGAACACGACGCCCGAGCTCATTCAGTTTTCCGTCAAGGCCCGCTGGCTCGAGGGGGCGGCGAATTAATGGGGCATCTGACAGACCCCGATAAATCACTGAGCGTCCGGGCAATGCCGGGGGACGCGACTGAAAATGGATCTCAGTCTCAACAAGCTGCCGTGGTATGCGCAGGTTGGCGGGTTCGTGGTGCTGGCACTCGCCATGGTGGGCGTGTTCTACCAGTTCTACGTCGTGCCAACCCAGGCCGAAATGGCGACGCGCGAAACGACGCTGAACGGACTGCGCGCCGACATCGCCAAAGGTTCGTCGACCGCGGCGCAGCTGAACCAGTTCCGGCAACAGGTTGCCGAGCTCGAAGGACGTCTCGAAAGCCTGAAGGCCGTGCTGCCCGAGCAGAAAGACGTCGCCGATCTGCTGCGCCGCATCCAGACGCTCGCGACGCAGTCGAATCTCGCGATTCGCGGATTCAAGCCGGAGCCGTCGGTCACCAAGCAGCTGCATGCCGAGTGGCCGATCAAGCTTCAGCTCGACGGCACGTATCACAACCTCGCGATGTTCTTCGATCGGGTCAGCAAGTTCTCCCGAATCATCAACGTGAGCGCCATCACCATTCATGGGAAGGAAAAGCCGTCGGCCGACTCGACGATTACCGTCGACTGCACGGCGACGACCTTCGTGCTGCTCGAGACCGCCAAGCCCGCGGCCGCGGCAGGGAAGGCGAACTGATGAACCGCGCACAAGAACACCGTCGTGCTCACAGCGATGCTGGCGCTTTCGGGAGCGTGGCTCGTCCGCGCGCAGGGCGCGCCTGTCAATCCGCCGCCCGCCCGCCGCGACCCAACCAGGCGCCGCTGCGCCTGACGCGCGCCGCGGCAGCAGCCGCCGCCGGCCGAAGCGTATTCGTACGACCCGGCCGGGCGGCGGGATCCGTTCGTCAGCCTGCTGGCGCGCGGAACCGATGCCGGGCCGGGAAGGAAGACGACCGGGCTGTCCGGTCTCGCGACGGGCGACCTGATGCTGCGCGGCGTGCTGCAAAGCCGCAACTCGTATGTCGCGCTGGTGTCGGGCCCGGACGGCAAGACCTATTCGGCCCGGGCGAACGATCGTCTGCTGGACGGCGTCATCCGAAGCGTCACGCCGCAGGGGCTCGTGATCATGCAGGAAGTCAACGATCCACTCTCGCTGGTCAAGCAGCGCGAAGTGCGAAAAGGACTCAGGACCGCGGAAGATGCCAAATAAACGTCTCCTCTCTACTACCCGCCTGGCCGTGCTTTGCATCGCCGGGTTGTGGGCCGCCGGGCTCGGAACCGTGGGCGCCGCGCCGGAACCGCGAACCGCGACGCCGCAGCTGAAGCGCCTGTCGGCCGACGCGGGGCGGCGGATCACGACGGTAACGATCGAAACAACCGATCCGGTCGCCTACCTGACCAACCGGCCCGATCCGATGACGCTGTTCGTCGACCTCCGCGACGTGGACATGGGCCGTGTGGCCCGTGAAGCGCTGGGCGCGAAAGGTCTGGTGGCCGGCGTCACGGTGGAGCAGGCAGCCGGGGCAGATGGCTCGCGCGTGGCGCGCGTGCGCATTCGCCTCACCGAGGCCGCGGCGCACCAGGTGCGCAGCAAGCGCAACCTCATCCACATCGATTTCGACGGGGAATTTCCTGTGGGCAGCGTCGGCAACGCGTCGGCGGCTGCGGCCCCGCGCACGTCCGCGCGTTTTGCCACGGTGCTCGAAGACGTCCGCGCCGAGGCGAAGCCGTCGGGCGCGACCATCACGCTCACCGGAAACGGCGAGCTGGTCGCTTCGTCCATTACCCCGCTGAGCGATGGAACGCCGCGCGTGGCGATCGAATTCCCGAACGTCAAATCAACCGCGCCGCCCGACCTTTTCGTCGGCCGCGGCCCGGTGTCGGTCGTGCGCGTGTCGACCACCGGCACGACGCCGACAACGCGTGTCGTCGTCAATCTGATGCGGCCGGCAACCTATCGTGTCGTGCCGCCGGAGGACGGGGGAAGACATTTCACCATCACGTTCGAGGAAGAAGTGCAGGCGGTGTCCGACAAGAGCGCGCCCCCGCCCAGCACCGCCGTCGTCGCGGCCCTCGACCCCATCGACGCGCTGCTCAAACGCGGCGGTCTCGGACTCGCTGGCGCGATGCCGTCGCGTGCCGGCGGCCGCCGGCCGTAGCGCCGGCAGGCGCGAAGGCGGGTCCGTTCGCGCAGACGCCGCAGCAGGGTGCCATTCCGCAGCTGCCCCCGGGCGGCCAGGCGCCGGCGGGCGGCGTGCGATTCAATGGACATCCGGTGAACCTCGATTTCCAGGGCGCCGATCTCCGGACCGTGCTCCGCACCTTCGCCGACATCAGCGGCCTGAACATCGTCATCGACCAGTCCGTGCAGGGCGCGGTGGACGTGTCGCTGCACGAAGTGCCCTGGGATCAGGCGCTCGACATCATCCTCCGCGACCACAAGCTCGGCTATTCGGTGGACGGCACGATCGTGCGGATTGCACCGCTGACGGTGCTCGCCGATGAAGAATCGCAGCGACGGAAGCTGTCGGAGGAGCGTGCGCTCGCCGGCGACCTCGAAGTGCTCACGCGGCCGCTGAGCTACGCGAAGGCCACGGAGCTGACGCCGCTGCTCACCCGGACGGCGCTCTCGCTGCGCGGCGACATCCAGGTGGACCCGCGCACGAACACCATCATCATTCGCGATCTTCCGAGCCGGCTCCAGAGCGCCGCGCAGCTGATCGACACGCTCGATCGGCCGCAGCCGCAGGTCGAGATCGAAGCGCGCATCATCACGACGACGCGCGATTTCGCCCGCCGCATCGGCGTGCAGTGGGGCTTCAACGGCCGGGTGGCACCGGAGCTCGGCAACACGACAGGGCTCGCGTTTCCGAACCAGGGCGCGCTAGGGGGACGGACCGGGGCGGTTCAGGGCCCTGCCGGCGGCGACGCGTCGTCTACGGCGGTCAACCTCGGCGTGGGAACGGCCAGCAGCGCCATCGGCCTGGCGCTCGGATCGGTCAACGGCGCGTTCAATCTCGACGTGGCGCTCACCGCGCTCGAAGAATCGGGAAACGGGCGCATCCTCTCGACGCCGCGCGTCGCGACGCAGAACAACGTGCCGGCGGAAATCACGCAGGGCGTGCAGGTGCCCATTCAGACGGTGGCGAACAACACCGTCACCGTGTCGTTCCGCGACGCGGCGCTCAAGCTCAACGTGACGCCGCAAATCACCGCGGCGAACACCGTCATCATGAACATCGTCCTCGAGAACTCGGCGCCCGACTTCAGCCGCGCGGTCGGCGGCATTCCGCCCATCAACACGCAGCGCGCCGTGACTTCGCTGCTGGTGTCGGACGGCCAGACCTCGGTCATCGGCGGTATCTACATCAACGCGCGCGATTCGTCGAACGATCGCACGCCGGGACTGTACAAGATTCCGATTCTGGGCTGGCTGTTCCAACGGCGCGAGCTCACGGAAGAAAGCCGCGAGCTGCTGATTTTCATCACGCCGCGCATCATCAAGAGCTAGGGAGAGAAGGGACATGCGCGCAAGCATTCGTTCCATCGGCAGGGGAGTAGCGGCGGCCGCGCTGGTTGCCGCCACGGCGTCGTGCGGAGATGTGGCCCGGACAGGGCGCGCGCCCGCGATGGTCGTCATCGAGTTGCTCGAAGCGTCGTCGGGCGCGGATCCCGGCACGTTCGGAGGGTTTCTGCTCTCAGACGTTCAAACGCTGGTGGAGCAGACCATCAACGGAGAAACCGTTCTGGTCCCCACGATTTTCAACGACGTCGCGCAGGCGACGATGCGGCTCGTGTTGAAGGATCAGGGTGCCAGTGACGTCGGAAGTCTCACCGTCGGCGCTGAACGCCGTGACGATTCACCGGTATCGCATCAATTTCAAGCGAGCTGACGGCCGGAACACATCCGGGTGTGGATGTGCCCTATCCGGTCGACGGCGCGGTAACAGCAACGATCAGCGGCGGTGCGACGGTGGTCGTCCCGTTCGAAATAGTGCGGCATCAGGCGAAGGTCGAACAGCCGCTTCGCTCCCTGGTCAACTTCGGGGGCCGGGTCTTCATTGCTACAATCGCCGAAGTCACATTTTTCGGAACCGATCTCGCCGGCAACGACGTACAGGCGACAGGCACCATCAGCGTGAACTTCGGCGACTACGCAGATCCCGAGTAGGAATCAACAAGACGTATGGATCAGGCCATGACTAACTACATAAAACGCAGCGCTGTGCTTGCAGTCGCGCTTGTTGCCAGCGCGTGCACGGTGACGGATACAGTCCCGCCGCCGTTCGCGGGGCCATCGGAGTTGAGCCTCTCGCTCGCCATCAGCGCAGAGCCCGACGTGTTGTCGCAGGACGGCGGATCGCAGTCGCGTCATCACGATCGTCGCGCGCGACGAGAACGGGCAGCCGGCGGCCAATCAGTTGCTCTATCTCGAAATCGAGGGGGGGGACTTCGGCGCGTTGTCGGCGCGCACGGTCACGACCAACAGCCAAGGAGAAGCGAGGTTTACCTACACCGCACCGCCCGGATCGCCCGGCGACGAGACTTCCAATGTGGCCATTCGCGTGCGGCCGTCCGGAACAGACAATGCGGCGCAATTGACGCGGGTCGTCAACATCCGACTCAATCCGGCGGGGACGGTGAATACAGGCGGGCCGACGCCGCGCTTCACGTTCCTGCCGGCCGATCCCGGGGCGAACGAGACGGTCCGCTTCGTCGGTTCGGCGTCGACGGCGTCACGAGGAGCGACGCTCACGACCTTCACCTGGGATTTCGGCGATGGCTCGACGGCGACGGGTATCATTGCGTCGCACTCGTATGCAGCGCCTGGTGCCTATGGCGTCACCTTGACGGTGACCGACTCGCAGGGGATGTCTACCACCTCGGCCACGCAGATCGTCGATGTCGGCGCGGGTAATCCGCCGACCGCCGGCTTCGTGTTTTCGCCGCAGGATCCCCTCGCCAATCAGACCGTGTTCTTCAACGGGACGACGTCGCAGGCCGGAACGGGACACACGATCGTTCGCTGGCGCTGGAACTTCGGCGATGGCAGCACGGGCAGCGGGTCTACCGTGCAGCACAAATTTGCGCAGTCAGGTGCCTACGTCGTGGTCCTGATCGTCACTGACGAAACTGGGCAAACGGGGACGACAACGCTGACCGTTACCATCAACTAAGTGCTAGATTTACGACGTGGGAGACAATCGTCGCATCGGCGAGCTTCGCCGCCGGGTTGAACAAGACCCGGCGTCGATGGCTTTCGCGCAGCTCGGGGAAGAGTACCGCCGGGGCGGCAACTTTCATGAGGCGATCGCGACCTGCCGCGCCGGGCTCGCTATCCACCCGGGGTATCTTTCCGCGCGCTTGACGCTCGGCCGGGCCCTTTTCGAAACCGACGATCTCGACGGCGCGGAAGCGGAGCTGGCCCGCGTGCTGCAGAGGGCGCCGCAGAATCTCGCGGCGCTTCGCGGCCTCGCCGACATCAACTATCGCCGCGGCAACCTCACAGACGCACTTGGTTTCTACCGTTCAGTGCTCGCTCTCGCGCGGCACGATCCCGATCTCGAGCAGACCGTAGACGACATCGCGCGGTCGCTTGCCGCCGACAGTCCGGTTCCACCAGAGCTGATGCAGCTCGAGCGCTTCCTCGACGCGATTCATACATACCGCCATCGGAGCGCGGTTTAAGGATTCCCGTGCGGCTGGCTCCTCGCGAGACGCTGGCGATTCGCCACGCCCGACTTCGACAGGCGCTGTCCGACGCGCATCTGGACGGTCTTGTCGTCACGCATCTGCCGAACGTGTTCTATCTCTCCAACTTTCTGGGCACCGCCGGTATCGCCGTGGCGATGTCCGAACGGCTGTATCTGATTCTCGATTTCCGGTACGGCGCGGCCGCGCAGGAGATCTGGGATTCTCCGTACGGGCCGCCAGATGCCGAGATCGTGCCCGTTGAACGCACCTACGACGAGACGCTCGCGGCACTGGTAAAGCGCCTTCGCCCGAGACGCCTGGGCATCGAAGGCGACAGCGTGTCGATCAATCGCGCGCACCAGATCGCCAGGAACGTCGGGGCCACCCTCGAAACGGGGTCGGGTGCAATTTTCGCGGGTTCGGGCAGCACAGCCGAATCCATGTCGCTGGTTCCCATGGAAGGCACCATCGAGCGCCTGCGCCTCATCAAGGACGCGCACGAGATTGAAATGCTGCGAAAGGGCGCCCAGCTGCTATCCGCGGTGGCCGCGGGGGTGGTTGCCGACATCAAGCCTGGCCTCAAGGAGCAGGAGTTCGCCGCCACCATCGACTGGCGCCTCAAATCGGCAGGCTTCGAGCGGTGCTCGTTCGAGACCATCGTCGCCAGCGGTCCCAACTCGGCCCAGCCCCATGCCCATGCGGGTGACCGGGTCATGAGGGAGGGGGACCTGGTGGTGCTGGACTTTGGCGGGGTCTACGGCGGATACTGCGTCGACCTGACGCGGACGGTCGCTTTGGGGGGCCGTCGTCCCGACCCGGAGATGACACGGGTTTACCAGGCGGTGCTGGAGGCCCAGCGGGCGGCCATTGCGGCCGTGAAGCCGGGTGTCCGGGCCGGCGACATAGATGCCGCTGCGCGGGAAACGCTCGCCCGGCATAAACTGGCTGAGGCGTTCGGGCACAGCACAGGTCACGGCCTGGGCATCGAGATTCACGAAACGCCGCGAATTGGCCCCCGACGCCAGGCCAGCGGCAGCGAACCGGCGCCGCTGGACGAGCTGATTGCTCCCGGGATGGTGTTCACCATCGAACCGGGGGCGTACCTGCCCGGCTGGGGGGGTGTCAGGATCGAAGATGACGTCCTCGTGACGTCGGATGGGGTCGAAGTGCTCACAAACGTTCAGACGAGCCTCACACAGACGCATGGAATTTGATGAGATAAATCGAATCCTGGACATGGTGCGCGAGCACGAGCTGAGCGAGTTCGAGCTCGAGCGCGAGGGCTTCAAAATAAGGATAAAAAAAGGCTCGGCGGTCACCGTACCCGCACCGTTCCCGGCACCGATGCCGCACCCGTCCGCGCCCGCGCAGTCGCAGGCGACGGCAGCTCCCGCGGCTCCGCTCGAAGCGGTGCGGCCGCCCGCGCCGCCGTCGGACGAGCTCGACTTCGCGATCGTCAAGTCGCCTATCGTCGGCACGTTCTTCCGCGCCTCGGAGCCAGGCGCGCCGGCATTCGTGGACGTCGGGACTTCGGTCAAGAAGGGGCAGGTCCTCTGCATCATCGAAGCGATGAAGCTGATGAACGAAATCGACTCGGAATATGACGGCGAAGTCGTGAAGGTGTATGTCGAGAACGGCCAGCCGGTCCAATACGGCGAGCGCCTGTTCGCCATCAAACCCAATGTTTAAAAAAATTCTGATCGCGAACCGTGGCGAAATCGCGATGCGCGTCATCATCGCGTGCCGCGAGCTGGGCATCAAGACCGTGGCGGTGTATTCGGAGGCCGACGAGCACGCGCTTCACGTGCGGTTCGCCGACGAAGACGTGCGCATCGGTCCCGCGCGCAGCGCCGAAAGCTACCTCAACGTGCCCGCCATCATCAGCGCAGCCGAGATCACCGGGGCCGATGCCATTCATCCGGGCTACGGTTTTCTGTCCGAATCGGCCTACTTGGCGGAGGTCTGCGAGGCCTGCCACATCCGTTTCATCGGGCCGGATCCGAAAGTGATCCGGTTGATGGGCGACAAAGCCCGCGCGCGCCGCGCGATGAAAAAGGCGGGGCTGCCGCTGCTGCCGGGCACCGACGGTCCGGTTGAAAGCGAAGAGGACGCGCTCAAGTTCGCGACGCTATGCGGTTTCCCCGTGATCGTGAAAGCCACCGCCGGCGGCGGCGGCCGGGGAATGCGCGTCGTCCGCACGCCGCAGGAGCTCGGCCACGCCATCAAGACGGCTCAACGCGAGGCGGAAGCGGCGTTCGGCGTGCCCGATGTCTACATCGAGAAGTACCTGGAGAACCCGCGGCACATCGAAGTGCAGGTGATGGGCGACCATCATGGCGCCGTCGTGCACCTGGGCGAGCGCGAATGTTCGATCCAGCGGCGGCACCAGAAACTGCTCGAGGAATCGCCTTCGCCGGCGCTCAGCGAAAAGCAGCGGCGCAAGCTCGGCAATCTGGTCGTGGATGCGGCGAAGGCCGTGCAGTACACCAATGCGGGAACCTTCGAGTTCCTGATGGACGACCAGGCGAAGTTCTACTTCATGGAAGCGAACACCCGCCTGCAGGTCGAACACCCCGTCACCGAGCTGGTCACCGGCATCGACATCGTCAAGGAGCAGATCCGCATCGCCGCGGGCGAGCGGCTTTCGGTGCGGCAGGGCGAAATTACGTTCAACGGTCACGCCATCGAGTGCCGGGTGAACGCCGAAGATCCCGACACGTTCGTGCCGTCCCCTGGCCACATCAGCGTGTTCAGCATCGGCGGCGGCCCGGGCATTCGCGTGGACACGGCAGCGCATTCCGACTGCACGATTCCTCCGTACTACGACTCGATGATCGCCAAGGTGATTTCCTACGGTCGCGATCGACAGGAAGCGGTCGTGCGCATGAAACGCGCCCTCGAGATGTCGGTCGTCGAAGGCGTGAAGACCACCATTCCGATGCACCTGCGCATCCTCAGCGACCCGGACTTCCTTGCCGGCCGGCTGAGCACGAAATTCATGGAGCGGTTCGCTCCAACTGCGGAAAAGACGACGCGCGCCGAGGCGGTCTGACGCTTTCACCGCTCAACGCCATCATCGACGACGAGGTGGCTCGCCGGGCGGGATGGACGATTTCCGCGCTGGCCGACGCGTTTCTCGCGGGCGGGGCCCGCTTCATCCAACTTCGCTGCAAAGCCATCCCGAGTTCCGAATTTCTCGCCATCTGTGAGGACGTGACGACGCGCGCGCGAGCCGCCGGCGCGACGGTCGTCGTCAACGATCGGGCCGACGTCGCCAGGCTTGCCGGGGCGGCTGGCGTCCATCTCGGCCAGGACGACCTGCATCCCGAAGCGGCGCGCCGCATCCTCGGAGACGCTGCCGTCGTCGGTGTGTCAACGCACTCGTTGGAACAGGTTCGCGCAGCCGCCGCGCTGCCGGTCAGTTACATTGCCGTCGGGCCGGTCTTCGTCACGCAGACCAAGAACACGGGATACGGCGATGTGGGGACGCAACTGGTGCGGAACGCGTCGGCGCTGCTTCGCGACGAAGGCCGCGAGATCCCGCTCGTGGCCATCGGCGGCATCACGCTCGAGCGGGCGCGCGAGGTGCTCGATGCCGGCGCTGCGTCGGTTGCCATCATCTCCGATCTGCTGTCGACGCGAGATCCGGAAGCGCGGGCTCGTGAGTACCTGAAACTCCTTGACCTCACCTTGAAGCCGGCGTTTCCCGCTGGTGCTGCTGCTGGCCGTGGTTGTTGGAGGGACGACCGGCTATATCGTCATCGAGGGTTGGGATCCCTGGGACGCTCTCTATATGACTGTCACGACCGTCGCCACGGTGGGCTACCGCGAAGTCCATCCGCTGTCCTCGGGCCGGTCAGGCATTTACGCTGGCGCTGATTCTCGTCGGCGTCAGCACAGCCCTTGTATGCGTTTTCGGTCTTCGCGACCGTGGTCGTGGAGGGCGGATGGTCGAAATACGTTGGACAATGGCGGTTGACGCGCATGATTGACAATCTCACGGATCACTTCGTCGTCTGCGGCTATGGCCGGATCGGCTCGATCGATCGCCAGCGAGTTCACGCGGCAGAAGATGCCGTTTGTCGTCGTCGATCGCAACGCCGCGCGGGTCGCCGACGCCAATCAGCGTGGGCATCTCGCCGCAGAGGGCGACGCGAGCCGGGAAGATACGTTGAGGCGCCTGGGCATCGACCGCGCCCGCGGCCTGGTCGCGGCGGTGGGCACCGACGCCGAAAACGTGTATGCCGTCCTCACGGCGCGCGTCATGAAGAGCGACCTCTTCATCATCGCGAGAGCCGAAGGGGAAGACTCGATTTCGAAGCTGAAGAAAGCGGGCGCCGATCGGGTGATCTCGCCGTACCGAATCGGGGCGATGCAGATTGCCCAGACCGCCCTCCGCCCGGCGGTCGTCGACTTCGTGGAAATTGCCACGAGCTCGGACAACCTGGAGCTGTCGATTGAAGAAATTCGGATAGAAAAGGGCTCGCTGCTCGCCGGCCGCCCGCTGTCGGATCGGTTGAGCGCGTTAGAATGAACGTCGTGGTTGTGGCATTCAGCACGCGGAAGGCCGCATGGAGTTCAACCCGCCGCCGCTGACTATCTTGAAGACCGACGATCATCTCATCGTCCTTGGCAGCTCTTCGACCCTGAAAGAGCTCGAACGCGCGGCGGAATAAACATGGCGGCGCGCATTCTCGACGGGGCCGCTGTGGCCCAGCAGATCAGAAACGAGATGGCGGCACGGGCGGCCGAATTCACGCGGCGGGTCGGACGCCAGGCGGCGCTGCAGATAGTCCTCGCCGGCGACAAGCCGGACTCGCAGATCTACGTCAACAGCAAATTGAAGTCGGCGGCCGACGAAGGGATGAAAGCGACGCTGTCGCACTTGCCCGGGTCAACCTCGCTCGGCGAGATTCTCCGGCTGGTCGAGACGCTCAATGCCGATCCGGAGATCGACGGCATCCTCGTGCAAGCGCCGTTGCCCGAATCGCTCGGCGGCACCGCCATTCAGCAGGTGTTCGACGCCATCGATCCCGCGAAAGACGTCGATGGGGTCACGCCGCTCAATGTCGGCCGTCTCGTGCAGAACCGCGCGGCGCTGGTGGCCTGCACGCCGGCGGGCATCGTCGAGCTGCTCGATCGGAGCCAGATCGAGATCGCCGGAAAACATGCGGTCGTCATCGGGCGCAGCGACATAGTGGGAAAGCCGGTGTCGCTGCTGCTGCTGCATCACCATGCCACCGTCACGGTGTGCCATTCGCGGACGAAAGATCTGGCGAGCGTGGCGGCCTCCGCCGACATTCTCGATTGCCGCGCTGGGGCGTGCCGGCTTCGTCAGGCGGGCATTCGTCAAGCCGGGCGCAACGGTGATTGACGTGGGCATCAACCTCGTTACCGACAGGAACGTGGCGTACGGACTGTTTCACGAGGATCACCCGCGCCGCGGTTTGTTCGAACGAAAAGGTTCGGTCCTCGCCGGCGACGTGCATCCTGAAGTAGAGGAAGTTGCCGGCGCGATGACGCGTGTTCCCGGCGGCGTCGGCCCGCTGACGATCGCGATGTTGATGGCAAACACGATCAAGGCCGCCGAGCTGCGCGCGAAGAGTACGTCGTGATCCAATGCTCAAAATTGCCCTGACCGGCGGAATTGCCACCGGCAAGTCTTACGTGGTGGCGCGGTTGAAGGACCGCGGCATTCCGACCATCGACGCCGACGATGTGGTGCACGAAGCGCTCGGGCCGCACACTCCGGCGACGCGTGCCATTGCCGCGCGGTTTGGCGATCGCTATCTGAAGGCCGACGGAAGCGTAAACCGGCCGTTACTCGGATCGCTGGTATTCAGCGATCCTGACGCTCGCCGTCAGATTGAGGCGATCGTTCATCCGATCGTCTACGACACTATTCAGCAGTGGTTCTCGAAACTGAATCGAGAGATGGGAATCGCCTCGATTCCCTTGCTGTACGAGACGAGCCGCGAATCGGACTTCGACGTCGTTCTCGCAACCGTCTGTCCGCCGGCGCTCCAGCTGCAGCGTCTTCTCGAGCGCGAGGGGATTTCGCAGGAAGAGGCGATGCAGCGCATCGCCGCGCAGATGCCGGCCGAGGAAAAAGCGGCGCGGGCGAATTTCGCGATTCTCTACAGGCGGCACGAAGGCGGCGACCGATCGTCAAGTGGACGACGTGCTGACAAAGCTGGGCGCGTCAGCTGACAGCGGCCGCGAATCGACGTGGACGGATTCGGCCTTCGACTTGGCCCGACTCCTCGACTGGACTCCTCGACACTCCGCCTCATGCTACTGACTCCGAGTTCCTCCGGTTCTTTCGCCGGCGCAATGCGGTCTTCCACGAACGTATTCCATTCGTGACAGTGCGGGCACTGCCACAGCAGTTCGGTGCTGCGATAGCGGCAGCGCATGCAGATGTGGGGATCCATATAGAACACGGCGTGGCGCGTGAGCTCGACGTAGCGCTGCACCAGCGTGCTTTCGAAGTCGAGCCGGGCGAGCACCTGCCAGATGGCCTGGTGCACGCTGAGCGCGTGCGGATTATGCACGAGCGCTTCGAACAGCAGTTCCAATGAACCCGCGGTGTCGCCGGCGTTCTCGATGTGCTTGGCGAGCGCGAGGCGGGCGCGCCAGTCCTGTGGATTGCTGGCGATGAGCCTGCGGCAGAGCTGCGAGAAACGTTCGGGCGCGCCGATCTTCTGATAGGCGAGAGACAGACGGTCGAACGTCAGGTATGCGCGATCTGGCGCCTTGTCGATGACCTGCTCCCAGATGCTCGCCGCCTGCGCCATCTGATCGTCGCGGGCGTGAAGGTCGCCCAGGTTCAGGTATGCGGGCACGACGCCGGCGTCGAGATCGATCGCCGACTGAAACCGCGCCGAGGCTCCGGCGTAATCGCCTCGCGCGACTGCCTGCAGACCGAGCTCGTTCTCCAGGAATGCCAGAATCGCGTTGCTGCGTCCATCTTCCACGCCTGACTGGTTGCCGATCGATCGGCGCACCTCGTACGCTTCCTGCCATTGATGCTGATCTTCGTGAAGCTTTTCGATGTTCAGCAGTGCGTACTGATTGGATGGATCCAGCCGGATGACCTCGTTGAACGCCTCGAGGGCGCGGTCGACGAACCCGCCCCGCTTGAAATCGAGGCCGAGGCAGAGCAGAACGTGCGCCTGCTCGAGACGGGTCAGCCGCGGGCGCTGCAGCAGGCTCTGGTGAATATTGATGGCGCGCGCGACCTGCCCCTTTTCGCGGTAGAGGCTTCCGAGCAGCAGATGGATTTCCAGCGCGTCGCCGAGGTTCTCGGCCGCCTTGGTGAGCTCGCCGATCGCGAGATCGATCTGATTGGTCACGAGGAAATTGAGCCCGACGATGTAATGGAGCGACTCCGGCACGCGGCGGCGATCGATCAAACGCCCCGAGCGCAGCTTGTAGCGCTCCCAGGCTTTCCCGACCGTCAGCCCGATGAGCAGCGCGATCAGCGCGGCGAGAAATGGATAGTAGGCGCTCAAAACAGCTCTGTCCGCCAGAGGTTGTGCAGATGGATCACGCCGGCGACCGTCTGCTTCGGACCGCCGACGACGAGAGAGGTGATTTTCCTCTGCTCCATGATGAGCAGTGCCTGGGCGGCGAGCGTCGAGGGATCGATGACGATGGGCCGCCTGGTCATGACGTCGCCAGCCGTGGTCGTCTCGAGGCGGCGGCCATTGTCGACCATGAAGCGCCTGCAGATCGCCGTCCGTGATGATCCCCGCCAGCTCGCCGCTGGCATTGATCACGCACGTCATACCCAGCGTTTTTTTCGTCATTTCGGTCATGACGTCGCGCATCGGCGTGTCGATTGTCACGATCGGCGCGTCGGCCCCGGCGTGCATCAGCTGATCGACGCGCATCAGCTTCTTGCCGAGCTTGCCGCCCGGATGGATCTTCGCGAAATCTTCTTCGCGGAATCCCTTCTCGACGAGCAGGGTCATGCAGAGGGCGTCGCCCATGGCGAGCGCGGCTGTCGTGCTCGCCGTTGGCACCAGATTCAACGGGCAGGCTTCCTCGGAGACCTGGCAGTCGAGCGAGACGTCCGCGGATTGAGCGAGCGTCGATGCGGGGTTGCCGGTAAGGGTGATGATGCGCGCGCCGATCCGCCGTATCGCTTCGAGGAGGCGGACGACTTCCTGCGTTTCGCCGCTGTGCGAGATTGCGAGGAGTACGTCGTTCGGCTGAATGACGCCGAGATCGCCGTGCGTCGCCTCCGCAGGATGCAGGAAAAACGCCGACGTGCCGGTGCTTGCCAGCGTTGCCGCGATTTTCCGGCAGATGATGCCGGACTTGCCCATGCCCGTGACGATGACGCGCCCCTGGCATTCGTACAGCATTCTCACCGCGCGGTCGAAGCTCTCATCGAGCCGTTCGACGAGTGCGAGGATGGCGGCGGCCTCGGTCTGCAGGACCTTCCGCGCAAGCGCTCTGTCGGTGGTGGCTGGTGTGCGTGTCATTTACGTAAAACGTAAAAATGGGGTCTGACCCTATTTGTCGCGCGCGATCGCGTCGATCCGGCTCAGGCGGCGGAGCAGCGGCTCGAGGCGATCGAGCGCCAGTGCATTCTGCGCGTCGCTTTTCGCCCGCGGCGGGTCGTCGTGCACTTCGATGAACAACCCGTCGATGCCTGCCGCAACCGCAGCCGACGCCAGGGGCTCGATGTACTCCGCCTGTCCGGCGGTGACCCCGTCGCCTCCCCCGGGAAGCTGCAAACTGTGGGTCGCATCATAAACCACGGGATACCCGAGCGATCGCAGCATCGGAAACGCCCGCATGTCGACCACCAGGTTGTTGTAGCCGAAGCTGAACCCCCGTTCGGTGACGAATACCTGCGAATTGCCCGAATTGGCGACCTTGGCCAGCGCATGTTTCATGTCGGCCGGCGCGAGAAACTGCCCCTTCTTGATATTGATCGGCGCGGCCGGTTTTCGCGGCGGCAACGATGATGTCCGTCTGCCGCGAGAGAAACGCCGGAATCTGAAGCACGTCGGCCACTTCGGCAACTGGCGCGGCCTGAGCCGCGTCGTGGATGTCGGTGAGGATCGGAACTCCGAGCCGCGCTTGATCGTGGCGAGGATCTTCAAGCCCTCGTCGAGTGCCCGGTCCTCGAAACGAGCTCAACGACGTCCGGTTCGCCTTGTCGTACGACGCTTTGAAGATGAACGGCACGCCGCAGCGTGACGCCGTTTTCACGAGGGCTTCCGCAATCATCGAGGCGTGATCGGCGCTTTCGATGACGCACGGCCCTGCGATGAGCGCAAGGGCGGCGCCGCCGCCGATAGCTACGCTGCCGGCAGCGACGCGCTGGACGCCGGTCATCAGACGATGCCCGCCTCTGCCGGGCGTGCCGCGCCCGCATCCACCTTGTGGCGATGACTCGCTTCGACGAAGCTCGCAAACAGCGGATGTGGACGGAGCGGCTTCGACTTGAACTCCGGATGGAACTGCACCGCCACGTACCACGGATGTCCGGGCAGTTCGATCATCTCGACGAACTTGCCGTCGGGAGATTTGCCGGAAATCAGCAGGCCCTTGTCAGCGAGCGTCGGTTCGTACAGGCAGTTGAACTCGTACCGGTGACGGTGACGCTCGACGATATGCGTCGAGCCGTAGATCTTGTGGCCGAGCGATCCGGGCGTCAGCAGGCATTCGTACTGGCCGAGCCGCATCGTCCCGCCGAGATCGTCCACGCCGAGAAGATCGCGAAGCTTGTAAATCAGCTTGTGCTCCGTGTCGGGAGAACATTCGGTCGAGTCCGCTTCCGTCAGCCCGCACACGCCGCGCGCATATTCGACGGCCGCCCACTGGAATCCATAGCAGATGCCGAAATAGGGAATGCCGCGCTCGCGGGCGGTTTGCGCGGCTTTCATCATGCCGCGCGTCCCGCGCGTACCGAACCCGCCCGGCACGAGAATCCCGTCCGCGCCTTCGAGAAGCTGCTCGCCGTCGGGCTGCTCGAGCGCTTCGGCTTCGACCCACTTGATGTCGACCTTGAGCCGGTGCGCGAACCCGCCATGGTAGAGCGCCTCGTTGAGGCTCTTGTATGAGTCTTCGTATCCGACGTATTTGCCGACGACGTGAATGGTGACGCGATCCTTGGGATTCTTGATGCGCTCGACGAGCTGTTCCCACGGCTCCATGTGCTTCTCGGTCAGCGGCAGGCCGAGATGTTTCAGCACAATCCGGTCGAGACCCTCGACGCCCAGCACGAGTGGAACTTCGTAGATGGTCGAGACATCCTTCGCGGTGATGACCGCTTCGGGATCGACGTCGCAGAAGAGCGCGATCTTTTTCTTCAGATCGGCGTCCAGGAACCGGTCGGTGCGGCAGAGGAGGATGTCGGGCTGAATGCCGATCGACCGCAGATCCCTGACGCTGTGCTGCGTCGGCTTCGTCTTCAGCTCGCCGGCGGCGCCGATAAACGGCACCAGCGTCAGGTGAATGTACAGCGTGTGCTCGCGGCCCACGTCCTGCCGGAACTGGCGGATGGCTTCGAGAAACGGCAGGCTTTCGATGTCGCCCACAGTTCCGCCGATTTCGACGAGGACGATGTCGACGTCGGACGACACCGCGCGAATGCTGTCCTTGATCTCGTTGGTGATGTGCGGGATGACCTGCACGGTGCGCCCGAGATATTCGCCGCGCCGCTCTTTCTGGATGACCGACTGATAGATTTTTCCCGTCGTCCAGTTGTGATTGCGCGTGGTCTGCGTGTTCGTGAACCGCTCGTAGTGGCCCAGGTCGAGGTCGGTTTCCGCACCGTCGTCGGTGACGTAAACCTCGCCGTGTTGATACGGGCTCATCGTGCCCGGGTCGACGTTGATATACGGGTCGAACTTCTGGAGCGTGACCTTATAGCCGTGGCCTTCGAGGAGCGCGCCGATGGACGCCGCGGCAAGACCCTTGCCGAGCGACGACACCACGCCGCCAGTCACGAAGATGTATTTCACCGGACGCGTTTGAGTGCTCACCATCTCTTCTGGGCTCCTTGGACTACGCGCGGGCGTCCGCGGTCAACAGGCGGCGCGCCCTTTCGAGATCATCGGGCGTATCCACGCCCGTCGAATCGTGCTCCGTTTCGATCATTCTGATGGCATACCCGTGTTCGAGAACCCGCAGCTGCTCCAGCGCCTCGGCCCGTTCGAGCGGGGTGGGCTCGAGCGACGCCACCGTGAGCAGAAACTCACGCCGCTGCACGTAGAGGCCGATATGTTTGTAGGGACCCGCCTGCTGCGGACCCGCGCCGGCTCCCGCGCGGACGAACGGAATCGGCGCGCGCGAGAAGTACAACGCGTAACCGCGGCGGTTGGTGACGACCTTCACCACGTTGGGGTCGGCCGCCTCTTCGGGCGCGCGGAAACGCTGGCAAAGCGAAGTCATTTGCAGCGCGGCGTCGTCGCGGAACGGCTCGATGGCCTCGTCGATCGCGGCAGGCTCGATCAGCGGCTCGTCGCCCTGGAGATTCACGATGAGATCGCAGTCGAGCGTCGCGGCCACTTCGGCGATCCGGTCGGTTCCGGTCGAGTGCGTCGAACGGGTCATCCGGACGTCGCCGCCGAATTTCGTCACGGCGTCGGCGATGCGCGAATCGTCCGTCGCAACGATGACGCTGTCGACATTGCGCGCCGACATGGCGCGGCGGTAAACGTGCTCGATCATCGGCCGCCCGGCGAGGTCCGCGAGCGCTTTCCCCGGAAAACGGGTAGACGCGTAGCGCGCAGGGATGACAACGACAGTATGTTTATGGATTTGGGAACGATCGCGGATGCTTTCGAGGCAACCTGCGGGCCGCACGAAGAATAGTAACACGATTACTGGAGCGGGGTGAGGACGCCCCGCGACGAATGACGACTAATGATAGGATGACGCAGTCGTGATGACGCGAACGACGCTGAGGGCGCTCTGGTTCGGCGGGGGTGGTGTCCTCGCGACGTGGCTCGCGGTGGCGCCGAATCCGAGCGCGCCCGCGGCCAATGCGGCGAATGTGCAGCGTGCCGCTGCTGCGGCAGCCGAAGACAAAGCCGCGGATCTCGACGCGCAGGCCAAACTTCTTCGCGACCGGACGAACACGATCGCGATGCGTCCGTCCACGCGAAATCTTTTCACCTTCAAATCGACGAAGCCGGCGCCTCCACCCGCGGGACGCGACGTGCAACCGCAGGCGATCGTGCCAGCCGCGCCGTCAACGCCGCCCGCTCCAAGGCTGACCCTGGCTGGCATCGCGCAGAACGGCAACGTCCGCACCGCCATCATCTCCTCGGGAGGCCAGATTTATCTGGTATCCGAAGGCGCATCAGTGGCGGATCACTACACCGTGGTCGTCGTGGATGCGGAAGCCGTGCTGCTGCGCGACGCGAGCGGGGAAGAGCTGCGGCTATTCTCAGATAGTCCGGCTGAAGCCGCGACAACATACAACCCCTCGGATCACGGCTTCTTTAGCCGGACCAACCTTCACCCTTCCAACCTCACGCGCCAAACCGATCGCACGTTGGGAATCGCTCGAATTTCGGCGAGGACCTGATCCGTTACCGACCCGCCGGTGCCGTTCTCGGCATGTTCGTCCACCTTGACGACGCCAATCGCGCAGTCGACGAGACATTCGGGATCGCGTCCGAGCGCGAAGTTCGCGATGTTCACTTTGTGGCGGCCGAGCAGCGTCCCGACATCGCCGATGACGCCGGGCTGATCGTTGTTCTTGATGATGAGCAGCGTGCCTTCGAGCGGCGACTCGACCGTGACGCCGTCGATCAGCACGAGGCGGAGGCTGCCGTTCGCAAAGACAGTGCCTTCGACCCAGCTCGCCTCGCCCCTCGACTCTCGGGGCGACCCTGTGTCAAGGGCTGTGTGCACTTCACCGAGATCAGGCTTGTATAGTTCCTCGCGCGGTTGCTGCGTGATTCGATCAGCTCGATGCCGCGATCGGTGGCAATCGTGCGAGCGTTCACCGGCGTGACGCCGCCCGACAGAATGGTGGACAGCACGCCTTCGAGCACGGCGCTGCCAAGTAATTGGTTGTCTTCGTTCGCCAGCTCGCCGTAGTAACGCACGCCCACCGCGCTGATTCGCGCCTCGCCCATTTGAGCGGCAACCACTCCGAGCGAGCGCGCCAGCATCAGATAGGGCCGCAGCCGCTTGTAGGCTTCTTGTGAAACAGAAGGGAAGTTCACCGCGTTGCGGATGATCCCTTCTCTGAGGAAATCGCGCAACGCCGCGGCGGTTTCGGTGCCGACCTGCTCCTGCGCCTCTTTCGTGGATGCGGCGATGTGGGGCGTGGCCACGACCTGCGGGAGCGTCGCGAGCCGCCAGTCCTTCGGGGGCTCCGGGTCGAACACGTCGAGCCCGGCGCCGGCGACGTGCCCGCTTTCGACGGCGTCGGCAAGCGCGCTCTCGTCGATGAGCTCGCCGCGTGCTGTATTAATGATGCGGACGCCCTTCTTGCATTTCGCGAACCGTTCGGCGTTGAACAGGTGTTTGGTGGACGGCAGCGCCGGAATATGCAGCGAGATGTAATCCGCGCGAAGGCACAGCTCATCCAGCGACACGAGCTCGACGCCCAATGTCGCGGCCATTTCGGCCGAAATGAACGGATCGTGCGCGATCACTTTCATCTCGAAGGCGTGCGCCCGCGCGGCGACTTCCTGTCCGATGCGCCCCAGTCCGACGAGGCCGAGGGTCTTTGACCGAATTTCAGATCCCGCGAACTTCGATTTCTCCCATTTCCCGGTCTTCATCGACGCGTCAGCCGCTGGAATATTTCGTGCCAGCGAAAGCACGAGGCCCATCGCGAGCTCGGCGACGCTCAAACTGTTGGCGCCGGGAGCGTTCATGACGACGATGCCGCGCGCGGTAGCGGCGGGGACGTCGACGTTGTCCACGCCAGTGCCGGCGCGGGCGATGACGCGCAGCTTCGGCGCCGCCTCAATCATCTCCCGCGTCACTTTCGTGGCGCTTCTGACGACGAGCGCGTCTGCGTCCTTCAAGTCGGCGATCAGTTCTGCGGCGGGACGTCCCTGGCGGTTGTCTACGACCCAGTCAGGCTGCTTCAGCGTGTCGATGGCGGTGTTCGGAAGGCCATCGGCGATAACGATTTTCATGTGGTGATTACAGTATAATCCGTCGGCTTCGAGCGGCCGGCGTTCACATGGTTGTGAACGCACCACGATGGTGCAATCCGCTAGATTCTTCGATTTGTTGGATGCCGGTAGGTGATTAACGGATCTTTTCAACAGGGTTTTCCACAACTTCTGTGTAGAACTTTTTCGTGCGTGAGTGGTTTGACCTAATTGAGTCGACGGTCCACAGTCGACGGTCGCACGTCGACAGTCAATCCGCGAAACCAAGGAGTCCTGATGAATCGTAAAGTGACAGTAGTGGGCGGTGCCGGCAACGTTGGTGCGACTGTAGCCCGGAGCATCGCAGAGAAAGAACTGGCCGACGTCGTCATCGTGGATATCGCCGATCAGAAAGCGGCAGGCGTCGCGCTCGACATTCTCGAAACCTGTCCCATCATCGGCTCCGACAGTCTCGTGATCGGCGGGTCCGATTATTCCCAGAGCGCGAACTCGGACGTCGTCGTCATCACGTCTGGCGTGCCGCGCAAGCCTGGCATGAGTCGTGATGACTTATTGAACGTTAACTTCAACATTATGAAATCGGTCACCGAGCAGGTGGTGAAGTATTCGCCCAACTGCATCATCGTGCCGGTCGCGAATCCGCTCGATGCGATGTGCCAGGCCGTCTACAAGCTCAGCGGCTTCCCTCGCGAGCGCGTCATCGGGATGGCGGGCGTGCTCGACTCGGCGCGGATGAGGACGTTCATCGCCCAGGAGCTGAAAGTGTCGGTCGAGAACGTGCATGCGTTCGTCCTCGGGGGCCACGGCGACACGATGGTCCCGCTGCCGCGACTGTCCACGGTTGCCGGAATCCCTATCACGCAGCTCCTTTCGAAAGAGCGGATAGAGGCCATCTGCAAGCGCACCGCGGACGGCGGCGCCGAAATTACAAAACTGGTCGGCACCAGCGCCGTGGTACGCGCCGGGGGAATCGGCCGCCGAGATGGTCGAGGCGATTCTCAAGGACAAGAAGAAGATCCTTCCGTGTTCGGCGTACCTGGAAGGGGAGTACGGCGTGCGGGGTCAGTACCTCGGCGTGCCGGTGAAGCTTGGCGCCCGCGGCATCGAACAGATCGTCGAAGTGAAGCTGGAGCCGGAAGAGCAGGCGGCGCTGATGAAGTCGGCGGCCGCGGTAAAAGAACTGGTCGATGTAATAAAGATGTAGAACGCTACACGCGCACTCCCGTCCACAACGCGCGCGTGTACTCCCTCACCATCTTCGCGATGTTCGAAATCGGGATGAGTTTCGGGCACACGGCTTCGCATTCACCTTCGTTGGAGCAGTTGCCGAAGCCTTCGGCCTCCATCTGCTCGACCATGCGTACCACCCGGTGGTGGCGTTCGGGCTCTCCCTGAGGCAGGAGGGCCAGATGCGTGATCTTGGCGCCCGTGAACAGGTGTGCCGCGGCGTTTTTGCAGGCTGCCACGCACGCGCCGCAGCCGATGCACGCCGCCGAGTCCATGGCCGTGTCTGATTTGTCCTTGGCCACGAGGATGTTGTTCGCATCCTGCGCCCCGCCCACGCCGGCCGAAATGTAGCCGCCGGCGGCGATGATCCGATCGAACGCCGAGCGATCGACCGTCAAATCCTTGAGAACAGGGAAGGCGCTGGCGCGCCACGGCTCGATGACGATGGTCTGACCGTCCGTGAAGCGGCGCATGTGAAGCTGACAGGTGGTCGCGCCTGGATCGGGCCCGTGCGGGATGCCGTTGATCACGCAGCCGCACGCCCCGCAGATCCCCTCGCGGCAGTCGGAGTCGAACGCGATGGCGTCTTCACCTTTGCGGATGAGCTCTTCGTTGACGACGTCGAGCATCTCGAGGAACGACATATCGATCGAGATGTTTTTCGCGACGTAATCGACCAGGCGGCCGGGCTGACCTTTCGCCGGCTGCCGCCATACCTTCAGGTTGACCGTAATCGTCTTCTGGCTCATTCCGCTCCGTTGAACCACAGAGAACACAGAGCGCACAGAGAAGAAAATGCTTTCTCTGTGCCCTCTGTGACCTCCGTGGTGAATAAGATCACTTGTAGCTTCTCTGCGACGGATGCACTTCGTCGAACGTGAGCGGCTTCCTTGTGCAGCGTCGGCGCCGCGCCGACGCCGGCGAACTCCCACGCCGCGACGTAGCTGTATTTGTCGTCATCGCGCAGGGCTTCGCCCTCGGGCGACTGGAACTCTTCGCGAAAATGACCGCCGCACGACTCGTTGCGGTGCAGCGCGTCGAGCGTCAGCAGCTCGCCGAACTCCATGTAGTCGGCGACGCGGCCCGCGTAATCGAGCATCGGGTTGAGGTTGTTCTTCTCCCCGCCCACGGTGACGTCCTGCCAGAACTCGTCGCGCAGCGTACGAATCTTCTGAATCGCGTCGCGCAGGCCAGCTTCGTTGCGCGCCATGCCGACGTGGTCCCACAGAATCCGTCCGAGCTGGCGATGGAAGTGCCGGACCGTCCGCTTGCCCTTGATGCCGAGCACGTGATCGATGCGCGCCTGCGCCGTGGCCGACGCGTCCTTGAACGCGTCGTGGTCGGTCGTCAATTTCGGCAGTCTGGCGCTGGCGAGGTAGTTCGCGACTGTGTAAGGCGCGACGAAGTAGCCATCCGCCAGCCCCTGCATCAGCGCGCTTGCCCCGAGACGGTTGGCGCCGTGGTCCGAAAAGTTCGCTTCGCCGAGCACGAACAAACCGGGGATCGTGCTTTCGAGGTTGTAGTCCACCCACAACCCGCCCATCGTGTAGTGAATGGCGGGGTAGATGCGCATCGGAACCTTGTAGGGATCTTCGGCGGTAATCCGCTCGTACATCTCGAACAGGTTGCCGTAGCGGGCCTTGATGATTTCGACGCCGAGCCGCTGAATCGCGTCTTTGAAATCGAGATACACAGCCAGGCCGGTGTCGCCGACGCCGTGCCCTTCATCGGACTGCTGTTTCGCCGCGCGCGAGGCGACGTCTCGCGGAACGAGGTTGCCGAAGCTCGGATAACGCCGCTCGAGGTAGTAATCGCGCTCGTCTTCCGGAATCCGATCGGGCGGGCGCGTATCGCCATTCGTTTTCGGCACCCACACACGCCCGTCGTTGCGGAGTGATTCCGACATGAGCGTCAGCTTCGACTGGTCGTCGCCGCTCACCGGGATGCAGGTCGGATGAATTTGCGTGAAGCACGGGTTTGCGAACAGCGCGCCCCGTTTGTGGGCCCGCCACGCCGCGGTCACGTTGGAATTGACCGCGTTGGTCGAGAGGTAATACGCCGTTCCGTACCCGCCCGTGCAGAGCAGGACCGCCTGGCCCTCGTGGCGCTCGAGCTCACCGGTGATGAGATTGCGCGTGACGATACCCCGCGCCTGTCCGTCGGCGACGACGAGGTCCAGCATCTCACGGCGCGGGAACAGCGCGACGTTGCCCGCATCCACCTGCCGCAGCATCGACTGATAGGCCCCGAGCAGCAACTGCTGACCCGTCTGCCCGCGCGCGTAAAACGTGCGCGAGACCTGCGCGCCGCCGAAGGAACGGTTGTCGAGCAGGCCGCCATATTCACGTGCGAACGGCACGCCGGAAGCCACGCACTGGTCGATGATGTCCACGCTGAGCTGCGCCAGGCGGTACACGTTGGCTTCGCGGGCGCGATAGTCGCCGCCTTTGACCGTGTCATAGAACAGGCGGTACACGCTGTCGCCGTCGTTGCGGTAGTTCTTCGCGGCGTTGATCCCCCCTTGCGCGGCGATGCTGTGCGCGCGCCGGGCGCTATCGAGGATGCAGAACAGCTTGACGCGGTATCCCTGCTCACCGAGCGCCGCCGCCGCCGACGACCCGGCGAGCCCCGTGCCGACGATGATGATCTCGTATTTGCGGCGGTTCGCCGGGTTGACCAGTTTGTTCTCGAACTTCCGGCGCTCCCACTTGTCGGCGAGGGGGCCTGAAGGAATCTTTGCGTCGAGCGTCATGAGCGCCCTCCCACGAAGAACGCCCAGAGCGTGATGACGATGAACCCGGCGGCAATCGCGATGGCGGAGATTTTCCCGGTTGTGCGGATGAACGGGCTGAATCGCGGGCCGTTCAGTCCCAGAGACTGGAACGAGCTGCCGACGCCGTGCCACAAATGCAGGCCCACCAGCACCATCATCACCACATACAGCGCGACGGCAATCGGCGAGCTGAAATTTTCCATTTCCGTGCGGTAGAGGTCACGGACTCCGTTGCCCGCGTCGTAGTGCGTGCCGTATTTGAAGGACCACACGTGGATCGGGACGAACACGAGAATGGCCAGGCCCGTCACGATCATCGAGGACGACGCCAGGGACTTCTGACTCTCTCCGCCGGCCCATTCCTTCCTGGCGTATTTCGCCGGGCGCGCCGCCTGGTTCTGAAACGTCATCCTCACGGCCTTGAACAGATGGATCAGAAACACGACGAGCAGTCCGATCTCGACGGGAATGACCAGTGGATTGCTGATGAGGGCATGAGAGTAGGTGTTGAACGTCTCGCGTCCGAGGAACACCATCAGGTTGCCGGCGATGTGCAGGATCAGATAGGCGAAAAGCAGAATGCCCGTCACGCCGATGATCAACTTGGTAGTGATCAGCGAACCGAGGAAGCTCCGTCGGATCGTCATGAGTGAATTCTATTCGCAACCGCGGGACGCGAACAAACAGCGTGCAAAAAATGATACGATTCACCGTTTCCCAACTATGAAAATTCACGAGTATCAAGCCAAACACATCCTAGCGAAGTACGGAGTGCCGGTGCCGCAAGGCGAGGCCGTGTTCAACGCGGCCGATGCCAGAGGCGTCGCGGAGCGGCTCGGCGGCGGAACGGTTGTCGTCAAGGCGCAGATTCATGCGGGAGGCCGCGGCAAAGGCGGTGGCGTCAAGCTCGCGCAGAACCCCGCGGATGCCGACAAGCTCGCCAGTCAGATCTACGGCATGAACCTGGTCACGCCGCAGACGGGGCCCGAAGGACGCAAGGTGTCGCGCCTGCTCATCGAGCAGGGATTGGCGATTGCCCGCGAGCTGTACCTGGGCATCGTGATCGATCGCGCCGTCGGACGTCCCGTAATCATGGCGAGCCAGGACGGCGGCATGGAAATCGAAGCCGTCGCTGAAAAGACGCCCGAACGGATTCACAAGGAATACGTGAATCCGGCGACAGGGCTCATCCCGTTTCAGGCGCGCAAGCTGGCATTCGCGCTCGGGCTCGAGGGCGACCAGGTCGGCAAGTTCGGGAAGATGCTGACGTCGCTCTACGGCGCGTTCCTGGGCACGGACGCCTCGCTGCTCGAGGTCAACCCGCTCATCGTCACCAAGACCGGCGACCTGCTGGCGCTCGACGCGAAGATGAACTTCGACGACAGCGCGCTCGGACGGCATCCCGAGCTGAAAGAGCTCCGCGATCTCGAAGAAGAAGACCCGCTCGAGATCGAGGCATCGAAGTTCAGCCTCAATTACATCCGCCTCGACGGCACGATCGGCTGCATGGTCAACGGTGCCGGCCTGGCGATGGCGACGATGGACATCATCAAGCTGGCGGGGGGCGAGCCCGCGAACTTCCTCGACGTCGGCGGCGGCGCAAACAAGGAGCAGATCCGCAACGCGTTCAAGATTCTGATGGCCGACAAGAACGTCCGCGCCGTGCTCATCAACATCTTCGGCGGCATCCTGCGGTGCGACATCCTTGCGGCGGGCGTCATCGCCGCGGTGCAGGAGCTCGGTGTGAGCGTGCCCATCGTCATCCGCATGGAAGGCACGAACGTCGAAGAAGGCAAGCAAATGCTCAAAGAGAGCGGCCTCAATTTCACGACCGCAAATTCGATGGGTGAGGCGGCTGAAAGAGTCGTGGCGCTGTCGCGGGCCTAGAGTCGGTCGAAGAGTCGAAAAGAGATCGATATGGCTATTTTGTTGGATAAATCGACGCGTTTGATCGTGCAGGGATTGACCGGCAAGGAAGGCACGTTTCACGCAAAGCAGGCGGCGGCATACGGCACGCAAGTCGTTGGCGGTGTCACGCCCGGCAAGGGGGGCACGACACACGAAGGCTGGCCGATTTTCAATACGGTCGCCGATGCGGTGAAAGCCACCGGCGCCAACACGTCTGTCATCTTCGTGCCCGCGGCGTTTGCCGCTGATGCGGTGATGGAAGCGGCCGATGCGGAGCTGCGGTTGGTCGTGTGCATCACCGAGGGTATTCCCACGCTCGACATGATGCGAGCGTTTACATATTTGAAAAGCAAACCGACGCGCGTCATCGGGCCGAACTGCCCTGGCGCGATATCACCGGGGAAAGCCAAAGCGGGCATCATCCCCGGCCACATCTGCCGCGAAGGACGCATCGGCATCGTCTCAAAGAGTGGGACGCTCACCTATGAGGCCATACATCAACTGACGCAGCTCGGCATGGGGCAGTCGTCGTGTATCGGCATCGGCGGCGATCCGCTGATCGGCACTTCGTTTGTCGACGTGCTCAAGTTGTTTCAGGACGATCCCGAAACCGACGCGGTGGTGATGATTGGCGAAATCGGCGGCACAGCCGAGGAAGAAGCCGCGGAATTTGTCAGGAAATCCTTTAAAAAGCCGGTTGTCGGCTTCATTGCGGGCCAGACCGCCCCTCCAGGGCGCCGGATGGGCCATGCCGGCGCAATTATCGCTGGGGGCAAAGGCACAGCGGCCGAAAAGATGAGTGCGCTCAGCGAAGCAGGCGTGAAGGTCGTGAAGAGTCCGGCAGACATCGGAACTGCTGTAAAGAGCCTGCTTTAAGCGGTTTGGGCGGTATAATCATTCAGATCACCATAACGCCATTTTAAGGACCGAGGCATGTCACCGACAGACGTCGTTTCTCAGGAGAAGATCACCGCGGCGCGCACCAAAGTCATCAACGATTTCAGCATTCAGGTCGCGACCGTCAACGGCTCCGGGAGCCAAACCGCCAACCTCGTGCTCCTCCGCTCCATCCTGCTGATGGGCATCCCGGTGTCGGGCAAGAACATGTTTCCCTCGAATATCGCGGGATTGCCCACGTGGTACACCATCCGGGCGAGCAAGCGGGGGTACGTCGGCCGAAAGAAAGAAGTCGATTTCCTCGTGGCCATGAACCCGGAGACGGCCAAAGAGGACGTGATGACGCTCGAGGCGGGCGCGGCGGTCGTCTACGACGAGCCGCTCAAGCTCAACGCGCTGCGCAACGACCTGACGTTCTACCCCGTCCCCTTCGACAAGCTGGTCACACCCGTATGTCCCGACGCCAAGCTGCGACGGCTTGTGCGGAACATGATTTACGACGGCATTCTGGCGAAGCTCCTGGGCATCGACATGGCGCTCATGGAGCAGGCGCTCGGCAGGCAGCTCGGCAAGAAGGCGAAGGCGGTGACGCTCAACCAGGGGGCCCTGAAGGCCGGCTGGGACTATGCGGAGGCCACCTTCACGAAGCAGGACCCGTTTCACATCGAACGGATGAACGAGACCGCCGGCAGGATTCTCATCGAAGGAAACGCCGCGGCCGCGATCGGCTGCATGATGGCGGGCGTCACGGTGGTGGCGTGGTATCCGATTACGCCGTCTTCCTCTCTGTGCGAGTCGCTCATCGGCTACATGCGGAAGTACCGTATCGACAAGGAAACGGGCAAGGCCACGTTTGCGATCGTCCAGGCCGAAGACGAGATCGCGTCGCTCGGCATGGTGATCGGCGCCGGATGGGCAGGCGCGCGCGCGATGACGGCGACGGCAGGTCCCGGCATTTCGCTGATGTCGGAGTTCGCCGGGCTTGCGTATTACGCCGAAACGCCGGCAGTCATCTTCGACGTGCAGCGCGTCGGTCCGTCCACCGGGCTGCCGACCCGCACGGCGCAGGGCGACCTGCTGAGCACGGCGTTTCTGTCGCACGGCGACACGAAACACATCATGCTGATTCCGAGCTCGGTCGAGGAGTGTTACGAGCTCGCGATGCAGGCGTTCGACCTGTCGGAGCGGTTCCAGACGCCCATCTTCGTGATGATGGACCTCGACCTCGGTATGAACAACTGGATGTCGAACGGCTTCGAATATCCGACCAGGCCGATCGACCGCGGCAAGGTGTTGACCGCGGAGATTCTGAAAAAGCTCGGCGAGTGGGGCCGTTACAAAGACGTCGACGGCGACGGTATCGCCTATCGGACGATTCCCGGCGACGGCCTGCCGGCGTTTTTCACGCGCGGATCGGGCCATAACGCCAAAGCGCAGTACAGCGAGCGTCCGGACGACTACGTCGACAACGTCGATCGCCTGAACCGGAAGTTCGAGACGGCTCGAGCCTACGTGCCGGCGCCGGTTGTCGAAACGAACAAGGACGCGAAGATCGGCATCATCGGTTATGGGACATCGCATTGGGCGATTACCGAGAGCCGCGATCAGCTCCTCGAAGAGACAGGCGTCAACACCTCGTATCTGCGCGTCCGGGCGTACCCGTTCAACGACGACGTCGTCAAATTCATCGATGCGCACGAGCGCATCTACATTGTCGAGCAGAACCGCGATGCCCAGCTGGCCATGTTGTTGAAGCTCGAGCTGGCTCCGGAGCGGTGCGCGAAGCTGCGCAACGTGCTCCACTACAACGGGCTGCCGATCGACGCACGCAGCGTGAGCGACGACCTCCTGGCGCAGGAAGGCTTCGAAGTGGCGAAACGCGAAACGGCCGGCACGGCGCCCTCGGCGGCCTCTTCCTCGATGATGGGTGGTGAATAGCCATGGCGACTCCAATCAGAATGAATCGAATCGGCCTAGAGCCGCAGGTATACAAGGGCGGGAAGACGACGCTGTGCGCGGGATGCGGGCACAACGCCATCTCCGAACGCATCATCGACGCGTTTTACGAGATGGGCGTCGATCCGAAGCAGGTCGTCAAGCTGTCGGGCATCGGGTGCTCGAGCAAGAGCCCGGCGTATTTCCTGGGAGGGTCTCACGGGTTCAACGCGGTGCACGGGCGGATGCCGTCGGTCGGCACCGGCGCCATGCTGGCGAACCAGAAGCTCATCGCCATCGGCGTGAGCGGCGACGGAGACACCGGTGCGATCGGCATCGGCCAGTTCGTCCACCTGATGCGGCGCAACCTGCCCATCATCTACATCATTGAAGACAACGGCTGTTACGGGCTCACGAAAGGGCAGTTCTCGCCGACGGCCGACCTCGGGTCGAAGCTGAAAAACGGCGTGGTCAACGACCTGCAGCCGATCGACACCTGCGCCCTCGCCATTCAACTCGGCGCCACGTTCGTCGCGCGATCGTTTTCGGGAGACAAGAAGCAACTGCTCTCGCTGCTCAAGGCGGCGCTCAGCCACCGCGGCACCGTGATGCTCGACGTCATTTCGCCGTGTGTCACCTTCAACGATCACGAGGGTTCGACCAAGAGCTATTCGTATGTGAAGGAACACGACGATCCGCTCGAGGAGGTCAGCTTCGTGCCGTTCTTCGAAGACATCTCGGTCGACTACGATCCGGGCACGACGCAGGAAGTGAAGATGCACGACGGATCGCGGCTGCTGCTCAAGAAGCTCGACCACGCCTACGATCCGACCGACAAGATTGCCGCGATGCGGGTGCTGCACGAGACCGCTCGCCGCGGCGAGTTCGCGACGGGTATCATCTACATCGAGCCCGATCGCGACGACTTCCTCCGCCAGTTGAACATCGTCGACGAGCCGCTCGCGATGCTGCCGCTCGAACGGACGCGGCCGCCCAAGGCAGCGCTCGACGAGATCATGGAGAGCTTGCGGTGATCGACTAGGGATTGGGGATCAGGGATTCGGGATTGGAAAAGACTCGTCTAATCCCTCAATCCCCAATCCCCAATCCCTAATCCCTAGTCCCCGTGTGACTACCCACCCTCAGCCCCGTCCACATTCGCCCCAATGACATCTTCGGCGATCGCGATGCGGTCTTTCGGCAGGCCGTTGCTGTCGAGGGCACCCGCGGCGTTTCTGTTGCTGTGCTGTTTGTCCGTGGGACGGTCACCTTCCACGGCGCCTTTGTCCTGATCCGGGTCGGTCGGTTTCGGTTGAACTGGCTGGCTGCCCATTCACCACTCCTTCAGAGGTTATAATTGGCCGCTTCTATGGAACGAACATTCGCGATCATCAAGCCGGACGCCACGGCAAAGCACTACACCGGGAAAATCCTCCAGCGCGTCGAGGAGGCGGGGTTCACGATCCGTGCCATGAAGACCCTGCATCTCAGTCAGAAGGAGGCGGAGGGGTTCTACGCGGTGCACCGTGAGCGGCCGTTCTTCAAGGGCCTGACCGAGTTCATGGCGTCGGGACCGATTGTGGCGCTGGTGCTCGAAGCGCCGGATGCGATCAGGAAATGGCGCACCCTCATGGGCGCGACCGACCCCGCCAAGGCGGATCCGGGCACTATCCGCAAGGAATTTGCGAGCTCGATTGGCGAAAACGCCACGCACGGTTCCGATGCACCGGAGACCGCGGCGTTCGAGATCGGCTACTTCTTCGCAGGGATGGAGCTGGTCGAATAGGTTTGGGCAAAGTGCTCGTCGTCGGCGGCGCCGTGTTGATGGTCATCGGCCTGCTGGTGATGGCGGGATTCCCGTTGTTTCGACTACCCGGGGACTTTACGGTTCGCCGCGGGCCGGTGACGTTCTATTTCCCGCTCGTCACCTCGCTAGTGTTGAGCCTGGTGTTGACGCTGATCATGATGTTCTTCAGACGCTGACGATGGACGATCGACGATGGACGATGGACGATGACTATCAAGTCTGATCGCTGGATCAAGCGGATGGCTCGCGAGCACAAGATGATCGAGCCGTTCGTCGAAAGCCAGGTGCGGGGGAGCGCCATTTCGTACGGCGTGTCGTCCTACGGCTACGACATCCGCGTGGCTGACGAGTTCAAGATCTTCACCAACATCAACAACACCGTCATCGACCCGAAGAACTTCGACCCGCGGTCGTTCGTCGACGTCAGGACCGACGTCTGTATCGTGCCCCCGAACTCGTTTGCGCTGGCCCGCACGATCGAATATTTCCGCATTCCGCGCGACGTGTTGACGATCTGCCTCGGCAAGTCGACCTACGCGCGGTGCGGGATCATCGTCAACGTGACCCCTTTCGAGCCCGAGTGGGAGGGCACGGTCACGCTCGAGATCTCCAATACCACTCCGCTACCGGCGAAGATTTACGCCAACGAAGGAATCGCGCAAGTGCTCTTCTTCCAGAGCGACGAACCGTGCGAAATGTCGTACAAGGACAAGAAGGGCAAGTACCAGGCGCAGACCGGCGTCACCCTTCCGAAGATCTGATCTATTTGACGTACTGGCCGCATTTATATAAATTTGGCGCGTTTATTGGACAACCCAGGGTTCCCGTTTCGCGCTAAATGGACAAATTAGTCGAGCGAGAGGCGGCCGCTCGCAAACCGCTGTCAGCGGCGCCGGCGATCGCCGTTCAATTTTTCCTCATCCCGTTGCTCGTCGTCGGCGCCACGGTGCTGGTTTACATCGGTTTTCGCAGTTTGTTGAGCGAAGATCGATCGGCCGAGGAGTATCTCACCGACATACGATCCGGCGGGAGTAATCGACGCTGGCCGGCCGCCTATGAACTGTCGCGGCTGATGGCCGATCCTGAGTTCGTCAAGCGCGAGGAAGCCAAGCTCGCGCCGGAGTTGACGAAAGCGTTCGCGGATTCCAAGAACGACGACCCGAGGGTCCGGCAATATCTCGCGCTGACGCTGGGGCGGCTGACGCCTCCACTCCCGGCAGACGCGCGAACACTTCTAGTGGAAGCGCTCAACGATCAAGACAGTCAGACGCGGATCAGCGCCATCTGGGCGCTGGGATCGACCGGCGACCCGTCCGTTGCGCCGGACATCGAGCGTCAGTATCAGTCGGACGACGCCGGCGTGCGCAAGATGGCGGTTTACGCGCTGGGCTCGATGCCGGCGGGCACGGGCGACGGCACGCTGGTTCGGGCGCTGGAGGATTCGCAAGCCGACGTGCAGTGGAACGCCGCCATCGGGCTTGCCCGCCACGGGCGGCACGAAGGCGTTCACGTGCTGAGGCGCATGCTCGACCGATCGCTACGTCGAGCGGAATGTCACGCGGCAGCAGCAGCCGCGCCAGGAAGTCGATCCGGTTGGGGAAGTGATGATTAGCGGCCTGCGCGCGATTGCGGCGCTCAGGGAAACGGCCTTGTCGGAGCAGGTAAAGACGCTGAGCACCGACGACCAGAACCTGCGCGTACGGCAGGCGGCGATGGAGACCCTGAAGAATTTGTGATGAGTGACACGTGACAAGTGACAAGCTCGTCACGTATCACTGGTCACTGAGGTAGGCAACCAAATGGCTGACGAAACCAAACCCCCCGCTTCCGCACCGCCTGCACCAGAAGGTGCTTCCACCTCCGCGCCTACTGGCGCTACGCCGGACAGGCCGGCCGCCAAGCCCGCCCCCGTCGCTCCGGCCGCGCCCGCTCCAGCCGCACATGCGGCAACTGCGCCGCCTCCGGCAGCGAAGCCTCCCGTTGCCCCACCGCCCAATCTGGCGGGAAAGACGACAACGGCGGCGGCGACCGCCGCGAAGGTAAGCTCCCGCGATCCCGACGACACGTCGCCGCTCGTGACCCGGCGCATCTGGCTGGGAATGGCGTGGGGAGCGTTTACGGCGGCCTCGGCAGCGGCCCTGGCGGCGACCGGCCGCTTCATGTTTCCCAACGTGCTCAACGAGCCGCCGCAGCAGTTCAAGGTCGGTTTTCCGGCCGACTTCGGCGTCGGCGTCGACGAGCGGTTTAAAGAATCGAACGGCGTCTGGATTGTCCGCACCAACGACGACATCGTCCATCGCGCGAGCGGCTTCTACGTCCTGAATACCACCTGCACGCACCTCGGGTGCACGCCGAACTTTCTGGCGGCCGAGTCGAAGTTCAAGTGCCCCTGTCACGGGAGCGGATTCCGCCCGACGGGCATCAATTTCGAAGGTCCGGCGCCGCGCCCGCTCGAGCGAAACCGGATCGTGCTGGCCGAAGACGGCCAGATCCTCATCGACAAGAGCCGGAAGTTTCAGCAAGAGTTGGGTCAGTGGATCGACCCCGAGGCGTTTCTGAGGATCTGACGTTTCAAAGAGTCCAGAGTCGAACGTCCAAAGAGTCGAAGGTCAAAGGAATCGCGGAATTCACATATGGCGACTGAGACAAAGACAATCAAGCCGCAGGAAGGCTACGCGACGCGCTTCTGGAACTGGCTCACCGAGACACAGGTGTGGACCTCGGTCTTCCGCCATGAGCGGCCGAATACCGATCGCAACCGCGTCCTCGTCATGTTGTCGAACGTGTTCCTGCATCTGCATCCCGTGCGGATCAGGAAATCAGGTGTGAAGCTCCGCTACACCTGGTGCATGGGAGGGCTGAGCTTCTTTCTCTTCCTCGTGCTGACGTTCACCGGGCTGCTCCTGATGTTCTACTACCGGCCGACGCTCGAATATGCCTACAGCGACATCGTCGGCCTGCGCGAGCACGTGCCGCTGGGGATCATGCGCGAGATGCATCGATGGGGCGCGCATGCCATGGTCATCACCGTGTGGCTCCACATGTTCCGCGTCTTCATGACCGGCTCGTACAAACCGCCGCGCGAGTTCAACTGGAGCATCGGCGTCATCATGCTGGTGCTGACGCTGCTGCTGTCGTTCACCGGCTATCTGCTGCCGTGGGATCAGCTGGCAATCTGGGCCATCACCGTCGGCTCCAACATGGCGCGCGCGACACCGTTCCTCGGCCACGAAGGCCCCGGAGCGGCGCTGCTGGCGCTCGGTGACGTGAAGCTGATTCACGCGGCAGACGACGCGCGGTTCGCGCTGCTGGGCGGCACGTTCGTCGGCGAGGGCGCGCTGCTGCGCTTTTACGTGCTGCACTGCGTCGGGCTGCCGCTGGTGATTGCCGTGTTGATGGCGGTGCACTTCTGGCGCGTGCGCAAAGACGGCGGAATTTCCGGTCCTCTCTAAGGACAATTATGGATTTCATCAAGGGAATCTTCAACGTTCTTGCCGACCCGCGGCTGTATTTCTTCCTCATGGTGCTGTCGCTCGTCTTGATGGTGTGGAAGCGCGAAGTCTTCGCATCAAAAGCGGTGGGCTATGGGCTGCTGATCTTTCTGACGCTGTTCTTCGCGCTGGGCGGGCTGGATCCGAACTTCCAGCTCATCATCACCAAGCCGGACAACGTGCCGATCGTCGGCTTGATCTTTCTGCTCGTGTTCTTCACCTGGTATTCGATGCGCGAGGCGGTGCTGAACGACCAGCGCATCGCCAGGGGTGAGGGGCCGATCGAAAAGGCCGAGTCCGACCGGGTGTGGGTGTGGCCAGACCTCGTCTATACCGAGCTGATCGCGCTGATCCTGTGCTCGGTCGTGCTCATCGTCTGGTCCATCGTGCTCAAGGCGCCCCTCGAGCAGCCAGCGAACCGCGCGGTGACGCCGAACCCGTCGAAGGCGCCGTGGTACTTCCTCGGCCTGCAGGAAATGCTGGTCTACTTCGACCCGTGGCTCGCGGGCGTGGTTCTGCCAAGCCTGATCATCGTCGGGCTGATCGCGATTCCGTATATCGACAAGAACCCGAAAGGAAACGGCTACTTCACCTTTGCCGAGCGCAAGGTGGAAATCACGCTATTCCTTTTCGGATTTGTCATCCTCTGGTCGTCGCTGATCGTGCTCGGCACGTTCCTTCGCGGCCCGAACTGGAACTTCTTCGGTCCGTTCGAATATTGGGACACGCACAAGCTCGAAGCGCTCACCAACGTCGACCTGTCCGAGTACTTCTGGGTGCGGCTGCTCGGCGGCGGGCTGCCGACGAACTACTTCCTGCGCGAGTTGCCGGGCATCCTGCTGGTACTGGTCTACGTGGCGGTCTTGCCCATCGCGCTGGCACGCGGCCCGTTCAAGACGTACTTGCAGAAACTGGGGCCCCCGCGTTTCTACGTGACCGTGTTCCTGTTCCTGATGATGATGTCGCTGCCGATCAAGATGCTGCTTCGGTGGGTCTTCAACCTGAAGTACATCGTGGCGATCCCTGAGATCTTCTTCAACATCTGAGACGCTATGGCTGAAAAAAAGGCTGTCGGGCACGCCTATAACATCGACTTCCTGAACGTCGTCTTTGCGGCGTCGAGCATCTTCCTGTTCCTGTCCACGATCTGGATGGTGTGGGACGACTTCGACAGGGAGTGGAAGAACACGCAGCGCCAGTTCACGCAGCTCGAGCTCGAGGTGACGAGACAGCAGCTCGCGCAGAATGCCGGAAGCATCGACAAAGCGAAGCTCACCGGACTGCAGCAGCAGGTCGGCGCCGCGCAGAAGTCGATGGAAGGGAACCGCCAGCGCATCGACGAAATCAACGATCGGTTGTCGGAAATAGACGCGCGGCTGTATCGGACGAACAAATCGGCGCAGTTCGCCAAGGCGACCTACGACGTCAACCGCTACGCCTTCGAGGCGGAGCGCAAGGCCAACCCCGAGGGCCTCGGACGAGCGGCAGAAGGAAATCGAGGCGGAGGCTCAGCGGCTGAACGAGCTGAACCTCGAGGTCCAGAAGGTCGAGGCCGAGCGCAACGCGGCCCAGGCGGAGCTCGGGAAATACACCGCGGAAGTCGGCCGGCTGCAGAAGGAGATCGATCAAATCAACTTCGAGCAGACCCGCCTGCAGCGCGTGGTCGCGAACATCGAGCCGAGTCTGCTCAAGGACTACTTCCGCAACGCGCCGCTCCTCGATTTCATGGCGCCGACGCTGACGGTGCGCCAGATCGTCACGCCGAACGTCGTCGACGACGTGAATTTTGCCCGCGTCGCAAAGATGGATCGCTGCACCACCTGCCATCTCGCAATCGATCGCCGCGGATACGAAAAGTATCCGCAGCCGTTCCGGACGCACCCGAATCTGTCGGCCTATGTCGGCAGCGACTCGCCGCATCCGATGTCGACGACGGGGTGCACGGTGTGCCATCAGGGCCTCGGCGGCTCCACGAGCTTTCTCGACGCGTCGCACTATCCGAGCAATGCGAAACAGCGGCAGGAATGGGAAGAGAAGTACCACTGGCACGAGCCGCACATGTGGGACTACCCGATGCTGCCGACCAACATGACCGAATCGTCATGCGTGCAGTGTCATCGGCAGGAAGTCTACGTGCCGAACGCGCCGAAGCTTGCCGTCGCCTACGCCACGTTCGAGCGCGCGGGCTGTTATGCGTGCCACAAGACCAGGGGCTTCGAGAACCTGCGCAAGCCCGGGCCGATCCTGACGAAGGTCAACGGGAAGCTGACGCAGGACTGGGTGAAGAACTGGGTGCGCGATCCAGCGGCCATCAAGAACGTCACCTGGATGCCCAAGGTCTGGTACAACTCGAACAGCAACGCGCCCGCGGATCACCCCCGCAACGAGGCCGAAATCAACGCCGCGGTCGCATATCTCTTCGCCAACAGCGAGGCGTATACCCCCGCAGTCGCCTCGCCGCCGAGGGGCGACCCGAAGGCGGGCGAGCAGATCGTGCGCTCTGTGGGCTGTCTGGGCTGCCACATCATCGACGAAAACGATCGCTCGGCTGTCGGCCCGCGGCGGACGTTCGGTCAGCCGCTGAAAAGCGTCGGCAGCAAGACGACCTACCCGTGGCTCTACAACTGGGTGCGGGATCCGAAACATTACAACCCAGGCACTTACATGCCCGACCTGCGGCTCACCGACGCTCAGGTCGCCGATGTCGCGACATATCTGACAACGCTCACCGGACCGGCGGGAACGGCCGCGCCGGTCACTCCGACACAGGCGCACACCGATGCCGTCCTGCTGGACTACTTGCGCAACCTGATGCCGTTGGCTGAGGCGCAGGGACGCATTGCCAAGATGGATGCGAACGCCAAGCAACTCGACCTCGGGCAGCGCGTCATCGCCCGCTACGGCTGTTTCAGCTGCCACGACATCAAGGGTTTCGAGACGACGCAGCCGATCGGTGTGGACTTGTCGGAAGAGGGCAGCAAGCTGGTGACGCGGCTCGATTTCGCGTTCGTCGACATCGAGCACTCGAAGCTCGATTGGTTCCATCAGAAGCTGAAGGATCCGCGCTCGTTCGACCAGGGCCGTGTGCTCGAGCCGCTCGAGAAGCTGCGGATGCCCGATTTCCATTTCAACGAAACGGAAAACGAGCGGCTTCGCATGGCCATCATGAGCTTTCAGCGCGACGTGCAGCCGGCCTCGGCGCTGCCGCCGCGCACGGCGAAGCGGGACTACACGGTGCGCGGACGCGCTCTCGTGCGCCGGCAGAACTGCGTCGGCTGCCACGAGATCGAAGGCGACGGCGGCGATTACCGCACGGTGGTGAGCGATCCCACGCTGGCGCCGCCCCCGCTGACCCCTGAAGGGGCGAAAGTACAGCCAGACTGGCTGTACGCATTCCTGCAGGGACCGATCACGATTCGGCCGTGGCTCAGCGTCCGGATGCCGACGTTCGGGCTCGACGATACGCGCTGGAATGCGATCATCGACTACTTCGAAGCGACCGGGAACTCGATCGGCTCGTTCCGCACCTACGACCACAGGGAACTGACGAGCATGGCCGGTCCGGGCCGCGAGCTGTTCGACCTGCTGCGCTGCCAGCAGTGCCACGTGCTGGGCTCGATTCCCGCCGATCAGCCGCTGTCGAACCTGGCGCCGGACCTGCGCATGACGCATGAACGGCTGAAGCCGGAATGGATCCTCGACTGGCTGAGGAATCCGGGACGGATCCAGCCGGGCACGCGGATGCCGCAGTTCTGGCCGACTCCGCCGTATCCCAAATCGTCGTTCCCACAGCTCGGTGGCGACGCCGAGCCGCAGATACGAGCTATTCGGGACCACTTGATGACACTACGGGGCGGGCCGTCGCCGAAGCGTCCCGCGGGGGCGGCGCAGAGTACGAACTGAATTGGCGAGATTGGCAGATTGGGAGATTCAAGACTCCAATCTGCCAATCCCTTAATCTCCCAATCTCTCCAATCTTCCAATTCTGCGTTAGATATAATTCCCCTCGTGCTCCGCCCGTTCCGGTCAGTCCTGCCGAAAGTCCACGAAACCGCCTACATTGACCAGAGCGCCCAGGTGATTGGCGACGTCGAAATCGGCGAGGAAAGCAGCGTCTGGATGAACGTGGTCATCCGCGGAGACGTGAATACGATCCGCATCGGCGACCGCACCAACATCCAGGACGGGACCGTCGTGCACGTCATGCGCGGGACGCACCCGACCCGCATCGGCACCGAGGTCACGGTCGGGCACGCCGCTATCCTGCACGGCTGCACGATTCACGACCGTGTGCTCATCGGGATGGGCGCGATGCTGCTGAATGGAGCGGAGATTGGCGAAGATTCGATCGTCGCCGCCGGCACTCTGGTGCCCGAAGAGAAGAAATTTCCCGCTCGATCGCTGCTGATGGGGCGCCCGGCGGTGCTCAAGCGCGAGCTCACCGACACGGAAGTGGCGAGCATCCGCGACTACGCCGAGCGGTACGTCGGCTACCGCAAAGACTACATTTGAATGCGTACGCAACCCGCGCGCGGCATGCGCGATTTCCTGCCGGACGATGTCCGCCGCCGCGAATACGTGGTGGGGATCATCCGCGAGGTTTATGATCGGTACGGATTCGAGCCGCTTGAAACGCCTGCAGTCGAGAATATCGAACTCTGCTCGGTAAATACGGCGACGAAGGCAACAAGCTGATCTTCAAGATCTCATGCGCGGGGAGCATGAAGCCAGCGGACAGGCGGACCTCGCCCTGCGGTACGATCTCACGGTTCCACTTGCGCGGTGGTCGCGGAATACCGTCGAAGCTGCCAACAGGATCTTCAAGCGGTATCAAATTCAGCCGGTGTGGCGCGCCGACCGCCCGTCGAGGGGAGGTTTCGCGAGTTCTACCAGTGCGACATCGACACCATCGGTTCGGCATCGCCCGTTGCTGAGGCAGAGCAAATTCGCGGCGGTGTCGGAGATTCTGACGGCGCTCGGCTTCGGCGACTTCACCGTCCGACTCAACCATCGCGCGGTCCTGGCCGGCATTCTGGTGTCGGCGGAAATTCGCCGAGGCGCTGCATGCCGATGCGCTCGTGGCGCTCGATAAGCTGGACAAAGTGGGAGTCGAGGGCGTTCGAGCGGAACTGATAGCGAGAGGCTTATCGGCGCACTCAGCAGAGCGTCTTCTGTCGCTCACGGGCTCTGCGCCTTCCGAAGATCCTCTGCACGACATCGATCGATTTGCGCGGGCAGATTGGGACACCTGCCGGCGGCTGCCGACGGGCTGTCGAATCTCGAAGAGATCGTCAGGCTGTCGAGCGCACGCTCCCACATCAGGCTCGACAAGTCCCTGGCCCGAGGTCTGTCGTATTACACCGGCGCGATCATGGAAATTTCGGTCAATGATCTTCCCGGCAGCCTTGGCGCCGGAGGGCGATACGACAATCTGATCGGAATGTTTCTCGGAAGCGATGTTCCCGCATGTGGTTTTTCCCTCGGCCTTGAACGGATCCTCGTCGTCATGCAGGAGCGAGGGATGTTTCCCGTGCGAAGTCGAGCGTTCGTCGGTTGATATCGTCGTCGCCGCGCTCGAGCCGGCAGCCCGGGCCGCGGCGATGGAAACCGCGGCTGGATTGCGAAAGGGCACGAAATTTCGCGTCGACTTGTTCCCGGACGTGTCGAAGAAGATGGAACAGGATCTTCAAATACGTCGATCAGCGCAGGGCGAAATTCATTGCCACGCTGCGGCGGCAACGAGGTAGCCGACGGAACGGTTACGCTGCGAAATGTCGCGGCGAAGAAAAACGAGACGGTGAAGCGCGAAGACGCGGCTGCGACCGATTGTGAAGGCTATTTAGTGACACAGACAACATTCAAACAAGTACCGCACAAACAAGAACGATGAGCTTCGACCCGAACACGTAGGCCGGAACGTCCGCCTGTCGGGATGGGTGCACAGAAAACGGGATCACGGCAACCTGCTGTTCATCGACCTGCGCGACCACTATGGCGTGACGCAGGTCGTGTTCACGCCGAACTCCGATGCGTTCAAGGCGGCCGAAACGGTGAAGCTCGAAAGCGTGATCAGCGTGTCGGGCAATGTCCTCGCGCGGACCGACGAGAACATCAACCCCTCGCTGCCGACCGGCCGTATCGAGGTGGTCGCCGAGCGTCTCGAGGTGCTCTCGGCGGCCGACACACTGCCGTTTCAGGTGAGCGGGACGCAGGAGATTCCCGAAGATCAGCGGCTCCGGTATCGTTTTCTCGACTTGCGGCGCGACAAGATCCACGCCAACGTCGTGCTGCGCTCGAAGGTGATTTCGAGCATTCGCCAGAGGATGGTCGACCAAGGTTTTCTCGAATATCAGACGCCGATCCTGACGTCGAGCTCCCCGGAAGGCGCCCGGGACTACCTGGTGCCGAGCCGCATCCATCCGGGGAAGTTCTACGCGCTGCCGCAGGCGCCTCAGCAGTTCAAGCAGCTGCTGATGGTGTCGGGATTCGATCGCTATTTTCAGGTTGCGCCGTGCTTCCGCGACGAAGACGCCCGTGCCGATCGGTCGCCCGGCGAGTTCTATCAGCTCGACCTCGAGATGTCGTTCGTGGAACAGGACGACGTGTTTGGCGCCATCGAGCCGGTGCTGTCGGGCCTGTTTTCCGAGTTTTCGGACTGGGACGTAACAAAGCCGCCGTTTCCTCGTATTCCGTATGAAGAGGCGATGTTGGCATACGGGAGCGATAAGCCCGATTTGCGCAACCCGATTCGAGCGGTTGACGTGACGGAAAGTTTCCGCGATTCGGGATTTTCCGTGTTTGCCAAGGCGGTCGCGGCGGGAAATGTCGTGCGGGCAATTGTTGCGCCCGGCGCCGCCGACAAATCCCGCAGTTTCTTCGACAAGACGGTTGACGCTGGCAAGGCGCTCGGGCTGGCTGGCGTCGCGTATGTGGTGCTTGCCGACGAGGCGAAGGGGCCCATCGCGAAATATCTGTCGGAGGACAAACGGGCCGAGCTGGCGAAGGCCACTGGCGCGAAAACAGGCGACGCGATCTTTTTTGTCTCGGAGCATTCGGGAAAGGTCGGCAAGCCTGTTGACGGCTTGCGCGCCCATCTGGGCCGGGAGCTCGACATCATCGAGTCGAACACGTACAAGTTCTGCTGGATTACCGATTTCCCGTTCTACGAGCGCGATCCGGAGACCGGGCAGGTCGCCTTCAGTCATAACCCGTTTTCGATGCCGCAGGGGGGCCTGGAGGCGCTCGAGACGCAGGACCCGCTGACCATAAAGGCCTACCAATACGACATCGTCTGTAACGGCGTGGAGCTGTCGAGCGGAGCCATCCGCAACCATCGTCCGGACATCATGCTTCGTGCCTTCGAGATAGCCGGGTACGGTCCTGACGAGGTCGAAAAGCGCTTTGGCGGCATGTTGAATGCATTTCGATATGGGGCACCGCCGCACGGCGGCCTCGCGCCGGGAATCGATCGCATCGTGATGCTGCTCGCAAAAGAGCCGAACATCCGCGAGGTCATCGCGTTTCCGATGACGCAGAGTGCCGAGGATCTGTTGATGGGGGCGCCGTCACCGGTCAGCGAGAAACAGCTGCGCGAGCTGCACATCCAGATTAAGGACACACGGAAAAAGAGCTAAGAGCATAGAGCAGAGAGCTGAAGGTAGAAGAGGACGATTTGGCAAGAATCACACTTCCGGAATCCGGCATCGAAACGCTGTTCGGCTCCTACGACGAGAATCTCAAACACCTCGAATCCCAGTTCGGCGTCCGCTTACGGACGCAGGGACACGACGTCATCGTGGACGGCCCGCCTGCCGAGGTGGCGAAGGTCGAACGGCTCTTCTCGCAGCTTGGCGCGCTTCTTCAAGAGGGATATCGCGTATCGAACGGCGACGTCAAAACCGCCGCTCAACTCGTGTCCACCGACCCGAACATCGATTTGCGTGAATACTTCCTCAAGAGCACGCAGACCCAGTCGGGGCGGCGGCGCGTGGCACCCAAGACGGTCAATCAGCGCCGCTATCTCGACGCCATAGAACAGAACGACATCGTGTTCGGCATCGGCCCGGCCGGCACGGGAAAAACGTATCTTGCGATGGCGCAGGCGGTTTCGTTTCTGCTCGCAAAACGCGTCAACCGGATCATCCTTGCCCGGCCGGCGGTGGAGGCGGGCGAAAAGCTCGGATTTCTGCCGGGCGATTTGCAGGAAAAAGTGAATCCGTACCTGCGGCCGCTCTATGACGCCCTCTACGATATGGTGGAGGTCGAGCGGGCCGAGCGGCTCATCGAACGCGGCACCATCGAAATCGCGCCGATCGCGTTCATGCGCGGCCGCACGCTCAACGACGCGTTTGTCATCTTGGACGAGGCGCAGAACACCACCTCGGAGCAGATGAAGATGTTTCTCACGCGGCTCGGGTTTGGGTCGAAGGCCGTCGTGACTGGCGACATCACGCAGATCGATTTGCCGCAGGGTCGTGTGTCGGGCCTGGTAGAAGCGATGAAGGTGGTGGCGCGCATCGAAGGGATTGCGTTCATCCATTTCGACGACCGCGACGTCGTGCGTCACAAGCTGGTGCAGCAGATCGTAAAGGCTTACGAATCGTTCACCGGCAAAGGTGGAACAGCCTGAACATCCAGGTGACGGTGGTGGAAGAGGGCGCGAAAGGAACCGGCGCGAGAGGGCTTGGACGATGGCTCGCTGGAATCGCGCCCCGCTCGGCCGTCGGAACCGTCGCGATTGCTATTCTTCCCGACGCCAAAGTTCGCGCCCTCAATCGTAAATTCCGCAACAAAGACACGGCGACGGACGTGCTTTCCTTCCCGTCGCATGAAGAGCGAAGAGGACAGAGCAAACAGGGGAGAGCCCTCAGCCCTCAGCCCTCTCAGCCCCGGCACCTGGGGGAAATCGTCATTGCGCGTGGAATTGCGCGAAAACAGGCCAAAAACCTCGGCCATTCGCTTGCGGTAGAATTTAGGGTGCTTGCCCTACATGGCCTTTTACACCTTCTCGGTTACGATCACGAGGTCGATGACGGGGACATGGCTCGCGCCGAGACCAGGCTTAGACGCAAGGCGGGCTTGCCGCTCGGTTTGATCGCGCGCTCCTGATGATTCCGCTGACGCTCTTTCTCCTGGCGTGTTGTGCCATTTATCTCGGCACTATTCAGGCGGCGTTCAACGCCTTGATGAGGGTTTCCCTGCGGCTGCTCGCCGAGGGCAGCGGCCGCGCGCCCGATCTCGAGCGCTATCTGCAGGAGCCGCTGCTGCTGTTTCTCCCGCTTCGCACGCTCCTGGGGCTGATCGAAGGTTTCGTCGTACTGCTGCTGGCGCTCATGATCGGCGCCTCGGGCGCCGGGACGGTGCTCCTGCTGGCTGGATCGATGGTCGGATTCGGAGCGGTCTGTGAGTTCCTGTTACCGTTTCTGATTGTCTCGCGCGATCCGGAGCGCGTGCTGGAAGCTGCTTCTTCCGAGCTTCCGCATCATCACCCGCCCGCTCAAGCCCATCACCTATGCGTTCCTCCACCTGCTCGACCGTTCGCGGCGCGAGCGTTCGGCCCCCGTCGCCGTCAACCGCGACGAAGTGAATGATGACGGGGAAGTCATCAACGCGGTGGTGACCGACGCCGATCCGCGCACGTCGACGGGGCAGGAGGAGCGCAAGCTCCTGAAGTCGATCGTCGATTTCGGCGACACGCTCGTACGCGAAGTGATGACCCCGCGGCCGGACATCGTGGCGATTCCCGCCACGGCGACGCTCGACGACCTGCGCGCGCTGTTCCGCGAGCAGGAGTATTCGCGTATTCCCGTGTATCGCGAGAACCTCGATAACATCCTGGGGTTCGTCTATGTGAAGGATCTCATCCTTCTCGGCGACTCGCTGCTCGGCGATGCGCCGATTACGAATCACTTGCGTCCCGCGCATTTCGTGCCCGAAACCAAGCTGGTCAGCGAGCTCCTGCGCGAGTTCCAGCACCAGCGCATCCAGAGCGCCATCGTCGTGGACGAATACGGCGGCACGGCAGGGCTAGTCACCCTGGAGGATCTGGTCGAGGAAATCTTCGGCGAGATCCGCGACGAATACGACGTCGAGGCGGAACCGGTCGTGGAAGAGGGGAACGGATCGTTTGTGTTCAGCGGCGCCGCCGACGTCGACGAGATAGCCGATCGCCTTCACGTGCCGATCGAGCGCGAAGGTTTCGAGACGGTCGGCGGGTTTCTGCTCAGCCACCTCGGGCATGTCCCGACGGTCGGCGAGCGGTTCGACATCGATGGGCTTCGCGTGGAAGTGATCGACGCCGAGCGCCGGCGCGTGCGGAAAGTGCGCATCACCCGCGTCACCAAGCTCGAACACGAAGCTGAAGAAATTGGCAATGCGAGAGAGTAATGAGCAGCGAGCGGCGCGGGGCGAAGGGGCCCCGCAAGCGAGCTGCGTGGAGCGGGGCGGGGGCCCCCGCGACAAATAAAATGAAATCGGGTCACGTGTCGCTGATCGGCCGCCCAAACGCGGGAAAATCGTCGCTCCTCAACAGGATCGTCGGCACGAAGCTCGCCATCGTTTCCAATAAGCCCCAGACAACCCGAACACGTATCCTCGGAGTGAAGAACTACGAAGATGGACAGGTCGTCTTCGTCGATACTCCGGGTATTCATCGGCCGCTTCATCGCATGAACGTGCGGATGGTGGATGCGGCGGTAGACACCATCGGCGAAGTCGATGTCGTCGGCGTCGTGATGGACGCGTCGGAGAAGCCCTGGCGCGGGTTTGCGCTATCTGCTCGATCTGGTGAAGAACTCGAATGCGAAGCTCGTGCTCATCCTGAACAAAATCGATCTCGTCAAGAAGCACAAGCTGCTCCCGATCCTCGATCAGTTGAGCAAGGAGCGCGAGTGGGAAGCCATCGTGCCGGTTTCAGCCGCCACCGGCGACAACGTCGAGCGGCTCGAGCGGGTGCTGCTCGACGCGCTGCCCGAAGGCGAACCGCTTTATCCTGATGATTACCTCACCGATCAGCGCGAGCGCGACATGGTTGCGGAAATGATCCGCGAGCACGTGCTGCGGCTCACTCGCGACGAACTGCCGTTTTCGACCGCTGTTCTCATCGACCAGTTCAGCGAGCCGACGCCCGAAGATTCCACGACGCGGATCTTCGCGACGATTCTCGTCGAGCGCGAATCACAAAAGCCCATCGTGATCGGTAAGGGCGGCGATCTCATCAAGCAGATCGGCACCGCCGCCCGGAAAGATATCGAGGGTCTGCTGGACCAGCATGTGTTTCTCGATTTACGGGTGGCTGTGAGGGAGCAGTGGCGCGAAGACGGAAGAATGCTCGATGAGCTCGGCGTCAGAAACCGGGAGAAGTAGGGACTACTCGATTTCGTGCACGAGAGACGGGTGCTCGCGGAGCAACTGCTCCACCCGGCCAATCCGTTGCTCGTCGCGAGCGGACCGTTGGCCGGCTAGGCATCGTCCTGTGACTGGGTTTGCCACCCGGAAATCACGCTCGTAGGCTGGGTGCAGCTTACGTTGCGCCTGAGCGTTTTGTCTCATAGGCGCCTCCAAAAGCAAAATACGTGCCTTCCTCGCACCCTTATTTCGGCGCAAATTCAGCCCAGGAATAGCCCATCTCACCTGCCTTGTGTTCCGTAGTGCTCGAAAAGCATGCAAAACCGTTAGCCTGGAGGTACTTCCAGCGGACGCTCCCGGTGCAGGATCAGCCAGTCGCCGTTTTCGTCCAGTGCCTCGATACCCAACTCCCGCACGAGCCCCGCGGCATCCCGGTCGTCCGCGATAAGCGCTGACAGCTCCCGTTCAGCGGCATAGAAAAGGTCGCTCATGCGCTCGAATTGCCGGGCGTGCTCGGCGCGTGCGAGCTGCTTGCCGTAGCCGTGCAGCAGCCCCGCGCTGACCGCGATCATCGGAATCAACACCATCCAGCCGCCGTGCTGAAAGGCGCTTGGCGTCAGTCCGTGGACGGCCGACGTGATCACGGTCGAGGTCACCAGCGGCACGATCAGGATGATCGCGAGGACGATGGACAACGCGCCGCTCAGCTTCAGCAGCCGCGTGACAATCGTGGCTTCGTGTTCGAGCTTCGCCCTTTCAGTGGTCGCTCTGAACGAAAAGTAGCGCCGCTGATCTTCGATCCATTTGGATATCAGGCCGAGGCGTTCCGGGCGCGAGAGCGCCATCATTTCGACGGGTGGCCCGGCTGCGGCCACCATGACGTCGCACGATCGCAGCGCGCTCCTGATCCATTCCAGGTCGCTGCGTTGTTTTCGTAGGTACCAGTCGACCACCGGCTCGGCGATGCCGGCGATTTTCCAGAAGAACTGAATCCGCAGCGCTTCGGCGAGCGCGCGATAGTCGAGGTACTTGGTCTGATATTCGCCCTTCTGGGCGCGTCCGTACAGCCACGCTGCCGTGAACGTCGAACAGGCCAGCGAGCCGATGAGAAACCAGGGCAATGCACCGACGGCGTCGGCAAACGAGACCGGGGGGGCTTGCGTGACGGCGAAAAAGGACGAGTGGAGGTTGAAGAACAGGGCGGCGATGACGACACCGATGTACACACGCAGCCAGGTCGACAAGGCGCGCGCGCGGTAGTGCAGCGCGAGGCCGTCGGCGACGAGGTAATGTTCGACGACCGTCCGGCACCCGGCCGGAAGCCGTTCGAACATCGACGGCGCATCCGAGGCGGCCATGTTCAGCAATCCGGCCAGGCGGTCCCGTATACCGCGCCCGAGGCCATCGCGGAGCGTTTTCGCATCGCGATTGAATGCGTCCATGCGCTGGCAAATCCTGTCGAAGGCGTCCTCGCGCATGTTCGGGGGCAGCAGACGCGCGAGCGCGGGTGTCAGCGAGTGTGATGCGGGATTGCTCGTTCGCGGCGTCGCGATGTGCAGCACCGGTCCCGCGGCCACTCCGAACATGCGCGCGCTGCGGCGGCCGACGTATGGCGCCTGAGCGCCTTGCATTCTGAAGTCGACGGTCTGAGCCGTTCCTCCGACTTTGTCGCCCGTGTGCGGCGTGCCGTCCCAGAAGGCGAAAAACACCTGGCTGTGAGCGGCAATGTAAGCACCGGCTTTCGCGTATTCGCGATCGCGAGCGCCGCCAGGAATTTTTATCTGGTCTTCGGTTGTGCTGTCGAGCAAAGGCAGCCGAATGACACCGATCGATCGCTCGAGCAAGTCGCGGAATTCGTTGAGCACCTCGGGCGTGGGGAAGTCCTCTTCGTACCGAGCCTGCGGCAGCGGCAGGACCGCGACCAGCTTCATGTTCGAGCGAAGGGCGATGCGGGCAGCGAGCCGATCGGCACCTTCGGCGAGCGAGGACAACAGCACGAGCGGCGACGCTGGATACCGCTTCTGCAGATCGGCGAGCGAGGCCGAGAAAATGGCTTCCAGACGAGCGACGTCCTCAGGACGCACATCTCGATGTCCGGTGACGCCGACGATGAGCGAAAGGGGACTGTCGGTCAGCGGTCTACTTCGGCGTCGCTGCCGGTTTGGCTGGCAGTGGCTTTTCTTTGGCCGGCGTTGGAGGCTTTTGCGGCGGCCCCGCGGCAACCGGTAGAGGTTCCGGCTTTCCGATGACTGTCTCGAACTCCACGTGATGCTTGAAGCGGGACAACTCCATCTTGAGGGTACGGGGCACGGCCGTATCCACGCTCACCGAGGTCGTCTCGGTATCGCGCACTCTGCCGTCAGGCGTATGAAGCGTGGCCTTAACTTCGTATTTTCCCGGGCTCAAGTTCAGCGATGCGCGGAGATTCTCCGTCCGCTGACCCCTCATCTGCGTCCCCAGTTTCGACGTCCATTTCATCTCGCCGTTGACCTCGAGCGTGACGGACCCCTCGGTGAGGGTGTTGCGGAAATCGATGAACAGGTTCGGATTCTTTGGCACAGGCGCCGCGGCAGCGGGAGTCGCAACGACGGTCGTCGTGGCCGGTGGTGGGACTGCATCCCGGCCCGGAGTTGGGGCGGCCACAGGAGCCGGCGCCGGTTTCGTCGCGTCAGCAACGGCAGCGGGCGGCACAGGTGGCGGAGTAGCTGCCGGGGCTGGTGCGACGGCAGTCCCCGTTGTCGCCGTGGCGACCTTCGGCGGTTGGTCCGGCGTCATGGCCGTGGGCATCGTTACCGCAGTGGCAGCTGCTGTTGGATCGGATCCGCGCTGCGCCCGTCCCCAGGTGATTCCGGCGGCCAGCGCCGCCGCGGCGACGCCAACGGTGATCACGGCCGGCAGGATCCATCCACGCTTGGAGGGCGCAGCCGCCGCAGCCACGTGTGCGCGAGCGGCGACGGGACCGGCCGCGGGCGGTGCGGCAGCCGCATGCGCCGGCGCCGGCTGAGATTCCGTGTGAATCCCTTGTTTCGACAACAGCGCTTTGACGCTGCTCGCCAGCTTGTTGATGTGCTGCTCGAGGGGCACGCTGATCGCGTCGAGCCAATGTGGAGAGCTGATGAAATATTCGAGCGTCTTGGTCGGGACCGTGTTCTCGATTCGCAACGGAATGATGTTGATGCCCTTGTGAACCGCCCGCTCGACTTCGCGCTCGATCTGCATGGAGGCGTTCGCCTTGCTGCTGAAGATCAGCACCATGACTTTCGAGCCGTCCAGTGCGTCGATGATCGATTCGGCCCACGAAGCACCCGGGGTTACGTCGCGCGGAGCGATCCAGCATCTGATGCGATGCATCGACTCGAGCTGCGAGCACACTGCGTCGGCGACGGCCTTATCGCTGGACGCGTAGCTGATGAAAACGTCGTGCGCCATCTCTGTCCTTACCCCTTCAGGTGTTGGGAAGTGCTGCGAGGGCCCCTATCATCTCTTTTCCCGAATCCGTCTGCAATCACTTCACTGTTTCGCGGCCCTTTCGCTCGCCGTCGGCATGTTACAGTAACGAGTTTGTATGCCGCCGCAACGCAAAGTCGATCTCGTCCTCGACTCGGTCAAGCGCCTGCTCAGGGTCGGTGCGACGGCAAACCTGTCCAATCTCCTCCAGAAACAGCATCCCGCGGACCTCGCCCAGATCTTCGGCGAGCTGCCCGGAGCGGGACCGCCTGGCGGCCTTTTCGGTGCTGGTCGAGCGCAACAGCCGGCTCGCCATGGAAACCCTCAGCGAGCTCGGCCCCCGAAGCCGGCGCCCAGCTGCTGGCAGGGCGTTCGGCCGAGGAAATCGCCAAACTCGTCCAGGAGCTGCCCTCGGACGACGCCGCGGCCCTGATTGACAACCTCCCGGATGAGCTCTCGAGCGCCGTGCTCGAGTTGATGGGCCGGAAGGAATCGGGCGAAGTCGAGAACCTGCTCGAATACCCGGAGCAGACGGCCGGCCGCATCATGAACCCGAATGTCTTCGCCTCTGCCGAAGACATGACGGTTGGCGAGGCCATCACGGCCCTGCAAAGCGCCCGCGATGTCGAGATGGTGTTCTACCTCTACGTCGTCGACGCGCGAGGCCATCTCGTGGGCGTCACGTCGCTGCGCCGTCTGCTGCTCGTGTCGCCCGAAACTCCGCTCAAGCGGATCATGACGCCGGACCCGATGAGCGCCCGCGTCGAGATGGACCAGGAAGAGGTCGCGCGGCTGGTCGCGTCGTACAACCTGCTGGCGATCCCCGTCGTCGATGAGTCGAACAAGCTGGTCGGCGTCATCACGGTGGACGACGTCATCGACGTCATCAAGGACGAAGCGACAGAAGACCTGTACCGTCTGGCGGGCGTGTCGAGCGACGAGCGCGTGTTCACTCCCGCAGCCGAATCGTTGCGGAAGCGGATGCCCTGGCTGATTGTGAATCTGGCCACCGCCTTCCTCGCCGCCGCGGTCGTCGGCGTCTTTCAGGACACGATCGGCTCGTGGGTCGCGCTGGCGGTGTTCATGCCCATCGTGGCCGGCATGGGCGGCAACGCGGCCACGCAGACGCTGACCGTCATCATCCGAGGCCTCGCGCTCGGCGAGTTGACGTGGAGCAACTCGCGGAAGGCGCTCGCGAAGAATCTGCTGGTCGGCATCGGCAACGGGGTTGTGACGGGCACGATTGCGGCGCTGGTCGCATGGGTGATGAACGGCGATTTCCGGCTGGGGATCATTCTCGCGCTGGCGATGGTCATCAACCTGTTCGTGGCGGGCCTCGTCGGTACGCTGATTCCCCTCGGGCTGAAAGCGCTCAAGATCGATCCGGCGCTCGCCTCGGCGGTGTTCATTACGACCTTCACCGACGTCTGCGGCTTCGCATCCTTCCTTGGACTGGCCACGCTCTACACGCGCTACATACGAGGCGCGGGGTAGAATAAGCCCGCCTCCGCCAAGGCTCCGCGAGGCAGGCCGAGATGCCCCTTTACAGCGCAGACGCACTCATCCTCCGCACCTACAAACTCGCCGAGGCGGACCGGATTGTCGTGTTTTTGACGCGCGATCGAGGCAAAAAACGGGGTGTGGCCAAGGGTGCGAGGCGGCCGCGATCGAACTTCGTGGGCGCGCTCGAGCCGCTGACTCACGTACGCGTCGCGTATTTCGAGAAAGAGCGGCGCGAGCTGGTCAGCTTGAACTATTCAGAGCCCGCCCGATCGGCGCTGTCGAGTGGAACGATCGAGGCGCTCGGATCGCGCGTCGTATTTCGCCGAGCTCATCGACGAATGGGCGGCGGAGAGCCACGAAGACGAGCGGCTGTACCGCCTTGGCGTGTCGATGGTCGACGCGCTGGCGGCGGGCGTGGCGCCCGAGCCTCTGGCGCGCTACTTCGAATATTGGCTGCTCAGCCTGCAGGGTGTGTACCCGGCGGCGCGGGTGCAGGGTCTATCGCCGGGGGCGCAGGCGTTCCTGACGGCCGCACGCAAGATTTCCCCGCACGACGTGAGCCGCATCGGCGCCGATCGCGCGACGCTGCGGGAGCTCGAATCGCTGCACCGCGGCGTCATCGCCATGCATCTGGAGCGCGAGCCGCGATCGATTAAGGTGCTGAAGGACATGACCCGGTCGTGACCCTCCAAGATCTCATACTCAAACTGAGCGCCTTCTGGGCGTCGCAAGGATGCATCATTCAACAGCCGCTCGACCTCGAGGTTGGCGCTGGGTACGTCGCATCCTGAAACCCTGCTGCGCGTGCTCGGACCCAAGCCGTGGAACGTCGCCTACGTCCAGCCGTCCAGACGGCCGGATGACGGACGGTTCGGACAGAACCCGAATCGCGTTCTCAAACATCATCAGTTTCAGGTGATTCTCAAACCGGCGCCAGACGAAGTGCAGCAGATTTATCTGCAGAGCCTCGAGGCGGTCGGCATCGATCCGCGCGCGCACGATATTCGCTTCGAAGAGGACAACTGGGAGTCGCCGACGCTCGGCGCATGGGGTATTGGCTGGCAGGTGCTCTTCGACGGTCTCGAGATTACGCAGTTCACGTATTTCCAGCAGGTGGGTGGAGTGAATCTGGCGCCGGTGAGCGCCGAGCTCACCTATGGCCTCGAGCGCATCGCGATGATCCTGCAGAAGGTGGACAACATGTTCGACCTCGAGTGGGGCGGGGGAGTGAAATACGGCGAGGTGAGGCTCCGCGAAGAGATCGAGCAGTCGAAATACGTCTACGGACAGGTTGACGGCATGTCGCGCGAAGAGTTCGCGGCGTTTCACCGCGACCTGTTCGACAAGTACTACGGCATGGCCGAGCGGCTGCTGAAGAGCAATCTGATATTGCCGTCGCTCGAATACGCGCTCAAGTGCTCGCACGTATTCAACATCCTCGATGCCAGCGGCAGTGTCGGCGTGACGGAACGGACCGCGTACGTATTGCGCGTCCGTCAGATTGCGATTGCCATTGCGCAGGCGTATGTGGCGGAACCCGCGCATTCGTAGCGCCGGACTTCAATCCTGCCGGGGCGGGGGCCCCGCGATAATAAATGGAACGTGAACTGCTCCTGGAAATAGGGACCGAAGAAATGCCGGCGTCGTGGCTGCCCGGGTTGACCCGGCAGATCCGCGACGGTCTGGACAGCGCCATGCGCTCGCATCGGCTTCCTCCCGACGCGCCGGTCGAGAGCTACAGCACGCCGAGAAGGTTGACCGCGCGCATCGCGAAAATTGCGGAGCGGCAATCCGATCTCGAGGAGCTGCTCATGGGTCCCCCGGTTGCCGCCGCGTTTGACTCGGCTGGCCAGCCCACAGCTGCCGCGATGGGCTTTGCGAAGAAGAACAGCATCGACGTCACGCAGGCGGAGCGGATCGAGACGCCGAAGGGAACCTATCTCGGGTATCGCCGGCATCAGCGCGGGAAAGCGGCCGTGGATATCCTGCCCGAGGTTCTCGCCACGACACTGCGCTCGTTCAATTTTGCCAAGGCGATGCGCTGGGATGCGTTCCTCGAAGATGGCAAAGGGGAGTTGCTGTTCGGACGTCCCATCCGGTGGATTCTCTATTTGTATGGCGGCCGCGTCGTGCCGTTCACCATCCGGCGCACCGAGCTTGCCGAGTCGTCGTCGGTCCAGGAAGTGATTTCCGCGGCGGTCACCTACGGTCATCGGCATCTGACCACCAGCGGGCGAGCAGGACGCGCGGTGAAGGTGCGGACGTTCGAGGATTACCAGTCGAGACTGGCCGAACACTTCGTCGTCCTCGATCGGCAGGAGCGCCAGGGCCGCATCGCGCGCGGCCTCGAGGCGAAAGCCCGGTCCCTCGGCGGGCGCGTCGGCAGCGCCGCGATGCTGCATTCGACGCTCCTCGAAGAAGTGCCGGATCTGATCGAATATCCGTCGGTCATGGCGGGAACGTTCTCGAAGGAGTTCCTCAGCCTGCCGGAAGAAGTGCTGACGACGACGATGATTCATCATCAGCACAATTTTCCCGTCGTCGACGATGCCGGCCAGATGAAGCCCGCGTTCCTGGTGGTGACCAACACCGACGCCGGCAATGAAAAAAACGTGGCGCGCAATTACGAACGCGTGCTCACGGCGCGGCTGCGCGACGCGACATTTTTCTGGGATGCCGACCGTCAGGTGCCGTTGGAGAACCGAATCGAGCGTCTCGAGACGATCAGGTTTCACAAGAAGCTCGGGAGCTATTTCGAGAAGAGCCAGCGCATCGAACATCTGGCGCGATGGATTGCGCGGGAAGCGCTGCAGTCGCCCCATATCGAGGAAGATGCGGCGAGTGGCGGGGCGCCTGGCGAAAGCCGATCTGGCGACCGAGATGGTGGCGGAGCTCACCGAACTGCAGGGCGTCATGGGCGGCATCTACGCACGCGAGGAGGGCAAACCGGAGCGCGTGTGGAAGGCCATCTATTACCACTATCTTCCCGATTCAATCGCGCCCGATGCCCGCCCGAATCGTCAACAGCTTGGCGAGGCGGCCCTGACGTGGACCGCCGTCTCGCTCGCCGACAAGCTCGACACGCTCGCCGGCATGTTTTACGCCGGAGAAAAACCGACCGGCTCGCGCGACCCGTTCGGCCTGCGCCGCGTCGCGCATGGCGTGTTCAAGATTCTCGTCGACCTCGAGGCGTTGACGGGACTGGCGTCCCGGCCCACGCTCGAAACGATGCTCGCGGAAGCGGCGAGGCCGTTTGCGCCGCTGGAGCAGTGGCCGGCCGATAACCGCGCCGCCATCGATGAGTTTCTGCTCGAACGATATCGCTACGTGCTCGAGCAGCGAGGTTTCGACGTGCGCAACGTGCGGGCCGTGATTCAGGGGGCGCGCTTCTGGCGGATGAATCCGGCGGACGCGCTGAAAAGACTCGAAGCTCTGCCCGAATTCACCGTCTCCGCGGATTTTCAGAAGCTCGCGGTTGCGTTCAAGCGCGTGAAGAACATCGCGCGCGAGCTCGACGGCGCCGAGGCGGCGGATGCGCGCGACCGATCGCTCGAACAGCAGCTGAAGGAGCCGGCGGAAATCGCGCTCGTGCAGGAGCTCGAGCGGCGCGGTCCCGCGATTGACAGTGTGCTCGAATCAGGCGAAAATTTGCGCCGCGCATTTGTCGAGGCAGCCCAGTTCGGTCCTGCAATCGATCGATTCTTCACCGAAATTTTTGTGATGGTTGACGACGCCCCTCTTCGCAAGGCGCGCCTGCGCCTCATGAAGCGGCTCGAACAGCAAATTTTACGAATCGCAGATATTTCCGAAATCGTTTCGGAGACGGAGTAAACAGTCGAATGGCCAAGAAAGTGCTCAGGTTGGTGAAGAAGACAGCGAAGCCTTCGTCCGGGACCGAGAAGGTGGCGAAACTGGCGAAGCCCGGCAAATACGTCTACTTTTTCGGCGACGGCAAGGCCGACGGCGATCGCTCGATGAAAGACCTGCTGGGCGGCAAGGGTTCGGGCCTCGCGGAAATGACCAACGCGAAGCTGCCCGTCCCCGGCGGGTTCACCATCTCCACGCCGGTGTGCACCATCTATTACAAGGAAGGCGGAAAGATTCCGCCGTCGATCGAAAAGGAAATGATCGACAACCTGCGCAAGCTGGAGAAATCGGCCGGCCGCACGCTCGGCGACACCAAGAAACCGCTGCTCGTGTCGGTGCGCTCGGGCGCGAAGTTTTCGATGCCCGGCATGATGGACACGATTCTCAATCTCGGCCTCAACGACGAGACCGTCGAATCCGTCAAGCAGGAGACGGGCAACGGCCGGTTCGCGGCCGACAGCTACCGCCGCTTCATCCAGATGTTCGGCAACGTCGTCCTGGAGATTCCGAAGGACGTGTTCGAGCACGAGCTCGACGCGGTGAAGAAAGAGCGCGGCGCGAAAGCCGACACCGACCTCGACGAAGCGGCGCTGCGCGAGGTGATCAAACGCTACAAGAAGGTCGTGCAGTCGAAGACCGGCAAGTCGTTTCCCCAGGATCCGATCGAGCAGCTCAAGGGCGCGCGCAACGCGGTGTTCCGGTCGTGGCAGAACCCGCGCGCGAAGGAATATCGCCGCATCTACGACATTCCCGACTACATCGGTACTGCCGTCAACGTGCAGCAGATGGTGTTTGGCAACACCGGTGATCGCTCGGCGACGGGCGTCGGCTTCACGCGAAGCCCGGCAACCGGCGCGAAAGAGTTCTACGGCGAGTTCCTCATCAACGCGCAGGGCGAAGACGTCGTCTCGGGCGTCCGCACGCCGCAGCCGATCCGCGAGCTCGAAGCCGTGCTGCCCAAGGCCTACAAGCAACTGCGCGAGATCACGACGCGGCTCGAGAAGCACTACAAAGACGTTCAGGACTTCGAGTTCACGATCCAGGACGAAAAGCTCTACATGCTGCAGACGCGCAGCGGCAAGCGCACGGGATATGCGGCCGTCGTCATCGCCACGGATCTCGCGGACGAAAAGATCGTGTCGCCGAAAGACGCGTTGCTGCTGGTGGATCCCGAAGCGCTTGTCGCAGCTCTTGTCGCCGGGGTTCGATCCGGCTGAATGGGCCAAGGTGCCGGTGCTTGCGAAGGGTCTGCCGGCGTCGCCCGGAGCGGCGTCTGGCCAGGTCGTGTTCACCGCTGACGATGCAGTGGAATGGACGCGGGACGGCAAGCAGGTGATCCTCGTGCGCAAGGAAACCGTGCCCGATGACATTCATGGCATGCACGTCGCGCAGGGCATTCTGACGGCCACCGGCGGGATGACCTCGCACGCGGCGGTCGTCGGCCGCCAGATGGGCAAGCCGTCGATCGTCGGTGCCGGCTCGCTGAACATTTCGGAGAGAGACAAGCAGTTCGTCGTGGACGGCAAAGTGGTCAAGGAAGGCGACTACGTGTCGTTCGACGGATTGAAGGGTGAGATCAAGCTGGGGAAGATGGCGTCGAAGCCCAGCGAGATTCTGCAGGTCGTCAACGGCCAGTTGGATGCGAAGAAATCGGATATCTACCAGCGCTTCAGCAAGATTCTGGAGTGGGCCGACAAGGTGCGGCGCCTCGGCATCCGCGCCAACGCGGACCTGCCGGACCAGGCCGAGCTCGCCTACGCATTCGGCGCGCGCGGTATCGGACTGTGCCGGACCGAGCACATGTTCTTCGGCGAAGACCGGTTGCCGATCGTGCAGCGCATGATCCTGGCGGATAACACCGCCGACCGAAAGAAGGCGGTGCTGGAGCTGCTGCCGATGCAGCGCGGCGACTTCTACGGCGTGTTCAAGGCCATGAAGGGATCGCCGGTCACAATCCGCACCATCGATCCGCCGCTGCACGAGTTCCTTCCGAAGCGCGAAGACCTCATGGTCGAGGTCGCCAAGCTGGAAGCGACCAACGGCGACAAGAAGGAGCTGGAGAGCAAGAAGAAGCTGCTCGCACGGGTCGAGCAGCTCCATGAGTTCAACCCGATGCTCGGGCATCGCGGTGTGCGCCTCGGCATCACCTATCCGGAAATCACGGAGATGCAAACGCGCGCCATCATCGAGGCCGCGATCCAGCTCAAGAAAGAAGGGCTGAAGGTCGTGCCGGAGATCATGATTCCGCTGGTCGGCCACGTGAAGGAGCTGAAAGACCAGAAAGACATCGTCGATCGCGTCGCCGCAGAGACGATGAAGGAAAAGGGCGTGAAGATTGACTACCTCGTCGGCACGATGATCGAAGTGCCCCGCGGGGCGTTGACCGCCGACGAAATCGCCGTGGAGGCGGAGTTCTTTTCGTTCGGTACCAACGACCTCACGCAGACGACGTTCGGGTTCTCGCGCGACGACATCGGCAAGTTCCTGGGCGCGTATCAGGACAAGAAGATTCTCGACAAAGATCCGTTCAGCACCATCGACACCGTCGGCGTCGGCTCGCTCGTGCGCACGGCAGTGGAGAAGGGGCGCTCGACGCGTCCCGGCATCAAGCTCGGCATCTGCGGCGAGCACGGCGGCGATCCGTCGTCGATTCACTTCTTCGAGAAGGTCGGCCTGAACTACGTCTCGATGTCGCCGTATCGAGTACCGGTGGCGCGGCTGGCCGCAGCGCAAGCCGCGTTGTCGGTGAAGGTTGGAGACTGAAACAGGCTGGGGATTAGGGATGAGGGGTTGGGGATTAGGCAAATCCAATCCCTAATCGCGAGTCCCCCATCCCGATGGCAAGCATCACCGTTCTTCCCACTGATTTGGCGAATCAGATCGCCGCGGGCGAGGTCGTCGAGCGTCCCGCGTCGGTCGCCAAAGAGCTCATCGAAAACGCCATCGACGCCGGGGCGCGACGCATCCAGGTGTACATCGAACTGGGCGGCAAGCGGCTGGTGCGCGTCGAGGATGACGGCGAAGGCATGCGGCCGGAAGACGCGCGGCTGTCTCTCGAGCGTCATGCGACCAGTAAGATTCAGCGCGCGGAAGATCTGGCAGCGATCATCACGCTCGGCTTCAGGGGCGAAGCGCTGCCGAGCATCGCCTCGGTCTCCCACTTCGTGATGAAGACGCGTTTCCGAGGAGAGCTGGCCGGGACCGAGATCAAGGTCAACGGAGGCGCCATCGCGTCGGTCCAGGAGATCGGGATTCCCGAGGGCACCTCGATTGAAGTCGGCGATCTCTTCTACAACCTGCCCGCCCGCCGGAAATTTCTTGAAGACCGACACCGGAGAAGCTACTCAAGTGTCGCGTGTCGTCACGCAGTTCGCTCTGGGGTATCACGAGATCGGGTTTTCGGTCACGAGCGGGCCGCGGACGATGTTCAACTGGCCCGCGGTGGCGAAGTTCGAAGATCGCCTGTATCAGGTGTTCGGCGAGCGGCCGGATCTCGTACCCGTGGGGAAGAGCCTGTCGGGATGCAGCATCAAGGGATTTGTGGCGGCTCTTGCGGAACAGGGCCCGACTCGGGGAACGCAGAACGTCTTCGTCAACCGGCGAATCGTGAAGGACCGGACGATCGCGCACGCGATTATCGACGCGTACAGCAACGCCTCGATCAAGGAGCGGAGCCCCGAGGTGCATCTGTTCCTCGAGATTCCCGCCGATCGCATCGACGTCAACGTGCATCCGACGAAAGCCGAGGTGCGGTTCAGGGATCAGTCGTTCGTTCACCAAGCCGTGAAACACGCGATCGCCGATGCGATAGGAAAGGGCGCGGTGCCGGAGCTGCAGCTGCTGCCGGCCAGCTATCGCGCCATCAGAGCCGGCGCCACAGTCGATTCCCGGGGTATTGGACGGCGGCATCTATCCGAGCAGATGGGCCCAGTCGGGTGCGCTGGGCGCGACAGGTGCGGTGGGTGCGTCAGGTGCGGAACCCAGCACCCAGCATCCAGCACCTGCATCCGCTGAAACCATCAAGCCCATGATGCCGCTCGGACAGTTTCGCGATACGTTTATCATCGCGATCGACGCGGACGGCATCGCCATCATCGACCAACACGTCGCTCACGAGCGGGTGCTGTTCGAACGGGTCATGGAGCGTCTGAGCTCCGGACCGCTCGAGAGCCAGGGACTCCTTGAGCCGCTGCTGATCGACCTGTCGCCAGAGGGACGGCAGGCATTGCTGAGTCATAGCGCGGACCTTGCGCGTCTCGGGTATGCTGTCGACGATTTCGGCGGCGAGACCCTGCGGATCACGGCGCTCCCGGCAGTCCTCGGACGTGATGAGGCGATGACAGCGCTTCGCGCGCTTGCGGAGGATCTCGACGGGCTCGATCGCGGACGGGACGCCGGCGACGCGCTGCGCCGCATTGCCGCCACCACGGCCTGTCATGCGGCCGTGAAGGCCAACTACCCGCTGACGCATGAAAAAATGGCGCACATTCTCGACGAGCTCCGCCGCACGGCCTATTCGACAGTGTGCCCGCACGGCCGTCCGGTGATGCTCCGCCTCACACGGCGCGAGATTGAGAAAAACTTCGAACGGATATGAGTCCACGAGCCGGCGCGGCGCTCTGGTATCTCGGGCGATTCCTTCAGATGTTCGCGATGTGGATTCTCGTCGTGGACGTCTTCGTGATGGCGGGCCCCATGGGACCTCCGCCGAAGCCGTTTTTCGCCGGCATCGTCCTCTTCATGATCGGCTGGGGGCTGACGAAAGCGGGGAGCGGCAGCAAAAGTCCATGAGGACGTCTGCAAGCAGAGCCAGCGCGTACGAGCCCGAGCACTCTCGCTCCGCACGTTGATCAAGGGGTGACGACTCGAATGCGGTGCGCCTCGCTGTCGGTAACATAAAGCGTCCCGTCTTTGTCGGCAAACAGGCCGTGCGGACGCGAGAGCCGGCATTGAAGCGGATCTGTCTCGGGACCGTCTCCGCGGGCACCGGTTCCGAGCACCGTTGTGATAATGCCGGTGTCGAGATTCACGCGACGGATGGTGTGACTCTCCGTATCGGCGACGTAAAGATTTCGTCCCTGCAGCGCGAGCCCCTTGGGGCCGGACAGTCTGGCCGCACGGGCGGGCCCGCCGTCGCCCGACCAGCCTTGTTCGCCGGTTCCAGCGAGATGATGGAGCGTTCCCGACTTCGCCGCGATTCGATAGAGCGCGTTACCCTCGCGCAAGGCGAGATAGATGGTGCCGTCGGCCCCGATCACCATCGTGCGGGGACCGTTCAGCGGTGTTCCCTTCAGTGGGGCGCCGTCGGGCGTAGGCAGACGTTCGCCAGTGCCGCCAATCGTCTCGATGACGCCCGAGGCGAGGTCGACCGCGCGAATGCGATGATTTCCGATATCGCAGATCAGGAGACGGCCGTCAGGTCCAAGCGCAATGCTGTGCGGCGACCGAAGCTGCGCTTTGGAGGCAGGCCCGCCGTCGCCGGAGAATCCCGCGGCAGCGGTGCCGGCCAGCGTGGAAATGACGCCGCTACCGCCATCGACCTTCCGAATCACGTGATTGTCGCGCTCCGCGATGTAGAGATGCCCGCGCGAGTCGAACACGATCTCATGCGGCATGTTGAGAGACGCCGCGGTCGCGGGGCCGCCGTCGCCGGCATAGGTCCGTTGACCGTTGCCTGCGATAGTCGTCGTGGCTCGGGACTTGAGGTCGAGGCGCCGAATCCGCTGGTTGTCGAGGTCGCAGAAATACAATGCGCGATCGCGGCCGATGAGCACCCCGTACGGATTGTTTACCTGTGAATCAGAGAGTCCAGGCGAACCGTTCCCGATCAGCGTCGAGACGGCCGGAGCCGCCATCGCCTGGCGCGGAATCATGGCGCACGCGAGTATTTTGAGCAGGTTGCGGCGATCGATCATGCTACGCACTCCGTTTCAGATCGAGGGAAAGATACTTCACGTTCGGCAGTGGATTCGCATAATACGCCGTCGACGGCTGGAATCCCATCGCGACGTAGAGCGCCAGGGCGGCGTGCATCGTTTCGAGCGTGTCGAGCACCATCGTGCGGTAGCCGATGCTGCCCGCGCGCCGCGCGACGTCGTCCGCCAGCCGCCGGCCCAGTTTGAGACCTCGGAAGGGCGGACGAACGTAAAGCCGCTTCATTTCGCACACCTCGTCGGTTCGCCTGCGGACGCCCACACATCCCGCAAGCTCACCGCCGGCGCGCGCCAGGAGCAGACATCCCGACGGCGGTCCGTACATCTCGGGCAGATGTTCCAGTTCCACGGCGAAGTTCTGGAAGCATAGATCCACGTCGATAGCGCCGGCGTACTCCTCGAACAGCGCGCGGCCGAGCGCGAAATCGGCACTGCTCGCCGCCGCCGCAATTACGATGTCGACCGTTCTCGCGCGGCTTTCCATTGCTGAATACGTTTCCGGATGGTTTCTTCGAACCCGCGATCGGTGGGCTGATAGTACGTCCTGCCGGCGAGCGACGGCGGCAGGCACTCCATGTTCGCAACACCTTCCGCTTCGTCGTGGGCGTATTTGTAGTCCCGGCCGTAGTTGAGGTCTTTCATCAGTTTCGTGGGCGCATTGCGAATGTGCAGCGGCACGGGCTCGGCGATCTGCTTGAGGGCATCTTCCGCTGCCGCGGAGTAGGCGACATACACGGCGTTGCTCTTCGGCGCGGTCGCCAGATAGATGGCGGCCTGCGCCAGCGCGGTGTTGCCCTCGGGCATGCCGATGAAGTGCACCGCATCTTTTGCGGCGACAGCGACGGTCAACGCCTGCGGGTCGGCATTGCCGACGTCTTCCGACGCAAACCGGATGAGGCGCCGGGCGACGTAGAGCGGATCCTCTCCAGCTTCGAGCATGCGCGCGAGCCAATAGACCGACGCATCCGGATCGCTGTTGCGCATCGACTTATGCAGTGCCGACATGATGTTGTAGTGCTCTTCGCCGCTCTTGTCGTAGAGCAAAGCGCGGCGCTGCACGGACTGCTGCACCGTCTCCAGATCGACGCGCCGGCTCGAGCCGTCGGAGCCGCGCGGGGCCGCTGCGGTGGTGAGCTCGAGCAGATTCAGCGCCGAACGGGCATCGCCGTTCGAATACCGAGCGATCGCCGCGAGAACGCCGTCGGCGATGTCGATGGGCTCGGCACCGAGCCCGCGGTCCGTATCACGAAGCGCGCGCTCCAGGATTGTCACCACTTCCTTTTCGGTGAGTCCTCGCAGCGTGTAGACCTTGGAGCGGGACAGCAGCGCCGCGTTCACTTCGAAGGAGGGATTTTCAGTCGTCGCGCCGATCAGCACGATGTCGCCCGCTTCGACGCGCGGAAGAAACGCATCCTGTTGAGATTTGTTGAAGCGGTGAATCTCGTCGACGAACACGATGGTGCGCTGGTTCATGTGGCGCCGCGACTGTTCGGCCGCCGCCATGACTTCCTTGATTTCCTTGATGCCGGCGAGCACCGCGCTGAAAGAGACGAATCGCGCGCGCGTCGCTTTGGCGATGAGCCGGGCGAGGGTGGTCTTGCCCGTGCCTGGAGGTCCCCACAAGATGATCGACCGCAGGCGATCACGTTCGATGGCTTCGCGCAACGGTTTGCCGGGAGCAAGGATGTCCTGCTGGCCGACGAACTCGTCGAAGGTGGCAGGGCGCATCCGTTCCGCGAGCGGCGTGGCCGCGGTATGTGCGGACGCTGTGTCCGAAGGAAGATCGTCGAAAAGGCTCATTGTCTCTGTCGAAACGCCTCGTATAACACCAGGGCCGCGGCGACTCCCACGTTGAGCGATTCGACGGGACTGGTCATCGGAATCGACACGCGTTGATCGACTCTGTCGAGGATCTCGGGAGGCAAGCCAACGCCTTCGGCTCCGAGAATGAATGCCGACGGCGTCCGCAAGTCGACGTCGAACAGCGACCGCCCGCCGCCCGCCACCAGCGCGAAGGTTGTGATGCCCGCCTGGCGGAGCACATCCAACGTCTCGCCTGTCTCAGCGCGCGCGATCGGCAGCCTTAGCGCGCTTCCCATCGATCCACGCAGCGCCTTCCATCCGAGCGGATCGGCTGTCGACGGAGATGTGATGACGGCCGTGGCGCCGGCCGCTTCGGCCGTTCTGACCACACCGCCAACGTTACCCGGGTCCTGCAGGTCGTGCGCGACGACGATCAGCTGAGGTGCCGACTGGTGTGCCCGGATGGCAGCGTCCAGCGGCGTCAGCGATCGGCGTGCGATGCCGACCATGCCGGCGGGAGTTCTGACCGGGCTCATCGACTCGAGCGTCTTGCGTGAAACGATGTAGACGTCGGCACCATCGGCGACGAGCTGCTCGGCCAACGCACGCACCGCGGGATCGTCGAGCATGTTCTGTTCGAAGGCGGCGCTTTCGATCACGAGGCCGGATTTCCGCGCTTCGATCAGCAGATGCTGGCCGTCGAGCAGCAGCTCGCGTTCGAGTCCGTTTTTCGAGGGATGGCGAGCGAGCTCGCGGTAGCGTTTCACGCTGGAGTGCGACGCTCCAGTCATCTGAGAGAGCATAACAGATGTGTTAGGATCTTCCCGCGGAATGAAGGCGAAAATCCTCAAGAAATTCGAAGACGAAGTCGCGGAGCTCGAGCGCGAGCTGCATCACGAACTGCCGAAGGAAATCCAGCGGGCGCGCGAACTGGGCGACCTGCGCGAAAACGCCGAGTACCAGGCAGCAAAAGATCGACAGGGCATCGTCAACGCGCGCCTCGCGATGTTGAGGAAGCGCATTGCCGAGATCTCGATCATGAATCTCGACAAGATCCCGCACGACCGGGCCGCGTTAGGATCCACGGTGCAGCTCCGCGAAGACACCGGAGATTCGATTACCTATCAACTCGTCATGCCCGAAGAAGCGGATGCAGGCAAAGGTCTCATCTCGACCAGCTCTCCGATAGGCCGCGCCATCGTCGGAAAGACCGAAGGCGACGAGATCAAAGTGACGACGCCGAGCGGCACCCGTAACTTCGAGATCATCAAGCTCGTCACCATCCACGACGAGGCGTGAGCTATTCACCACACCTGAGAACCGCCGTTCTTCTGAGCGGCAACGGTACTGGCGGCGCTTATCACGCGGGCGTCCTGCGCGCGCTGCACGAAGCCGGTGTGAAGGTCGACGTCATGAGCGGCCGTGGTGTCGGGATCGTTGGATGCCTGTTCGCGGCGATCGACGCGGCGGCGAAGACCTGGGAAGACGGCGGCATCTGGCGCCGCCGGCCCGCTCCCCGTATGTACCGCTGGCGTCAGCCTCTTCAACTGGCTGCGGCGTTCGCGTTGGCGGGCGTTGCCGTGCTCGCCGTTCCGCTGCTCGTGCTCGCGGCCGCCCTCATCGCGTATCCGCTCAGTTTTCTGGTGCAGATGATCAGCGTGGACGCCGGTGCCCGTCTGGTCTCGGCATACGTCGGCATGGTCACCACGGCCTTTGCGCCCGACATGTTGCCGACGGTGGTACCAAGGCTTGTGACGCTCTGTTTCGCGACGGCGTTCGGCGTGCTGGCGGTGGCGGCGGCGAGGGAGAAAACTGAGGTCGCGTATGACATCGGCTCGCGCGATCGCGGCCGCTGGTGGGCGCGGATTATCGGCTCTCCCTGGAGCACGGAGCCCGGCGTCCGGCATTTCCGCGCGGCGCTGTGGCAGCTGTTTCGTGGGCCAGCGGCGTTGAAGGAGCCGACGCCGTACGAGCTGAGCCGGCGCTACTCCGACCTGCTGTTCGAAAACCTCGGGCAGCCCGGCTTCCGTGAGCTGATCGTCAGTACGCTCGACATCGAGGTGCGCGGCGACATCGTGTTTGCCGCCATAGCCGAACCGAGGCGACAGACATTTTTTCAGCGGAGCCACGGGGAGCTGATCGATCTGAAAGGCGTCGGCCGCAGCCAGGTTCTCGACGCGCTGGCCGGCGGCTTGTCGATGCCCGTAATCACAGACCCCCATCTGATCGCGTTTTCGCCGGAGAGCTATTGGAAGGGTGAAACTCACCGTACGTGCGATCGCATCGGCGCGGTCCCCCGCCTGCTCGACGAGCTCCTGGCGGCTGGCGTGGAACAGGTTATTGTCGTGTGTCCAGACGCCGACCGCTCGGCTCCGCATCGGCTGAACAAACCCGCCGGATCTCTTCGGTCTCGCCTTGCCGAACATCTTGCGGCCGCCGAGACCGCGGCGATACGAGACGCAATCGGCTCTTACAGGAAACGGTTCAAAGGGCTGTTCGTCATCCAGCCTGCTCACAATCCAGTCGGCTCGCTCGACTTCGAGGGCACGTACGATGAGCGCTCCGACCGTTATCAAAGCCTGGGAGAACTAATGGACAGGGGATACGAAGACGCCTACCGGCAATTCATCGAACCGGTGGTCGCGGGGGCGTAGCTGCGTGAAATGGCGTCAGTGGCTTCCGACGGGCTCTTTCTTCTTCTTCTCCTCCGGCGCGTCGTGCAGGAATTCCTGCAGCAGCTCCGACATCCGCTTGCCGACGGTCTGATCGACAGCGCCGAACCGCGACTGGAACGCATCCAGCGGGACGATGGCCTTGGCCATGGCGCGGTGGCCGCCTGCGGATCCCATGTCTGAGAAATACCGCCGAACGAAATCGCCCGCGTTTTTCGTATAGCCGAGGTTGCGCACCGACATGACGAACGATCCATGGACCAGGCCGGAGACGAGCGTCCAGCGGACGTTCTCGAGCTGCAAAAAGAAATCTGCCACGTACGGAATCGCGTCGTCGCGCGGCACTTCGTCGAGAAACACGGAAAAGATCTGATCTACCATGCTGCCGCGCTGCGTCGCCGTGCTGATGAGCTGCAGCCGCTCGGCGGTGATTTCGGCGCCTTCCATCTTTCGGATGAGGTTGGCGTCGGCGAGCGGATAGAGATAGGAAAACGCCTCGATGTCGCACCGGTTCGCCTGACGGTTGAAGAACAAGGTGTCGGACTTGATGGCGTAGAGCATCGCTGTCGCGGTGCGCTCTGAGATGCTTGCATCGATAGCGCGAAGATGTTCGGTCAATATCGTGCACGTTGAGCCGTAGTCTTCGCGGATGTCCTTGAACACGGCGTTGTAGCCATGCTGCTCGGGGTGATGATCGATGACCAGATCGACGCGGTCGAGCCCCTGGAAATAGTGCGGCTGCACGTCCACAATGCAGACGCGATCGAACTCGGCAATGGCGTCAGGGGTGATCGTTTCGACGTGAATGTCGAGCAGGTTCGCCATCCGGACATTTTCGGGCCGCGTCACGCCTTCGAGCGCCGCAATTACGGCCGTCGTCCTTGTTCGATGGAGGATCGTTCTGAGCGCCAGGCCGCTGGCCATGGCGTCGGGGTCGGGCTCGTTGTGCAGCAGAATCAGAATGCGATCGGCGTCGGCCAGGTAGCGTTGATATTGCTGGACGCGGGCGCGGGTGAGTGCGCGGCTGAATTCGGTCAGGAGGGGCGCTTCAAAGAGCTCGGACAGAGACAGATAGGACACGTCAGGGAACTGGCTGCGAATGGCCTCGGCGCGTTTTTCCTTGTCGGCGGTGCCGACACCCAGCACGTAGATGAGCGACCCGCCCGCATCGCGAATCGCGTCAATCATTTTCGGGAGGTAGCGCCTGCCGGTGTCTTCGATGATGATGCAGGTCTGTGGAGAGATGTCGGCCTTGAGGTAGGTATCGGTGCGTTTGACGTCACCGGCAATGACCGGCAGGCCTTCCGCCTGGAGCTTTCGCGCCAGCGTACGGCTCTCCGCCAAAAAGTCGACTTCGATGCTGGGCGCCAGGATTTGGTCCAGCATCCTGATGACCAGCTCGTCTTGGCAAACCGCCAGACACCTCATGTTTGATCCGTGAGCCCCTGCGCCTGTCGCTGTAAACTACCTATTATACGCCCCTTATGACACGTGCCGCGCCCCTTGTGTTATCCGCCGCCAGCCTGATAGCCGTGTATTCCTTATCGGCACGGGCCCAGTTCTCGTACAAGACGAATGTCGACGTCGCCGGATTTACCATAACCGTCGTCGACCGCGCGGGAGGCCCGGTGAGGGAGCTGGGGCAGGACGACTTCGAAGTACGGGAGGATGGTAAGCCGCAAAACATCAGTTATTTTGCCGCCGGCGCGGCGGACGATACGGCGCCCTTGCGTATCGGGCTGATGTTCGACACCAGCGAAAGCATGCAGAAGGATCTGGCCTTTTCGCGGAATGCGGCGATCAAATTCCTGAACACGTTTCCTAATGCACTGGATTTCACGCTGGTCGAGTTCGACGACGACGTCCGGGCGGCGACGTTCTCTCAAAAGGAGTTTCCGCGGCTGGTCGAGCGTATTCGAAGTCGCAAGGCCAAGGGGCGGACTTCGTTTTACGACGCGATGACCGTGTATCTTGGAAGCGCATTCGATCAGCAGGGCCGAAAGGTACTCGTCGTCTATACCGACGGCGGCGACACCTCCAGCTCGCGCAGCTGGGACCAGACGCTGCGAATCCTGCGTGCGTCTGACGTCACGGTTTATCCGATCGGCTTTCTTGCGAACAGCCGTGGATCCGATCGGCTTATCCTTCAGTCGAAGCTGATGGAGATCGCGCGCATCACCGGCGGCAGAGCGGTTTTCCCAGGGGCCATGAAGGAACTCGAGCCGATGTACGAAGATATTGCCGACGAGATTGGTGGGCAGTACGTCCTTGGTTACGTGCCTACCAACGCCGTGCGTGACGGAAAATGGCGCAAGGTGGAAATTAAACTGAAGCGTCCGACGTCGGAGCGGCTGCAGGTGCGGACCAGGGAAGGGTATTTTGCTCCGGCGAAGTAATCGTGGCGGTTATGGTTCGTAGCGTGGCACTGGACCGGTTTTCAACCCACAGTGGTTTGAGTTGCTACGAGGTATGGTCCGGCAAGCCGTCAGCTATTAACCACATTCGGCTGGGAACCCAACTCGTTCCGGAACGAGTTACCGCGTCACCTCACACGGGTGGCGACGCCCGGTCGTGCGTGGCCGATGGTCTTTCCCCGAACCACTTGTCTGCCTCGTATTGATTGTGAGCGCGACACCGTAACTCCAGATTGTCGGCGCAGGTGGGGCCGCCCGAGGCAAACGGCACAAGGTGGTGATACTCCAGGAACCCCGTCTCCGTGCAGCGCCCGCGCGCTCCTTTGAACGCGCATTGGCCACTGTCGCGCTCCCATACTGTCCGTTTTATGGCCGCCGGGATATGTCGAGATTCCGGTGACGAGTCGCGGAAGACCCTTGGATGTTTCGTGTTGCCGAATTTCGTTCGCTCCAGCCGGACAATCAATAACTCCAGCGCGCGCTCGAAAATAACAGCCACATCTCCGCTCGGCACCGCATGCCGCAGAAGATCTTGAGCCCGTCGCAACGTGTCGTACGTCTCGCGATTCACGGTGAATTGAACCCTGTACCGTTCGGGCGCCAACGGCTTCAGCTCCGCCGGTGCCGGTTGCGCCCCTTGCGCGTCCACGGCGTCAAAGCCGCGCGGACTGTCGTCCGGCGCGCCGGCCCCGCGTGACTCGGCAAACGGGTCATCCAATGGTTGCAACGCAGTGCCGGTGGGAAGCTTGCGAATGGTCGAAGGCACGTCGGGTTGTGGCCTGAGCGCGGCGAGCAGAATCTCGATGTCGCGCTTGCTCCTGTGCCGTGCCCGCCCGAGCAGGTCGCGGTGGTTCTCCTCGGTGAGCTGAGGCGCGAGCAGCCGCACGGCGGTCAGCGATACGGCGCCGGACTCGACCAGATCGAGAATTAACGGAAAGCGCCGCGCCGCACGCGCCGTTTCGATCCTGTTGTAGGCTGCATGTTCGGATAAGTGCAGCACTTGCGTGCAGTACGTGAACAACGAGGAGCAGCCTTCCTGAAGGTAAAGCCGTCGGGTGTCGAGCTCCATGAGCGCCGCGATGAGATGCGCGGTCGCCACTCGTTCGTGTTCGACCGCGGCGCGAACGCTCGCCAGGACCTTCTGATCGGAGACATGCCGAAAGTCAATCGATATAGACGTCATATTCACTCACCCGTTCGTGCACGGCCGCAACTCGTTCCGGAACGAGTTGCCCTGAGACCAGCTAATCTTGCTCCTGCTCACGCAACTCGACCATGATTGCGCGCATCTCTTCCGCCTTGAGATCGCTGTGCTTCACGAACCCGGCAGGCTTGCGCCGTGACGCCGGCTTGAGAATCCATGCGTCTTCGAGAAGCTGCATGTATGTCGGCTGATCGATGTCGCTGTGGGATGTGCACGATGTCACTTTGAAGGGCACGCGCATGCCGTTTGTGGCAATCGACTGGCAATGCACCACTTCTTCGTCCAGCGAACGACCTTTGACGATCGTGGCAAATCGGCACGTCGTGCAGAGGCTCTTCTCGCCATTGACAGCAGTTCCGCCGTAAATCTTGGTTCGCACATCGGCCCACATTGCACATGACCTGCCACCCTGTTCGCAGGCATAGATCCGTCGATTTTCGGCCGAAAGACGTCCCGAACGGCGAATCGCGAGGCAATTTCGGCGACGCCGGGAGCTTCCGCCCGTGGCAGAATCTCCGCCATGCCGCAACGCGTAACAGCCGAGCAGTTCCGCCGCATCGCTCTGGCGCTCGCAGGTGCCGTCGAGGGCGCTCACATGGGCCATCCCGATTTCCGCATCGACAAACGGATCTTCGCGTCGCTCCATAGCGGCGATCAGTTCGGGATGGTGAAACTAACCCCGGACCAGCAGGCGTTGTTCATGGAGGAGCACCCGGACGCATTCAGCCCCGAAGCCGGCGCGTGGGGACGTGGCGGTTGCACACGCGTCACGCTGAAGGCGGTTGACGAAGACGCGTTGGGAGACGCGCTGACACTGGCGTGGAGCAATACGCGCAGGACGACACGCAAGAAATGCCGCTAGCAAAAACCGATCTCTGAACCTCCGAACCCGGAACTCGGAACCCGGAACCCGGAACCCCGATCCTCTGAAGCGCGGGAAGCTGTAGTACAATGTACTGTTCGAGCCGGCCCTTTTTTCCCGGCCGTGCCGCATGGACACGATATGCCATCCCTGTACGACAAATTCAAACTCGTCTCCGATTTCGAGCTCAAAGGCGATCAGGCGCGGGCCATCCCTGAACTGGTGGAGGGGCTCGAGCGCGGCGACATCCATCAGGTCCTCCTGGGCGTCACCGGATCGGGCAAGACCTTCACCATGGCGAAGGTCATCGAGGAGGTCAACAGGCCGACGCTCGTGATGGTGCACAACAAGACCCTCGCGGCGCAGTTGTATCAGGAGTTTCGCCGCTTCTTCCCCGAGAACGCCGTCGAATATTTCGTCAGCTACTACGACTATTACCAGCCCGAGGCCTACCTACCGTCGACGGACTCGTACATCGAGAAAGAAGCGATCATCAACGACGAGATCGACCGGATGCGCTTGTCGGCGACGCGATCGCTCTTCGAGCGGCGCGACGTCATCATCGTCTCGAGCGTGTCGTGCATCTACGGTCTCGGATCGCCCGAGGCGTATTACGGCATGCTGCTGCCGCTGCAGCTCGGCCAGCGAATTCCGCGCGAGCAGATTCTCCGTAAACTCGTCGAAATTCAGTACGAGCGCAACGACACCGACTTCACGCGCGGCACGTTCCGCGTCAGGGGTGACGTCGTCGAGGTGTATCCGTCGTACGAAGAGCAGGCCCTTCGCATCGAGTTGTTCGGCGACGACGTGGACAGCCTGACGACGTTCGATCCCCTCACCGGCAAGAGCGGCCGGAAGCACGACAAAGTCGCCATCTATCCCAAGTCGCACTTCGTCGCGCCGCGCGAGCAGACCCGATCGGCCGTCGATTCCATCAAAGCGGAGCTCGTCGAGCGTCGTACGGCGCTCGAAAAGCTCGGCAAAGGTACTCGAGGCCCAGCGCTTGCATCAGCGAACGATGTTCGACCTCGAGATGATGAAGGAAATCGGCTATTGCCACGGCATCGAGAACTACTCGCGCCATCTGAGCGGGCGCGCGCCGGGAGAGCCGCCCCCGACGCTACTGGACTATCTCCCGGATGATGCGCTGCTCGTGGTGGACGAAAGCCATCAGACCGTCCCTCAGATACGTGGGATGTACCACGGCGATCGATCGCGGAAGGAAACCCTTGTCGAGTTCGGATTCCGCTTGCCGTCGGCGCTCGATAACCGTCCGCTGACATTCGCCGAATGGGAAGCCCGCGCGACGCAGACGGTTTTCGTGTCCGCTACTCCCGGTCCGTACGAGCTCGCAAAGGCCGGCGGCGTCGTGGTGGAGCAGATCATCCGGCCGACCGGCCTCATGGACCCGCCGATCGAAGTGCGTCCTGTCAAGGGCCAGATTGACGACCTGCTGGGGGAGATCCGGACGCGCGCCGCGGAAGGCACCCGCACGCTCGTCACGACCCTCACCAAGCGGATGGCGGAAGACTTGACGACGTATTACCAGGAGCTGGGCGTCAAGGTTCGGTACCTGCACTCCGAGGTCGAGACCCTCGATCGCATACAGATCCTGCGCGACCTCAGGCTCGGTGAGTTCGATGTACTGGTTGGCATCAACCTGTTGCGGGAGGGTCTCGATCTTCCCGAGGTATCGCTCGTGGCGATTCTCGACGCCGATAAGGAGGGCTTTCTGCGCTCGGCGGGGTCGTTGATTCAGACCTCAGGCCGGGCCGCGCGCAACGTGAATGGACGCGTCATCATGTATGCTGACACGGTGACCGAGTCGATGCGCGTCGCGCTGGAGGAGACCACGCGGCGCCGCCAGATGCAGGAGGCGTACAACAGCGAGCATGGTATTACGCCGGCCTCGATCGTGAAGGCCATCGACGATGTATCGCTCAGCGTCTACAACCTGGACTACCACACACAGCCCGAGGTGATGGAGGCCCGCGAGACCTATTTGAGCCCCGAAGAGATCGAATCTCGCATTGAACAGTTGCAGGCGCAGATGCGCCAGGCTGCAGCGAATCTCGACTTCGAACGCGCGGCGAAACTGCGCGACAAGATCAAGACGCTGAAAGGGCGCGAGCTGGGGTTCGCCGCCGCCGGGTCGACTCGGAGCTGATGTGCTGAAGGCGCTCGACAACTGGCTGAAGTCAGCCGTTCTGGAAGTGCAGGAATACGTCAAGCTCAGCTGGGCAGCCACCCGCAATTCGTTTTCACGCCCGTTTTATTTCCACGACGTTGTCGAGCAGCTCGAGGCCATCGGCGTGGGCTCGCTCACCGTTGTCCTGCTCACCGGTATTTTTACTGGCGCGGTGCTCGCGCTGCAGAGCGGCCTGACACTCGACCAGTTCGGTGCGCGGCCGGTCGTTGGCCGGCTCGTCAGCGCGTCGATGGTCAAAGAGCTGGGACCGGTGCTGACGGCCCTCATGCTCGCCGGACGTGTGGGATCGGGCATCGCCGCCGAGCTGGGATCCATGGTCGTCACCGATCAGATCAACGCGCTGCGGGCGCTCGGCACGGACCCCGTGCGGAAGCTCGTCGTCCCACGCGTGATTGCCGGCGTCCTGATGGCGCCTGTGCTGACGGTCATCTCGGATTTCATGGGCATTCTCGGCGGCGGCATCATCGCCATTCAGCAGCTTCAGGTGCCCTCGAGTGTGTATTGGAAGTCGATCACCGACGGCCTCTACATGAACGATGTGTGGATGGGACTGGCGAAACCATTTTTTCTGGGCTTCGCGATCGTCAGCATCGGATGTCACGTCGGGCTGCGGACCAAGGGCGGCACGCAGGGCGTCGGACGCGCCACCACGAATGCCGTCGTCGCGGCGTCGGTGACGGTGCTGGTGCTGGATTTTTTCATCACGAGGTTGATGATCACGTTGTTTTATTGAGCTGATGGCTGACACGGACGTACGCAGCGCGGTTGCCGAGAGGCCCACCCAGGCCAACGAGCCGGTCGTCGTCTTCGAGCATGTCTCGCTCGCATTCGACGACACGGTCGTGCTGCGTGACGTCAGCTTCAAACTGGGGCCAGGGCACACCAAGATCATTCTCGGCGCCAGCGGCGCCGGCAAGTCCATCTCGCTCAAGCTGCTCCTCGGCCTGCTCAAACCGGACAACGGGAAGATCTGGGTCAACGGGCAGCTCATCAACGACTACACCGAAGACCAGATGATGAAGGTGCGCGCCGACATCGGGATGGTGTTTCAGGAAGGCGCGCTTTTCGACTCGCTCACCGTCGCGGAAAACGTCGGATACAAGCTGTACGAGGAAACCAGGCTGTCACTCGACGAAGTGCGCGCGCGAGTGGAGGAGGTCCTCGGGTTCGTTCGCCTCTCGCAGTTCATCGACCGCAAGCCCTCGGAGCTCTCGGGTGGCCAAAGGCGGCGCGTCGCCATCGCGCGTGCGATGGCGGTGAAGCCTCGCATTCTGCTCTACGACGAGCCGACGACCGGGCTCGACCCGATCACCTCTACGACCATCGACGAAGAGATCGTCAAGCTGCGCGACTTCGAAGAGGTCACCTCGATTCTGGTGACGCACCAGCTGCGAGATGCGTTCTTTGTCGCCACCCAGGAAGCCGTGCGCCGTGGTGACAACGTCGAGTTCGAGGACGCGGGACCGGCGAAGTTGGAAGAGGCAGAGTTCATGATGCTGAAGGGCGGCATCATCATTTTCGAGGGGACTGCCGACGAGTTGCGCGAGTCGAAGGATCCCTACATTCAGGCATTTCTGTCATAAGGTAAGGAATCACCATGCCTCGCACGCGTTCGCTGAAATGGTCTGAACTGAAAATCGGCATCATGGCCGTCGTCGCGATTGTGATCGCGGGAGTGCTCATCCTGGCGCTCGGCGGCGAGGGCGGGTTTTTCTGGCAGCGTTACAACCTGAAGGTCAAGTTCTCGAACGCGGGAGGGGTGCAAAGGGGCTCGCCTGTGCGGCTCGCGGGCGTAACGGTTGGCGCGGTGACAGAGCTGCAGTTCATCGGATCCGACGTCGAAATGCTGCTCGAGCTGCATAAAGACCATCAGGAGCGCGTACGCACCTCGTCGCGGGCCACGATCGGGTCGGTGTCGCTCCTGGGAGAAGGGGCGGTCGATATCACCGCCAGCACCACCGGTCAGCCGATTCCGGAGGGAGAATATATCCCCTCGGATCCGCCGCCGCCGCAGCTCGCGGACGTGACGGCGCAGGCCAACAAAGGGATCACCGAGCTTACCGCTCTCATTCAGGACGTCCGGGCCGGCAAAGGCACCGTCGGCAAGCTGGTGACCGACGAAGAGCTGTATCAGGAGCTGCGGCAGTTCACGTCCGCCGCCCGCGAGGTGACGCAGGGGCTGTCCCAGGGAAAAGGCACCTTGGGTCAACTGCTGAACAACCCGGAAAGCGCGCGGCAGCTCGAAGCGTCGATGAGGAACCTGACGGCCATCACTAATAAGATCAACTCAGGGGAGGGCACGATTGGCCAGCTGATGAACGATCCGTCGCTGGCCAAAAATCTGAGCGCGGTCACCGCCAACTTCGAGGCCCTGTCGGCCCGGATCAACAAGGGCCAGGGCACGATCGGTCAGCTGGTGACCAACGATGCCCTCTACAAGCGGCTCGACGCCGTGACGACCAATCTGGAGCTTCTGACGGCCAAACTCAACAAGGGCGAAGGGACGATGGGTCAGCTGATGAACGACAAGCAGCTGTATGAGAATATGAATAGGACCGTTACCGAATTGCAGCAGCTCCTGGCCGACATCAGGAAAGATCCGAAGAAGTACCTGAACCTGAGAATGAGCATCTTCTGAGGCGCTGCGCCTCGGAAGAGGGCTGAGGGCTGGGCTAAGGGCTTAGGTGCCGCGAATAGGCGTTAGGAGACAGATTGTCCTTCTGGGCGGAACTGTTCCTCGGAATCATCGCACTGGCCACCGTGACGATGGCGGCGATTCAGGTCGCCATAGTGGTCTATGGGCTGGGTGTGGCCCGGCGGATTGACCGCGGGCTGACGCAAGTGGAGCGGGAAATGAGGCCGATTACCGAAAGCCTCACCTCCATCGCCCGCGACGCGGCGCGCATCAGTTCGCTTGCCGCGGGTCAGGTGGAACGCGTGGACCGCCTTGTGAGCGACGTGACCGGCCGGCTGGAGCAAACCGCCACGACCGTCCAGGACGCCATTCTGAAGCCTCTCCGGGAGGGCGCCGCCCTGATGGCGGGCGTCAAAGCTGTAATCGACGTCTTTCGCGATCTGACCCGCCGTCCCGCCACCAATGGTCCCCGCACCGAGGAAGAGGACACTCTCTTCATTGGCTGACGCGCCTCATGCCCAGGCCTGATTGACGCGGTCCCTCAACGGTGATAGAAATCGGCGTAATCCGTTAGCACAATCTAAACGCCGGCCCGGTTTGAAGGGGGTCCCCATGATGTCGCGTGCGTTGATCCATTCCGTCTTATTGGTCGTGTTTGCCCTTGTTTGCGCGGCATCGAACGCTTCTGCCCAGGCGGCGTCGAAATCGGCCACGGTCGCGAAAGAGCTCATTCAGGTCATGGACGCCAAGAAACTGGACGCGATCGCCGCAAAGGTGCCTACTGGAGATGGCAAGTACGCCGCCGCCTTGTATTTTCCGAAGGTACAGTTGCTCGTCATCTCGGGAACGTATCCCGCGCCTCAGCTGATGGAGCCCCGCCTGCAGGGCAAGCAATATCGCGACACCTACATGGAGCTCAGCGGAACCGTCACTCCGACGACGAAGATCTTCGTGCAGGACATGGCGGACCCCGGGTTGTCGATGCGCAAGCAGGAGAATATGTACGACACGTGGAACAACGCCGGGAAGATCGTGATGTTCGACGGCGACCCCGACAAGCAGAAGATGTCGGATGCCGACTATCAGAAGACGTTTACCGCCGCGGACGACGAATATGCGCGGATTCTCACCGCGCTGCTCGAGGAAGCGAAGAAGTAGTCCGCCTTCGCGTCTGCGACGCTTCGGCGAGACAGCTTTCGCTGGTATGCCTGCCTAGCTGAAGCTCAGTGCGTGAGAAGTGAGCGAAAGCTGGTGGGCGCTAGTGGATTCGAACCACTGACCCCCGCCGTGTGAAGGCGATGCTCTACCGCTGAGCCAAGCGCCCAACCTTCGGGAAAACGCAATTTTATCTCAATTCAACACGTCCCATACAACCGATCGCCGAAGTCGCCCAGCCCCGGCAAAATGTACTTCTGCGCATTCAGCTCCCGATCGACGACCGGTGTATAGATCTCGACGTCGGGATGCAGCTTCTCGATGAGCGCGATCCCTTCCGGAGCCGCAACGATGCACACCACCCGGACGTTGCTGGCGCCCGCCTTCTTGAGCACATCGAGCGCGGCCACCGCGCTGCCGCCGGTTGCGAGCATCGGGTCCACCAGAACGACGTAGCTCGACGGCAGGTTATCGGGCAGCTTCGCATAGTACCTGCGACGCGACCGCTGTCGATTCGTCCCGCTGAAGGCCGATGTGGCCGACGCGAGCTGCCGGCAGCAACTCCAGCACGGCGTCGAGCATCCCCAGCCCCGCGCGCAGCACCGGCACGACGACGACATCCCGCGCGACCCGCCGGCCTTCGGCTTTTTCGAGCGGCGTCTGCACGACCGCGCGTTCCGTTGGCAAATCGCGAAGCGCCTCGGCAATCAGCAGCACGCTGATGCGGTTGGCGATCTGGCGGAACTGCTCTGTGTCGGTATTGACGTCACGCAACTGACTCAGCGCGTCGTGGATCAACGGATGCGGCACGATGTGCACGGACATGCGGGGACTATACAACACTGACTGACGCACTCGGTGATTAGGGGTTTGGGATTGGGGATTAGTAAGATCACCGCATGAAGACGCTGCTGACGCTGGTTACTGCCGCTGCGCTGGTTGCCACGACGCTCGCGCAAAGCGCTCCGACGCAGGTGAGCACCATCGTGTCGGGCGGCATGGTGGTTACCGTCGATGCGGCGCGCCGCGTCTACAACCCCGGAGCTGTCGCTGTAGACGGCACCACCATCGTCGCCGTTGGACCCGCCGCGGATATCGCCTCCCGCTTCAAAGCAGCACAGCAGATCGACGCCGTTGGCTCCATTGTCATTCCCGGCCTCATCAACGCGCACGCCCACGCCCCGATGGTGCTCTATCGCGGTCTCGCCGACGACTTGCGGCTCCAGGAATGGCTGGAGAAGTACATCTTCCCGGCCGAAGCGAAAACCGTATCGCGCGAGATGGTACGGGCAGGAACGCGGCTGGCTGCGCTCGAGATGATTCAGTCGGGCACCACGGCGTACGCCGACATGTATTACTTCGAAGAGGAGATCGCGCGCACGACGAAAGCCGCAGGCATGCGCGGAGTGCTCGGCCAGACGATCATTCAGTTTCCGGTAGCGGACGCCAGGACGCCGGCAGAAGGTCTCGCCCGCAACGAAGCGTTCATCAAGGAATTCGGGAAAGACGACCTCATCGTTCCGGCAGTCGCTCCTCACTCTCCCTATACGCTCGAAGCCAGGGACCTGCTGGCGTCACGTGCGCTCGCTGCAAAATACGGCGTTCCCGTCCTGATTCACGTCGCCGAAACGGAAAGCGAGCTTGGCAGCTCGAAAAAGGCGCACTCGGGCATGAGTCCGGTGAGGTACCTGCAGTCGATCGCATTTTTCGGCCCCCGGACGGTGATCAATCACGGTGTGTGGGTCGATGCGGCCGACATGGCGATCCTCCGCGGTCACGGCGTCGCTGTGTCGCATAACCCCGAGAGCAACATGAAGCTCGCGAGCGGCATCGCGCCGGTGCCTGAGTACCTCGCGCAGGGGATCACCGTCGGACTCGGGACGGACGGGGCAGCCAGCAACAACGATCTCGACATGTTCGAAGCCATGCGGTTTGCGGCGCTGCTCCACAAAGTGAAAACCGGTGACCCGCGAACCCTCCCGGCGGCGACGGCTCTGGAAATGGCGACCATCAACGGCGCGCGCGCGCTTGGTCTCGAGGGTGCGATTGGCTCGCTCGAACGCGGAAAGCGCGCCGATCTGGCGATTGTCTCCACGGCGAACGCCCGCCTCACGCCTCTGTACGATCCTGTCTCACACCTGGTCTACGCCGCGAGAGGCGATGACGTGCAGACGGTCATGGTCAACGGGCGCGTGTTGATGCGGGATCGGAAGATGCTGACGCTCGACGAGCCGGCGGTGCTGGCGGAGGCAAGAAAATTTGCGGATCTCGTCCGTGCCGCGGTGGGGAAGTGACTATTCCTGAATCCCGATGAACGGAAGGTGGCGAAACTGGCCGGCGTGATCCAGGCCGTATCCGACGACGAACTTGTCCTCAATCTCGAATCCGATATATTCAACGGCGACGTCGACCTTGCGCCGGCTCGGCTTGCTCAACAGGCAGGCCGTGCGAAGCGTCCGCGGGTCGCGCGCGCGGAGGACGTCCTGGAGATAGCTGAGCGTCAGGCCCGTATCGACGATGTCCTCGACGATAATGACGTCTCGCCCCTGGAGGGGCGCGTCGAGATCTTTGAGAAGGCGGACCTCGCCCGAGCTTTTCGTCGCCGCTCCGTAGCTGGAGACGGCGATGAAGTCGAGGGTGACCGGCCTCGGCGCGATCGCTCTGGCCAGATCGGACAGAAACACGAAAGCGCCCTTCAGCACGGCGACAAAATGAAGCGGCTCCTGGTGCGGATAGTCCGCATTGATACGAGCGGCGATTTCGGCGATGCGCGCACTTATCTGCTCTGCAGTGAATAGCGTCGTCACGGTGGCGCGAAAGATAACATGAAAAGGTTCGAGATCATCACGGAAGCCGACGCGCGAACGCTGGAGATCGGCGAAACCGTCGGGCTTCAGAACGGCGGCCACATCACACCGCTGGCAGCCGACACGCTGAAAGCACGGCGCGTGACGGTGGTCAGGGATGATCTGCTCGATCGCGGGGACGAGGGGCTCGCTCCTGTGAGCGACATACGGCGGGTGGCGATTGGCAGCGATCATTCCGGTCTGGCGCTGAAGGCAGCGCTCGCGGCGGCGCTCCGATCCAAAGGGATTGCCGTGGACGATCTCGGCACGCTCACGGCCGATCCCGTCGACTATCCCGACACCGCCGCACGCATCGCGAAGTGCGTGGCGCGAGGCGAAGCGGATGCGGGCATCGTCATCGACGGAGCAGGGATAGGATCGGCTATTGCCGCCAACAAGATTCCGGGTGTCCGCGCGGCGGTATGCCATGATGCGACGATGGCGCGGTACGCGCGGCAGCACAACGGCGCCAACGTGCTCAGTCTGGGATCGACGCTGATCCAGCCGAAAGACGCGCTCGATGTCATGAACGTCTGGCTGAATACGCCGATGACCGAGCCCAGATATATCCGGCGGCTCGCGAAGATACGGGCGCTCGAAGGTGGACACTGATAGAGCGGAGAGCAAAGAGCAGAGAGCAAAGAGCAGAGAGCAAAATGCAGTGGGCTGATCTACAGAGAATCATTGCCGAGGAGGTATCGGCGGCGCTGGCGCGTGGGCGGCCGCGGACGTGCGGCTGTCATTCCGTCGTGTACGACTGCTGTCCCGACCGCGTGCGCGGCGTCATCGATGCCGGGGCCTCGAGGCTGGGGCTCTACGCCGGCGACAAGGTTCCGACGAATGTGGCGTCTCTGATCGATCACACGCTGCTGAAGGCTGATGCGACGAAACAGGAGATTGAGAAGCTCTGCAGGGAGGCGCTTGAATTCGGATTTGCCACGGTCTGCGTCAATCCTTACTGGGTTTCGCTGTGCGCGCGGCTGTTGAAGGGCAGCACGGTGGGGGTGTGCACCGTCGTCGGGTTTCCGCTGGGGGCGACGACCAGCGATGTGAAGCAGTCCGAAACGCGGCGTGTCGTGTACGACGGCGCCAACGAAGTCGATATGGTCGTGAACATCGGGGCGCTGAAGTCGGGCGATCTGGAGGCCGTCGAGCGTGACATCCGGGGCGTCGTAGAGGCATGCCGCGAGTGCCGCGTGCTGAGCAAGGTCATCATCGAGGCGGCGCTGCTCACCGACGAGGAGAAAATTTCTGCCTGCGTACTGGCCAAAGCGGCCGGCGCCGACTATGTGAAAACCTCCACCGGCTTCGGTCCTGGCGGCGCGACCGTCGCGGATGTGGAGCTGATGCGGCGGGTGGTTGGTCCGGATATCGGAGTCAAAGCTGCCGGCGGCGTGCGGGATTATGAAGCGCTCAAAAATCTGGTGACGGCCGGTGCCAGCCGCGTCGGCGCCAGCGCGGGCGTGAAGATTGTCCAGCAAGCCGGAGGCGGCGCCGAGGGGTCATTGTCGACACCTGGCGCCGCCCCGTCAAAATCCCTCTACTGAGAACCTCTAGACTGCGTCGTTCCTGCGCTGCCGAGCCTTACCGGCCTCGTTTTCCCGCTCGCCTTTTTCTTCCATGCGCTCATCATCGATAGCATCGCCGACTTCTCGTTTTACGGCACCCTTGAAACGCTGACCTGCTCCCGATACTTCTTCGCTTACCGAGCCGGGCGCATGACGGTTCTTGCTGGAATCATCCGGGCGATCGTGTTTATCCATGCTTGATACGCCTCCTTTTGGCTATGAAACAGGGAGCAAGGAGGAGTCCACACACCGATCAGGAATGGAGCGGGGTACGGGAATCGAACCCGCCTAGCTGGCTTGGGAAGCCAGAGCATTACCACTATGCTAACCCCGCGTCGGTTTCATCGGGATTTTAGCATTTCGACGTTCGCCCGTGCGCAGCCAAACTAACCTTGATGCATAGGATGAAGACACCCTGTCCAGAATGTGGCCGCCAGCTCGGTCTTGGCTTGGAGCAGTGGCTCAACCCCCTAGAGTCAGTAGCCGGATGTCGGTGTCTAACGAAACAGGAGGCTGTCATGCTGACGTGGCTGATCCCCGCTGTGGGCGCCGGCGTGCTCGTGTGGGCCGTCGTGCTCGCATTCCAGGGGCAGTTTGCCGTGGCGTTCGCTATCGGGATCTTTGCAGCCTGCTGTTTTCAGCTCGATCGGCTTCGTCAGCGGATGAGCAGACGATAGACACGCCGCGACCCTGGCTGACTAGCCCCTCGAGGTTGGCTTGGCGTGTATCTCTTGAAGAGTCAGCAGCGATCCGGGAACCGCCGGCGTCCGTTCCGCCCACCCCTCGGCCCACCCCTCGGCGATGAGCAGCGCTCCTTCGTAGGGCAGGACAATCATCACATCGCCGACATCGACTCCCGTGAGATCGATGCCGTTGATGCGGTCAGCAAACTTCCGCAGCAGTCTCACACGCATGTGTTGACCACAATCGATACACGGTTGCGGCCTCTAGATCGACGATTTGTGTTAGCACGTTCGCTCATGAATATCAGCTAGCAACAATTTTGAAATCGCCTGCCGCCCTTTTGGTAGGTTTCGATACACTCCGGGCTGCCGGTGGTATTTCATGCAAGCAACAATTCTCGTTTTTGCCCACTCGACGTGAGGTTTAGCAACGCCGTTGCCATATTCACCCTGCACGTGCCGACGGTCTGAAGCCGATAGAAGGTCTGATGTTGTCCTTCTTCGAGCGCAATGGGAAGCAGCTGCAGTGTGAGATTCGCCCCAGTTCTCACGCGGCCGGTTTCGATCTGGAGATCACCACCTCGGACGGCCAGAAGCAGGTCGAACACGCCGACGATGCGAATGTCCTCGCTCTTCGCTGGCTGGAGTTGGAAAACAGGCTGAAACGAGAAGGCTGGAAGCTTAAATAAAACGGAAATCTAACCCCGGATTATCGACAACACCTCATCCCGCTTCGATTCCATCTGAGCCGGCGTCGTACCCTCCAGATTCAACCGCAGCAGCGGCTCGGTGTTCGACGGCCGCACGTTGAAGTGCCAATCCGGATATTCCACCGAAATGCCGTCGAGCTTGGAAATCTGGGCGTCTTTGTAGCGCGATTCGATGGCTGCCATGCGCGAGGTCATCGCTTCCATGTTCGGCATCTTCGTGTTGATCTCGCCCGAGATGAAATATTTCGCCCGCAGCGGCTCGAGCAGCTGCTTGAGCGACTGGTTCTTCTTCGACATGAGCTCGAGGATGAGCAGCGCGGGAATGAAGCCGTTGTCGCAGTAGAAGTTGTCGCGGAAGTAGTAGTGGCCCGTCACTTCGCCGCCGAACACCGCGTTGAGCTCGCGCATGCGCGCCTTGAAAAAAGCGTGTCCGACGCGGTTCATCACCGCCTTGCCCCCGTATCGTGCGGCGACGTCTTTCACGGCATAGCTCGCGCGCAGGTCGTACACCACCGTCGCTCCCGGTTCCTTGAGCATGAACGCTTCGGCAAGCAGCGCGGTGACGAAATCGCCCGACACGAACTCCCCGTCTTCGTCGATGAAGAAGCAGCGATCCGCGTCGCCATCCCAGGCAATGCCGATTTCGGCATGCCGTTCCCTGACCCTGGCCACGATGTCGCGGCGATTCTCCTCGATCAACGGGTTGGCTTCGTGGGTGGGGAAGGTCCCATCGACGGTGAAACACAGGGGATCGACCCGGCAGGGAAGTGCCTTGAACAATTCCGGCGCAACCAGGCCGCCCATGCCGCATCCGGCGTCGAGCACGGCGTTGTAAGGCTTGACGATCGACGGATCGATGAAGCCGAGAACGTGCCGGACGTAACCGTCGAGAATGGTGTTCCGCGTCAGCGCGCCGGGGCGGGAGGCAGGCGCGGGAACACGGTTGGCCGCGATCATGTCGCGGATATCCGAGATGCCCGCGTCGCCGCTGAGCGGCGTGTTACCCCGGCCCACCATCTTGCAGCCGTTGTACTGCTTCGGGTTGTGCGATGCGGTGATCTGCGCGCCGCCGTCGAGGCCTTCGGTGCCGACCGCGAAATAGATCATGTCGGTCGAGATCATCCCGTAGTCGACGACGTCCGCTCCCTGCTCGCGCGCCCCTGCGATGAACGCCGCCGCGAGGCTTGGAGAGGATACGCGCATGTCGCGGCCGACGCCGATGCGCCGCGCCTTGAGGTAGACCACAAACGCCCGGCCGATCTGATGGAAGACCTGCTCGTCGAGCTCGGTGGGGTAGATGCCGCGAACGTCGTATGCCTTGAAAATGTTGGGATTCATAGTCTGCTGTGTGCTGCGATGTTGGTGCCGTCTCCGAGCACGGCACGATTCACCGTGGCGTTCCGGCCGATCTCTCCCGATCGGCCGACGATTGTGTCGCTGACGCGGGCCTCGCGTCCAATGTGCGTCCCGGGCCAGAGGATCGACCCGGTGATCTGTGCCTGGCCTTCGACGTGGCAGTCAGCGCCCAGAACTGAATAGGGCCCGATCGAGGCGCCCGCTCCAATGCGGCAGCCCTCGTCGATGAAGAGCGGTCCGTCGAGCCGCGCGCCTTCCTCGACGATCGCCGTTGGCGCGACCCATGCGACCCCCGCCTTTCCGTTGAACGGCGGCATCGAATAGCGTCCGTCCATGATGTCGCGGTGCACCTGCATGTATTTTTCCGGCGTGCCGATGTCGATCCAGTAGCCACGGTAGATCGACGCCATGAACGTCTCCCCTCGCTCGATGAACGACGGGAAGAAGCGGCGCTCGATCGACCAGGCGACGTTATCGGGAATGCGGTCGAACGTCTCCGGCTCGAGCACGTAGATGCCCGCGTTGATGGTATTGCAGGTGATTTCCTCTGGCTTGGGCTTTTCGAGGAAGCGCAGGATGCGGCTGTCGGCATCGGTCTCGACCAGACCGTATGCCGACGGGTTCTCGACCGGCGTCAGTACGATCGTCGCGCGCGCCCGGCGGTCTCGATGGAAGTCGATGAGCTCCTGCAGATCGACCTGCGTCAGCACGTCGCCATTGAAAACCACGATGGTCTCGCGCACGCCCTGTGCCGCATATTTCACTCCGCCGGCGGTCCCGAGGGGCGTCGGCTCGACGACGTATCGCAGCTTGATGCCTGCGTTCCGTCCGTCGCCGAACACCTCTTCGATGCGCGCCGGCTGATAGTTGAGGCTGAGGATCACCTCGTCGATCTCCGGGACCCGTTTGATGAGATCGAGCTGGTAGTTGAGAAAAGGCCGGTTGAAGATGGGAACGATGGATTTCGGTGCGTGAATCGTCAGCGGCCGCAGGCGGGTGCCCTGCCCGCCGACGAGTAGAAGCGCCTTCATATCGAAGCGTGATGATACTGCATTACAATTGAGGCAGCCGTGCGCTCGACCATCAACCTCCCGAACGCGCTCACCGCCACACGTATCTTTCTCGTACCGCTGCTCGTCGTCGTCCTGCTCACCAACTTTGAAGGACGGCTGATCTTCGGGATTCGCAAAGAGTTGATCGGCGCCGCGATCTTTGGCCTCGCGTCGATCACCGACTGGCTCGACGGCTATCTGGCGCGCCGGCGCCAGCAGGTGACGGCGCTCGGCCAGATGATCGATCCGATCGCCGATAAGCTTCTGACGTCTGCGGCGTTCGTGTCGCTCATCCAGATGGGCCTGGCGCCGGCGTGGATGGTCGCGGTCATTATCGGCCGCGAGCTCGCCGTGACGACGCTGCGAAGCATCGCCTACGCGCGCGGCGTCATCATCCCCGCCTCACCGCTCGGCAAGGTCAAGATGGTGGCGCAGGTGGTCGCGATTCTGGCGTTGATTCTGGGAGAGGAAGAACGGCTGCAGCTGCTCGGCTGGGTAGGATACGCCGCGCTCTGGGTCGTCGTGCTGACGGCGCTGATCTCGGCGGTGGACTACTACCGCCGGTTCAGCAGAATTCCCGCGAGAGTCGCGGCGTTTCCTCCCGCGGAACGCCCGCGTTCGAAAGCGTCCTAACGTATCGGGGCGACGAGGTCGTCCTTCGAAATCGCGTCTTTCGCGACGGTAATCTGCACCGTCGCATCGTTCGGACGCACCGACACCACAAGCACCTCGCCGATTTCCACGAGCGGAGCGTTTTTGGTCCCCTCCGCCAGTTCCTTCGACGCCTGGCTCGTATCGACGTTCAGCTCGCGCTTGTCGCGAAACACAACGAAGCGCTGCCCCAGCTCGATGCCCGCGTTCGTGCCGCGATCGATCGTCATCGTGTTTCCGACGCCGCCGGTATGCGCCCCGTCCACGCCCGTGACGATGTGTCCCATGTTCTCGAACTGGGGCACCGTGCCCGGAAGCGGCCGTGCGGCGATCGTGGGAGCGGTGAACGGCTCGAGATAGTCGTCGAGCAGGATGCCTTCGCAGGCGTGCAGAATCTCCGCCGTTGCCACCAAAGTATCCACGCCGACGATCTGCACCCATCCCGACGTGTGCACTGTCGGTATTTCCTCAAGGCCCGTCAGAGGGACCACCCGCCTGCGGACGAAGTAGCGTTGTCCCGGTTCGAGACCGGCGTTCGATCCGCCGCTCACCACGAGGAGGGCGGGGGGCGCTAGCAGCTCGCGGTATGCGCCATCCTGGACCCCGACGACGCGGAGTGTGGCCTGCGCTTTCTTCTGGGACTTGCCGCGCGCCTCCATGTCGAGCGTGGGTGCGCAGGCGATGTCATTGAACGCCCATGAGGGCGGCGGAACGAGCTGGGACTCGGCGGCCGGGGTCTGGGCAGCGGCAGGCGAGGCTGCCAGCCACACAGACACGGCGCACGCGATACTTGCCTTGCGCATGTCGCAAATCCTTACGGGAGTATGGGTTACAGCTCTGCTTTGGGGGCGATGTTCAGTTCGCCCTTGAGTCGCTCGACTCGACGCCGCGCCTCTTCGAGATGTTCGCTCTTGTCGAACTCGTTGAGGAGCCGCTCGTAATAGGGCAGAGCTTCAGCCTTCTTTTCGGACTTTTCGAGGCTTTCCGCTAGGTGGAAGTACAGAGCGTCTCTCCGGGTGTATTCCGGGTCGTTCTTGAGGATATGGCGGTACCGATCGATGGCCGACGGGTAGAGCCGGATGCTGAGATAGAAGTTGCCGACCTGCAGGTCCCAGTCGGACAGCCGGTCTTTCGCTTCCCGAAGCCGCTGTTTCACCTGCGGCAGCAGGGCACTGGACGGATGGCGTGTGAGAAACGTCTCGAACTCGCGAATCGCCTCTTTCGTCTCGGTCTGGTCGCGCTGCGGATTCAGCATCTGGTTGTAATGCACCATGCCGAGCTGCATCTGCGCGTAGTCGGCCCGTGGATTCGTCGGATAGAACGCGAGGAACTCGCGGTACTCATTCTGCGCGTAGACGTACGAGGCGCTGTTGTTTTCGCCGAGCCACGTGTCGCCGACGCCCAGCTTCGCCTCGGCGCGCAGCGGGCTCTGTGGATAGGACTCGAGCAGTTCCGCAAAATAGGTTCGCGCGCGGCTCCACTGACGTTCTTTGAGTGCCGCATTGCCCCGGTCGAGCAGAATCTGATCCGCCTCGCCTGGTCCAGCCGTGACCGGCGGATTCGACGAACAGGCCGAAGCGAGAAAGAGCAAAGAGCAGAGAACGAAGAGCGAAAAGCGCGGAATATTCATTGAGTAAGCCAGCGGTACTGCTGTGCGAGGCCGGCCTCGAGATTCACTTGCGCGGTGAAGTCGAGATCGCGCCGGGCGGCCGACGTATCGGCGTATGTGTGGCGCATGTCCCCTTTCTTTCGAGGCTCGCGTTGAACGTTCACCGGTTTCCCAGTGACTTTGCCAATCAGTTCCAGCACTTCGTTCAACGTGACCCTGGAGCCACCACCAATATTGTACACGCTGCCCGGGCGGCCCTGGTCCGCGGCCGCAATATTCGCCGCCACGATGTCGGCCACGTACGTAAAGTCGCGGGTCTGCTCACCGTCGCCGTACACGGCAATCGGACGGCCGTCGCGGACGGCCGTCAAAAACTTGTGAAAAGCCATGTCCGGGCGCTGACGAGGTCCGTAGACCGTGAAGTAGCGCAGCGACACCGTAGGGATGCCATGGTTGGCGTTATAGAGATTCCCCAGATGTTCGCCTGCCAGCTTGGTCACGCCGTACGGGGACACCGGCTGCAGATACGTGTCTTCTCGCATCGGCAGCGGCACGTCGTCGCCATACACGGACGAGCTCGATGAATACACATATTTTTGGATCGGGAGGCCAACGAGCGCCTCGAGCAGGCGCTGAGTCGCCTGAACGTTATCCCTCGTATAGACGTCGAAATCGCGTCCCCAGCTTTTCCGCACGCCTGCCTGCCCGGCCAGATGGAACACGTGAGTCACTCCGCTGAGCAAGCCGCCCAGATCGACGTCCTGGACCGCAGCTTCCACGAAGGAGAAACCAGGCCGGGTGCGCACGACCGAGAGGTTGGCTTCCTTTTAGCGGCCGGGGGTAGTAATCGGTAAAACAGTCGATCCCGGTAACAGTGGCGCCCGAGTCGAGCAACGCGGCCGATAGATGTGATCCGATGAACCCGGCGGCGCCGGTCACCAGTGCCTTCATTCGAGGAGCTCCCGGATGTAGTCGGGCAGCCGGCACGGCCGTCCGGTGGTGTCTATCGCGGCGTGCACCGTGCGGCCGACGGCATTGAGCGTGCCGTCCGACGGACGGACGATCTGGTATTCGAACTCGACCCGCGCCGGCGAGAGCAATTTGCCCGACGTCCTCACCTGCAGCTCGTCATCGTAGTGTGCCGGCGACTTGTACTCGCAGTGCGCTTCGATCACCGGCAGGCCGATGCCCGAGGCCTCCATCTCGCGATAGCTTCGTCCTATCGCGCGGAGCATTTCGCAGCGGCCGATCTCGAACCACATGAAATAGTTTGCGTGATAGACCACGCCCATCTTGTCTGTTTCTGCGTAGCGGACACGGATGTCGATCGTCTGTGTTGTCGAGCGGCTCATCAGGAAGCGACCGCCGCCGCCGCGTCCTTCAGCGCTTTGGTGGCTGCGGCGGGATCGGGCGTGTTGAAAATCGCGGAGCCGGCAACCACGATGTCCACTCCTGCGTCGACGGCGCGCCCGACATTGGACAAATCGATGCCGCCGTCGATCTCGATCGCGGCCTGCACGTTGCCGGCGCGGTCGAGCATGCCCCGGATGGCCGTGACCTTCTGCAGGCTCCTCGGAATGAAGGCCTGCCCGCCGAACCCGGGATTCACCGACATGACGAGCACGAAATCGACGTCGCCGGCGACCTCTTCGATGGCGGCCGGCGGCGTCGACGGATTCAGCACGACGCCTGCCTTGACGCCGAGGCTCTTGATGAGCTGAATTGTCCTGTGCAGATGCGGCAGTACCTCGACGTGAACCGACAACATATCCGCGCCCGCCTTGACGAAGGCCTCCGCGTACTTGTCGGGGTCGGTGATCATGAGATGGACGTCGAGCGGCACGCGGGCGACGCGCTTCACCGAGCTGACCACCACCGGGCCGATCGTGATGTTCGGCACGAAGTGGCCGTCCATGACGTCGACGTGAATCATGTCGGCGCCGCCTGCTTCCACGGCCGAAATCGCCGCGCCGAGCGCGGCAAAATTCGCGGAAAGAATCGATGGCGCGATGCGCGGGTGTTTGCCGATCAACGGCTGACCTCCAGTGAAATCGGGTCACCGGTCGCGATTTGGAATCCTGCGGACGGGAACTGCCGCAGCACGATGCCTGCCGGAATTCCGGGATAGGGAAGCTCGCCGACGATGGTCACGCGGAAACCGCGGGTGCGCAGCAACTCGACCGCGCGCGCGCCGGTCACGCCGATGAGATCGGGCATCACGTAGTAATGGCTTTCTTCGCCGCGGTTCACGAGTAGCGCCACTTCCGTTCCGCGAGCGCTGCCCGGCGGTTCCTGAGCGATCACCGTGCCGCTTGGAAAGTCGGCGGAACGCACTTCCGCGAGCGACCTCACCGACAGGCCGTCCTGCTGCAGCCGCAGTTGCGCGGCGCGCTCGGATTCACCCGTGAGCGCGGGGATGACGGTGACCCGCGGGCCCTGGCTGACCCACACGCGAATGCTGCGCTGGCGTCTCGTAATCGCGTCCAGGCGCCGGTTCCTGCACGGCGATGCGGCCGGCGGGAATTTTCGGATCGAGACGGCCGCTGTCATCGACCGTCAGGGCCAGTCCCTGCTCCTGCAGCGCCGCGGTCGCTTCGGCGACGGTGCGATTGCGAAGATCGGGCACCGGCACCTCCCGCACTCTGAGCGCAACGCGCATGGCGGTGACGGCGAAGAGGAGATAAGTGGCGATGAGGCACGCCACGATGGCAAACAGCCGCCCGGCGCTCCAGACACGATTGCGAAGCTGCATCAAGGTGCGCCCTCATTTTACACGCCGCAGGACCGCGCCGTAGAACGCTTCGAGGCCGTGCTCGTCGGGCGATGTCCGGAGCACGCCGGTGCGATCGACGACGGGGCCGAGGGCGTCGAAGTACGCGGGACGTTCGGCATTCAGATCGATCTGCTGAAATCCGGGCTCTGCCTCGAGGAACGCAGAGACCACTTCGTCGTTTTCGTCGGGTTCGCTCGAGCAGGTCGAATAGACGAGACGTCCCCCGGCTCGCGTCGCCTCTGCCGCATGCCGCAACATCGCAACCTGCGCGCGAGCGAACGGCTGGAGATCGGATTCGCGCCGGCGCCACCGGATATCAGGGTCGCGGCGCAGCGTGCCCAGTCCCGAACACGGCGCGTCCACGAAAACGACGTCGAATTCCGCCGAGAATGGCAGGCCTCTCTCGAGGTCGGCCTGCACGACGCGAATGTTGCCGGCGCCGCTGGCATCTACGGTGTCGCGAAGGAGCTGGATGCGCGGTCCGCGGACGTCGGCCGCGACGATCTGTGCCTTGTCATCGGCCATTGCCGCCATCGCCGTCGTCTTCCCGCCAGGCGACGCGCAGGTGTCGAGCACGCGCATGCCGGGCTCGGCGGCCCCGAGCAGCGCGACGAGCTGAGACGCTTCGTCCTGCACGAAAAACAGTCCGGTGCCGGCGAGCGGCGTTCGCAGCGGGTTTCCCGACCGGACGAGGAGACCATCCGGTGCGTAGCGCGCGGGCTCGACTTCGACGCCGTGCTCACGCAGGGACGTCTCGAGATCGCCGCGGTTGGTTTTCAGGCGGTTCACGCGCAGCGTCAGGGGAGCGGCAGAGTTGTTGAAGGTTTCCCACGCTTCGGCACGATCGAAGCCATAGCGACTCAGCCATCTCCGGGCGAGCCAATCGGGATGCGAGAGCGCCACCTCCAGATAGGGGAGCGGCTCGCCGGCTGGAGGCCGGGGCGGCAACGGCAGCCTATGTGAATTTCTCGAGATGGCCCGCAGAACCGCGTTCACGAGACCGGCGGCGCTCGTCTTGCGGGCGCGCCGCGTCATGGCGACAGCATCGTTCACGGCTGCCGCCGCAGGCACGCGGTCGAGGTGCAGCAGTTGATACGCACCCAACCGGAGAATCTGCAAGACCTCGAAGTCGAGCTTGGTAACGGGCCGTTTGGAAAACTCCGCGATCAGCCAGTCGAGTTGCCGCTGCCAGCGCAGAGTACCGATGACGAGGTCGGCAGCTAAGGCGCGGTCGCGCTCGTCGGTCAGCGTGGGGCGAACCGCCGCGAGCGCGGACGGAAGATCCACCTTCCCGGCGTTGATGTCGCGGAGCGCGGCAAACGCCGCCGTGCGCGCGGGAGCGATCATGGGACGGGCAGCGAACGGACGAACCGGTCGCCGGGACGAATCTGGCGACCCGCCAGAAACTCCCTCGCCGAAACGGGCCGCCGGCCCTCGCGCTGCAAGGAGAGCAGTCGAAGCACGCCGCGTCCGGTCTGCACGAGCAGCCGGTCCCCCGAGGCGTGCACGATGGCGCCGGGCTCCTCGCGCGCGGACTCGGGCTCAGCGGCTAATTCGGAGCGCAGAAGAATCGTGCGCTCGCCATTCAGCTCTGCGTAGGCGTGCGGCCAGGGATGGAGACCCCGGATCTGGTTGTGGATGTCGAACGCGGACCTCGACCAGTCCACAATTCCGTCACGCTTTTCGATCTTGTGCGCATAAGTCGCGTCGGCTTCGTTCTGGGCTGTTTCGCTCAGCCGTCCTTCGGACAACGCATCGACAGCATCCACGAGGGCGCGCCCGCCGATCCGTGCGAGATCCGGTTCGACGTCGGCGCTTGTCTCGTCCGTTCCAATCTGACGAGTGACCTTCGCAATCATGGGTCCGGCGTCGAGAGCTTTGACGACACGCATGATCGTCACGCCGGTTTCCGTGTCTCCCGCCATCACCGCGCGATGAATCGGCGCAGCCCCGCGGTATTTCGGCAGCAGCGACGCGTGAACGTTGAGCAGTCCGTGCCGGGGAATCTCCAGGACGGCGTCAGTCAGGAGTTTTCCGTATGCGGCGACTACTCCGAGATCCGGATTCAACCCGCGGAACGCGGAGAGAAACTCTTCGTTGCGCAGTCGCTCGGGCTGGAAGATCTGGACGCCGTACTTCTCTGCGACGCGTTTGATCGGGCCTGGCACGGACTTCTGACCGCGTCCTCGGGCGCGGTCCGGCTGTGTGACCACGCCGACGATGGCATGCCGAGAGGTGTGAAGCGCTTCGAGAGTCGGGACGGCGAAGTCGGGCGTGCCGAAGAAAACAATCCGCAGAGCGGGTGCCGGCGGCTACCATTTTCCCGCGCGCGACAGCTTGCGGATCTTCTTCGACGATGAGGTCGCGTTTGATGCCGCGCACACGGTCGAGAAACAGTTTGCCGTCGAGATGATCCATTTCATGCTGAAACGCGCGTGCCAGCAGCTCCCGGCCTTCGACGGTGCGTACCTGACCCGTCCGGTCCATGCCTCTGACCACGGCTCGCATCGGTCGCGCCACGGTGGCATTGAATCCGGGAACGCTGAGGCAGCCCTCTTCCTCGAGCTGCATGCCTTCCTGCTCGACGAATTCCGGGTTGATGAAGACCAGCAGATCGTCGGCCTTGTGGCCGAGCGAGAGATCGACGACGAAAATCCTGAGCGGCACGCCGACCTGCGGGGCGGCGAGGCCGATGCCAGGCGCGGCGTACATCGTCTCGATCATGTCGTCGATCAGCGTTTGAATGTCTTTGGTCAGCTCGCCGACCTCTGCCGCGCGATCGTGGAGCGGCGGGCCGCCGAATTTCTGGATCGGACGAATCACCCGCCTTCGCGCTCCTAGCGCTTCGGCGAGGCTGGCCCGCCGTCACGCGGCGCCCCGCCGGCCGTTCGCCTGAACCTCGCCTGCAGTCGATCGGTGGAGTTCGCGTAGTTCCGCTCGATCTCGTTGAGCGAGTCGCCGCTGAACTTTTCGAGAAACGCGTCGGCAAGCACAAGGCTGACGACGGCCTCGCCAACGACGGCAGCAGCCGAGATGGCGCACACGTCGCTCCGTTCGATGACCGCCGGCGCTTCGCTCATCGCGGAGAGATCGACGGAGCGCAGGGGCTTCATGAGCGTGGCGATGGGTTTCATGAACCCGCTGACGCGCAGGTCCTCGCCGTTGGTCACTCCGCCCTCGAGCCCTCCGGCGTTGTTCGTCGGCCGTGCGACGCCGATCGGCGGCTTGGTGCGGCTCGGTGCCGGAACGATTTCGTCGTGCATCTGCGAGCCGGGCACCGTGGCGGCCCTGGGGCCGATGCCCATGCCGACGCCTTTGATGGCAGGAATCGACATCATCGCCTGCGCGAGGCGCCCGTCGAGCTTGCGGTCCCACTGCACGTAGCTGCCCAGGCCGACCGGGAGGCCGCGGGCGATCACTTCGAACGCTCCGCCGGCCGTATCGCCCGCGTCACGGCAGCGATCGATTTCCGCGATCATGTTCACCTCGGCGTCGAGGTCGGCGCAGCGAAGCGCCGAATCGGAGCCGATGTCGCGCACGGCCTCGAACGTGACGCGCAAAGGCGAGTCGAGGCCGATGCCGTTGACCTGATATACGTGGCTGACGATCTCGACGTCGAAACGGGCGAGGAGCTGGCGGGCGATCGCGCCGGCAGCCACGCGCGCCGCGGTTTCGCGGGCGCTCGCGCGTTCGAGCACGTCGCGAATGTCGGTCCGGTCGTATTTGATCGCTCCCGCGAGATCCGCATGGCCCGGACGCGGGCGCGTCACGATCGGCCGCACCGTACCGGTCGCTCCGGCCGGCGCCTCCGGCTCGGCATGCATCGTCTGCTGCCAGTTCTCCCAGTCCTTGTTCCGGATCAGGAGCGCGATTGGAGAGCCGAGTGTTTCGCCGGCGCGCACGCCGGAGAGGATCTCGGCCTTGTCGGACTCGATCGCCATGCGGCGGCCACGGCCGTAGCCGCCCTGGCGCCGCTTGAGCTGTTCCGTAATGGCGTCGAAATCGAGCTGCAGGCCGGCGGGCATTCCTTCGAGAACGACGACGAGACCCTTGCCATGTGACTCGCCTGCGGTGAGAAAACGCAGCATTGCCCCGTAATTCTATACGAACTTTCTGCACCGTCCGGCTTCGAGCCGGCGCAATCCCGCATGAAACCGCGGGGAGAGCCGATTGCAATACGCGCTGTCATGGACTCGCTGATTGCCGATCGGTTTCTCGCTCGCGCGCACGGCACGCTCGATCTCGCGACGGGCGATTCGGTGCAGCTGATGGTCTCGGGCGCCGGTACGTCGGCGGAGCAGCGCATCTGGATCGACCAATGTGCGCGCGCGTACGGCACGGGGGCGCTGGTGGATTTCGGCTTCATCGGGCCGACGCTGCGGTTCGAAGCAAAGCCGCTTACACGTCAGCCAGCTCGCGCGCCTGTCGACAGAGGGGTGGGTCTACTGGACGACTGGCTCGAGCGGCCGAAGCCGTCATCATCTCGCGTCCTGTCCGTCGCAGCGCTTCCAGACGCACGCGATCTGCGCATGCGCGGCTTCCTGCCGATTCACTTGTCGGTGCTGGCGAACCCCGAAGTCTCCCGCGAGCTGGGGTCTGTGATAGCCGGCCGATCGATCGCGGTCCTCGAGAGCGGCAACCGGCGGGACGCACTGGCGCTCGCGCTCCTGCGGCTGGTCGCGCACAAGACGCGCGAGGTTTGCGCAATGAGCTGCCGGATGACACCGGGACGCACGCGTGCTGAATCCGCGGCGGAAGGGCGAGCCAGATACAGCTCCCGGCCGCTCGTCATGGACCCGCGCGCGATCCACATGCTGAGCGATGGAGAACGGCTCATCCAGCGCGGACGGCATGCTGCAGCCGAGCGGGAGCTGCGAGGCGCTGTGGCGGCGTTCGATCGCCGCAACGATCCGCGGCGCAGCGGCGACGCTGCGCTGAAGCTCGGAAGGCTCCTGCTCGTTCGAGGCCGGGCTTCCGATGCGAAGGCTGTTTTCGACATGGCGCACGATCGTTTCCAGCAAGCCCACGCGGCGCCCGAGGCGGTCGACGCATCGGCCCATGCCGGACTTGCGCAAATCGATCTCGAACGGCTCATCGAAGCCGAGCAAACGACTCGTCTGGCCTATGCCGCGGCAGCGGCCCTGGGCCATACCGAACACATCGCACATGCCGCCGTCTGTCTCGGGCGCGTGCTCTTCTGGCAGGGGCGTCACGGTGATGCGCTTTCGATTCTCGAATCGGTTGCGCCCGGGGAAAGCGGGGAAAGGTGCGTTCGATATTGGTGCCTCGTTGCGCGGGTACGTTCGTCCAGCGGGCTTCGCGCAGACGTGTGGGATGCGGTCCGGCGCGCTCGTGCAGGTGCCGACGCCTCGCCGGCTGTGGAGTCGCTGGTGCGGACCTGTGAAGCGGCAGCGCAGGCCTCACTCGGCGATCTCGAGGCCGTGCGCGTCCACGTACAACGCGGCATCGAGGCCGCTCGCGCCGGACACGTGCCGCTGCAGGCAGTCAAGCTGAGGCTCACGTGGCTGGATGCGCTGATTCGCCAGGGTCAGTTCGGCGCCGCTCGCGCCGCCGCTCGTCATTTTCGTGCGCTGCGGCCGGGCGCCGTACCGCCCTTGTTGAAGAGCTGCATCAGCAGGAGCCTCGAGGCGGTCGATCGTGAAGAACCGAACAGGAGCAGTGCGCCCCAAGTGTCGTCTGCGCATGAAGCCGCACCGCGTTTCCATGTAGACGCGCGCCATGCCGTCGACGACCTCGAGGGCGTGCGCGAACTGCTCACCCTTTCTCACCAGTTCGACGACGAGTCGGCGGCGCTTGCACAAGCGGCGTCGGGCATCCGGAAATACACCCACGCAGCCGGCATCGCCATATTTGCGTGCGGCGCGGGCCGGCCCAGGCTGGTTGCCGGGCTGGCAAACACGGGGGACGCGATCGCGCGGCGGGCGATCGATATCGCGCAACCCATCCGTCCCGAACGGACAGCCGCCGGGGTCGAGGGCGCTATCCCTCTCCATTATCTGGGCCGATGCGTCGGCGCGATTGCCATGCGATGGAGCGTCGAGGGCCCCGAGAACAGCGACCGCGCCCTCGCCTTCGGCGCCGCTGCCGCTGCTGTCTGCGCGCCGCTGGTGTTCGTTCTCGTCGAACGCGATCAGGTCCCCAGCCAGAGCCAAACGGACTTCGATCTCATCGGAGCGAGCGCCGGCATGGCGCAGGTGAGACAAGCCATTGCCCGCGCGGCGAATGCACCGTTCACGGTTCTGATCGAAGGGGAAAGTGGATCGGGGAAGGAACTCGTAGCGCGCGCCATTCACCGGGCCGGCTGCCGTCGCGACCGTGCGTTCTGCGCCCTCAACTGCGCCGCAATGCCTGAAGATCTCGTCGACGCAGAGCTCTTCGGCCATGCGAAGGGTGCATTCACCGGCGCCGCAATCGAGCGGGTCGGGTTGTTCGAAGGCGCCGACGGCGGCACCGTCTTCCTCGACGAAGTGGGGGAACTGTCGGCGCGCGCCCAGGCAAAGGTGTTGCGCGTGCTGCAGGAAGGCGAGGTGCGCCGGATCGGCGAAAATTTCGTTCGCCCGTTCGATACGAGGCTGGTGGCCGCGACCAACCGTGCGCTAAGGACCGAGGTCGAGGCGGGCCGCTTTCGCCAGGACCTGTTGTACAGACTCGACGTGATTCGCATCAACGTGCCGCCGCTGCGCGAGCGCATCGAGGACGTTCCTCTGCTCGCCGCGCGCTTCTGGCGTTCGTCATCGGAACGCATCGGCAGCAAGGCGGTGCTCGGGCAAGGAACTATCGCCGCGCTGGCGCGGTATGATTGGCCGGGCAACGTGCGCGAGCTTCAGAACGTGCTCACCGCGCTGGCAGTGAACGCTCCGTCGCGCGGCGTTATCGGCCCATCAGAGCTGCCGCCCGCGATTGCCCGCGCGGCGCAGCCGGCCGCACACGAGTCACTCGAGAGCGCGCGGCTTCGCTTCGAGGAGCGGTTTGTGCGCGCGGCGCTGGCGCGCGCGGCGGGCCACCGTGGCCGAACCGCGGCGGCTCTAGGGCTCAGCCGCCAGGGACTCGCAAAACTGATGCAGCGTCTTCATCTCGATGCTTAGGTATCTCATCCGCCGTCTGCTGCTGACGATCCCTGTGCTGCTCGGCGTGGCGACGCTCGTCTTTGCCCTCATTCACTTCATTCCCGGCGACCCGGCCCAGGCGATGCTCGGCGAAGGCGCGGCGCCTGAAGACGTGGCGCAACTGCGCGCGCGGCTTGGCCTCGATCGCCCGCTGCTCGTGCAATACGGTTCGTTTCTCCAGGGGCTGGTGCGCGGCGATCTGGGCGTGTCGCTGCGCAACGATCAGCCGGTAACCCAGCAGATCCTCGAGCGCATGCCGGCAACCGCGGAGCTGGCGTTTGCATCGATGGCCGTGGCGGTCTTAATCGCGTTGCCGCTGGGCATCATCGGAGCCGTGTGGCGGGGGACAGCAGTCGATTTCGGCGCGATGACCCTGTCGCTCGTCGGCATCTCGATTCCGAATTTCTGGCTGGGGCCGCTGCTGGCGATTGTGTTTGCCGTCGAGCTCGGATGGCTGCCGGTCGGCGGCCGCGGCACGCCGGCGCACCTCGTTCTCCCTGCCGCCACGTTGGGCGCCGCGCTCGCTGCCATCCTCGCCCGGATGACGCGCGCCAGCCTGCTCGAAGAACTGCGCGAGCCCTATGTACTGGCCGCCCGCGCGAAAGGCGTGTCGCGTACGCGGGCCGTGCTTCACCACGCCTTTCGAAACAGTCTGATACCGATTGTGACGATCCTGGGGCTGCAGTTCGGCGTGGTGCTCACCGGCGCCGTCATAACAGAAACGATCTTCGCCTGGCCCGGAATCGGCCGGCTGCTCATTCAATCGATCAGTTTTCGCGATTATCCGCTCGTCCAGGGTTGCGTTCTTCTCATCGCCGTGACCTACGTCGGCGTCAATCTCATCACCGATCTCACGTACGGATTTCTCGATCCGCGCATCCGGGTAGATCGCTCGTGATCAAAATCGGCGCCGCCATCGTCATCCTCACCGTCGTCGCGGCCATCGTGGCGCCATGGGCCGTGCCGCACGATCCGGCAAGCCAGGAGCTTGCGCTGCGGCTCGAACGTCCGTCGCTCGAACACCCATTCGGACTCGACGAACTCGGACGCGATATCTTTTCGCGGGTGTTGGCGGGAGCCCGCATCTCGCTTTTCGTCGGTCTTACCGTCGTGGGTATCTCATCGATCGTCGGCGTGCTCCTCGGCGCAATCGCGGGGTACTTCGGCGGATGGCTCGACGACCTGATCAGCCGGGTCATCGACGTCTTGCTGGCATTTCCCGGCATCCTCCTCGCGATCGCGCTCGTTGCGGTGCTGGGTCCCAGCCTGGCGAATGTGGTCATGGCGCTCTCGGTTATCGGCTGGGTGGGATATGCGCGGCTCGTTCGTGGTCAGGTTCTGAAGGCGCGAGAATTCGAATTCGTGCAGGCGGCGCGCGCGCTTGGCGCTCGAACGCCGCGTATTCTGTTTCGTCATGTCATCCCGACGACGATGTCAGCGGTGATGGTGCAGGCGACGCTCGGCATGGCCGGCTCCATCCTGGCCGAAGCCTCCCTGAGTTTTCTGGGCCTCGGGGTGCAGCCGCCGACGCCGAGTTGGGGAACCATGCTGAACGGAGGCCGTCTGCATCTGCTCGACGCGCCCCACCTCACGATCTTCCCGGGTGCGGCGATCGCCGTGCTCGTGCTCGGGTTCAATTTTCTCGGGGACGGGCTGCGCGACGCGCTCGATCCGAAACGTTATCGCGCCTGAAGGCGCCGAGCGATGGAGCGCGCAGACGGATCGTTCGGGTCTTTCTCCAGAGCGCGCTGCGCGGCTGCGCGGGCGTCGTCGAGCTGGCCGGCGCGGGCGTGCGCATCGGCGAGGCGGGCGAGCAGCGATGCGTCTGGAGTGCCCGCCAGCTCTGCTTTCCGGTACCACGATACCGCCGCGGGAGCGTCGTTCAAGAGCAGCGACAGGTCGCCAATCCATGCGGCGTGGGCCATCTGCTCGCGGTCGTCGTCCACGAGGAGGGTATAACGGAGCAATGCCTGCCGTGCGTCGTTGACGTGGCCGACGCGCTGGGCGGCGGTGGCGTAGTAGGGCAGCACGTCGGGATCGACGGGGAGGCGCTCCGCCGCCTGCCTGAAAACGGCTTCCGCCTGTGCGGTCTGGCCCGCCAGTAAAAGCGCGCGTCCATACAAGCCGAGTGTTTCGCTGGTGGCCGACGATTGCGAAGCGACCGGCTCGAGCGCTTCGAGGGCTTTTCGCAAATCGATCGGCTCCCGGCTTTCCTCGGCGGCTTCCAGCCACACCTGGCCGAGTGCGGCATACACTCCGGGATGTTCGGGAAACCGTTCAGCTGCCTTGCCGAGCGCGGTGACGGCGAGATCGCGATCGCCGGAGCGCAGGTAGGCGAGCCCAACTGCGATCAGGCGCTCGGCCTTCACCGGGTCAAGCGCGTATAACGCGTCGAGCTGATCGATTTCTTCGCGAGTGCGCTCCTGCAGCCGGTGGAGTTCCGCCAGCTCTTCGCGCGCCGGAATGAACGCCGGGGCGATCGCGATCGTGCGCTCGAACGCTTGGCGCGCCTCGGAAAGCTGCTCGCGATCTTTCAGGCAGAGTCCCAGCACGTAGTGCGCCTCGTGAAAGTCCGGCTTCAGGGTAACCGCCTGCTGCAGGGCGGAGATCGCGCGAGTCAGGCGTCCGTCGCCTCGCGAGGCGAGCCCCAGCTTGTAGAAGACCGCCGGCGATTGATCGTCGATGCGGATGTAGGCTTCGTATTCCGCCGTGGCGTTGGCGAATCGTTTGAGCTGGAAGTTCACATCGCCGAGCTCTTCGAGTGTCCGCGTGTCGCTGGGAGCGAGCTCAGCGGCTGCTCGGAGATCCCGCAGCGCTGCGGACAGGGTATCCGGGCCGTCGCCGCGCCGCTGATTGGCTTCTCCGCGCTTCAGATAGGCGAGCATCGAGCCGCGCTTGAGGGCGATTGCGTCACTATATGCCTCGATGGCCAGGAAGGTCTGACCGCTCTTGAGGGCCTCGTCCCCTTCTGCAATCAGGCGCAGGTACTCGTTGTCGCGCTCGACCTCCTGGGTGGCGAGGATTCCGGCGGCAATCAGACCGCCCAGCACGACAATGACCCCGATGGCCCTTTTCACTCCGCCAAAATCGTAACAGGGATCGGACCGGAACATTTCGTGCCATTCCGGGTCTAACTTCCCAGAACCTGCTATATTTCGAGGGTACCGCATGGCAGGAAATTTTTCCGCGAAGCCGGCTGAAGCAATCGGATGGAGTTCCGAGGTCGCCTCTGGTGAAGCTGCGCTCATCGAGCGCTGTCTGGCCGGCGACGATACGGCGCACGCAGCCCTCGTTTCGGACCACCACCGCCTCGTGCTCGGACTGGCGACACACCTCCTGGGAGACCGCGAGGAAGCGCTGGATCTGTCGCAGGAAGTCTTCCTGAGGGTCTTCCGCACGTTGCATCGATTCCGAGGGCAGTCGTCGCTACGCACCTGGATCTTCCGCATCGTCGTCAATCAAGTACGGAACCGCCAGCGGTGGTGGAGACGCCGGCAGCGGTCCAATCAGGTGTCGCTCGACGAGCACATCCGCGATCACGGTGAGATGGTCCTGGGCGCCGAAACGTCCACCCCCGATCGTGAGCTGTCGCGCAAGGAGCTCGGCGCGCGCCTGAAGACGGCGATTCAGAATCTTCCGTTCGAGCAGAGGACCGCGCTGGTGTTACGAGAGGTTGAAGGGTTGAGATACGAAGAAATCGCATTCTCGCTCGGACTGCCGGTGGGAACCGTCAAGTCGAGGCTCACGCGCGCGCGACAGGCGTTGCGTCAGGAGCTCGGAGATCTGCGATGCTGACCTGGACCTGCGAGCGCGTGCAAGCCGACCTCTCGGCGTTTTACGACGAAGAGCTGCCTGTCGCCGATCGCATCGCCATCTCGGACCATCTGGATCGCTGCCCCTCGTGCCGAGTCGAGGGAGACGATCTGGAAGCCATCCGCAAGGCGCTCCAGTTGATCGCCCGCACCGACGACGTCGCAGTGATGCCCGGGCTCGGCCGTCTGCAGACAGATATTCTGCAGCGGTGGGACGCCGAGGAGAAGGCGTCCTTCGGCCGGACCTTCCGGAACCTCTTCGACGATCCGCGGCGCGCCTCGGCGTGCGTGAGCGTGTCGATTGTCGCCTCGCTGTGTCTCGCGGTGGGGGCATTCCTGCTGGCGCAGACGCCTATCCGTCACCCTGAATCGCTGAAAGCGGCGATGACGTTGAGCGCGCGTGCGCGCACGACCGACATCTACCTGCCGACCGTCGAGCTGCCCCGCGCGTATGCCGAAGCGATCATGCCCACAGCGGTCATGAATCGGGACGACGAAGAAGTCGTGTTCGCCATGCTGGTCACCGCGGACGGGTACCCCGAAGACGTGGAGCTGATTGGCGAGCGCACGCGCCCCGGCCGCCGCCTGCCGACGCATCGGGAACTGTCAGAGCTCCTCAATGCCGCCGCGACCGCGCGGTTCGAGCCCGCCAGGGCCGCCGGCACGCCCGTCTCTCAGAATGTGGTGTGGCTGGTGTCGAACACGACCGTCCGTGCCCCTCTGCGCGCGTATGTCTCGGTGCGCGTGGACGGGTGGAAAACTCTATAACCAAGAAAAGGAAAAACGAAGAACGAAGACGGAATAAAGAGACGCCGTCACGCGTGATTCTTTTCGTTCTTCGTTCTACGTTCTTCCTTACTTCGGGGCATCCCCCCGTGCCGTGGCGGAGTTGTTCTTCGCATCGTAGGCGCGGATGATCAGACCCTTGGCCGCGTCCGCGCTTTCCAGCGTCAGCTCGAACTGTTCGTTCCGCGAGTCGAAGATGCCATCGCGCGGGTAGACGACCTGCCAGCGCTGCGCGTCGAGTGAATATTCCACCTTCGAAATCGACGACCATTCGTCGCGAACCTCGAACTGGATCGTGACCCGGCCATTCGCGGGCCGCGATGCGGTGACGTTGACCGCGGGAGGTCCGTTATCGATGTCGAAGGCGGAGCTCTCGAGCTCACCATCCAGTGCGGCGCCCGGCGTGTTGGACGCGCGATCGGACGCGGCGACCTTCACAACGTAAGTACCGTTCGGAACCGAAGTGGTATCCCACACGAAGATCGTTTCATCGAGATCGGACTTCAGAGACTTCCATGCCGTCTCGCCCTCGCGGCGATAGAGGATTTCGTACCTCAACTCGTCGTCGTTTGCGTCTTCGCCGCGCCAGACGAACGTCTGCAGGCCGCGCTGATAGGCGCGCCGGCCAAGCGCCGACGATCCGCTGGGAGGATTCGCGGTCGAGCTGAGGATGCGGCGATCGGGAGCCTGGTCATCGAATCCGGCGATATCCGGATCTCCGGTCGGATATGGCTTCTGAAACACGGTGCCCGCCGGGTGCACGGTGAGGCTCGTGATCTTGGGCCGTAGATTGCGCTGAACGTAGGCGGCAGACACGGAGGTGAGCACCGGCGTCATCTGTTTTCCGCTCAGCACGGCCTTCCATTGCAGATACCGGGCATTGGGACTCTTGATCTCTTCTCCCTCTGAAACAGCGTAGGGGCCGCTCCATGCGCTCCAGGTATCGTCCGGGGTTGCGGTGTTACCCGAGCGCGTGAACATATCGACCTTGGAGCCCGTGGGCGCCGATGCGCGCCAGCTGAGCGTGCCCCAGTCGGCGACCGTCTGTGCGTCGCGGACGAGCGACGTATACGTGCCTTCGGATGCGCGCTGCGACGAGAGCCTGAAGATCTTTCCGGGGTTCGACGTCGCGTAGTAGACGTTCTTCTTCGCATCGAGCGCAAATCCGGTCACCTGCTGGGCAGATGCCTGCATCAGCAATGTCGCCGTGGCGGGCTCGCCCGACAGGCTGTACAGCTTGCCATTCCGTCCTGTGCCGACGATGAGCGCGCCGGACGAATCGAACATCAGGTCATAGGGCGAATCGTCGCCTGATTCCCAGAGGATGTCCCAAAGACCGTCGGGGCGGATTCTGGTAGATCGCGCCGCGGCCGCTGCGCCGATCTTCGCGAGCAGGCGGCTCGCTCGACCCGACGCTGGCGCCGCCCGTGTCGACGACCGCAATGGCGGTGACCTCGGTTGTGACCGTGGCTACCGGCTCGCGCGCTGGAGACGACGAGGTGGTATCCGCGGGCGGCGCGAGGGCCGGCTGATTTGCAGTCGTGCGGCCACTGAGCGCGGCGACGAAGATGTTGCCCTGCGCATCGAGACGAATGGCGCGAATCTCCTGAAACGTCGAATCGAGCAGGAGAAACGCCTTCCCGACGGTGTCGACGCGGAAGAGACGGCCCGGGCCTTCGGTACCCGCGAGCAGCTGCCCGCTGCGCTCGAAGGCGAGGGAAATGACGTGCGTCGCCTTGGTGGAGTAGAAGGGGCTGCCTTTCCCGTCCGGGGTGATCTTGTAAATCACGCCTTTTTCGCCGGTGCCGGCGTAAACATTCCCCTTCTCGTCGAGCGCCAGGCTCCAGATGTACTTGTCGTCCGGATCGAAAAACGGAGCGGATTTTCCCGAACGATCGATCTTGTAGATGCGCCCTTCAGGCGACGTGGCTGCGTAGAGAGTACCGTCGGACGCGAGCGCGAGGGCGTGCACTTCGAGCTCCGCCGCGTCGAAGAAGGTCGTCGGCTTGCCGTTCTCGACCTTGAGGACTTTGCCTTCGTTGCCCGTTCCGACGTAAATCGCGCCGTCGGGGGCCACGACCATCGCCCACAGGAACGGAGCGGTGGTGTCGGCCACCATCTCGGTCGCAGGTCCCAGCACGAGCCGGCCATGTCCGTCGACGGAGAGGTTCTCGGCCTCGCCCCGCAGAAAGTCGTTCAACGTGGCGGTTTGCCAGAAGACCGGCTTCGAGGCGGCGAGCGCCACCGTCCAGGCCGCAACTACAGCGAACACGAGGAAGTCGTTTCGAATCGAACGCATTTCCGTGGGTTACTCGATGTTGATCGTCAGCATCCGCGCGCCGACGACGGCAAACTCGGTCGGAAGATTCCATTCGCCCAGGGTCGCGTTGCGAAGCGGAATGAAATCGCCGGCGCTGCGATCGGCTTCGAGCACGCCCAGCACCGAAGGCGGCAGCGACGACAACGGCTCGCCGCGAACCACGGCGCCGGAATCCGACGCCAGCAGCCGCACGTAGAGGCGGTTGTTCTTACGGGTGGTATTGAGCGCCCGCATCAGCTGCGGCACGCTGCGCGGCTCGGTGGGCTGGCGCACTTCGCGCCGCTCCCATTGAGCAAGGCGGGCGCCGTCGGACACCATCACGGACAACGCGCCCGTTGCGTTCGCGGGGATCTCGAGCGGCACGGTGCTGACGACCTCTTCGCCGCGATAGGTCCGCATCAGCACTTTCAGCGGCACGACGCGGCCCGCACGGGCGCGGGCGCCGTCGAGCCACACGCGCTCGATCGTGGCGGTTCGCGGCTGCTCGGTTGACTGGACCGTCAGGTCGACCGATTCGATGTGAATCGGCTCGAAGTCGTTGTCGAGCAGGAACGTGAGCGGCGCCATGACGGAGCCCGCGGCGTTCAGCGACGCGCTGTTGCCCGAGAAGAGATCTTCAATCTTGATTTCGCCGTGCGACTTCACGTTCATCGTGCCTTTGATGCTGAACGTTGCCGCGCCGGTTTCACGCTCATACGAGGTGAGCGTGCTGAGGATCGACGCATAGGTGAAGAGCGGCGTGAACAACTGGTCGTTGACGACTCTGAAGGCGAATTCCTTGCGGAATCCACGCTCGGACTCGAGCGCAATCTTCACGGGAATCGTCGTGGGCCCGTTACCCGTCAAGCCGGCGATCGTCGTGGCGCGATCCTGCTGAACCGTTCCGATGACATCGCCAAGCGTGGCGATTTTCATGGACGAGGTCATGCTGGGGAGTAGCGTGTGCACGTACGCCTGGGTCATCGGAAATGCGACCGGCCCGAGATTGAAGAACGGATGGCCGAACGCATAGACCTTGTTCCCGATCACTTCGGTGACCGTGCCCGTGGCGCCCATGTTGAAGTCGCCGCTCACGATGTTGACGCCGACGGCGGAGCCAGGCCGAAGCGGCGCGGTGGAACTCTGCTGATTTTGGGCAGCCGCCGCGCCGGCAATCGGCATGAACCCATAGTCACGGAATGACGAGCCGAGCATTTCCGCGATCTCGGGCGAGAAGCCGCCGAGATTCAGCGGTGTGGCGATTGGACGGAGCATCGTGGCGACCTGCCCCTGCACGCCGTCACCGAAGACCTGCACGTCGGACGGGCGATCGGCGAACGGGCGCGCCCACGACATCGACGCGCGGAGCGCCGCAGCGACGCTTTCGCGGGTGACAGGAGTTTCCAGCCGCGCGCGCGTGCCGATTGGGGGACGGGGCGTATCGAGCGTGGCCGCGTCGATCATCTCGCCGATCGGTGTGATGCCCGCAATCGGTTCCTTGGAAAACGCCCCGAGCGAATACGACACGGCGCCGACGAGTTGACCGTCGATGTAGACGGGGCTTCCGCTCATGCCGGCGATGACGCCGGTATGGGCGAGCGGGCCGCCTTCGAGCTTCGCCAGAATCAAATCGCGCTTCGGTCCGATGACGTTGCGAAGCACGCCGATGATATGGACCTTGAACTCTTCAATCCGGTCGCCTTGCCACACGGTGTGTCCGGTGGCAATCATGCCGGGCTTGACCTGGTCGATGGGGTAATAGGGCGGCGCCGCCGGAAGCGACACAACCAGCACCGCCATGCTCGCAAAGAGGGCGAAAAGAAGTCTCTTCATGTCGTTGAATCTATTGGGAAATCCTTACAGTTATAGTGGCACATGTCTTGACAATTTCAAAGGCTTCCTGCTATCTTCCACCAGAGTTTCAGCCATGCAGGCCACTTCTTCCACCAAACGCCCACCGCGTCCCATCGTCATCGCGATGGTTGCGCATGCCGGCGTGTCGTTTGGTTTTGGATGGTGGTATTACGCCCAGACTGAAGGGGCGACTGCCTTGGCCTAGAACCGACGTCATCGGGAGCCAACACAGCCTCTTCAGCCGGAACGGTTGAAGAGGCTTTTTTTATGTCCAGACCCTTACTCGTCATCACTGTCGCAGCCCCCACGACGGCGGAGCTCCGTCGCCGTCGCGACGCGGCGTCGGCGGCGGGCGCCGATATGGTCGAGCTGCGGCTGGATTCGGTGAGCGACCCGGACGTGACGGCGGCACTGGCTGGACGCAAAAGCCCGGTCGTCGTGACCTGCCGGCCGGCCTGGGAAGGCGGTGCGTTTCAGGATGACGAAGCGGAGCGGCGCAGGATTCTCGCGTGCGCCGTGCAGCAGGGCGCCGAATACGTGGATGTGGAATTCAAGGCGTCGTTCGCCGCTGAGCTGATCGCGAGTACGGGCGGCAAGGGCATCGTGCTGTCGACGCACGACTTCGAGGGCGTGCCCGGGGATCTGATCGATCGTGTTCGGGCCATGCGTGCCGCCGGTGCGGAAGTCGTGAAGGTTGCGGTTATGGCACGGTCGCTGTCGGACAACCTGCACCTGCTGCAGTTGCCGCGCGCCGCGAACACCGTGCTAATCGGCATGGGGCCAGTGGGTGCCGCGACCCGCATACTCGCGGCTCACTTTCATTCCAGATGGGCGTACGCGGGCGATGGTCACGCTCCCGGAATGATCGACGTGTCGCGCATGCTCGGCGAGTTCAGATTCCGCGACGTTACCGACCGGACGTCGATCTATGGCGTTGTCGGCTCGCCCCTGACCCACTCGGTTTCTCCGGCAATGCACAACGCGGCGTTCCGTGCGGCCGGAATCGATGCCGTGTATCTCCCGCTTGTCGCGTCGAGCGCGGATGACTTTACGGTGTTTGCCACAGCTCTGCCGGTGCAAGGTGTCAGCATCACCATTCCATACAAGGTGGATCTATTCCAGCGGGCGGACGACGTGGACGACATAAGCCGCAATGTTGGCGCGGTGAACACCTACAGCCGCGACGGGCTGCGGTGGCTCGCACGGAACACAGACGTGAGCGGGTTCCTGGCGCCGCTCGTCGGCCGCATGGAACTGCGTCGCTCGCGCTCGGCGATTCTGGGAACGGGCGGAGCTGCCCGGGCCGTGGCCGTGGCGCTGGGTTCTGCAGGCAGCGCTGTGACGGTGTACGGCAGAAACCGGGGAAGAGCCAGGGAGGTCGCTGCGCTTGCCGGCGGTGCCGCTGCCGCGTTTCCCGTCGCGCCGAATAGCTGGGACCTGCTGGTGAACACGACTCCGGTCGGGATGCACCCGAACGCCGATGAAACGCCGTTCGAAGGGCGCTTCGACGGCCGGCTGGTCTACGACCTTGTTTACAACCCGATGGAAACCCGCCTCCTGCGAGATGCGGCGGCCGCTGGCTGCGCCATCATCGGAGGCCTCGACATGCTCGTCGCGCAGGCAGAAGACCAGTCGGAGTGGTGGACCGGCCGGCGCCCGCCGGCCGGACTCATGCGGGAAGCCGCGCTCAGGTCTTTATGAAACAGACGTCATTCGAGACCTTTGTCGAGCTCGCCCAACGCAGTACGTTCGTGCCGGTAGTCAAGGAACTCGTGGCCGACCTGCTGACACCGGTCTCGGCGTTTCTTCGCATCGCCGAACACTCCGACTACGCCTTCCTGCTCGAGAGCGTCGAGGGAGGCGAACACGTCGGGCGGTACTCGTTTCTCGGCAAGGATCCCTTCGTCACGCTTCGCGCCCGCAACGGCAAGACCATCGTGCAAAGTGCCGGCGTCACCACGGAAAGGGCGGAGAAGTTCATCGACATCCTTCGCGGCATGATGGCCGATTTCAGCTCGCCATTCGTTCCTGAGCTGCCGCGATTCACCGGCGGTGCGGTGGGCTACCTGGGCTACGACACGGCGGCGTGGTTCGAGCCCGTAACGCTGCAGTCCAACGGCCAGCCGGATCCGGCGCTTGGCGATGAAGCCGGATTCATGATGTTCGACACCGTGCTGGCATTCGATCACGTGCAGCACCGCATTCTGATCATCGCAAACGCGCGCATCACGCCGGACGACGACCTCCAGGCCCTCTACGAGTTTGCGTGCACGAAGATCGGTTTCCTCGAGCGCGAGCTGCGAAAGGACCTGTCACATCCGCACTCGGGCGCGGCCGGAAACATCGAGGTGACGTCGAACGTGCCACGCGAGCGCTTCATCGAAATGGTGAAGACCGCCAAGGAGTACATCGCGGCGGGCGACATCTACCAGGTCGTCCTGTCTCAACGCTTCGAGGCCGAGATCTCGACCGATCCCTTCACCATCTACCGCGCGCTCCGGCACGTGAACCCTTCACCCTATATGTATTTTCTCCGCATGGGGAAGGTCTCGATCGTGGGCTCGTCACCGGAGATGCTGGTGCGTGTCGAGGGTGGCATGGCGCAGACGCACCCGATCGCCGGCACGCGCCCGCGCGGCAAGAGCGACGAAGAGGACACGCGCCTCGCCGAGGAGCTGAAGCGCAACGAGAAGGAGCGTTCCGAACACGTGATGCTCGTCGATCTCGGACGCAACGATCTCGGGCGGGTGTCGGAGTTCGGCAGTGTGAGGGTGCCCCAGTTCATGGGGCTCGAGAAATATTCCCACGTGATGCATCTCGTGTCGATCGTCGAAGGAAAGCTGGCGGCCGACCAGGATCGGCTCGATGCGCTGGTGGCCTGTTTTCCGGCAGGGACGGTGTCGGGCGCGCCGAAGGTGAGAGCGATGGAGATCATCGCCGAGCTCGAGCCCGATCGGCGCGGAATCTACGCGGGCGCGGTCGGATATCTCGACTTCGCCGGCAATCTGGATTTCTGCATCACCATTCGCACGCTCGTGATCACCGGCAGGCGGGCGATGGTGCAGGCCGGCGCGGGCATCGTGGCGGACTCGAATCCGCAGGCCGAATACGAGGAGACGCGCGACAAAGCCAGGGCGTTGATTCGGGCGCTCGAGCTGGCGCACGAGGGCTTATAGGTCCGGCTAAGTCCGGGCACGACGTACCGTTTGCGGTTGAAAATCATGATTCTGGTCATCGACAACTACGATTCGTTCACCTACAACCTCGTGCAATATCTCGGCGAGCTTGGCACGCAGCCGTTCGTACGGCGCAACAACGAAATTTCGCTGGACGAAATCGCGGAATTGAAACCGGAGCGCATCGTCATTTCCCCCGGACCCGGCAGGCCCGAACAAGCGGGCATCACGCTCGATGTGGTCAAACGATTCGGCCCCACGACGCCGTTGCTCGGAGTATGTCTCGGTCACCAGGCGATCGGCATGGCCTTCGGCGGCGCGGTGGTCCGCGCCAACACGCCGATGCACGGCAAGACGTCGAGCATCGGGCACGACGGAAAGGGCGTATTCGCTGGAATCGCGAGCCCGTTCACGGTCGCCAGGTATCACTCGCTCATCGTCGATCGCACAGGATGGCCGGCAGACCTCGAGATTGCCGCTCAGACCGAGAGCGACGGGACGGTGATGGCGCTGCGTCACCGCACCCATCCGATCCACGGTGTGCAGTTTCACCCGGAGTCGATCATGACGCGCGAAGGACAGCATCTGCTGCGGAATTTCCTGGCGTTATGACGATCTCGTCCCTCCTCGAAAAACTCATGCGCCGTGAAAATCTGACCGTCGACGAGTCGGCCGCGGCGATGAGCGCGATCATGAGCGGCTCGGCGTCGCCGGCGCAGATTGGCGCGCTGCTCGTGGGCCTCACGATGAAAGGGGAGCGGCCCGCCGAGATCGCCGGTCTTGCCAGAACGATGCGCGCCAACGCCGTGCAGCTCTCCAAGCGATATGACGATGCGTTCGATACGTGCGGCACGGGCGGTGACCGTTCGGGGACCTTCAATATTTCGTCCGCGGCAGCACTCGTTGCCGCGGCCGCCGGACTCCGCGTGGCGAAACATGGCAACCGCTCAGTCTCCAGCCAGTGCGGCTCGGCGGATGTGTACGAAGCGCTCGGCGTCAACATCGCCGCGGAACCGGCGGCGGTTGAGCGCTCTCTGGACCAAGTCGGCATCGCGTTTTTCTTCGCGCCGACCTTTCATCCCTCCATGCGATACGCGGCGCCGGTGCGGAAGGAGCTGGCGGTGCGGACGGCATTCAATTTGTTAGGTCCGCTCACGAATCCGGTCGGCACGCGGAACCAGCTCGTCGGCGTCCCGCATTCCGAGCTCACCGAACTGATCGCGCGGGCGCTGCTGATGCTGGGCTCGGAACGGGCCTGGGTCGTCCACGGCGCCGACGGCATCGACGAGATGTCCACGACGGGGCATACGAAGGTCTCGGAGTGCCGCGATGGATCGGTCTCCACCTTCTACGTGCATCCGTCGGATTTCGGTCTGCCCAAGGCAGAACGGAAGGATCTGCAAGGTGGAGACGCGGTGGCCAATGCGGCGATTATCCGCGCCGTTCTGGGCGGCGAGCGAGGTCCGCGCCGCGACGTCGTGCTGCTGAATGCCGGCGCCTCGTTGTTCGTCGGCGGAAAAACAGCGTCCGTGCGCGACGGCATCGCGGCGGCCGCGCAGGCCATCGATTCGGGCGCCGCCGGCAAAACACTCGACGCGATGATCGCCGCGTCAAAGGCCTGCCTCGCCGAAGCGCCAAAGCGCGAAGGCGGGCCGTCGTGACCTCGACAGCCGACACGCCTGATCTGCTCGCGGCGATCGTCGCGTCCACGCGACGGTCAGTGGACGCGCGGCGTACGCGCGAAACGCTCGAGGAGGTCGCGCGCCAGGCGGCGCGAGTTGAGCCTAGACCCGGCGTATTTGCCAATGCCCTTACTCGCAGCGATCGCCTCAGCGTGATCGCGGAATGCAAGCGGCGCTCGCCCTCTCGAGGCGTGCTCAGGGCCGATTACGATCCGGCGGCTATTGCGACGGGTTACGAGCGGGCCGGGGCGGCCGCGATTTCGGTATTGACCGAGCCGGCGTTTTTCGACGGCGCGCTCGAACATCTCGAAGCAGTCCGCCGGGCGACGACCGTGCCCTTGCTTCGCAAGGATTTCATCGTCGATCGCTACCAGATTCTCGAGGCGCGGGCGGCGGGCGCCGACGCAATCCTGTTGATCGTCGCGGCGCTGAACGCGGATTCGCTGGCGGAACTGCATCGTGCAGCGACCGATCAGGGGCTGGACGTGCTCGTGGAGATTCACGAGCTGCAGGAGTTGCCTGTGGCGCTCGAAGCGGGGGCGTCGATCATCGGCGTCAACAACCGCAATCTCCGCACGCTCGACGTGGATACGCGGGTGAGCCGTGATGCGGTGGAGCTGATCCCAGACGAAGTGGTCGCGGTGGCGGAGAGCGGCCTGAAGACCAGCGCCGATCTGCGCGAACTGAAGAGCGCAGGGTACGATGCGTTTCTCGTCGGCGAGCGTTTCATGACCACCGACGATCCAGGGGCGGCGCTGGCGGATTTGCTGAAAGGCACCAGCGCGTGACGGGTCTCTTCGTGAAGATCTGCGGCATCACACGCCCGGAAGACGCGTGGCTGGCGGCCGAGCTGGGCGCCAGCGCGCTGGGCTTCGTGTTCTGGCCCGGCAGTCCCCGCTCCATCACAGCAGACGCGGCCAGGGCGATCACGAACGATCTCCCGCCGGGCGTCGAGAGGGTTGGCGTGTTCGTCGATCAGCCGGCGGACGAGGTGACACGAATCATGGACGACGCAGGATTGGACGTGGCGCAACTGCACGGCCAGGAGACACCTGAATATTGCCGGACGCTGAATCGCCGCATTTTCAAGTCGATCGCCATGGCCAGCGGCGGACCTGTGTCATTCGAAGGTTTCGATCCGGATGTCGTGCTGCTCGCCGACGCGCACGATCCGGAGCGGCGCGGAGGCACTGGCCAGACCGTCAACTGGGCTGCAGCCCGCGAAATGGCGGCGGTTCGGCCGACGATTCTCGCCGGGGGTCTGACGCCGGCGAATATCAAACTCGCGGTGCGTACGGTCCGGCCGTACGGCGTCGACGTGTCATCCGGCGTCGAGTCGAGTCCAGGCGTGAAAGATGCGAATCGATTGCGGATGTTTTTCGAGGCGCTGAATGACTGATACGCGATTCGGCCGGCGAGATCCGAACGCTCGCGGCTATTACGGAGAGTATGGCGGCACCTTTGTGCCCGAGACGCTCGTGGCCCCGGTCGAACAACTGCAGGCCGCGTACCTCGAGGCGCGCGCCGATCCGGCATTCCTGAAGGAATTCGATCGCCTGCTCGCAGATTATGTCGGCAGACCCACACCGGTGTATGAAGCGGTGCGGTTGTCGGCGTCGCTTCGCAAACCGGCGGCGCGCCTCTTTCTCAAACGCGAAGATCTGGCCCACACCGGCGCACACAAGATCAACAACGCGCTGGGTCAGGCCCTGCTGGCGAGACGCATGGGGAAACAACGCGTCATCGCCGAGACCGGTGCCGGTCAACACGGTGTGGCGACGGCGACCGTCTGCGCGCTGCTCGGCCTGGAGTGCCACGTATATATGGGCACCGATGACATGGCCCGGCAGGCGCTGAACGTCGTCCGGATGCGTTTGCTCGGCGCGACGGTGCGCGGCGTGTCTGCCGGCAGCCGGACTCTGAAAGACGCGATCAACGAGGCGATGCGCGACTGGGTTACCAATGTCACCGACAGCTACTATCTGCTCGGCTCCGTGCTTGGACCCCATCCGTATCCGCTGATGGTCAGGGAATTCCAATCGGTGATCGGCCGTGAAGCGCGCGAACAGTTTCACAAGATGAACGGGCGGCTGCCCGATGTTGTTGTGGCGTGCGTCGGTGGTGGAAGCAACGCGCTGGGCATCTTCGACGCGTTCGTCGCCGACAAGACCGTCCGTCTCATCGGCGTCGAGGCAGGCGGCGAGGCGCTTTCGGCGGGCCGCCATGCCGCGAGATTTGCGACCGGCCTCGCCGGCGTGCTGCAGGGCACGCGAACCTACGTGCTGCAGGACGACAACGGCAATATCGAACTCACGCACTCAATCTCGGCCGGCCTCGACTATGCCGCGGTAGGTCCGGAACACGCATGGCTCAAAGACATGGGGCGCACTGAATATTCATGGGTCGGCGACAACGATGCGCTCGCGGCATTCCGCGAGCTGGCACGCACGGAAGGCATCATTCCCGCGCTGGAGTCGTCGCACGCGGTTGCATACGCGTGCACGCTGGCGCAGGAGCTCGGGCCGGACGCGCAGATTCTGATCAATTTGTCTGGCCGGGGCGACAAAGACGTTCATACGGTCTCGGCAACGGACGGGGCGGACAGTGCCATCTAGAATTGATGCGACGTTCCAGAAACTGAGGGAGGAACGGCGCACAGGGCTCGTGACCTATGTGACGGCGGGCGACCCCGACATCGCGCGATCGGCCGATATTCTGTATGCCCTCGAGCGGGCCGGCGCCGACGTGATGGAAGTGGGTATTCCGTTTTCCGAGCCGCTCGCGGATGGCCCCGTCATTCAACGCGCGACGGAGCGCGCGCTGGCGGCGGGCACCACCGCGAGGAGCGTGCTGGATCTCGTCGAGCGCGTGCGGCCGAAAATCAAGACGCCGATCGTGCTGTTTACATATGCGAATCCGGTGCTCAGGCTTGGGGTGGACGCGTTTGCCGATCGCGCCCGCGATGCCGGCGTCGACGGGGTGCTGGTGCTGGATCTTCCGATCGAAGAAGCAGGAACGTTCCGCGACGCGATGGCGGCACGGGACATCGACATGATTTTCTTGTTGAGCCCGACGACCACCGACACGCGGATGAAGGAAGCGGCCCGGCTCGGCCGCGGGTTTTTGTATGGTATCTCCAGGCTCGGCGTGACGGGGACGCGTACGACGGTGGCCGACGGAGCGCAGGCGCTCGCCTCGCGAATACGCGCGGCATCGGCGTTGCCCGTCGCGCTCGGGTTCGGGATTTCCTCGCCGGAACACGTGCGGAAGATCGGAGAGTTCGCCGACGCGGCGGTCGTCGGGAGCGGGCTCGTGGGGGTGATCGCCGAGGCCGGGAAGAGCCCGGAACTGGTTGAAAGAGTAGAATCGTATGTTCGCTGGCTCAAAGGAGACGCCGGCGGTGGTACACATCGCTGATGAACATCGACGAGCTCAGACGGCGAATCGATCAGCTCGATGAACGGCTGGTGGAGCTGCTGAACGAACGCGCGCACTGCGCGCTCGAGATCGGCAAGTTGAAGCAGAGTCTCGGCCTCGAGGTGTACCAGCCCGACCGGGAGGCGCAGGTGCTGCACCACGTACGCACGCACGGCAAACAGACGGGCAGCCCCCTCGAAGGGGACGCAATAGCACGAGTGTTCGAACGGATCATCGACGAGGCGCGGCGCATCGAGCGCGCGACAGCTCATAACCCGGCCCCCCTCCGCGGAGACGCTACGGCGGGGCAGGCGGGCAAAGTGGAGGATCGATAGTCATGGTAGTGGTCATGGAAGAGCGCGCAACAGAGGCGCAGATTGAAAAAGTCGTGGCCTCGCTGGTGGACGCAGGCATGGATGTGCACCGCTCGACGGGCGTCAATCGCACCGTGCTCGGTGTGGTAGGAGCGCACAAAGTGGATCCCGCATTAATCGAAGTCATGGACGGTGTTCACGAGGTGCTTCGCATTACCGAGCCGTACAAGCTGGCAAGCCGCACCTTCAAACCGGAGGGCACCGTCGTCGTCATCGACGACGTCCGCATCGGCGGCGACGAAGTCATCGTGATGGCGGGACCGTGCTCGGCTGAAACCGAAGAGCAGGTCTTCACGACGGCAGCCGCCGTGAAAAAGGCCGGCGCCAAGGTTCTTCGCGGCGGCGCGTTCAAGCCGCGCAGCTCCCCCTACAGCTTTCAGGGGCTCGGCGAAGAGGGTCTGCGCATGCTCCGCGCGGCGGCGGACCAGCACAACTTGAAGCTGGTGTCAGAGGTCATGGACGTCAGCCAAATCGACGTCGTCGGCCGCTACTCCGACATCTATCAGGTGGGCGCGCGCAACATGCAGAACTTCACGCTGCTCCGCGAGCTCGGCCGGACGCGCAAGCCCGTGCTGCTGAAGCGCGGCATCGCCGCGACGATCGAAGAGTGGCTGCTGTCGGCCGAATATGTGCTCGCCGGCGGCAACAACGACGTGATCCTCTGCGAGCGCGGCATCCGCACCTTCGAGAGCTACACACGCAACACCCTCGACATCTCGGCGATCCCGGTCATCAAGAAGCTGAGCCACCTTCCGATCATCACCGACCCGAGCCACGCGACGGGCAAGCGGAACAAGGTTGCGGCGATGGCGAGAGCATCGGTTGCCGCGGGGGCCGACGGCATCATCGTCGAGGTCCATTCGAACCCCGACAAGGCATTGAGCGACGGCGCGCAGTCGATGTTCCCGGCGCAGTTCGATCGGGTGATGGCCGAGCTCCGCATCATCGCTCCCGCAATTGGACGGAGCATCTGTGTGGAGCCGGTGGTGAAGCGGGGATGGGGGCGGTAGGAATTGGCGGATTGGGAGATTGGGAGATTGGAAGATTACGGAGCTTGAGTGCCTGAGGGAAAACAGCTACCGATGCTGCGACCGGAAAAAAATCCGGGGCAGCCGCCAATCTTCCAGCGCATCGGCATCGTCGGGTTGGGATTGATTGGCGGATCGATTGCCCTTGCGGCGCGTGAGATTTGGCCGGCCGCGCTGGTGATTGGGGTCGATCGAAAAGACGTCCTGGAGCGTGCGATGGTGTTGCACGCCGTGGACGTCGCGGCGGACGATCCGGTCGTGCTGGCCGAGGCGGATCTCGTAATCCTCGCTGCCCCGGTTCAGCAGAATCTCGAAGTGATGCGCGAGATTCCCGACAACATCGCGGGCAGCGCCGTGATCACCGATACGGGAAGCACGAAGCGCGAGATGATGGCTGCCGCCGCGTTGCTCCCCAGCCGATTTACCTTCGTCGGCGGCCATCCTCTGGGCGGCGCCGCTCGCGGCGGCATCGAACATGCGCGCCCCGACATGTTTTCGGGGCGGCCGTGGCTGTTTACTCCGGACCACGCACACGACCCCGCGGTGATGGAAAAGCTCAACGCGTTTGCCGCCGGCCTTGGCGCGGTTCCCCAGACACTTTCGGCTGAGACGCACGACCGGTTGCTCGCCTTCATCAGCCACCTTCCGCAACTGACCGTCAGCGCTCTGATGCACGTCGTCGGCCATGCCGCGGGACGCGAAGGCCTGTCACTCAGCGGGCGCGGCTTGCACGATACGACCCGTCTCGCGTCGAGCCCGGCCGACATCTGGAAAGAAGTCTGCGCGACGAATGCCGACGAGATTGGTGCGGCGCTCGACGCGCTCATTGCGGTGCTGCAGGAATTGCGCGGCGATCTGAAAACGGGAACATCAATCGAGGACGTATTCGAATCCGCCAATCGCTGGCGCGAGACGCTGGTCGCCGGCGAATAAATGGGGTCAGACCCCCTGTATATACCCGCCGAGGTGCTTGCCGAGCTACGGGCGCATGCGCGGACCGAAGCGCCGCGCGAGTGCTGCGGCCTGTTGCTCGGCACGGCCGGACGCATCGCGCGGAGCGCGCGCGCAAGAAACATCGCCCCGGAAGCGACGCGATACCTCGTTCATCCCGAAGATCACTTCAGAGCCATCAGAGCCGCGCGCGCGGAAGGACTGGACGTCATCGGCGCCTATCACTCACACCCGGCAAGCGAGCCAGTGCCGTCGCCGACCGATATTGCCGAGGCAAACAGCGGTCCGGAGTTCGTGTACGTGATTGTGTCGCTGCTGGACGACGAGGTGCGCGCGTATCGATTCGAAGGAGGGCGCCCGGAGTGTTTCGCTCTAAGCTCTTTGCTCTAAGCTCTGGCAGCGAAGATGATCAAAACCCGCCGCCAAGCAGCCTGACGATTGTCGTCTGCGAGGTGAGCACCTTGTCGCGGTGCTTCAGCCGAAAAACGATGCGGAAGGCTCCGGCACGTTTGTAGGTGTGGGACCCGGTGTAGCGCCGCTTGATCAGTGATACGCCCGACTCGTACGGCTCACAATCGTTTGACTGTTCCGAGACGGTGCCGTCGCCCCAGTTCCACTCGAACGCCGGACAGTAGTAGTCCTGAAAGTCGTCGTCGCCGCCCTTGAACTCGGCGGTTGCCGAGACACGCACCGGCACCATTCCCGTCCCCGGCGTCGCCTTGAGCGACAGCGAAGGACGTTTGGCGTCTTTCTTCTCCTGTTTCTCCTGCGCCCCAACGGGGTACATGACTGCGGCAAGCAGCAATGCCCCGGCGCACACCGTAGTGGTTACAGGAGGGGGAACCATGGGTGAGATCGTACACAGCGCGAATCCCGAGAGCAAGCATGCATAATGGCCTTAACTGGCATTAACGCCCCACGACAAAAATGACGGACGGACACAAATCCAAACTGATGGATGTACTTACGGGTGATCCGCGCTCCGCGGACACGGATCTTGTAATCGCCTCTTCATTCGAAGAGCAGCCAGCCGCGCTCGCGCGCTGGTCGGCGCCGACCGGCCGCGAGGTGGATCGCGCCATGGCGACGAAGGAGTTCAGCGGCAAGCTGTTCGAGCACTTCTTCACCCCGATTACGGACTCCACGTTCAAACCCCGGCGGCTTGCAGTGATCGGTCTCGGGCAACAGTCTGAGTTCACCATCGATCGCGCCCGGCGCTCTGCGACGGCGGTGGGATTGCTCGCCAGGCAGAAGAAGATCCCGCGCCTGACGGTCGTCGCGGATGGCCCCCTGGCTTCTGCGGACATGGTGCAAGCGATTGCCGAAGGGTTGACGCTTGCGGAGTTCGACAGCGGACGCTACAAGACAGCGGGGTACGAACCGTTCGAGCTGGAGCGACTCGCGATCCTCGTTTCCGACGCATCGCCGTCAACGGCGGAAGCCGTCACACGAGGGCGGGTGATTGGAGAACACTGCAACCTCGCCCGTGCGCTCGATAACGAGCCCGGGAACGCACTGATTCCCTCGGTGTTCAGCGAGCGGTTGCGCGACATTGCGCGCCGCGGCGGTCTGGCTGTGGAGGTGCTGGAGCAAGAGCAACTCGAGCGGCTCGGCATGGGCATGCTGCTCGGCGTCGGCCGCGCGAGCGCGGAGGCTCCACGGCTGGTCGCGATCCGCTACGAGCCGGCCGGGGCGCCCGACACACCTGTGCTCGGTTTAGTGGGGAAGGGCATCACCTTCGACACCGGTGGCATCTCCATCAAACCCGCGGCGGAGATGGATCGCATGAAAGACGATATGGCGGGAGGAGCAGCCGTCGCCTGCGCCATTCGCGCGATTGCCGAGTTGAAGATACCGCTCCGCGTGGTCGGCGTGATCCCGATTGCGGAGAACATGCTGGGTGGCCGCGCGCTGAGACCAGGGGACGTCCTGACGAGCGCGTCGGGCAAGACCGTCGAGGTGGTCAACACCGACGCCGAAGGTCGGCTCATTCTCGGAGACGGGCTCTGGTACGCGCAGCAAATGGGCGCGACACATCTAATCGACATCGCCACGCTCACCGGCGCGATCAGCATCGCGCTCGGCAAGATCACCAGCGGCCTCTTCGGCACGCCGCAGACCTTCGTGGATCAGGTCGGCGCTGCGGCAGAGCGCGCCGGCGATCGCTGCTGGCAGCTTCCGCTGTTCGATGAATACAAGGATCAGCTCCGAAGCGAAATCGCGGACATGATCAACACCGGCGGCCGCATCGGCGGCGCCATCACCGCCGCGCTCTTCCTGAAGGAGTTCACCGGCGGCCTTCCATGGGTCCACCTGGATATCGCAGGCACCGCCTGGGCGGAGGAGAACAAGCCGTTCATGCCCAAGGGGCCGACGGGCGTCGGAGTACGGACGTTGGTGGAAGTTGCGAGAAGATTGGGGAGTCAGGAATCTAGAATCTAGAATCTAGAATCTAAAATCTGAACACTTTATAGCGTTGCGGCGTCTCACGAATTGCCATCATGGCTGCGTCATGTCACACATTGGCCGTCTTTCGTGACGGCACGTTACATGCGGTTAGTCAGGCCATGAATTCAGCAGAACTGCTCGCGCGAGCCGAACAATTTGCCTTGGAGTCACTAGCGTTTTACCGAAAGCTGCCGAAGTCGCCCGACGCTCAGGTGCCTGGCGTGCAGTTTTACAAAGCCGCAACATCGGCATGGTCGAACTACCGCGCGTCAAAGCGGGGCCGATCGCGTCCCGAGTTCATCGCCAAGCTCGGCATCGCTGTCGAGGAAATCGACGAATCCGTTGGCTGGCTCGAATTCATGCAGAAGGGCTCAATCGCAACAGACCAGACCCTCCTTTGCGAAGCCACTGAACTCTGTGCAATCTTCACAGCATCGCTGGAAACGTCGCGCGCCAATTGGGCGGCGCAAGAGGCGACACGCAGGCAATCCAAGCGGAAGCAGACGTTCTCTCGCGCGTTCCCAGATCGTAAATTCTAGATTTTAGATTCTAGATTTTAGATTCAACGTTCACCGAGTCCGTCGGCGTCAATCCCAGCGGCTGCGTTTGCGCGTCTTCGTCGGGATGCAGGCGGGCGTGCAGTTTTCGGTAGCTGATGATGATCGTCGCCAGCACCAGGCCGAATAGCAGCGCCCCGATAGCGATGACGCCGGTGAGGCCGATCGCTTCCATCATGACGTCGCCGAGTCCGGCGATTTCGTTTTCTTCGACGATTTTCACTATGATGGGCGGGCTTGGGGCCTGCATCGCACGATTGTACAGCAGGGTCCGCTGAGGGATAGGAATGCTGCCGCGTCTTTCCGTTGTCGTGGCCGTCATTGTGCTGAGCGCCGGCGCGCTGGCTCAGCAGCGCGACCGCGCCAGCATTCCCGAAAAATACAAGTGGGATCTGACGCCGATCTACGCATCGGGCGCGGCGTGGCGTGCGGCAAAGGATCTGCTCGAAAAGGAGATTCCCGGCGTTCGGCGTTTCAAGGGCACGCTCGGCCATTCGCCTGCGGCGCTCGCCGACGCGCTCGAGGGCATCACGGCGCTCAGAAAGACGATGAGCCGGCTGGGGACGTACGCGTTTCTGCGCGCTGACGAAGATACACGGCATGCGGAGCATCAGGGCATGCGCCAGGAGATGTCGTTGATCGGCGCGTCGTTCGGCTCCGAGGTGGCCTTCGTCGAACCCGAGATCCTTCAAATCGGCGCCCCGAAGCTCGCGCAATTTCTCTCAGTCGAGCCCCGCCTCGCGTCGTACCGGTTTTATCATCGACGAAATTGTGCGGCGGGCTCCCCATACCTTGAGCGAGGCGGAGGAGCGGATACTGGCCAGCGTCTCGCCAGTGGCCGGCGCATCTTCCGCTACCTCAGGATTGCTGCTCAACGCGGAGTTTCCGTATCCGACGATCACCCTCGGCGACGGCCGCGCGGTGAAACTGGATCAGCAGACGTTTGCGATCGTCCGGCAGTCCTCGAATCGCGCCGACCGCGAGGCCGCGATGTCCGCGTATTTCGGCGCGCTGGGGAAGTTCAGCCAGACCCTTGGATCGACGCTGAGCGGCTCCGTGCGCGCCAGCCAGTTCTACGCGAAGGCGCGCAACTACGAATCCGACCTCGCTGCCAGACTCGATGCGTCGAATATTCCCGTCTCCGTGTACTCGCGTCTCATCGAGGGCGTCAACCGCAGCCTGCCGTCGTTCCACAGGTATCTCAGACTCCGCAAGCGCATGATGGGCGTTGACACCCTGCATTATTACGATCTGTATGCGCCGCTCGTGGGCTCGGTCGACCTCAGTTATACGCCCGAGGAAACCCAGGCCAACATCGCCGCCGCCGTCGCTCCACTGGGCTCCGATTATGTAGCGGCAATCAACCGCGCGTTTGCGGAGCGGTGGATCGATTTGCTGCCGAATGAAGGGAAACGGTCCGGCGCGTACGCCACAGGCGGCGCCTACGACGTCCATCCTTACACGTTAATCAACTACAACGGCAAGTACTACGACATGTCGACCGTCGCGCATGAGCTCGGCCACGCGATGCACAGCTATCACTCGAACAGGTCGCAGCCATTCCAGCTGGCGGGCTATCACACCTTCGTCGCCGAGGTGGCGTCGCAGTTCAACGAAGATCTGCTCCTCGACCACATGCTGAAGCGGGTGAAGGATACGGCCACACGCATCGCCATTCTCGGCAACTATCTCGAGACGCTGAAGTCGACGGTGTTCCGCCAGACGCAGTTTGCCGACTTCGAGCTCCGCGTCCATGAGATGGCGCAGCAGGGACGGCCGCTCACCGGCGACTCGATCGCCAAGCTGTACATCGACGTCACCAAGAAGTATTACGGCCACGACCAGGGCGTCTGCGTCGTCGACGACTACATCCAGCACGAATGGAGCTTCGTGCCGCACTTCTACAGCAGCTATTACGTCTTTCAGTACGCGACGTCTTTCACCGCTGCGACGGCGCTCTCTGAAGGAGTGCTGACGCCGGGCGCCGCCGGCGCTGCGGCGACGAAGCGTTACATGCAGTTCCTGTCGGCGGGCGGATCGAAATACCCGATCGACCTGCTGACCGATGCCGGCGTCGACATGACCACCGACCGCCCGCTCGAGCTGACCATAGCAAAGATGAACCGGGTGATGGACGAAATTGAGAAGTTGCTCGCCAGGTGACGCGAGCTCATTAAGGTGAATCTAGAATCTGTAATCTAGAATCTGGAATTTGGAGCCCAGCGACCGAGCACTTTAGATTCTAGATTTAATTCTAGATTTTAGATTTTAGATTCTAGTGTATAGATTTAGCGCCTGCGTCAGTTCTTAGATTCCAACGCCACCCGTTCGACCTTCTTGAGTGATTGCTGGTAGCGCTGAATCCCGGCGAGCAGGGAAGCGGCTATTCGGTCGCGGTAGGCGGGAGTCTTCAACAGGCGTGATTCCTGCTGGTTGGTGACGAACGAAATCTCCGCGAGCACGCTCGGCATGGCGGCGCCAATCAGGACCATGAACGGCGCCTGTTTCACTCCCAGGTCCTTCAGTTCCTTGTTGCCGGGACGCAGACCGCGCACGAGCGCGCGCTGAATGGTCGACGCGAACTCGCGCGACTCGTTCAGCTTGTTGTTCAGGGTGATCGCCTTGATGATTCCCGGCAGGCTGTTCATCGTTTTTTCGGACGCGGCGTTCTCGCGCGCGGCAACCGCTTCGGCCTGCGGATTCAAGGCAAAGTTCAGGAAATAGGTTTCCACGCCGCGCGCGGCGGGGTTCGCGCTCGCGTTGGCATGAATCGACAAGAAAAGATCCGCAGATTCCCGATTCGCCATTTCCGTTCGTTCTTCGAGGGACACATAGTCATTGGTCCGGCGCGTGAGCAACACGTCCACCCCTTCTTGCTGCAACAGCTTTTCGAGACGGAGCGCGACATCGAGCACGAGGTCCGCCTCGGTTGCGCCAAAAGACGACGCGCCCGGATCGTGGCCGCCATGGCCGGGATCGATGACGATCTTTGAAACGCCGAGGCCAAGCTGCCGCGCAACCGAAAACGACCCGCCTTTGTTGGCGGAAGGCGGCAAGGGCGTGCTCGGCGCGACGGGCGCGACGGCGCCTGAGGGGATGCTCGCGGTGCCGGTTGCCGGCGCTGCGGCCGGCGCGGGCGGTATCACCGGTGCGGAAGACGCGATCGGCGTCACTGGTGCGACGCGTGCAGCGGGTGAGAGTGGCTTGCTGGACGTAGCCGTTGAGCCAGCGACGGGACGTGGTTTCTGCGTCGCCACGGCAACCGTCCCCGCAGTCTCCGCCTCCTTCGACGGCGTGAAGCGCACTCCCGGAGCCCGCTCGGCGTCTATGACGATGCGATACGGTGTGTAGAGGGTGAACACGCTGTAGCGCGCCACGTTCTCCAGGTCCAGCACGATCCGGGTAATGCTGTTGGGATGCCGGCCGAGGCGGATGTGCCGCACCACGTCCGAGTCGTACCGGAACGTCGCATCGACCAGCGCGGGAACCGTCTTCGTGCCTTTCAGATCGAAGAACAGGCGCGACGGTCCGTCGATGCGCTCCTGATAGAACGGCACTTCCTTGTCGAGCTCGACGGTGATGCGCACGACCTCAGGCAACACCTCACGGTGCACGGCGCGAATGGTCGAGTCCGGAGCGGCGGCCGCGGCGGGACCGGCCTGAATCTGTTCGATCGCGGCAGACGCGTTTGCGCGAAGCGGACTGTGCGGATACTGGTCGCGCAGCCATTGGAACAACTGCACCGCGCGATAGCGGTCGCGTTCCTGGTTGAAGCGTCGCAGCGCCTCGTGCGACAGGCTCCCTGCCTGCCAGAGCGCGTTGTCGGCGTAGCCGCTCGACGGCTGCCGCCGGACGAAGCTCCAGTAATTGTTGATGACGAACCGGAAATCGTCCGGTCCGGAGGCGGCGGAGGTCGAGACGAGCAGCTCTTGCTCCTGCAGCGCTTCATAACGGGCGCCCGCGGCTGTTCTCACGGCCGGCTGTTCCGCCGGCGGGGCAGTCGTCTGCGCTGCGGCGCTCGAAGCGCACGCAAGCATGACCAGCGCGCCGGCAAGACGTTCACCGAAGCTGCGCATCAACCTCGTCGAAATAACTTTTGTCCACCAGCACTTCCCGCGGCTTGCCGCCAACGCCGGGGGAGACGAGCCCGTCCATTTCCATCATGTCGACCAGCCGGGCGGCGCGGCTGAAGCCGATGCGAAGGCGCCGCTGAAGATAGGAAATCGACGCCTGGCCGCTCGACACGACGATCCGCGAGGCTTCGTCGTACAGGTCGTCTTTTTCCATCTCGATGCCGCCGTCGAGCTTCTTCTCTTCGGCCGTAATGGCCGTGTTGTAGACGGGCTTGCCCTGTTTTCGCAGAAAGCTTGCGAGCCGCGCGCTTTCCTGCTCCGAAATGTACGGCCCGTGCAGGCGCACGGCGCGAGACGAACCCGGAGGCATGAAGAGCATGTCGCCGCGTCCGAGCAGTTGCTCCGCGCCGTTGCCGTCGAGAATCGTTCGCGAGTCGATCTTCGACTGCACGCGGAACGAAATGCGCGACGGCAGGTTGGCTTTGATGAGGCCGGTGATGACGTCCACCGACGGCCGCTGCGTCGCCAGCAGGAGATGCACGCCGACCGCGCGCGCCATCTGCGCCAGCCGTGCGATCGATTCCTCGACGTCGCCGCGCGCCACCATCATCAAATCGGCCAGCTCGTCGATGACGACGACGATGTAGGGGAGGGGCATCAGCAGCTCTTCGTCCGGCGACTTCTCCTTCGCCGCGTGCGCGGCGTTGCGGTTGAACTGCTCGATGTTGCGGACGCCGGCGGCAGCGAGTTTTTTGTAGCGGTCTTCCATCTCCTTGACCGCCCAGCGCAGGGCGTTGACCGCGAGCTTCGGATCGACGACGACGGGCGTCATGAGATGAGGGATGTCTTCGTACATCCCGAGCTCGACGCGCTTCGGGTCGATCATGATCAGCCGCACCTCTTCCGGCGTCGCGCGGAAGAGAATGCTCGACAGCATCGAGTTGATGGCGACCGACTTGCCCGTACCCGGTCGAGCCGGCGATGAGCAGGTGAGGCATGTGGGCGAGGTCGGTCATGTAGGGCTCGCCATGGATCGTCTTGCCGAGGGCGAGCGTCAGCTTTGACGCCGAGCGCTGGTAGACCTCCGACTGCAGCAGCTCGCGAAGGGAAATCTGCTCGCGCGTGTGGTTCGGGATCTGAATGCCGACCGTCGATTTCCCCGGAATGCGATCGATCAGCACCGATTCGGCCTGCATCGCCAGGCACAGATCGTCGGCCAGGCCGGTGATTTTTCCGTACTTCACGCCGGCGTCCGGCTTGAATTCGAACGTCGTGACGACCGGTCCCGGATGAATCTGCGCGACGGCGCCCTCGACGGCGAACTCGCGGCATTTCTCTTCGAGCAGGCGCGCGCCTTCCATGAGCTCGCGCTCGTCGATCTTTCGCTCGGCTTTCGGAGCGTCGAGCAGCGACAGCGGCGGGATCGTGAACGCGCCGATACGGCGTGGTGCGCGCGGCTCGGGATCGGGCAGCGGCAGCGGCGGGTTTTCGACCGGTTTGAGCCGCTTGGTCACGTGCGGACGCCGCTCGTCAATCTGCAGCGGCGGCGGCGCATCGTCTTCCTCCTTCGCCGCCGCGGACCAACGCGGCCTCGACGGGCTTTCTTCACCGCGGCAACGGCGGGCACAGCATCGGGCTTTTTTCCCTGCTTTTCGAGCAGCGCCTTCCGCTGGCGCGCACGGCGCCGCTCGTCCATCCAGCCCCGGAACTTGCCGAACAGCCGCGAGCTGCCGGATCGGCTCACCGCGGACGCCGACGAGAACATTCTGCCGAGGGAGAACTGCGTCGATAACATCACGGCGAGAAACAGCAGCGTGAGAATGACGATGATCGAGCCCGTGCGATTCAGGTACTCGGCCATCGACGCCGCCAGCCATTCGCCCAGGTACCCCCCCGAGCGGAACGACTTGCCCGCCACCTCCACGCTGCCGAACGCGAGGCTCAGCAGCGCGCTGAGACAGCCGAAGAGCAGACCGGCGCCGACCACCTTGGTGTATTGCGCGTCGACGTCGCGGCACCAGAATTTGTGCCAGCCGAGCACGACCATCACCGCGGGAATGAGGTACGAGGCGTAGCCCATGAGCTGAAACGACAGCTCCGCGAGGAACGCGCCGACGCGGCCGGCGAAGTTGTCCGGCTGCGCTCCGGACCCGGCGCTGAAGAACCAGACCGGATCGGTCGGCTCGTAGGTCGCGAGCGCAATGAGCCAGAGCAGCGCCGCTCCGAAGAGCGCGACGCCGACGAATTCACTGACGCGGCGCGAGAGCGTCGATCGTGCCACGCTAGACCTCCATGATGACCGGGACGATGAGCGGCCGGCGGCCCGAACGTTTCCTGATGAAGCGTCGTAGCTCGACGCGAATTTTCTCCTTGATGAGGCCCTGATCGGTGCGTTCTTCAACGCTTGCTCCATGAATGACGTCGGCCACCAGCTTCAAGCCCTCGCGCAGCAACTCGGCGCTGCCGGCATCCTGAACGAGGCCCCGGCTGACCACGTCTGGATCGCCTTCGATGGTTCCGGTCTGTTTGTTGATCGCGACCACGGGCACGACCACGCCGTCTTCGGCGAGATGGCGCCGATCGCGAAGGACTTCGTCGATCACCTCGCCCGCGCCAGAGGCGTCGATCAGCACGCGGCCGACGGGCGCCTTGCCGGCCAGGGTCGCCCCGTGCTCGTCGAATCGGACGATGTCGCCGTTTTCGATCAGCATGACCTTTACTTCGGGGATGGCCCCGGCGAACACGCGCCCGGCGATGCGCGCGTGCTGCGACAGCTGCCGGTACTCGCCGTGAATCGGCACGAAGTAGCGGGGCTTCACCAGCGTGAGCATCAGCTTCAGCTCTTCCTCGCTGCCGTGGCCGGACACGTGCACGTGTTTGATGCCCTCGTAAATCACTTCCGTGCCCCGCCGCGCCAGATGGTTCATGACGTGGCCAATCGCCCGTTCGTTCCCGGGAATCGCACGGGCCGAGAACACGACGGTATCGTCCGGTCCCACCTTGACATGGCGGTGATCGTCGATGGCGATGCGCGACATCGCCGCGAACGGCTCGCCCTGCGAGCCGGTGGCCATGCAGAGCACCTTCGACGGCGGCACCGAATCGATGTCGCTGTCGCGCATCACCGATCCCGCCGGCAATCTGAGATATCCGAGCCGCTGCGCGGCATCCGATGTCTGCAGCATCCCGCGGCCCGCAAACACCACGCGCCGGTCGAACTGCACTGCGAGATCGACCAGAATCTGCATGCGGTACACGCTGGACGCGAACGCCGTGACCAGCAGCTTGCCCGTGCAGGTCGTGAAAATCTCCTCGAACGCGTCCTTCACCTCGAGCTCGGAGCCGGTGAACCCCTTGCGATCGATGTTCGTGCTGTCGGCGAACAGCGCGATGACGCCGGCGCTCCCGAGCTCCGCGAAACGGTGCACGTCGAAATGCTGGCCGTCGATCGGCGTCTGATCGATCTTGAAATCGCCGGTGTGCACGATCGTTCCAGCGGGCGTATGAATCGCCAGCGCGACGCAATCGGGCATGCTGTGCGTCACCCGAAGGAACTCCACCTCGCAATCGCCGATCTGGACGCGCTGGCGCGGCTGAACGGGCACCAGTCGGTCGCCGGGATCGATGCCGTGCTCCTCGAGCTTGGGTCGCACGAGCGCCAGCGTCAGCGGCGTGCCGTACACCGGCCCTTCAATCAGCGGCCACACATACGGGACGCCCCCGATGTGATCTTCGTGACCATGCGTCAGCAGCAGCGCGGACGGACGAGGCTGGCACTGCTGCAGATAGGTCAGGTCAGGAATCAGTAAATCGACGCCGGGGAGCTCCGGTCCCGCGAACATCACGCCGGCGTCGATGACGAGCGTCGCTCGATCGGTGGACACCGCCATCGAGTTCATCCCGAATTCGCCGAGCCCGCCGAGCGGGACCACTTGTATCGCTGGAGCCATACGTAAACACAGACAGGTCGGCCCACGCGTCGCCTTTCGGCGGTGGATGGGCGGTATCGATCGTTAGTGCGATGCGCCGCTAGGCGCGACCACCTGACCAGGCTGCTGGGCGCCGCCTGAGGAGAGGCGAAAAGGATAACACACAGTTACGTTTTTTCGGCAGCCAGGGCGTCGGCAAGTCTAGCCATTTCAATAACCTCCAGCGTCTCAGGCCTCCGGCGCGGGTCGATCGCCGCAGCGGTGAGCGCCGCCGTGCTTTCGACCCCGACGCTTGCGGCGAAAGGCGCCAGGGCGTTCGCCAGCGTCTTGCGGCGCTGGGTGAAGACGCTTCTCACCATGCGCTCGAACACCACGGGATCTTTCAGTGGAAATGGGGACGGCCGAAAGCGCATCCGAATGAGCGCGGAGCGCACGTCGGGAGGCGGCCGGAACGCGCCAGGCGGGATCGCGAGCAGGCGGGAGACGTCTGTGTGCCACTGTGTCAGCACACTCAGGACACCGTATTCCCGTGTGCCAGGCCTCGCGATGATCCGGTCCGCTACCTCTCTCTGGAGCATGAAGGTGGCATCTGTTACCGGGCGCTGCGACGCCAGCTCGAGCACGCGGAACAGAATTGGAGAAGAGATGTTGTAGGGAAGATTACCGGCGACGCGGACTGGTCCGCTCTCGGGCAGGATCTCGCGCAGGTCGAGCTCGAGCACGTCGCCGGAGACGATCGTTGCGTTGGCCGGAAGTTCTGGTGCGAGCGCGGCGATCAGGTCGCGGTCGATTTCGACGGCGGTCAACCGCGACACGCGCGGCGCCAGACGCCGCGTCAGGACTCCCGCACCTGGTCCTATCTCGAGGAAGACATCTCCGGGAAGCGGCGCGATCGCGTCCACCACCTTGTCCGCCCACACAGGCTCCAGAAAGTGCTGGCCGAACCGCTTCCGTGTACGCATTCGATTGCCGGACTGATAGACGTAGCGTCCGGCTTCAGCCGGACTTTTTTTTCGACTTCGGACCTGCCACCAAGGTCCGGTAAAAATCACAATCATCGCGCACCACACACTCCTGGCAGAGGGGCTTGGGCTTGCAGATACGGCGTCCGTGAAGAATGAGCGTGTCAGACGCTTTCGTCCATTCTGACGGCGGCAGGGCAGACGTGAGCTGCTGCTCCACCTCTACCGCATCTTCGGAGGTGGCAATGCCGATCCGATTCGAGACGCGCAGAACGTGCCGATCGACGGGCAACCCCGGAACGCCAAGCGCATGGCCAAGTACGACGTTTGCCGTCTTTCGCCCGACGCCGGGGAGTTCGACCAGCGCCTCCATGGTGTTCGGAACATTGCCGTCATGGGTTTCCACGAGTGCCGAAGCCATGCCCATGAGTGACCGCGCCTTCGAGCGGAAAAATCCCGTCGAGTGGATGAGCCGTTCGAGCTCCGCCGGTTTGGCTTTGGCGAGCGAGGACGCGTCCGGATACCGCTTGAAGAGCGCGGGTGTGACGCGGTTGACGCCGGCGTCTGTGGACTGCGCGGACAGGATGGTCGCGGCCAGCAGCTGAAATGGATTCTTGTAGTCGAGCTCGGTGTCGGCATCGGGATGCTGTTCGTACAGCTTCCGGATTACAGGCAGGGCACGGCTGGCACCGCGCCCGGCCTTTGGACTCTTGTTTTTAGTGGATCGGGCCACTGCCCGTGTTTCCCGCCGACTCGGTGTAGATGCGCAGCTGTTCCTGCAGTGCCGCGATGAGCGTGGGCACCACCTGCACAGGCAGCACGACGCGCGACTTTACCGCTGCTCGCACGACGTGCTCGGACTCAGCCGCGCGGATGTCTTTTTCAGACAGCGGCGCCATTTCGCAGAAGGTCAGCGTGAAATCGAACGGCGTGTGATTGACGGCGCAGAAGTTTGCGTAGGTGCGTGGCGCTTCCGATGTTTCGTCGGGAACGATCGTGAAGTTGATTTGCTTCGATTCGGGCATCTCAATACTTTCGCATGACCCCGACGACGACCCCCTGCACCTGGAGCTGTTCGGGCTCGACGTAGATTGGCTGCATCGTCGGATTGGCCGGCTGCAGACGGACACGACCGTTCTCGCGATAGAGCTTCTTGAGCGTCACGTCGGAGCCGCTCAGCAGCGCGACGACGGTCTCGCCGTTCTGCGCCGTTTTTCGATCTTCGACGATGACGAAATCGCCGTCACAGATTTGTTCGTCGATCATCGAGTTGCCGCGCACGCGGAGGACGTAGGTATCGCGCCGGCCCACGAGGTCTTCCGGAACGGCGATGGTTTCGGTGGTCGCCACGGCTTCGATGGGCGATCCGGCCGCGACATATCCCAGCAGCGGCAATTCCACGGCCCGGCCGCCCGAATTGGTGGGGATCATCTCCACCGATCGGCTCCGATTCCAGGCCCGTTTGATGAAGCCCTTTTCCTGAAGATTGGTCAGATGTTTGTGAACCGTCGCCAGGGAGGAGAGGCCAAACCGGCGGCCGATCTCTTCGAGGCTTGGGGCATACCCGTGCTGCTGAATGAAGTCCTGCAGGTAGTCCAGAATCTCGCGTTGTCGCTTGGTAAGCGGGAGCACGTCATCGCCCTCCAGTTGCGCCACTATACGCAAAAGAAAGGCGAAGGTCAATCAATCAGTGCTACTTGCCGCGCTGGCGGCGCTTGGGCTTCGTCTCCTGATCGGTCAGCAGCTCCTGAGCGGTCTGTTTTACCTGCTCCAGCAACCGGCGATGATCGCCCGCCCGGTCGACAGCCTCCTGCAGTTCCTCGCATAGCTGCATGAGCCGCTCGAGCCGCTGCTGGTCGGTGAGATTCGCCGAAAGGGCCGGTTTCAATGCCATAGTGTCTGCAAGCGCTCCAATTTGTGGTAGCGCTATTGAGTATCGGCAAATGGAGCAAACGCCATACCGCCAGCCGGTAATGGAATCGCGACAGACGTGACCGGCCCCCAAAGTTGCGCTACACTCGAAAGTGCGCCTGTGATTTGAGCTGAATATCGATGAAACGAACCTGTTTCTCACTTCTTCTTACCGCGGTCCTGGTGACAGCGGGCTTCGCCGCGGAGCCAGTGTCTCGCCGTGATGCCGCCCGTCTTCAGGCCAAGCTCGACCGGATTACGAAGAGTCCCGGCCAACGTGGAGCCGTGGCCGCCAAGACCCCGATTTCCGAGGCGGAGCTGAACTCGTATCTGCGCCTCGAGCTCGGCGACCGGATGCCGGCGGGAGTGAAAGATCCGTGGGTGTCCCTTCTGGAGGGAAACCGCCTCTCGGGGAGCGCGACAGTTGACCTCGCCGCAGGTGAGCGAGAGCCGCAAATCCACGAGCATGCTCGATCCGTTCAACTACCTCAGCGGCTCCGTTCCTGTCGCCGTCAACGGCGTGCTGCAGACGCGAAACGGCGTCGGATCGTTCTCCCTCGAGTCGGCGTCGATCTCGGGAGTGCCGGTGCCTCTGTGGATGCTCCAGGAAATCGTCACGCTATTACTCGAAGTCTCCGTCGGCGCCGAATGGTGTGTCCATCGACAAGCCATTCGTGCTTCCGTCAGGCATTCGCGAGATACAGCTGGCAAAGGGTCAGGCCATCGTCGTTCAGTAGGTGTCCACCGACTACCTGCAGACACCACTTCAATTTCTGAAAGGCGTTGGACCGCGGCGCGCGGCAGATCTCCAGCGCGTCGGCCTGTCCACCGTCGAAGACTTCCTCTACCGGTTTCCGCTGCGCTATGAAGATCGCGGTCATCTGCAGCCGATCGCGACCCTCAAAGCCGGCCAGCAAGTGTCCATCAGCGGCCGGGTGCAGAGCAGCAGGGTGCGCACCACCCGCCGGCCGGGTTTCAAGATTTTCGAGGCGCTCATCGGCGACAGCTCGGGTTCGATTCTCGCCGTCTGGATGAACCAGTCGTTCCTGCAGGACATCCTCAAGCGCGACGTGCGCGTCATCCTCTTCGGCGCCGTGGAAGCGCGCCCGCAGCTCCAGCTCATCAATCCCGACTATGAGGTGATGGACGCCGCCGAAGGCGCCGAGCCGGGCGACGGAGAAGAGGCGCAGACCACGCATACGGGGCGCATCGTTCCCGATCTACGAAAAAGCCGGCTCGATGACGCCGAAGATGCAGCGCCGGCTCGTGTTCGATGTGTTGTCACGAATGCCGGAAGACCTGCCCGATCCGTTTCCCGTCGAGCTCCGCGAGCGTCTGAAGCTTCCAGACCGCCGTACCGCCCTCATCGAAACGCACTTTCCGCCGGAGGGCACTCCCGCCGATCGACTCAACGCATTCAGAACGCCGGCGCAGGTCCGGGTGATCTTCGAAGAATTTTTTCTGTTTCAGCTGGGCTTGATGATGCGCAAGCGCGCGGCGGTGCGAGAGTCGAAGCCCCGCACGATTCACGTGGACGATCGCGTCCGTGAATCGGCCCGGCGCGTGCTGCCCTTCAAGCTGACCGAGGGCCAGCGCAGCGCGTTGAAGGAAATCGTCGACGACATGCAGAAGACCACGCCGATGAACCGGCTGCTGCAGGGGGACGTCGGCGCGGGGAAGACGATCGTGGCGCTTCTCGCGGCGGTGGTGGCGATGGAAAACGGGCTGCAGGTGGCGTTCATGGCGCCGACGGAAATTCTTGCCGAACAGCATTTTCTCAGTCTGCGCAAACTGCTCGAAGCGTCGCGCTTTCGAGTCGAGATCATCACCGGCGCCACCACCGGCCTGCGCCGGCGGGATGTGCTCGCGCGCCTTGGCTCGGGCGACGTCCATCTGATTGTCGGCACGCATGCACTGGTGCAGGGGACGGTGCACTTTCGCTCGCTGGGCCTCGCGGTGATCGACGAACAGCATCGCTTTGGCGTGGTGCAGCGCGCCACGCTCCGGGAGAAGGGACTGCTGCCGGACGTGCTGGTGATGACGGCCACGCCGATTCCGCGAACGCTCGCGCTGACGGTGTACGGCGATCTCGACGTGTCTGTCATTCGCGACATGCCTCCCGGGCAGACGGCCGATCCGCACGATGGTGAAGCCGGAATCGCGGCGGAACGACGTCTACGAGCTGGTCCGGGCGCAGCTGGATGAAGGACGGCAGGCCTATGTCGTGTATCCGCTGATCGAGGAGTCGGAAAAAGTCGATCTGAAGGCCGCCACGGAGATGGCGGATACCCTGGCGCAGGACGTCTTCCCTGAATACCGCGTCGCGTTGCTGCACGGGAAGATGAAGCAGGATGCGAAAGATCGCGTGATGCGCGCGTTTGCGGCGGGAGAGATTCACGTGCTCGTGTCGACCACCGTCATCGAAGTCGGCATCGACGTGCCGAACGCAACCGTCATGGTGATCGAACACGCGGAACGTTTCGGCCTCTCGCAGCTGCATCAGCTTCGCGGGCGCGTCGGCCGCGGGGCGCACCAGTCTCACTGCATTCTGCTGTATCAGTTCGCGATCTCGAAGCAAGGCAAGGCGCGGTTACAAGCGCTGGCCGACACGACGAACGGATTCGAGATTGCCGAGCGCGACCTCGAACTGCGCGGCCCCGGGGATTTTTTTGGAACGCGTCAATCCGGTCTGCCAACGCTGCGAACCGGGGATCTCCTGCGCGACCACGAGCTGATGGAGACAGGCGCGCGACGAAGCGCAGCGGTATGTCAGCGAGCAGACGCCGGACGCGCCGCTCGCGGAGCGGATGAAAGCTGCATGGCCGAGCAAATTTGGATTGATGGATATCGGGTAACCACGAAGACACGAAACGCATTAAACAGGAGATCAAAAGATCAGGAGAATTCTTGAAAAGCAAAACTCCTAATCTCGCTGATCTCCTGTTAAAGAATTTTCGATGAGAATTATTTCTGGCGAGCTCAAGGGGCGCAAGCTGAAGACCCCGACGTGGGACGGGCTCCGCCCGACATCTGACAAGCTGCGCGAGACGTTGTTCAACGTCCTGGCTCGGCGTGTGGCGGGTGCGCGGGTGCTCGATTTCTATGCCGGCACCGGAGCGATCGGGATTGAGGCGCTGAGCCGCGGCGCCGCGCAGGTGACGTTCGTGGACAACGACGTGCGCGCGATGAAGTTAATCGAGCAGAACCTGCGGCACTGCGGCGTGACGGACCGCTATGTTATTATCCGTGGGCCGCAGTCACTGACGGCCGGATCGTTTGATCTGGCCGTGCTCGATCCGCCTTACGACGAACCCGATCTGATGGTCTCGATTGCCGCGGCCGAGCCGCTGATTGCGCCCGGCGGAATGCTCGTGCTCGAGCACGCGCGCCGGCGGCCGGCACCAGAAAAGGCGGACCGACTGCGCCTGACCCGGGACTTGGTTTCAGGAGACAGCGCACTGGCGTTTTATGTGTCCGGCTAAAAAGGAACGTTTGGTCCGGCTAAAGCCGGACACTACTTTGGCGCGCAGCGGCGCGGGGCGCAGGGGCGTCCGCGACTAAAAATGAAATTGGCCGTCTATCCAGGGTCGTTCGATCCCGTGACCAACGGTCACGTCGATATCATCGAGCGGGGCACGCACCTGTTCGACAAGATCATCGTCGCCATCCTGGTGAACGTGGAGAAGTCTCCGCTGTTCACGGTCCAGGAGCGCGTCGAGATCATGCGCGACGTGTTCAAAGGACGGCCCAACGTCGAGGTCGATACGTTCGACGGACTGCTCGTGGACTACATCGCAAAGCGGAATGCCGATGTCATCGTCCGCGGCCTGCGCGCGGTGTCCGACTTCGAGAGCGAATTCCAGATGGCGCTGATGAACCGGCGCTTGAGCCCGCACATCGAAACGGTCTTCATGATGCCGGCCGAGCAGTACACCTACATCAGCTCGCGGCTCATCAAAGAAGTGTTTTCGCTGGGCGGCCAGGTGCACGGCCTTGTCCCGGAAATCGTTGAAAGTCGTTTAAAGGATAAGCAGCTGCTTAAGGTGAGTCAAGGGTGAGTGAATCATGTTAGCCGAACGAATGACGAGAGTGTCGACGTCGCCGACGATGAAAGTGGCGGGCGAAGCGGCCAAACTGAAGCGCCAGGGCGTGGATGTCGTCGACTTTGGAGCGGGCGAGCCCGACTTCCCGACGCCGCAACCGGCAAAAGACGCCGCGAAAGTGGCGATCGATCAGAACTTCACCAAATACACTCCGCCCGCGGGCATGCCCGACTTGAAGCAGGCCGTCTGCGCCCGCTACAAGACCGACTATGGCGTAGCGTTCACCGAAGCCGAATGCATCGTCACCGCCGGCGGCAAGCAGGCGCTGTACAACGCGGCGATGGTGCTCTACAACCCCGGCGACGAGGTGATTACGCACGCGCCGTATTGGCCGACGATTCCGGAGCAGATCAAGCTGGCCGATGCCACTCCGGTCATCGTGCACACAAAAGCCGAAGATGGGTTCGCGATCCATCCCGACGCGATCATCGCGGCCATCACCCCGCGGACCAAGGCGATCATCATCAACTCGCCGGCCAATCCCACCGGCGCCGTGATCTCCGAAGAGAGCATGGCGGCGATCGCCGATGCCGCCGCCAAGCGCGGGATCTGGGTGATCGTCGATCTCTGCTACGAGAAGCTGATTTACGACAACGTGCCGCACAACCTGGTCAAGGTGCTGACCGATCGCATGCGCGATCGGACGGTGATCTGCGGGTCCGCGTCGAAGGCCTACTCGATGACCGGCTGGCGGTGCGGATGGATTCTCGCGCCGGCGGAGGTCGTGACGGCGGCGGACACGCTTCAGGGACACTCGACGTCGAACGTCGCGTCGATCTCGCAAAAGGCGGCGCTTCAGGCGCTGACCGGCTCGCAGGATCCTGTCGGGGCGATGTTGAGCGAATACAAGACGCGCCGCGACAAGTTGATGGAATGGTTCGCCGACGATCCGCGCTTCGAATGCGTCAAGCCCGGCGGGGCGTTCTATCTGTTTCCGCGCATCACGAAAATCCTCGAGGCGACCGGAATCGCCAGCACGGGAGACTTCTCGCAGATGCTTCTCGACGAAGCGCGGGTCGCGTTGACGGCTGGAGAAGGGTTCGACGCGCCCGGATTCCTGCGCATTTCGTATGCGACGTCGCTCGATCGCCTTCGTGAAGGCTCGACCCGCATCCTCGAGTTCGTGAAAAAACGCGAACGGCAAGGCGCCGCCGCGCGGTAGGTGGCGACGCTTCCACACGGTTTCACGTCACGGGTCGCCGCCATCGCCGGCGGCCCGTTCGTGTTTCAGGACATCTCCTCCCGCGAAACCTACGGCACCGACGGGACGAAGCAGGGCGCTCCCGCCGATCTGGTGGTGCTGCCGCACTCGACGGAAGAGATCGCGGCGATCGCGGCGCTGTGCAACGCCGAGCGCGTGCCGCTCGTCGTTCGCGGAGGCGGAACCGGATACACGGGCGGGGCGGTGCCGACGCACGGCGGAGTCGTGATGTCGCTCGAGCGGATGAACCGCATCCTCGAGATCGATCAACTCAATCTGCTGGCGCGGGTGCAGCCAAACGTCATCACCGGCGATTTACAGGACGCGGTCGAAAAGGTCGGGCTGTTCTACCCGCCCGATCCCGCAAGCCTCAGGCAATCGGCGCTCGGTGGAAACGTCGCCGAATGCGCCGGCGGGCCGCGCGCCTTCAAATACGGAACGACAAAACGCTACGTCCTGGCGCTCGAAGCCGTGCTGCCGACCGGGGAAATCATCCACACTGGTTCGAAAGCCGTGAAAAACGTCGTCGGTTATGACCTGACGCAGTTGCTGGTCGGCTCGGAAGGCACGCTCGCCATCATCACCGAGATCACGCTGCGCCTCATCCCGAAACCGCCGGCGCACGCGACGCTGCTCGCAGAGTTTGCCGACATCGGGCATGGCGTGCGAAGCCGTCACGCAGCTCATCCATCGCCGCGTCGTCCCTGGCTCCGTGGAAATCATCGACGCACATTCGCTCGACGCGCTCGCGGCGTACAGCGGCCGCAGGATGGCGACGCCCGGAACCGGCGCCGTGCTGCTCGTCGAGGTCGATGGCTCCCCGGAAGCGGTTGGACCGGAGATCCTGCTTGTCGAAGAGGCCTGCCGCGCGGCCGGTGCGCTCAGCATGAAGCGTGCGGCTTCAGAGGCGGAGAGAGACGGCATCTGGCAACTGCGCCGCGATCTCTCGCCGGCGCTGCGAAAGATCTCCACCATCAAGCTGAACAACGACGTCGTCGTGCCGCGCGGACGTGTGCCGGAACTGTTCGCGCTGGTAGACGACATCCGCAGGGAGACCGGGCTGCCGATTGCCTGTTTCGGACATGCGGGCGACGGCAACATCCACGTCAATATCATGCTCCCTGATGCTGGAACCGAAACTGACGAGCAGAGAGCAAAGAGCAGAGAGACGGGGAAGAGAGCGGTGAAGCGGTTGTTCGAAGGTGTAGTGGCGCTCGAAGGGTCGATTAGCGGCGAGCACGGCATCGGCTTTACGAAGGCGCCGTATCTCGGTCTCGAGCTTTCTCGCGAAGAGATAGCCCTGATGAAGCGGATCAAGGGCGCGTTCGATCCCAAACGGCATCCTCAATCCGGGTAAGATCTTTCCTGATGGCACCAGTGAGTAAAGTCGTCGCGGTCATCGGCGCTTCGTCGGATCCCCGGAAGTTCGGAAACCGGGCGGTCAAGGCCTTTCGCCGCCAGGGATATACGGTCGTGCCGATAAACCCCAATGAGAGCGTCGTCGAAGGGCTAAAAACGTACGCATCGGTGCTCGACGTGCCGGACGACATCGATATGGCGACGTTCTACGTTCCGCCCGATATAGGGGAGAAGGTCATGCCGGAGGTCGCGCAGAAGAACATTCCGGAAGTGTGGCTGAATCCGGGCGCGGAGAGCGAATCGCTCGTGCGGCTGGCGCGTTCGCTTCGGGTCGAGCCCATCATCGCGTGCAGCATCATCGGGATTGGCGAGAATCCCTACGCTTGACAGAGCGCGCGACGGGTCCTATACTCGCAAGGAGTATTAATCCCTATCAGAATGGGTCGCGGGCTTCTTTGTTTTGATCCGGGGGCCCCTGCCCCCCGGGGCTAGAACCCGCGGTGTTTATAAGCACGGATTTCCCCGCAATTTGATCACACATTCAGTTTCGGTTCGGTACAGCAACGCCCACGCTACGCCTGTGTAAGCGTGCGCAAACCACACCCCAAACCAGCACGAGTCTATGCCCACAAATCACAAGCGCCAAACCCCGGCGTCACGCGGTTCTGCCAGTGAACTCGCGACGTCACCAGAGCAACCCGTAGCGACCACCGAAGCCCCCGCGGCTGCCGTGGCGTCCCCCGCGGCCACCGCCGCGTCCCCGCGGACGCGCCGCAGCCGCCGGCACCTGCCCAGCCTGCCGCCGCCCAACAGCAGCGTCCGCAGCAGCAACAGGGACAGCGCCGCGGCGAAGGCCTGAACATCGGCGAGCTGAAGGACATGAGCATTCAGAAGCTCACCCAGATCGCCAAGGAGCTGAACGTCGCCGGTGCGACCGGCATGCGGAAGCAGGAGCTGATTTTCCAGATCCTGAAGGCGCAGACCGAGCAGAGCGGGTTCATCTTCTCGGAAGGAGTGCTCGAGGTGCTGCCGGACGGGTTCGGTTTCCTGCGCGCCCCCGATTACAACTATCTGCCCGGTCCCGACGACATCTACGTCTCGCCCTCGCAGATCCGCAAGTTCGACCTGCAGACGGGCGACACGGTGTCTGGCCAGATTCGTCCTCCGAAAGAAGGCGAGCGCTATTTCGCCCTCATCAAGGTCGAAGCGGTCAACTTCGAGCAGCCGGAGCAGGCGCGCGACAAGCTGTTCTTCGAGAACCTGACGCCGCTCTATCCGCAGGAGCGCCTCAAGCTCGAAACCGCCGCGGAAAACCTGTCGTCGCGCGTCATGGATTTGTGGACCCCCATCGGCAAGGGGCAACGCGGCCTGATCGTCGCGCCTCCGCGAACCGGCAAAACGATGCTGCTGCAGAACATCGCGCAGTCCGTCGTGCAGAATCACCCGGAGGTCTTCCTCATCGTCCTGCTCATCGACGAGCGGCCCGAAGAAGTCACCGACATGCAGCGGTCCGTCGACGGCGAAGTCATTTCGTCCACCTTCGACGAGCCGGCCCAGCGCCACGTCCAGGTCGCCGAAATGGTGATCGAAAAGGCCAAGCGGCTCGTCGAGCACAAGAAAGACGTGCTCATCCTGCTCGACTCCATTACGCGCCTCGCTCGCGCCTACAACACCGTCATTCCGCCGTCGGGCAAGGTGCTGTCGGGCGGTCTCGACTCGAACGCGCTGCAGAAGCCGAAACGGTTCTTCGGCGCCGCACGCAACATCGAGGAAGGCGGCTCTCTGACGATCATCGCCACGGCGCTCATCGACACCGGCTCGCGCATGGACGACGTCATCTTCGAAGAGTTCAAGGGCACCGGCAACATGGAAATCCATCTGGATCGCAAGCTCGCCGACAAGCGCGTCTTCCCGGCGATCGATCTTCAGAAGAGTGGAACGCGAAAAGAAGAGCTGCTGATTCCGAAAGACGATCTCAACCGGATCTGGGTGCTCCGCAAGGTCCTGAATCCGCTGTCGCCGGTCGAGGCCATGGAACTGCTGCTCGACAAGATGGGCAAGACCAAGGGCAACACCGAGTTCCTTTCCGCGATGCAGAAGATGGGGTAGATGCCTACAGTCATCACCGTTCGACAGAATGGGCCGTACCGAGTTGACGGAGACGACGTCACCGTCGTCGACTGGAACGGCAATCCGTATACGATCGCGAAGCGGCCGGTCGCACTCTGCCGGTGCGGCGCGTCGACGACCAAGCCGTTTTGTGACGGCACACATTCCAAAGTCGGATTTCAGGCGGCCGAGGCGGCCGTGCCGGGGTCCGAAGACAAGCCCGCAACTTAGCGCGCGCGATAACTTTCGAGCCGGACGCGGATTTGAGCGGCAAGCTCCTGTTCTCCAGCCTCTGCCGCAGCGGCTAACGCCCTTTCAGCAGTGCTCCTCGCCAGATCCATCCGTCCAGCCGAGGCGTAGGCCGCAGCCAGCGTGTCGAGCGCGGTTGCATTCGTGCCGTTCGTCAGACGCACGGCGCGTTCGGCGGCACGCACGCCCTCAGCCGGGACGCGCAATTCCACATCGGGCGCGGTCGCGATAATCCACGCAAGGTCCAAAAGGGCGCCGACCCGATCGGGTTCGATCTCGAGCGTCCGGCGATATCGGTAAATCGCCTCTGACAACTGGTTCTGCATCACCAGCGCGCGCGCCAGGCCGTGATGCGCGTCAGCATCTTCGGGCGCAAGCTCGATCGCCTTGTGATAACTCTCGATGGCGCGTTCGAGCTGCCGGCGCGAGGCCAGAGCGCGGCCAAGATTGTAATGACCGGCCGCATTCGAGGCATCCCGCTTCAAGGCCGACGTGTAGAGCTCAATGGCCTCATCGAGCTGGTTCTGACCGTGTTTGACGATGCCCAGCGCATAGATCGCCTCGGCAAAGTCCGGCCTCAATGCGAGGGCCTGGCGCAGCGCGGCTTCCGCGGCGTCGTATTTCGTCATGAGCAGGAGGACCCGTCCGACGTCGTAATGACGGCCCGCCTGCGAATCGAGCCGCGCCGCCTCGGTCAACTGCTGGAGTGCGTCGTCGAGACGGTTTGCCTCGAGATAACACGCCGCCAGTTCCGCCCGCAGTGGCGCATTGTGCGGCTCCATTTCGAGCCACTTCTCGTTGCCTGCGATGTCGTCGCGCAGAATCTTCGGCGCGAAATCCCGATCGAGAGCCGCCATGTCTTCCGATCGACGGGGGACGACCTGCAGCCAGAGCGACCCCATTTCTGATGCGCTCGTCTGGCCGAAGGTCACGCGTTTCGGCGGCCGGTTCGGGTTGCGGCGATTCGCCGCCGAATTGTCGTAGGTGTAACGCATCGAGACGACGGTTCCTCTCGGCAGCTCCACTGGACGCGCGTACGTGTAGACGTCCTGCCAATGAAAGTCCCAGTCGTCAATGGCGATCAACGGCTTGACGGTACCGTCCGGAAGCGTCGCCCACGCGCGGATGTCGCGCGCGAGAAAATGCGCGTGCGGCTGCACGGCACGTAGATCCACGTCGACCGGGAGCGTATAGGCGTCGCTGTTGACGTACTCGCGCTCGCCGGCGGCGATATCGAGATCCTGTCGGCCAAGCCGCAGCATGTAGGCCGTGCGCTGCGGGCGGCGATCGGTGAAGAAGAGGCCCACGCTCACCTGCACGGATTCGGCGCGGCTGGCGGGCATCAAGTGAAGCTCGACGACGAGATCGCTGCCGGGCTCGAGATGCCAGGTCAGTTCATCCGGTGAAACCCGCGGCGACTGACCCGGAGTCCACCCCAGGAACACGCCATCGGGAAAACGCGCTTCGCGACTTCCGCCGCCGTCATATCCCGGTCCGGGCTCATCGATATCACGCCGGCGCGACAGCCGCGACCGATCGATCTTCAGGTTGGCGTGATGCACCACGCCGCTGGGACCCGGGAGGAATTCGACGGCGCGGACGTACTTCGGACCATCCACAGGAATGGGGATGACGAACGTGCGAAATACGTCCCGGCCGCGAGCCGGCAGCGTGTACGCCTCAGGCATCGCGATCACGAGATCGGGCGTTCCGAGCCGCCATGCGGCGGACCATTCCGGTAGCGGCGGCATATCTTCGTGGTTACCGCGCGTGGCCCCCGAATCCACCCAGCTCTGAATCGCCGCCACCTCCGCGATCGGACAGACGTCGATCGCCCTCGAATTCACCGTGCGCGCCCTCCGGCTTCCACGGGGGCATGACTCGTTTCGCGACAACATCGGCGATGCGCTTGGCGCGAGGCCGCGCGTCTTCGTAGGTGAGCAGGCTGAACGGCCCGCTCTGGTCCGGTCGATGACAGGGCGCGCAGCGGTTGAACAGAATCGGCGCGACATCGCGCGCGAATGTCGTCTGCGCGTCGGCTTCGGCCGCAACGGAAACGGCCAGGATTGCGCCCGCGACGGCTAGCCGCCGATTCACAGAAATGGATCTCAAAGTGTCAACATTCCAAGGAAAGGCGGAAACACTTCATGGTATAACGCTTGGAAGCCCCAGGTGTTTTCAATTTAGTTCCGCGCGCTCGCAGACTGGTCCGTCAACGCGAATGATGGAGGTTCCCCCTATGCAGCGGAATCATGGCGCCTTGTTCTTCTGGACGCTGATCTTGCTCGTCCTCGCCCCCAGCCTCGCTACCGCTCAGAGTCAGATCAACGGCGTCGTACGGGACGAATCTGGCGGCGTGCTTCCGGGCGTGACGGTCGAGGCAACGAGCCCGGTCCTCATCGAAAAACTCAGAACCGCGGTAACGGATGATCAAGGACGCTTTGCGATCATCGACCTGCGGCCTGGACTGTACCGCTTGACGTTCACGCTGACGGGGTTCAACACCGTCGTTCGCGACGGCTTGGAAGTACCAGGCGGAGTGGCGGTGACGGCGAATGCCGACCTGAAGGTCGGCGCGCTCGAAGAAACCATTACCGTATCGGGGCAGACGCCGCTGGTGGACGTGACGCAAGCCACCCGCACGCAGGTGTTGACGCGCGACCTGATCGACGCGCTGCCCTCCACGCGCAACATCATGTCGGTCGGCATGATGGTGCCCGGCATCCGGCTGGGCACGCCAGACGTCGGCGGATCGCGTCAGATGGAGCAGACCAACCCGCGCGGGCATGGCATCGCGGCGAAGCATACGGTGCAGCATATCGACGGCATGAGCGTCAACAGCCAGGAAACGTCGAATCAGCAGAGTTACATTAACGACGCGCTCAGCGCCGAAGTCACGGTCAGCACCAGCGCCCACCCCGCCGAGATTCAGTCGGGCGGCCTTCGCACGAATATGATTCCGAAAGACGGCGGCAATATGGTCAGCGGAAGTATTTTCTTCGGCGGCTCCGACGGCAGCTGGCAGAGCAACAACGTCAGCGACGAGATGCGGGCGCAGAATTTCACGAGCGCCAACGGCATCGCGCACATCCAGAACTTCAACGGATCGATCGGCGGACCGATCTGGAGAGACAAGCTCTGGTTCTTCGTTTCCGCCCGCCATATCTCGACCGATGAGCTCGTCGCCAACGTGCCTGAATACGTCACCGCTCCCGACGGTGAGCTGATTCGCAGCACCCTCGACCAATACATCCGCGATGTGTTGGGAAGAGTGACGTGGCAGATCAGCCCGAAGAACAAGCTGGCCGTGTTCTTCGAGCGCACCTGGAAGCGCAAGGGCAAGGATTTCGGGTTTGGCGCGGATCCGCGCTCCGGAACGCAGCGCGATCCGCACAGCGCCCACTATGGTGTCGGTCAGGGCAAATTCACCAGCACGCTGACCAGCAAGATCCTGTTCGAGGCAGGGTATTCGAGCTCGTATCAGCACTGGACCGGCTTCAATATTCCTGAAGTCAGGCTGGACCGATTTCTCGCGAACGGTCAGATAAACCCCGCGTGGCTCAACAACGCGCGCCGCGAAGCGAACGCGCTGTTTGTCACGCCCCGCTGCGCCTATTCCTTCGGATGTACGGCGTGGGTGTCGAACGGCCAGGATCAGCGGACGGCCGATGCCGGGTTCCGCGTGGTCAGCTCGATGTTGTACGTCACGGGCAGCCACAACTTCAAAGTGGGCTTCTCGGACTCGTTCGGTCCGGTTCACGTGTTCACCGACAGGCAGGCAGACCTCGTTCAACGCTACACGAACGGGCGCCCGCAGTCCGTTGTCGTTTACACCACGCCCTACAACCGCTTCAGCTACGTCAACTACGATCTCGGCATCTTCGCGCAGGACTCCTGGACCATCAAACGGCTGACGCTCAACATGGGGCTCCGCCTTGACAACTTCGACTCGAAGATCGAAGCCACGTCGATGCCCTCAGGCCGCTTCGCCGGTGAACGCTATTTCCCTGAACGCGAACACGTGCCGCAGTGGCTATGGGACGTGTCGCCCCGGTTGAGCGCGGCCTACGACCTGTTCGGTGATGGCCGGACGGCGCTCAAGGCGAGCTTCAGCCGCTACCTCGACCCGCTCACCGGCGGTTTCGCGGATCGGTATGCACCGGGGGCGGCGAACGAGACGCGCAACTGGTTCGATTGCGGCCTCAACGCCGCCGGGAATGCCTGTGCCGGCGGTCCGGTCCTGGCGACAGACGGCGACGACATCGCGCAAGCCCACGAGATCGGCCCGGGTGGCGCGACGTTCGGCATCCGCGAGGATCGCGACTTCGCTGCCGACATCCAGCGCGAGCGGAATACGGAAATCACCGTCGGAGTGCAGCATCAGCTCTTCCCGCGGGTGTCGTTCATCGCTCAGTACTACCGACGCACGTTCCAGGATATGGAGATGCTCGACCGGGAACTGATCACCAGGTCCGATTACACGTCGTTCCAGACTCCGCTCCCGCCCGACGTTGCGAGGGATCCCGAGGTTGCTGAGTTGCTGAGTCCGGGACAGCTCGTGACCGTGTACAACCTCAATCGCGCCAAGCTGCCGGTTTATACGTCGCAACAGCGCGACAAGACGACCCCCGATCTCACCTCGGTCTACAACGGCTTCGACCTCGCCGCAACGGCGCGCACGCCAGGTGGCGGCACGTTGTTCGGAAGCTGGACGATGGAGCGGAATCTTTCGAACTACTGCGCCAACGACGACAACCCGAACGGCGTGGCGACGGCCGACCGCTACACCGGCACGAACGTCTCCGCCGGCGGCGCGTTCTGCAACCAGGGCGACTTCAGCATCCCGCTTCGCCATGAGTTCAAGATGGCGGGCAGCGTTCCGCTGACCTGGGGCATCGATATCGGCGCGGTTCTTCAGAGCTACGCCGGAAGCGAGCGGATCATCACGTGGGAGCCTGCGGCCGCCCTATACCCAGCCCCCGCGGGTCGTACGCGGGCGGAAGTGCTTACGCTGAACGAGCCGGGCTCGCTGTATTACCCGCGCTACAACCAGGTGGATTTCAACGTCAAGAAGACGTTCCGCCATGGCCGCAAGACCTATTCAGGGCAGGTTGACTGGTTCAACCTGCTGAACGGGAACGCCGTGTTCTCGCGGAACAGCGCGGTGGGGTCATCGCTCGGCCAGATCCAGACGATCCTGCAGGGCCGTCTCATGCGTTTGGCGTTTCAGATGAAATGGTAGTTAGGAAGAGTCGAAAGAGTCAGGCAGAGTCGAAAGAGTCCAAAGAGTCGATCTAAGGAACTGGTTGCGCAGCCGACTGTGCAACCAGTTCTTCCAATTCCTCGCGTTCGATCACTTCTTTCTCGAGCAGCCTTCGCGCGACCAGCTCCAGCAGTTGCCGGCGTTCCGAGAGGACGCGTCTCGCGCAGTCGTGCGCCTCGTCGAGGAGCCGCTTGACCTCGACGTCGATGCGCTGTGCCGTCTGCTCTCCGTACGGTCCGCGCTCGGGCCCAAACGGGATGTCGAGAAAGGCATTGCGCCGCGAGCCTTCGTAGTTCACCGTTCCCAGCTCGTCGCTCATCCCGAATTGCGTGATCATCGCGCGCGCGATGTCGGTGGCGCGCTGAAGATCGTTCTGGGCGCCCGTCGAGATTTCGCCGACCGCGATCTCTTCCGCCGTCCGCCCTCCGAGCAGCACCGCCATCTGATTCTGCAGATCGTTGCGGGTGAGGAGATACCGATCTTCGAGCGGCAGCTGCATCGTGTAGCCGAGCGCCCCGAAGCCGCGCTGCACAATCGAAATCTTGTGCACGGGATCGAGGCCGGGGAGCGCCGTCGCCACGATCGCGTGGCCCGACTCGTGATAGGCCACCATCTCGCGCTCGCGGTTGCTCATCACCCGTTTCTTTTCCAGCCCCGCGATCAGGCGATCGATGGCGTCGTTGAAATCGCTCATCTCCACCGCCTCTTTGTTCCGGCGGGCGGCGAGGAGCGCGGCTTCGTTGACGAGATTGGCGAGGTCCGCTCCCGCGAACCCGGCGGTGCGCTGGGCGACGACCTTGAGATCGACCGTCGGCGTCATCTTCACCGATCGTGCGTGAATCCGCAGGATCTCTTCGCGGCCTTTCACATCGGGCTTGTCGACGAGCACCTGTCGATCGAAGCGGCCAGGGCGGAGCAGTGCGGGGTCCAGCACCTCGGGTCTGTTCGTCGCGCCCATGATGATGACCCCCTTCCGGGAGTCGAACCCGTCCATCTCCGCCAGCAACTGGTTGAGCGTCTGCTCACGCTCTTCGTGGCTGCCCATCGGGCTCTGCACGCGCACCTTGCCCAGCGCGTCGAGCTCGTCGATGAACACGATGCAGGGAGCCTTGGCTTCGGCCTGCGCGAACAGATCGCGGACCCGTGCCGCGCCCACACCGACGAACATCTCGACGAATTCGGAGCCGCTCAGGCTGAAGAACGGCACCTTCGCCTCGCCGGCCACCGCTTTGGCAAGGAGTGTCTTGCCGGTTCCAGGCGGACCCACGAGCAAGACGCCTTTGGGAATGCGGCCGCCGATGTTCGTGTACTTTTTCGGCGTCTGCAGGAACTCGACGATCTCTATCAGCTCGTCCTTGGCCTCGTCGACGCCGGCCACATCGTCGAATCGTACTTTGACGTCGTCTTCGGCGTAAATCTTCGCGCGGCTGCGCGCGAACGACATCACGCCGCCTTCCGCTCCGCCCATGCGCCGGAAGAAGAAGCTCCACACCGCGATCAATAGAAACAGCGGGATGATCCAGCCGAGCACCTCGGCGAACCACCGGTTCGTGATCTCGCCCGTGTATTTGACCGCCGCTTTTTCCAGCTCGGCGACGAGAGACGGATCTTCGATGCGGGTCGTGATGAACGCTTCGGGAGTTCCATTCGGCTCGGTCGCTTTCAACGTGCCGCGGAGCAGCTGTTCGCCGACGACAATCTCGGCGACCTTTCCCTGCTGGACCAGCGACTTGAACTCGCTATAGGGAATCTGGCGGCCGCTCGGAATGAGGAAGTAGGTCTGCGCGAGTGCGAGGAAGAGCAGGAACGCGAAGCCGTACCATAACGTGCTGTTCTGACGTCGCGGCGTCGCCCGGCGCTCTCCGCGAGGGTTTGGCGGTCGGGGCGTTCCTCTGAAGCCTGATGGCATTATCCGACGACGCTCGCCTGCTGCTGCTTCACGAACTGCAATCCTCCAGGGCCAGCGTCGACCAGCACGGAATCACCTTCGCGAAATTCGCCTTCGAGCACGCGGATCGCGAGCGGGTCGAGAATGTGCCGCTGGATGGCGCGCTTGAGCGGCCGTGCCCCGTAGGCCGGATCGTAGCCCTCCCGAACCAGCCATTCTTTGGCGGCATCGCTGAGCGTCACAAAGATCTTCCGGTCTTCGAGGCGCTTCAGCAGGTTCTTCACCTGGATGTCGACGATGTGCTTCATCTGCTCGCGGTCGAGCGGATGGAAGATGATGATTTCGTCGACGCGGTTGATGAACTCGGGGCGGAAGTGCGCGCGCAGCGCGTCCATCACCTGACGCCGTACGCCTTCGTCGATTGTGCCGTCGAGTTCGGCGAGGAAGGCGCTTCCCAGGTTCGACGTCATGATGACGACGGTGTTCTTGAAGTCGATCGTGCGTCCCTTGCCGTCGGTGAGCCGCCCGTCGTCCAGCAGCTGGAGAAGGACGTTGAGCACTTCCGGATGCGCCTTTTCGATCTCGTCGAACAGCACGACGGAGTAGGGACGGCGGCGTACTGCCTCAGTGAGCTGGCCGGCCTCCTCATAGCCGACGTATCCGGGAGGCGCGCCGATGAGGCGCGAGACGGTGTGCTTCTCCTGATATTCGGACATGTCGATGCGAATCATCGCGTGCTCGTCGTCGAACAGGAACTCGGCGAGGGCGCGGGCCAGCTCGGTTTTGCCGACGCCGGTGGGGCCGAGGAAAATGAAGCTGCCCAGCGGCCGATTCGGGTCCTGCAGGCCGGCGCGCGCGCGGCGAATGGCGTTTGCGACCGCGCGAATCGCCTCGTCCTGGCCGACGACACGCTGATGCAGACGCTCTTCCATGTGGATGAGCTTCTGAATCTCTCCCTCCATCAGGCGGCTGATCGGAATGTGCGTCCATTTGCTGACGACGTCGGCGATATCCTCCTCGTCCACTTCTTCCTTGAGCATCGCCTGACCCTGCTGAGAGGCCGACGCCAGGCGTTCCTCTTCGGCGCGGATCTGACGCTCCAGCTCAGGGAGACGGCCATACTGCAGCTCGGACGCCTTGCCGTACTCTCCCGATCGCTGGGTGCGCTCGATCTCGAGGCGCAGTTGCTCGAGCTCTTCCTTCAGCTTGCGCTGGCGCTGAATGGTGTCCTTTTCCTGCTGCCATCGCGTCATCAGGCTGGTGTGTTCTTCCTTGAGATCGGCGAGCTCCTTCTCGAGCTTCTCGAGGCGCTCCTTGGAGGCCTGGTCCTTCTCCTTGCGAAGCGCTTCGCGCTCGATCTCGAGCTGCATCACGCGGCGGTTGATTTCGTCGAGCTCCGCGGGCATGGAGTCGATTTCCATGCGCAGCTTGGATGCCGACTCGTCCACGAGATCGATGGCCTTGTCGGGGAGGAATCGATCGGTGATGTAACGGTGCGACAGCACGGCGGCCGCGACAAGGGCGGCGTCTTTGATGCGCACGCCGTGGTGAATCTCGTATCGCTCGCGGAGTCCGCGCAGGATGCTGATCGTGTCCTCGACCGTCGGCTCGCTGACCATGACTGGCTGGAAGCGGCGCTCGAGGGCGGCGTCCTTCTCGATGTACCTTGCGGTACTCATCCAGCGTCGTCGCGCCGATCGTGTGCAGCTCGCCCCGCGCCAGCATCGGCTTGAGCATGTTCGAGGCGTCCATCGATCCTTCGGCCGCGCCGGCGCCCACAACGGTGTGGAGCTCGTCGATGAAAAGAACGATCTCGCCCTCGGACTGGACGACCTCGTTGAGGACGGCCTTGAGGCGATCTTCGAACTCGCCTCGATATTTCGCGCCGGCGATGAGCGCGCCCATGTCGAGCACGATGATCTTCTTGTTCTTGAGACCTTCGGGCACATCCTCGTTGACGATGCGTCCGGCCAGGCCTTCGACGATGGCGGTCTTGCCGACGCCGGGCTCGCCGATGAGTACCGGGTTGTTTTTGGTGCGCCGCGAAAGCACCTGAATTACGCGGCGGATCTCTTCGTCGCGTCCAATGACCGGATCGAGCTTGCCGCGCTTCGCCAGCTCGGTGAGATCGCGTCCATATTTCTCGAGTGCCTGGTATTTCGCTTCGGGGTTCTGATCGGTCACGCGCTGCGCGCCGCGGACCTGCGTCAGCACTTCGAAGACCCGATCTTTCGTGATGCCGTACTTCTTCAGAATTCTGGCGGACGTCGCCCTGCCGCCTTCCCCGACGATTGCCAGAAACACATGCTCCGTGCTGACGAAGTCGTCTTTCAGCCGGGAGGCTTCGGATTCGGCCGACTCGGCCACCTTTCTCATGCGGGCCGACAGCGCGGGCTGCGATCCGCCGTAGGCCGCCGGCTGCTTCGACAGCTCATCGCGCAGCTCTGCTGCAATCGTCCTGGGCTCGACGTTCATCTTGCGCAGCAGGGCCGGTACGATTCCGTCAGCCTGCTCCAACAGCGCGAGCAGCAGATGTTCGGGCTCGATCTGCGCGTGATTCATATCGGTCGCAGCCTGCTGCGCCGCAATCACCGCTTCTTGAGCCTTTTCCGTGTATTTGTTCAAGTTCATGGTTGCGTCCTAAGCGGCCGACGTCTTGCCGCCCGCCAGCTTGGCCAGGGCCTCGTAGTGCGTCCGCTCCTCGGGTGAAAGCTCGCGGGGGAGCTCCGCCTCGACCGTTGCATACAAGTCGCCAAACTCGCTCGGCTTGCCCACGAGGGGCATGCCCTTGCCCTTTAGACGGAAAACCTGTCCGTTCTGGGTTCCAGCGGGCACACGCAGCCGAATCGGGCGGCCTCCGAGGTTGGGAACCTCAGCTTCGCCACCCAGTACCGCCGTGGTCACCGGGACACGGACTTTCGAATACAGATCCTGTCCTTTACGTTCGAAGCGCGAATCAGGCGTCAGGTGTATCCGGAGGTAAAGATCCCCCGAAGTGCCGCCGTTTGCTCCCTGCTCGCCCTCTCCGGGCACGCGCACCCGCGAACCTTCTCCCACCCCCGCTGGAATTCTCACGTCGACCGTCCTGGAGTGGCCGTCGTGCTGGAGTGAGAGCCTCCGCGTGGTGCCGCGGTACACGTCTTCGAGCGAGAGGTCGATCGCATGTTCGACGTCGCGGCCGCCGTGCGGGCGTGGCGCTCGAGCCGAACCGCGGGCGCCGCGGGCGCGCGCCTGCGGCTCGCCGCCGCCCGAAAAGAACGCGTGGAAAAAATCCGAGAACGGATCTTCGTTGCCGAAAAGATCGCGCATTTCTTCGGGAGTGACAGTGCGGTATCCGCCCTGGCTGCCGCCGCCGCCGAAGTTTCCGCCCCATTGCCGCGGATCGAAGCCTCCGCCCGCCTGCTGCGCCTGTTCGTAGGCTTTCCAGTTCGATCCGAGCTCGTCGTATTTCTTGCGCTTCTCCGGATCGCCGATGACTTCGTACGCCTCGTTGATCTCCTTGAATTTCGACTCCGCGGTTTTGTCGCCGGGGTTCACGTCAGGATGGTATTTACGCGCGAGCTTGCGGAAGGCCTGTTTGACCTCCTTTTCGCTGGCGGTTTTCGCTACCCCGAGCGTCGCGTAGTAGTCCTTGAAATCCATGGTGGCCGTCGCAGCACCTGCTCCTTTCCATCATATGATAGGCGCCGCATGTTTTTTGAATGGCCTGACGTCGTCACCATCGTCCTTCTCGTTCTGCTGGAAGGCCTCTTAAGCGCCGACAACGCGCTCGTCCTTGCGGTGCTCGTCCTCGGACTCCCGAAGGAAGAGCAGAAAAAGGCGCTCCGGTATGGAATCCTCGGGGCCTTTTTCTTCCGTGCGCTGGCCACATTGCTCGCTGTGTATCTCATCGAGCTGAGCTGGGTGAAACTGGCCGGCGCCGCGTACTTGCTGTATCTGCCGTATTCACATTTTTACAGCGGGGAAGAGGGGCACGACCGGCGCGCGCCGAAGCCCGCGCGGGCGATGTTCGGCCTGTCCGCGTTCTGGACGACCGTCGTCAAAGTGGAGCTGACCGACATCGTTTTCGCGATCGATTCAATCCTGGTCGCGGTGGCGATGTCGAACAAGACGTGGGTCATCCTCACAGGCGGCATTCTCGGCATCATCGCGATGCGGCTGGTGATCGGCAAGCTGCTGGCGCTGATTCAGCGGTACCCCGCGCTGGTGGACGGCGCTTTCATTATCATCGCGTGGGTCGGCATCAAGCTGCTGCTGGAGTTTGCCCATCAGCAGGGGTACGTTCATTTCGCTATTCCAAAGTGGCTGTCGCTCGGGCTGATCGTCGTGATTTTCGTCATCGCGTTCATGTATGCACGCAGGCATCCCCACGTCGAGATCAACGAGCAGCACGCTGCCCGGAAAGTGGATCGGATGGAAAAGGATCTGCTTTAGCGTCCTTTGAGCTTGCGGAGCGCGCGCCGTTCGCGCTTGTCGGGCGCATGCGATCGCTGCATGCTGGCGCGATAAATCCGCTCGATGCGGCGCATTTCTTTTTCTTCCTCGGTGGGCGGCGGTGTCGTGTCTTGATACAACAAACGGGCCTCGGGCTTGGCGACGTGCCGCTCTGCCAGTGCCGCGACTATCAGCGTCTGGATCCGGCCGAACGGACGCCTGAGGCGCACGTCGTCGCCAACTCTGATCTGCCGGTGTGGTTTACTGGTCTGGCCATTCACCTCGACTTTGCCGAGCTGACAGGCACGCTGGGCTTCTGATCGGGTCCGGAACAGACACGCTACATCGAGCCAGATATCCAGGCGAACGCTTGCCGCGGTATCAACCATGGTCACTCAGATATGAATAATCGCACGGTTTGAATATGGCATTGAGCCTGCAAGCGGAACGGCAGTCCGTGTGACCACCGCGACCCATAGCCAAACAGGAACTCACCTTCCGGACATCGAAGACGACTTTCCGCGCCCGCGTGCGCCGCTGCCGCTCGAGCAGCTGGAGCTGCGCGCGCGCGAGCTTGCGTCCGAACATGGCGAGACGAGCGGCGGCGGACCCCGCCGCGAGCTGCTCGCGCGTCTGGAGCGCAACGCCGCCGAGCTGGAACAGATCTACCGCCGGCTGTCGGAGGAGACCGCCTCGCATGCGGCCGAAACCCCGTCGGAGGAATGGCTGCGCGACAACCATTACGTCGTCAGAGTGCAGCTGCTCGAAATCCGCCGGAATCTTCCGCGCAAATATTACGAAGAGCTGCCATCGCTGACGAGCGGCCGTTGGCAGCGCTACCCGCGGGTCTACGTATTCGCCCGCGATTTCGTCACACACACGGCCGGCAGGTTCGATCAGGAATCACTGCGGCGTTTTGCCGACGCGTATCAAGAGGTCACGCCCCTCACGATCGGCGAGCTCTGGGCCATTCCGATCATGCTCCGCCTGGCGCTGGTCGAAAACCTCTGCGGGCTGGCGGGGCAGACCTTCCGCGCCCGGCAGGAGCGGGAAGCTGCCCGCAAGTTTGCGTCGAATCTGCTCGACACGCGGAAAAAGGGGGACAGCCCGCTGCAGCTCGCGGCGAAGGCGTCGGCGACGTTCATCGTCGAGATTCTCCACAACCTGCGCGATCAGTCCGTCGAATCGACGACGGCGTGGCGCTGGCTGCAGACCAGGCTGCAGGCCCGAGGGCAGTCGCCCGATGAGCTGCTGCGCGTCGAACAGCAGCGCGAGGCGATCGATCAGCTATCGATCGCCAACATCATCAACACCATGCGAGTCCTCTCGGCCCTCGACTGGCCGACGTTCGTCGAGGCCGTCAGCAGAGTCGAGCGGATTCTTCGCCTCGATCCGGCCGGTGCATACACCGACATGGACCGGCCGACGCGCGATCGTTACAGAAAATCAGTAGAGCAGATCTCGCGACGATCGGGCGTCGACGAGCTGTCGATCGCCGAACAGGCGATCGCCGCGGCGCAGCGGGCGAAGCAGGAGCGTCCTGACGCCGATCGGTCACACCACGTTGGCTATTACCTGATCTCACGCGGCCGGTTTGAGCTCGAGAAGACGGTGGGGTATACGCCGACGATCCCCGAGAGGACGGCGAGGATGGCATTCCGCCATCCAGCTCTTGGCTACCTCGGCAGTTTGGTTGCGACAACCGCCCTGTTCGAGGCGAGCCTGCTCCTTTACGCGCGGAACAATCAGGCCTCGGCCGCGATGATCGCCCTCGTCGCGCTGGTCACGATTCTTCCGGTGAGCGAGCTCGCCGTGAGTTTCCTCAGCACCATCCTCACGACGATCATTCCCCCGCGTCAGCTGCCGAAGCTCGCGCTGCGCCACGGCGTCCCCGAGAACATGAGCACCATCGTCGTCGTCCCTTCGATGTTTTCGTCGGAGGCGAACGTCAGGCAGCTGGTGGACGGCCTCGAAGTGCGCTCCCTCGCCAATCACGACGAACACCTGCGATTCGCGCTGTTGAGCGATGTGTCGGATGCAGACGCGGAGACGCTTCCGTCGGATCGTGCGCTCGTCGATCTCGCGGCCGAGCTGATCGCCGGGCTGAACGAGGAATACGGTTCCGGGCGCTTCTATCTTCTGCACCGTCGCCGTCAGTGGAATGCGTCGGAAGGGCGCTGGATGGGATGGGAGCGCAAGCGCGGGAAGCTCCATGAGTTCAACCGGCTGCTGAGAGGCGCCGCTGATACGAGCTTTACGGCCGTCGTCGGCGACGTCGAAAAGCTGCACAACGTCCGCTATGTGATCACGCTCGATTCCGATACCGATCTTCCCCTGGATGCGGGCCGCAAGCTCGTCGGCACGCTCGCGCATCCGTTGAATCGCGCGAGATTCGACGATCGGACCGGGCGCGTGACGGAGGGCTACAGCGTGCTCCAGCCGCGCGTGGCGATCGGTGCGGTCAGCGCTTCGGCGACGGCGTTTGCGGAAATCTTCTCGGGGCATGTCGGACTCGACCCCTACACCACGGCGGTGTCGGATGTGTATATGGACGTGTTCGGCGAGGGCAGCTACGTTGGCAAGGGCATCTACGACGTGGACGCGTTCGAGCGGGCCCTGCACGGCCGCGTGCCGGAGAACGCGCTTCTCAGTCACGACTTGTTCGAAGGTCTGTTCGCGCGCGTCGCGTTGTGCACAGACATCGAGGTGATCGACGACTACCCAACCCACTACCTGACCTGGGTAGCCCGGCTGCATCGATGGGTGCGGGGCGACTGGCAGCTGCTGCCCTGGCTCCGGGGAAAGGTGCCGGTCGGAAGCAATGCGCGCGCCCGCAACGTGCTGCCGTCGATTTCGCGGTGGAAGATTGCGGACAACCTGCGCCGCAGCCTGCTCGCACCGTCTCTTCTCGTGCTCCTCGTTGCCGGCTGGCTGGTGCTGCCGGGCGGGCCCTCGCTGTGGACAGGCACAGCGTTCCTGGTGCTGTTTTTCCCTGCCTACGTGCAGTGGGGGCAGACGTTCACCAACCGTGTCCGCGGCGTGCGGCTGCAGGATCACCTTCGAACCGAACGCAACAATCTCGTGCTGAGTCTGCAGCAGGTGCTCCTGTACAGCGCGTTCATTGCCCATCAATCGGTGGTGATGGCCGATGCGATTGTGCGAACGCTCAGCCGGCTCGTGACCAGGAAACATCTGCTCGAGTGGCAGACGGCGGCTGATTCCGCGGCGCAGCTGGAAGTGGCGCGGCCGCTGGTAGCCCGCCGCATGTGGGCGGCTCCAGTGGTGGCCGCGGCGATCGCCGCGGCCGTCCTCATGCTCCGCCCAGGCAGCGCGGCGTGGGCGCTGCCGGTCATCGTGCTCTGGGCGGTTTCTCCCTTCCTCGCCTACGAAACGGGCCTCCCCAGGAAGGAGAGGCTGGGCTCACTCGAGCCTCAGGAGCGGCGGGAGTTCCGTCGGACTGCGCGGCGGACGTGGCGGTTCTTCGAGGAGATGCTCAGCCCGGGCGACAACTGGCTCGTGCCCGACAATTTCCAGGAGAACCGGCCGGATCCGGTCGCGCATCGCACCTCGCCAACCAATATCGGCTTACAGATGATGGCGACGGTGTCTGCGTGGGATCTCGGCTATATCTCGACGACCGAATGCCTGACGCAGCTCGATCGCACCGTCACCACGCTGCAGAAGCTGCCGCGCTATCGCGGGCACTTCTTCAACTGGTACGACACACAATCGCTGGTGCCGCTGGCCCCCTTGTATGTGTCGACGGTCGACAGCGGCAACCTTCTGGGTTATCTGATCACGGTCGGCGCTGCGCTGCCGCGTATCGTCGAGAGCGATTTGACCGACGATCGCACGTTCCGCGACGGCCTGACCGACACGCTCGATCTCTTCGAGCACGAGGCGAGGCCGCTCTTCGCCAGCATCGGGCGCGACAGTCTCAAGGGCTTCCGCGCCGACCTGCGGCGTCTCCGCCTGGGGCTCGAGCCGGCTTCGGTCGATCATCCAGCGTCGGCCGCATCGCTCCAGCTGATCGCGTCGGAGCTCGGCCTTCTCGCGACGCGCCTGCACGATGCACAGGAGCGATTGCCGTCCGGAGACATACGAGTGGGGGCGGCGGCGTGGTGGCTCGACGCGGCGGCGTCAATGACGGCTGAGCGGCGTCGCGAGCTGGCCGTGTTCGCGAAAGCTGCCGAAGGCACTCGTCACACTCTCGATGAGATCGCGGGGCGCATTCGATGCTGCCTTTCAGGACTTCATCAGCGCGACCGAACAGGACTTCCTCTTCGACAGCGACCGGCATCTGTTTGCCATCGGATACAACGTTACCGAGGGGCGCCGGGACCGGACGTACTACGATGCCCTGGCATCGGAAGCACGGCTCGCCAGCTTCATCGCCATCGCGCTTCGCTACGTTCCGCAGGAGCATTGGTTCAACCTCGGACGTCTGATGACCCCGGTCGGTCACCAGCGCGCGCTCGTCTCGTGGAGCGCCTCGATGTTCGAATATCTGATGCCGCTGCTCATCATGCGCAGCTACCCGCGCACGCTTCTGCACGAGACGTGTGAGGCCGTCGTCAGCCGGCACATCGACTACACGAAGGCGACCGGTGTGCCGTGGGGCATTTCGGAGTCCGCCTACAACGTCCAGGACGCGGGTGCGAATTATCAATATCGGGCGTTCGGCGTCCCGGGTATCGGCTTGAAGCGGGGCCTCGGCGACGATCTGGTCATCGCGCCGTACGCCAGTCTGCTGGCGGCGCCGATTCGACCACAGGAGGTGCTCGCGAATCTGGAGCATCTCACGGCCGAAGGAGCGCTCGGCACCATGGGCTATTACGAGGCCATCGATTACACCAAGGATCGACTCGAGCCGGGACAACGGAGCGCCGTGGTGAAGACATACATGGCGCACCACCAGGGCATGAGCCTCGTCGCCCTGAACAATTGTCTGAACGGCAACATCATGCAGGCACGATTCCATTCCGATGCCCGGGTGCAGGCCGCCGAGCTGCTGCTCCAGGAACGCAGCCCGCATCTGGTGCCCCTGGATCGTCCGCCCGAGGAGCACAAAGTCGAAGCAGCGCCCGGACGCATCGTGCAGCCGCTGGTGCGCCGCTATGTGACGCCGCACACCGTCACACCGCGGGCGCATTTGCTCTCCAACGGATCGCTGAGCGTCATGGTGACGAACTCGGGGGGCGGCTACACCCGGTGGCGCGAGCTCGCGCTGACGCGATGGCGCGAGGACTCGACCTGTGACGGCTGGGGCGCGTTCTGCTACATCCGCGATCTCGAGACACAAACGTTCTGGTCGTCGGGGTTCCAGCCCAGCGGGCGGGATGCCGATTCGTACGAGGTGACCTTTGCGCCCGATCGCGCCGTGATCCGGCGCCGGGACGAAAGCATCGAGACCTTCACCGAAATCACCGTGTCGCCGGAAGATGATGCGGAGATTCGGCGCGTCTCGGTGACCAACCACTCACGGGTGATCCGGGAGCTCGAGCTCACGAGCTTCGCGGAAGTGGTGCTGGCGCCGCATGCCGCAGATGTGGCGCACCCCGCGTTCAGCAACTTGTTCGTCGAGTCCACGGCGGTGCCCGAATATGACGCCATCATCTGCGCCCGGCGCCCACGAGCACACGAGCGCCGCGCGTACATGGGCCATGTGGTCGCGGGGCGCGGGCGCATCGGCGAGGCCGTCGAATTCGATACCGATCGCGAGCATTTCATCGGCCGGGGCGGCAGCACCCGGCGTCCTGTGGCGCTGACGTCCACCTCGCCTCTCTCGGGCGCCACGGGAGCCGTGCTCGATCCGATCGTGAGCCTGCGCGTCAAGCTGCGCGTGCCGCCCGGCGTGACCGCTCGCGTCTCGTTCACCACCATCGTCGCTGAAAACGAAGACGGCGCCCGCGCACTCATCGAGAAGTATCACGACCCTCAGGTCTGCGCGCGCGCGTTTGCGCTCGCCAGCACTCATAGCGAAATAGGACTGCGGCATTTTGGCGTGAGCCGCGAGGAAGAGGCGCGATTCCAGCGGCTCGCCGCGCGGGTGATTTTTGCCGACCCGCGGCTGCGCTCGCCGGAAGCCGCGATTCGCAGCAGGGGCACGCCCCCGGACTTGTGGAAGTACGGTATCTCCGGCGATCTCCCGATTGTGCTCGTGACCGTCGCTGACGGCGGCGAGGTGGGCCTTGCCCAGGAGATGGTGCGCGCCCAGGAGTACCTGCGGGCGAGGGGCTTCACGTTCGATCTCATCGTCCTGAACGAACTGCCGACGAGCTATCGCGAGGACGTGCACGAGGAACTGCAGCGCATTGCCGATTCGGGTCCGTCGCACGTGTGGCTCGATCGGCCCGGCGGCTTGTTCCTTCGCAGGTCGGACGCGTTCACCGAAGAGGATCGCATCCTGCTGCGCGCGGTGGCGCGGGCGGTGTTGGAAGGACCACGCGGCGGCCTCGAGGTGCAGCTGCGGCGTCCGCTGCTTCCGTCGCCGCTCCCCGCGAAGATAAAGGCAACGCCGGCCGTTGCCAGGAGCGCCGATACAGGGCTCACACCGCTGCCGCCGGACGAGTCGGTGTTTTTCAATGGCTTTGGCGGGTTCAGTCGTGATGGCCGCGAGTTCCGCATATCGGCGCGGCCTCCCGCTCCGTGGTCCAACGTCATCGCGAACGCCCGTTTCGGGTTCGTCGCGACGGACTCGGGTCTCGGCAACACGTGGTCTGAAAACAGCTACCAGAACAGGCTCACGCCCTGGAACAACGATCCGGTGGTCGATCCGCAAGGAGAAGTTGTCTACCTGCGCGACGATGCGACCGGGGAGTTCTGGACGGCGACGCCATCGCCGGCTGCTGGGGCGGTGATGCATGTCGCCCGGTATGGCCAGGGTTATGTGGTTTACGAACATCAGCATCGCGGTTTGCATGTCGAGCTGCTCGCGTTTGTTCCCGAGTCGGATCCCGTCAAGGTGATGCGGTTGCGCATCAAGAACTCCATGGCGGCGAGCCGGGAACTGAGCGCGTTTTATTACGTCGATTGGTGCCTCTCCGATACACGCGCGCGTGCGGCGGCGCATGTCGTGACCACGATCGATACCGTCTGCGGCGCGCTGTTCGCGCGCAACACATTTCGCCGGGACTTCGGCGGACGAGTGGCCTTCGTCGACGCAACCTCGAGAATGCGTTACGTGACCGGCGACCGTTCGAGCTTCGTCGGCCGCAACGGCAGCCTCGCCGACCCGCTGGCGATGGAATTCGTGCAGCTGCCGGGCCGCGTCGGTGCCCTGCTCGATCCCTGCGGCGCCGTTCAGGCGACGATCACCGTTCCCGCGCGAGCGACAGTCGAGGTGACATTCCTTCTGGGAGAGGGGACCGACGAAGCTGCCGCGCGTACGCTTGTCGGCAAGTATCACGAGCCGGGCGTGGTGGACGTGGAGCTTGGCCGCATCATCAAGCGATGGGACGATCGTCTGCGAGCCGTTGAAGTGGAAACGCCGGACAGCGCGCTCGACATCATGACCAACCGATGGCTGCCGTATCAAACGCTGAGCTGCCGCTTTCACGCACGGTCTGCGTTTTATCAGTCGGGCGGCGCTTTCGGATTCCGCGATCAGCTGCAGGACGTGCTGGCCTTTCTTCATTTCGAGCCGGCGCTCGCGCGCGAGCACATCCTGCGCGCCGCGGGGCGCCAGTTCCCCGAAGGGGACGTTCAGCACTGGTGGCATGAGCCGGGTGGGGAAGGCGTCCGCACGCGGATTCAGGACGACAGGCTGTGGCTCGTCTATGCCGCAATGGAATACGCGCGGGTCATGGGCGACTGGGACATATTCGACGCGAACGCTCCGCTCATCAGCCAGCGGGCGCCGGGGCCGGACGAGCACAGCGTTTACGAAACGCCGACGCCCCTGCCGATCGAGCTATCTCTCTTCGAGCATTGCAGCCGCGCGATCGCGCGAACGATGGAAACAGGTGTCCACGGATTGCCGTTGATCGGCACGGGCGACTGGAACGACGGCATGGACGAGGTCGGCGCGCACGGGCGCGGCGAGAGTGTCTGGCTCGGGTGGTTCCTCGCATCGCTGCTCGGACCGTTCGCTTCGCTGTCTGAGGCACGGGGAGACGTTCAGCAGGCCGCGGCCTATCGCGCGCATGCGGCAAGACTGCAGCTCGCGCTCGAAAATGCCTGGGACGGCGACTGGTATCGCCGCGCGTATTTCGATGATGGGACGCCGCTGGGATCGAGTGGAAATACGGAGTGCCGAATCGACGCGATCGCGCAGAGCTGGTCGGTCATCTCGGGTCTCGGGCAGCCAGATCGCGCAAGGACGGCGATGCAATCGGTGCACAAATGGCTGGTCGACCGCGACACGCGTCTCATCCTGCTGCTGACGCCTCCGTTCGACAGGGCGACGCCGAATCCCGGATATATACGAGGTTACGTGCCGGGCGTTCGTGAAAACGGCGGCCAATACACGCACGCCGCGCTCTGGGTCGTGATGGCCGAGGCGATGCTGGGCCACGGTGACGCGGCGTACGAGCTGCTTTCGTTCATCAACCCGATTCATCGATCGACGAACGAACTCCAGGTGAAACGCTACCGCGTCGAGCCCTATGCCGTGGCAGCCGACATCTATTCAGCGCCCGGCCACGAAGGACGTGGTGGATGGACGTGGTATACGGGAGCGGCCGGATGGATGTATCGGGTCACCCTCGAGCGCATTCTTGGCATCAGACGAGAGGGCGACCGGCTTCGCGTGGATCCGTGCGTGCCGGCCCGGTGGCCGGCGTATCGCGTCACGCTTCGCATCGAGGGAGCCGAATACGTGGTCGACGTCGACAACGCGGCTGGAACGGGCCGCGGCGTGCGTTCTCTCACGCTTGACGGCAATCCAGTGGACGGCGACAAACTCCTGCTCGAGCCCAACAGTGGCCGTCATATGATCCGGGCGGTGCTCGGACCCGCGTCCCTGCCCTGAGACCACTCCATCGGCCGCTCACGGAGGAATCATGCGAGTGCTCGTAACCGGCGGTGCCGGCTATATCGGCAGCGTCATTACGGATCAGCTTGTCCGCGAAGGACATTCAGTGGTTGTTTTCGACAACCTGTCGAAAGGCCATCAAGATGCGGTGTCGCCCCAGGCAACGCTCGTCGACGCCGATCTGCTGGACCACGCGGTGCTCCAGGACACGCTGACGACGCACCGCATCGAAGCCGTCATCCATATGGCCGCCTCTTCTCTGGTGGGAGAGTCGATGCAGCAGCCAGGCCGTTACTACGTCAACAACACGGTCGCGAGCATCCGCCTGCTCGAAGGGATGCTGCAGGCGAAGATCAACGTGATTGTGTTCTCATCGACCGCCGCCGTCTATGGCGAGCCCGAGCGGCAACCGATCTCGGAAGACGATCCCACGCGGCCGTCGAACACCTACGGCGAAACGAAGCTGGCTGTCGAGCGGGCGCTGCATTGGTACCATCATGCGCATGGAGTTCGCTATGCGTCGCTACGCTATTTCAACGCGGCCGGCGCGACGGAGCAGCGCGGAGAGCGGCACGACCCGGAAACGCATCTCATCCCGCTCGTGCTGCGCGCCGCTCGCAACCCGGAGCGTCCGATCACCGTGTTCGGCGATGACTATCCAACTCGCGATGGCACCTGCGTACGCGACTACATCCATGTGTCGGATCTTGCGCGCGCCCACGTGTCCGCGCTCGAAGCGCTGGACCACGGAGATATCGGCGCGGACATTTTCAATCTCGGTTGTGGCGACGGGTACAGCGTGAAGGAAGTGATTGACACAGCCAGGCGCGTAACCGGGCGCGAGATTCCGGTAGTGGTGGGACCACGCCGGCCTGGGGATCCAGCCGTGCTGGTGGCAAGCTCGGACCGGATTGCGAAGACGCTGGGCTGGCGGCCGCAACAGAGCTCCATCGAAGAGATCGTCCGCTCTGCCTGGGATTGGGAAGCGACGTTCCTGCATCGTGTCAGCGGAGCCGGTGCGGTGCCCAGGTGAGGACATCCTGTCGCCGCGCGAAATGAAATGTTGGCGCCATCGACGGAAGGCGAAGGCCCGCCGCCTCCGCCATTGAGTTCAGGCTGATCTCAACCTCGGCCGCCTGCAACTGCCACGGCCTGTGATGGACCTCGACACGGTACCCGCGCTCCTGTGAGTCTTTCGCGTACAGGCAATAGCGCTCGGTGAGGAAATAGTCCAACGTCCGTGGCTGCGGTTCGAATACCGGACCAGCCGGCGTATATCGAGACTGGAACTCGGCCGTGGCGCCGCCGCGGCGGCGGCTGTGGTAAGTAAATGCCCCTCGTTCCTCCGTCATCTCTATCTCGGCAAGGTAATACGGCAGGTGAAACAGCGTGGACGCCCCGCCCACGGCGACCGCACTGTTCGCATCAAGACTGAAAAAATAGACGCCTGGGATGCCGTCGTAAGCAACGTACGTCCGTACGTTGATCTCGTTGAATGCCGAGACGAATGGCAGCGCCGGGACACCCCGCGGGCTCAAATCGGTGAGCCGGAACGGGGCTATCGTGAGCCACGCATTGTTGTCGAACAGATCCAGCTCGAGAAACCGCGGCACGAGGTCCCGCAACGTATCGCGCGCGACCGGCCAGTGCGCAAACAAGAGGGTGTTCCACGCCTGCCGCAGGATCCACGGGTCTCTTGGCAGCGGCCACGGTCGGTGAGCGGCATCCTCGCTGATTTCCATGCCATCAGGTTAGCAAGACCCCGCAGGTGAGCCGGAATTTGCAGCCTTTTCGCAGTCACGGGCAGGGGAGGCTGCAATGCGAACTGGTCTCATATGTTTGTGGTGCTGTCTATTGCCTGTGCTGGCGACGGCGCAGCCGCGGTCGCCGTCAATTCCAAAAACTGATGCCGCCGTCACCCTCGGGTGGGCGGGGGCGGAATACGAAATACCGAGCTATGACACCTGGCGCGGCACCCTGCTCCTGGGCGCGCGCGTCGGCCGGTACTGGACCGACCATCTCAAGACCGAAGTTCAAGGCGCCTGGATGGACTCGAGGGACAACGAGGTGTTCGAAGACATCCAGTGGAACGGCGGGTCCACGTATGCGTTGTTCGACTTCCGCGCACGCGATGTTCGCGTCGGCGTCATGCAGGTCTATCAATTCGGCCGCAACCAGTGGGTTCATCCCTACGTCGGGGCCGGCGTCGACGTCATCTCTCGGAGGACAACACGTGACCGGCCCGAGCAGCGACGCACCATCTATCTCCCGAACCAGAGCCAGAGTGTTCCGATCACGATTCCGGCGTTCAGCGAGCGGAAGACCGAGACGCTCGTCCAGCCGGCGCTGAAGACCGGATTGAAGATGTACGTGAACGAGCGGGTATTTTTCGACACTGAGTTCAAGCTCGGCTTCGCGCGCGAGGTCGAGCACATCACGTGGAACATCGGCGTGGGACTCGACTTCTGAGAGGAGAGCACTATGAATCGCATGATGTCGTCACTTGTGGTGTTGTGCATGCTGATGCCCACGCCAGTGCTGTTTGCGAGTCAGACCGTCGTCGTCGAACGATCTCCAGAGTATTGGTACTGGTACGCGGCAAAACTGCCGATCGGATCGACAGTGAACGTGCGCACCGCGGATGGTAAACGTCAGACCGCTGTGCTTGCGATCGTCGATCAGGAAGGGGTCACGCTCGAGCCCAGGACGCGCATTCCTGAGCCGGCGCGGCGGATTCGCTATCAGGACATCGAGCAGCTGACCTTGAAGAAAAATGGCGGCGGCGTTGCGAAAGCCGTGGCGATTGGCGCAGGCGTCGGCGCGGGCACCTTCATGGGATTGCTGGCGATACTTGCAGCCAACTGGGACTGATGTGACCGATCGAAATCTAAAATCTAGAATCTAAAATCTAGAATCTGCAAAGGGCGTGCTGACGTACGAAAGGATCAATGCCTCCCGAGGAAAGCATTGACCCTTGTGAGCAATGGAAATCGGCGCTTACTACTCGACGCGACGGCGACGGCGGGCGCGGGCGGCGACGGCCAGCAGGCCGCTGCCTAACAGCGTCAACGACATCGGCTCTGGAACTGCCTGAATTTGAGTGACCGACGTGCTGTTGACATAGTTGCCGAGCGCGAAGCCGCTGTCGGACTGATTCGGTCCAGCAACGAGGGACCCGACGTGTGCGCCCAGCTGTCCGCAGCCGAGAGCGGCGTCATTGGAGCATTCGGTCGGCGTGCTCAGGAAATCGGAAATCAGAAAGTTCCCGCTCATCTTTTTCACCGTAAAGCTGAGAGGGATGGCATTGGTCACGGTGTTGTTCGGGCCTTCCATCTCGAACATGTAGTCCCAGTTGCCCGAACCGTTCGCGTTGCCGCCATTCATGGAAGTTACCGACCATGACGACGGATTGAAGCCCGAGATCTGGTAGTTGCTCGAGAGCCCGACCAGGTTCACATAGAACTCATGGAGTGCCGCACCCGGATGGGTCGCCGCCATGTCCAGATCGATCATCCAGATCGTGGAATTCGGAAGTCGTGTCGCCGGTGATGGTGACGTCGATGTTCAGTCCATCAGGGTTGCCGGGCCGTCCGTCGCCAGTCAGTACTCGACGTAATGGAAAACGATGCGGCCGACGCAATAAGGGGCGTGGCGAGAAGCAGAGCAATAGCCGTAAGCGCGCGTAAGATCTTCAATGTCATCCTCTTTCAGTTTGCGGAGACGTTAGGTATGAGTCGCCCATACCTGAGCAAGCTTCATACCCGCCGATTTCTCCAGAGAAGACGGGACCATGGGCGATTAGTCCGAGTAGCAGGAAGACTAATGTTTCTGAGAAAGGCGACTTTGGAGGCATTTTGTCCTACGGAGTGGCTTGCCGTCCGCGCGCGACCCAGCCTGGCACCGCCTCTTCCGATTTGACGCAGGATGAGGTTCAACTGCGCCGTGTGATGCTGCACGTGGCGCATGTTGTAGAGAAGGGCCTCAAACACCGTCAATTCGATCCACCCGTAATCACATGGCGTGGCGGCGGTGTCGGCGTCGAGGGAGTCCACGCCGCGCCGCGCGCTTGGGCGCGGCCGTGTTCCAGATATTTCAGCAGTTCAGGCCTGGAGTAGACACGATCCGGCATGAGACCTGACGGGTCCAGTTCCGCGAGGGTAAACGGCTCTGGTGGCGCGAAGCCATTGATTGATGGTGACAGATACAGATCGAGGTAGAAGAGCGTGTGATACGCGAGGTACCAGAATGGAGGCTCTCTCACGGCGCTCCATAGCGGATCGGGACAGGAACGGATCGCATTTTCGAGCATCTGGATCGATCCGGAGAACTGGGCCCACAGAGCCGATTTGGATTTCGCGTCCATGTTCTCTGTCCTGATGTTTTGATATAGTTATGGGCTCCGCACGCTGTTCGATCGCTCGGCGTGGCCAGGTAGCTCAGTTGGTAGAGCATACGACTGAAAATCGTAGTGTCGACAGTTCAATTCTGTCCCTGGCCACCATCTCCACATTTCAAACAATCAGTTGCAACCGTTTGAGGGTCGGGTTTTCGTTGAGGCGACGAGGCTTCTCAGCCTCGCCCTTTGCCGATTGTCTCAGCCGGAAGGTCGGCGGTGTTGATGATTTCGCAGAGACCGCCGGCGTTGCAGTTCGGCATCGCTTTACCTTGCCATTTGGCGATTTGCGAGGCGAGCCGCGCCTGGAACGCTTGAAGCTGGCGGATGCGTTCGGTCGCGGCGGCGAGATTTCGCTGGGCAAGGTCAAGCACACGTGAGCACGGTGCTTCGCCCGCGCGGCTCAGCGTGAGAATCTCGCCGATCTCGTCCAGCGAAAATCCCAGCCCCTGTCCTTTTTTGATGAACTGAAGCTCCTCGATAGTCGACTCCGAATATCTGCGGTAGCCGCCCTCCGTCCTGGGAGGCGGCGTCAGAAGACCAATCTCCTCGTAGTACCGAATCGTGGCGGGCGTGACTTCTGACAACCGTGCGACGTCGCCGATAAGCATGGCGTGATTAGAAACCCTCAAGCCTACTTTAAGGTCAAGACGCTTGACTCTCAAGTCCGCATTACGCCGTAGGCTTCGTCCAGGAATCGCCGTATGACGTCGCCGTATGTACTCGTGTGAGACGAAGAAAGTATCCGCGGTGTGCTTGCCGTCTGTTGGAGCCATGGGGATATGCCGTCCGCACAGTCGAGAACGCGACGCAGGCATGGAAATGATGCTCTCGACCTGCGGCGATTGCGATCATCGACATTCGCATGCCGGGCGCGACGGCCTCTGGCTGGCCGGACAAATCCGTCAGCGATGGAGCAAGACGGCGATCATCATGGCGACGAGCGCAGACGATATCGCGACCATCGAGATGAGCCGCCAGCTGGGTGTGGTCGATTACGTGCTGAAACCGTTCGGTCGCGAGCTCCTGCATCAGGCCATGCAACGCGCCTCGAAAGCGATAGTCGAACAGCGCTGACGGCGAGGCCGGCCGCTAAACAGGTTTCATCGCTCCCGCCTCGAACCTCCACCGCGTGCCCCCGACGACGAATGTCGCAATGGCCCAGCCCATGAGTGCGCCGCCAATGACATCGGCAGGGTAGTGGACACCGAGATACACCCGCGAAAACGCGACAAGCAAACCCAGCACCCAGAAAATCGATCGCGCCTCCGGGGCGAGCCGCGACAGGGTGTACCCGGCGGCGACTGCTCCAGCAGCATGACCAGAAGGAAACGAGCGAGTGGTCGGCTTGTAGCCGTAGACGCGGGTCGCGGCGTCGAACTCGAATGGACGAGCACGGTTGAAAAACGGCTTGGTGACGTAGTCGGTGAGAACGGTTGACAGCGCGAGCGCGAGTAAGACCTGCGTCGCGGCTGCCCAGCGGGCGGGCCTGAGGATCGCGATGAGAACAGCCAGGCCGATCCACAACATGCCGCCGCGGGCAGCATCGCTGAGACCGGCCATGATCACGTCCGCGATCGGCCAGCTGTGAGTTCGGAGCCATTGGAACGCTGCGGCGTCCAGCCTTCCAATGGCTGCAAGGAGCTCCGGCATGGGCCAGATTCTAGACGGGCGCCACCTCGGCGTCGCGGGTGAGCCCGAGCTCTTTGCGCACGCGCTCTTCGATCTTCTTGAACGTCTCGGGATTTTCGCGCAGGAACGTCTTGGCGTTTTCGCGCCCCTGACCCAGCCGCTCGCCGGCATACGCGAACCAGGTTCCGCTCTTTTCGACGATGCGCTTGTCCACGGCGAGATCGAGGAGATCGCCTTCTCGCGAGATGCCCTCGCCGTACATGACGTCGAACTCGGCCTCGCGGAACGGTGGCGCGACTTTGTTCTTGACCACCTTGACTCGCGTACGGCCGCCAACGACGGTGTCGCCGTCCTTGATGCTGGCGATGCGGCGGATGTCGACGCGGACGGAGGAATAGAACTTCAGCGCGCGGCCGCCGGTCGTCGTTTCGGGATTGCCGAACATGACGCCGATTTTTTCGCGGAGCTGGTTGATGAAGATGAGGCACGTCTTCGATTTCGAGACGGCGCCGGTGAGCTTGCGCAGCGCCTGCGACATCAATCGGGCCTGGAGGCCCATCTGCGCGTCGCCCATTTCGCCTTCGATTTCGGCACGCGGCACGAGCGCGGCTACCGAGTCGACGACAACGACGTCGACGCCGTTCGAGCGGATCAGCACCTCGACGATCTCGAGTGCCTGCTCGCCGTTGTCGGGCTGCGACACCAGCAGATTGTCGAGATCGACGCCGAGCTTCTTCGCATAGGCCGCGTCGAGCGCATGTTCGGCGTCGACGAAAGCCGAGACGCCGCCGATTTTCTGCGCCTGCGCGATCACCTGCAGGGCGAGCGTCGTCTTGCCGGATGATTCGGGTCCGAAGATTTCGATGACGCGGCCGCGAGGCATCCCCCCGACGCCAAGCGCGTAGTCGATGCTGATGGACCCTGTGGGGATCGACTCAATCATCTGCACCGCGCCTTTCTGGCCCAGGCGCATGATCGAGCCCTTCCCGAATTGCTTTTCGATTTGTCCCACGGCGAGCTCAACGGCCTTGCCGCGCTCGTTTCGCTCGTCCCGTTCCTGCTTGTCTGTCATTGGGGGCATGCGTCGCTCCTTTGCCCTGCTGATGCGCTCGAGACCCGAGCGAAGTCGAGGGGTAACGTCACGGCATTCTAGGGGCGTGCCGGGCGAATGTCAAGCGAAAATGATTTTGTGACGGTCATCATGACCCATAGTTTCAGTGACTTACCGTCATCGTCACTTTCGCCCCCTCTCCTGATCCCTAGTCGTCAGGCAGTTTCTGCCACGGTTTTGATGGAAGAATATGGCGCAGAATGCCGACCCCAATCGGACATGCGCTCGGCGGCCTCGCGGCCGCCTTTCTTGTCAGTTCTACGGCCGCGGCACCGCGCCTCACCATGCCGGTACTTGCGGCGTGTGCCACCATCGCCGTCGCGCTCGACCTGGACATTCCATTGGGTTCCCATCGCACGTACACGCACAGCATTGGAGCGGTTGCCCTCACCGCGATTGTCGCGTGGATCGCGCTGCGCCGACGGCCGGCGGCTGTCCAAGAGGCCGCCGCGATTGCCGCCGCCCACGGCTCGCATCTGGTGCTCGACTGGATGGGGAAGGACACATCGCGCCCGCCGGGGCTGATGGCGCTCTGGCCGCTATCGTCGGATTTCTACGTGTCCGGCTGGAATGTGTTCGGCGAGGTATCGCGCCGTTATTGGCTGCCGGAGGAATTTCTGTTGGGAAACACACTGGCGCTGATTCGGGAGCTCACCGTCATCATGCCGCTTCTGCTCATCGCGTGGACTGTTTGGAGCAGGCGCACGCTTGGTCGATAGTCGATGGGCAATGGTCACCGGTCGATAGTCACGTCAACGGTCGCGACAAGACCATGGACCATTTGACCATCGACTATTGCCCATCGACCATTTCGATCGCCATCGCAACCCCGTTCCCGCCGCCCAGGCATAGCGACGCGATACCGCGTTTCGCACCCCGCGCCTTCATGGCGTAGACGAGCGTCGTCAGCACGCGCGCGCCGCTCGCGCCGATTGGATGGCCGAGCGCAATGGCGCCGCCATTGACGTTGACCCGCGACGGATCCAGCCCTAGTTCGTTGATGATCGCGACCATCTGCGCCGCGAACGCTTCATTGATTTCGAACAGGTCGATGTCGTCGATCCGCCAACCGGTTTTCTTGAGAACTTTTCGAATCGATTCCACGGGGGTCATCAACAGAAGCCTGGGCTCGATGCCGCTCGTGGCGTATGCGGCGATGCGCGCAAGCGGACGTGCGCCAAGTGACGCCGCGCGTTCTTCTCGCCATGACCACCACAGCGGCAGCGCCGTCGTTCACGCCGGGAGCGTTGCCGGCGGTCACCGAGCCGTCCTTCTTGAACGCAGGCTTCAGTCCTTTGAGCACTTCGGCCGTCGAGTCGGGGCGGATGGTTTCGTCTTCGCGCACAAGAATCGGCGCCCCTTTGGGCTGCGGTACTTCAACCGGGACGATTTCGGCGGCGAATCTCCCTTCGGCGGCTGCGCGCGCGGCTTTCTGATGACTTTCGGCGGCGTAGGCGTCTTGTTCCTCGCGCGACACGCCGTATTTCTCAGCGACGTGTTCTCCGGAGACCCCCATGTGGCAATGCTCGAACGCGCACCAGAGGCCGTCGTGAATCATCGAATCGACGAGATTCGCGTCGCCCATGCGGAGACCTTCCCGCGCGCGGGGAAGAAGATAGGGCGCGTTGCTCATCGACTCCATGCCGCCGGCAACCGCCACGTCGATGTCGCCGAGCGCGATCCCCTGCGCGGCCAGCATCACGGCTTTCAACCCGGAGCCGCACACTTTGTTGATCGTCAGCGCGGCGACGTCGTTGCTCAACCCGCCATTGAGGGCGGCCTGCCGGGCGGGCGCCTGCCCCACACCAGCCGACAGCACGTTGCCCATGATGCATTCTTCGACCAGCGGCGGCTGGATGCCGGCTCGCGCGACCGCTTCGCGCACGACGATCGCTCCGAGCTGCGGGGCGCTCAGGCTCTTCAGGCTGCCGAGGAATTTTCCCGACGGCGTTCTGACGGCGCTGACGATGACGGCTCGCCGCATGTCATTTCACGATGAGACGCGGAATGGACGCCGGGCCGAGCAGGGAATTGAGGCGGCTGAGGATGATCGGCGACGATCGCCTGAGCTCCTTCTGCCATCGCTGGTCTGTCGGCTGCACCTCGACGCTGCCGTCTGATTGCAGGCGAACGGCTGTGACCCGCGTCAGCGCGTCGCCGACCGCGAACCGCCAGGCGACTTCGAGCTTGCCTTGGGAGAGCGGGCCGTAGCGCGGAAGAGCTCCGCCAGCGCGCGCGGCACAACGGAATGAAGAGAGTCCACTTCTTCCGAGTGTAACATTCGCTGACCATGCGTCTGATCCTCGCATCGGCATCGCCGCGGCGCGCAGAGTTGCTGCGCGCGGCGGACATTCCATTCGACGTGGTTCCGGCTGGAATCGACGAGCAGTTTCAACCCGGCGAGCCTCCGGAGATGGCGGTCGCCAGGGTGGCCCAGTCGAAAGCCGCATCCGTCGCCGCCTCGCACCCGGGCAGCGTCGTGCTTGCGGCGGACACCACCGTCGTCATCGACGGCGAGGCGCTGGCGAAGCCCTCGGACGCGGCCGACGCCGCACGCATGCTGCGCATGTTGTCCGGGCGCACCCACGAAGTGCTGACGGGGGTGTGCGTCCGCCATGGCGCGCGGCGGCTCGTGCGGGTCGAGTCCACACGAGTGCACGTGGCGAGGCTCACGGAGCCGGAAATTGCGTGGTATATCTCCACCAGCGAGCCTTACGACAAGGCCGGCGCCTATGCCGTTCAGGGGCTTGCTTCCCGGTTCATTACGGGAATCGAAGGTTCGTACTCCAACGTCGTGGGGCTGCCTATCTCCCGTGTCTACGAGCTCTTAAAGGAGCTCGGCTGTGATATTCTGGAACCTCAACCATGACACCGAAATTTGCCAAGATCGCTCTTACCGCCGTGGTCCTGCTGTCGGCCTTCGGCGGACTGCTCTGGTATTCGCTGCAACAGGATGCGGCCTACTACAAGCACGTCGACGAGGTCATGGCCAGCCCCGGCGAGTGGAAAGGGAAGTCGCTCCAGCTTCACGGCTTCGTCGTGAAAGGCACGTGGGAGCAGAGACCCAACACGCTGCAATATCAGTTCAAAGTCCAGAACAAGGGCAGCGTCGTCCACGCGTCGTATACCGGCGTGCTGCCGGATACTTTTAAAGATGAAGCCGAAGTCGTCTTGAAGGGACGCCTCACCGACGATGGCCACTTCCAGGTCGCGCCGAACGGCGTCATGGCGAAGTGCCCCTCGAAGTACGAAGAGGCGCCGAACTACGACCTCAAGACGGGCACGAGCAACTAACCAGAGATCTACAATCTAAGATTTTAAGATTTTAGATTCTAGATTTTCAGCATCCGAGGTTCACCTATGGCCAGTCTCGGCTACGCCATTCTCCTTACGACATTCGTCGTCTGCAGTTATGCCGCGAGCGTGTCGGTGGCCGGCGCGCGGCGCGGGTCCCGGCGCCTCGTCGAAAGCGGCATCGGCGCGTTCCACCTCGTGACCGCGCTCATGATCATGGCCTCGGTGCTCATCATCCAGGCCTTCGTCACGAACGATTTTTCGATCAAATACGTCTCGCGCTACTCCGACGCTGTTCAGCCGCTGTTCTTCAAGGCTGACGTCCTACTGGGGCGGGCTCGACGGGTCGATCATGTTCTGGGTGTTCCTGCTCGCGTGTTTCGGCAGCATTGCCGTCCACGTCAACCGCGACCGCTACCGCGAGCTCATTCCGTACGTCGTCGCCGTGATCTCTGCGGTGCAGATGTTCTTCCTGTTCCTGATGATCGTTCACAACAATCCGTTCGATACGTTCCTGACGGATGTGCCGCCGGACGGCGCCGGGCTCAACCCGCTGTTGCAGAACATCTACATGGTCATCCACCCGCCGTCGCTCTACATCGGCTTCGTGGGGATGACGATTCCGTTTGCGTTCGGCATGGCGGCGCTCATCACCGGCCATCTGGACGATTCGTGGCTGCGCGCCGTGCGGCGCTGGACGATGTTCGCGTGGATCTTTCTCACCTTCGGCCTGACGCTCGGGATGATCTGGGCGTACGAAGAGCTGGGCTGGGGCGGATTCTGGGGATGGGACCCGGTTGAAAACGCAGGGGCGCTGCCGTGGTTTACGGCCACCGCGTTCTTCCACTCGGTCATGGTGCAGGAGCGGCGCAGCATGCTGCGCGTGTGGAACGTCACGCTGGTGATCCTGACGTTCTTCCTGACGATCTTCGGCACGTTCATGACCCGGTCGGGCATCGTGCAGTCGGTGCACTCGTTCGGCGAGAACCCCGAGCTGGCCATGATGTTTTCGGTGTTCATGGCCGTCATTCTGGTGTTCAGCTTCGGGATGGTGATTTACCGGCTGCCGCTGCTGCGCGCGAGCAACGAGCTCGATTCGTGGGCGTCGCGCGAAGCGGCGTTCCTGATCAACAACTGGCTCCTTCTGTTCAGCGCGTTTTTCATCCTGTTCGTGACGATGTTTCCGACGCTCAGCGAGGCGATTACCGGCGAGCGCATCACCATCGGGCCGCCGTTCTTCAACCGCTGGATGGTGCCGATCGGCCTGGCGCTGCTCCTGTTGACGGGCATAGGACCGCTGCTCGCGTGGCGCAAGACGTCGACGTCGAACCTGAAATATCAGTTTCTGTGGCCGGTCGTGTCCGGCGCGGTCACTGCCGTTGTCGTGTATGCGCTGGGCATCCGCGTGTGGTCGTCGGCAATCGCGTTCACGTTCTCCGGATTTGTCGTCGGCACGATCACTCAGGAATTCTGGCGCGGCGCGGTCATCCGTCGCCGCAGCACCGGAACGGACCTCTTTACCGCGACGATTGGCCTCGTGGGACGGTCGCGGCGTCGATATGGCGGCTACATCGTGCACGTCGGCATCGTGTTGATGTGCCTCGGCTTCGCCGGTCAGGGATACAAGGAATACGCCCAGGTGCTGCTGCGTCCCGGGCAGCAGACAACGCTCGGCGAATACACCGTGCGCATGGACGATCTGCGGGTGACGCAGGATAACCAGAAGCAGATGGTGACCGGCTACTTCACCGCGCTCCGGGGAGGCAAGGAAATCGCGAAGATGTATCCGGCGCGCTGGTTCTTCAACAAACACGAAGAGCCGACGACCGAAGTGGCGATCCGGCGCATGTTCGGCGAAGACCTCTACGTCAACATGGCGAGCTTCCAGGTCGGCGAAAAGTCGGCCAGCCTCGAGATTACCGTCAATCCGCTCGTGAACTGGATCTGGATCGGCTTTGCGGTCATCGCCATCGGCACAGGCATCGTGCTGCTGCCGGAACGCACCTTCGCGTTCGCGATGGCCCGGTTCCCCGCACCGGAAGTGGCCACGACGACCACGGCGCTCATGTTGCTGCTCAGCTTCGCGCCGGCTGTGTTCGCTCAGGAGAACGTGCCGATCGCGCCGAAAGATCCGCTCGAGCAGCGTCTGCATTCGGAGATCGTCTGCACGTGCGGCTGCCGCCGGGCTCTGGATAACTGCGGCATGCCCAACTGCGGCGGTCACGCCGCGCAGTCGGAGAAAATCAAGGAGCTGATGGCCGAGGGAAAAGGTCACGACGAGATCATCGCGACCTTCGTCCGCGACTTCGGCGGGCAGGACATTCTCATCGAGCCGAACGACAAGGGCCTCAATCGCATCGCCTGGGCGTTTCCATACGCGATTGCCGGATTCGGCGCCATCGCCGGCGTGTTTGCCATCAAGAAGTGGTCCCACCGGCACCCCGAACCGGCAGTGACCGAGGCCGCCGCCCCCGCGCAGGACGCGACACTGCAGGCGCGGCTCGATCGCGAGCTCGAAGACCTCGACTAGTCCCTTGTCTCCCACGCAATCGACGTCCGATTCACTGAAGCCGTGGCAGTTTTTCACGCTCGGAGCGCTGGTCTGCGCGACGGCCGCGGTGTTCATCATTCGTGGCACGAGCGCCGAGAACCTGATCTTCGTCTGCCTCGGCATCTTTTCCGCGGCGCTGGTCGGTCTCGCGGTGCTCAGCTCGCTGCGGCCATTGACGACGGGGGAGACGCGCCAGCCCGACATGGTTGGGAGCCGCACCCGGGCGGCGCTGGAGCGGGAGAAGAGTCTCGTGCTTCGTTCGATCAAGGAGCTGGAGTTCGATCATGCGATGGGTAAAGTCGGCGAGGCCGATTATCACGACATGGTCGGCCGCCTCCGATCGCGCGCGGTCCGTTTGATTGAGCAGCTCGACAACGCGAGCAGCGGTTACGCCGAGCTGATCGAGCGAGAGCTGGCGAAGCGGCTGGTGAAGGCTGGGGTGGCAGTGAGCAAGAGCAAGAGCAGAAAGTCCAAAGAGTCCAGAGAAGTCCAGAGAGTCTGGAGAGTCATGGCGTGACTGGCGTCTGCCCGTCGTGCGCGACGGCGAACGACGACGATGCGCGGTTCTGTAAATCCTGCGGCACAAAGTTGCTGGCGATGTTGCTCGCTGTCTCTATTCGTTTTTCCATCTTCGTTCTTCCTTTTTCCTTTTTCCTTTTTCCTTCCACTGCCCATGCACAGCTTCAGATGCCCGATCCGAAGGAGATGTCGGGCATTCCGCGGCCTGTGACGGATCTCCCGGCCGGGCATGTGTCCGTCAGGCTGATTCGCGGCCAGCTGTCGAACAACATTCAGGGGCATCCGGTCGAGATTCACGGCGGCGGGAAGGTGCTCAATACCGTCAAGACCGACGAAAACGGACGCGCCCAGTTCAGCGGCGTCGCGGCGGGCACGCCGGTCACCGCCGTCGCGACGGTTGACGGCGAACGGCTCGAGTCGCAGGAATTTCCGTGGCCGGGCGGCACCGAAGGCATTCGCGTCATGCTCGTCGCAACGGCGAAGGGTGGAGATGCTCCGGCGCCGGTGTTTCAGGTGCAGCCGGGCAATGTGGTGCTGGGCGAGCAGACGCGCGTCATCATCGATCGCACCGATGACGCGCTCCAGATTTATTACATCCTCGATATCCAGAACACCGCGCGCGCGCCGGTTCAGCCGGCGGCGGGAGTGGTGATCGACATGCCGACCGGCGCGCTGAGCAGCACGGTGCTCGAAGGGGCGCCGAAGGCCGTCGCGCGCGGGCGATCGCGTCACCGTCAGCGGGCCGTTTCCGCCCGGCGCGACGCCCGTGCAGATCGCTTACCGGATGCCGTTCGATTCAGGCGAGCTGAGCATCGAGCAGCGCATACCGCTTCCGGTGCCGAACCTGGCCGTCCTGATGAAGAAGACCGGCGACGTCGCGCTCGCGTCTCCGCAGCTGCCGAACGTGCAGGAGCGGGAATTCGAAGGGGAGCGCTACATCCTGGCGCAAGGTCCGGCGCTCGCGGCCGGCTCGACGTTGTCGATAACATTCTCCGGCCTGCCGCATCACAGCCCCATTCCGCGTCGGGTCGCGCTCGTGCTGACCCTGCTGATCGTTTCTGGTTTTGCCTGGCAGGCCACGCGCCGTCCGTCGCGTGCGGCAAACGCCGCGCGCGTGAAGCAGTTAACGGCAAAGCGCGAGAAGCTCTTCAGCGAGCTCGTCCGTCTCGAACAGCAGCGGCGCGCCGGCGGCGCCGATCCGAAACATGCCGAACGCAGGTCCGCGCTCGTCGCACAGCTCGAACGCGTCTATCGGGATCTGGACGCCGAGGGCGGCCAGGACCGAGCGGCGTGAGCGCCGACTTCCTCGAACTGTCCATCCGCGAGCTCACCCGTAACTTTGGTCGCCGGCGCGCGTTGTCGCGCGTGTCGCTGGACTGCCGCGCCGGTGAGGCAGTCGGCCTTCTCGGGCCGAATGGCGCAGGCAAATCGACGCTCCTGGGCATCGTCGCCACGCTGGCGCTCCCCTCGTCCGGGCAGGTGCTGTACGGCGGGCGGACGGCGAAAGAAGTCGGGCCGATGCTTCGCTCGAAGATCGGCGTCTTGTCGCACGATCTTCATCTCTACTCGGAGCTGACCGCGCGCGAGAACCTCGTATTCTTTGGAAAGCTGTACGGCCTGGACGATGCGGAGCAGCTCGCGGGCGAGGCGCTCGACCGCGCGCGTCTCGGGGATCGCGGCGGCGATCTGGTGTCGAGCTTTTCGCGCGGCATGCGGCAGCGTCTGGCGCTCGAGCGCGCGCTGCTGCACCGCCCGCGTCTGCTGCTGCTCGACGAGCCGTTCACCGGGCTCGATGATGCGTCCACAGCGGCGCTGGTCGAACGATTGCGCGAGCTGCGTTCACAGGGCTGCATCACGCTCGTCGCCACGCACGATTTCGAGGTGGCCGAGGCGGTGGTGAACCGGGTCGTCATCCTGCAGGACGGGCGGCTCGTGTCGTCCGAATCGGACGTCCGCGGCCTGCGGAGCCGATATCAGCAACGCCTCACCTCGCCGGGCTCGCCATCATGAATGCGTTCTGGCGCGTCGTGTGGGTCGTGGCGCGCAAAGATCTCGCGATCGAAGCCCGCAGCCGGGAACTGATCAACACGACCGTATTTTTTGCCGTCTCGTGCGTGGTGGTGTTTTCCGTATCGTTCGTGGGGGAGGGTGGCGATGGGCGCGCGATAGGAGACGCGGCCGCGGGCATTCTCTGGATCGCCATCGCGTTCTCCGGCACGCTCGCGCTCGGGAGGACGTTCGAACGCGAACGTTACGGTGATACGCTCCGCGCGTTGCTGCTGGCGCCGGGCGCGCGGGCGGCCGTCTACGTCGGCAAGCTCCTCGGCATCATCGCGCTGCTGCTCGCCACGCAGGTCGTCGTCGTGCCGCTGGTCGCGCTGCTGTTCCAGGCGTCGCTGTTCGAGCACTTCATGCTGGTCGCGGCGCTGCTGGTCGCAGGGACGGTAGGCTTTGCCAGCGTCGGCACGCTGTTCGCCGCCATGCTGGCCAGGGCGCGCAGCCGCGACGTCCTGCTGCCGATCCTGTTGTATCCGATCACGATCCCGGTCATGATCGCCGGCGTGCGGGGTACGAGCGCGCTGCTGTCGGCCGATCCCGCAACTCGACATGGCGCGGCTGTGGATCATGCTCCTGTTGAGCTTTGACGTAGTATTTGTCACGCTTTCGCTCTGGACGTTCGAATCCCTCATGACCGAATGATGATGACCGAGTAGCCAATGCGCAAAGCCGTCGTTCCTCTTCTTGCCGCCAGCGGTCTAATCTTCATGACCGCGCCTATCCTCATCGCGCGCGCGCCGTACGAATCAACGATGGGGCTGGTGCAGAAGATCTTCTACTTCCATTTTCCGCCGGCCATACTGATGCTCGTGTCGGCGATCTTCTGCGGCATTCTCAGCGGATTGTTCCTCATCAAGAAGCGCCCGGTGTTCGACTGGATGGCTTTCGCGGCCGCGGAGCTGACCGTCCTTTTCGGCGCGATGGCGATGGTGACCGGACCGCTCTGGGCGCGGAAGGCGTGGGGCGTATGGTGGCAGTGGGACGCCCGGTTGACGATGTCGCTGCTCATGTGGATGGTGTTCGTCTCGTATCTGCTGCTTCGGCGATATGGCGGACCCGGTTCAGAGACGCTGGCTGCCGGCCTCGCCCTTTTCGGAATGGCAACCGCGCCATTCGTGTATCTCTCGGTCAACATCTGGCGGACCATCCACCCGCTCACGTCGGTTGTACCGACATTGCCGGTCGACTTCGCGCTGCCGCTCTGGTACGCCTTTCTCGGGTTCTTTCTGATGTACCTGGCGCTTGATGGCGCTGCGCGTACGCATCGAAGAGCAGCGCGCGATGCTCGATCAGCTTTATCTCGAGAGCGAAGAATGAAGACATTGCTTGTGACTGTGTGCACGCTGATTGCCGGCGCCATGCTGCGGGCGCAGCCGGGTCAATCGGAGTTCAGGCCCGTGACGGAAGTTCCGGCGAGCGAACAACTGCCGTCGGCGCCGCTGGTGATCGCCGCCTACGCATTTGTCTGGCTTGCGTTCCTTGCCTATGTCTTCGTCATGTGGCGGAAGCTCGGCAAGGTCGAGCAGGACCTGTCGACGTTGTCGGCGCAGGTCTCGAAGCCGCGGCCCGAGAGAGCGACGGGCGCGAACCGGCCATGAACTTCGCCAACATGACGTCGGCGCATTTCATCTTCATCCCGGTGGTGCTGTTCGTCGGGATTGTGGTGGGATGGATCCTCGGTTCGCGCGCCGCCCAGGATGCGTACGCGATGGAACTGAAAAAACGTCGAGAGAGCAGAGAGAAAGAGCAGAGAGAACGCGACGGAAGAAAAGGAGAGCACATCTAATCTGTTTCGAAATTCTCTCGGCTACACTCTTCGCTCTTTGCTCTCCGCTCTCTGCTCTCCGCTGATTTTCCTATCGTCCCATCCCCAGCCTGTACGCCAGCATCGGCGGCAGTCCTGCATCCAGAATCTTCTTCTGAGCCGTTTCGATGGGATATGCGACGCGGTACAGCGTGACTCGTTTCCGATCCAGGTCCGCGATGGCATAGGCGGCACGCGCATCGCCGTCCCTCGGCTGACCCACCGAGCCCGGGTTGATCAGATATTTGTGGCCGGCATCGATCGCCGTGTCGAACTCCGGATGTCCCTGAGGCGCATCGATTTCGAGCCGCTGATTCCCGTCGACCTGCGCCCGCAGCGCAACGTGCGTGTGGCCGAAGAAACAAATGGGTCTGCGGGCCACGGCTATCGAACGTGCCGCGTCCACGTCGGCGACCACGTAGAGATCTTCGTCGAGCGGAGAGCCGTGGCAGATTTCGATCGCGCCATCCACGATGACGGGACCGGCAGGAAGGTTCCGCAGGTAGTCCAGCGACGCGGCGCTCAACGCCTTTCGCGTCCAATGTGCCGCAGCCCTCGCCATCTGGTTGAAATCCTGCGCATCGTCGAGGCCGGCCGCCACTTTGTCGTGGTTGCCGCGCACGATCGCGACGGGCTTGAGGCCGCGCACGCGCTCGACGACCGCGTTCGGGTCGGCGCCGTAGCCGACAAGATCGCCCAGCACCAGTACCGCGTCGCACTTCTGGGCGGCCGATGCGCGGAGAACGGCGTCGAGCGCTTCGAGATTGCTGTGAACGTCGCTGATCACCAGATAGCGCATCGCTAGTCGAGCCGTTCGATGAGTTGTTCGACCAGCTCTTCCGCATGTGCGCGGGTGGCATCGAGGCGGATCTGCGCCTGCTCGTATGCGAGGCGCCGGGTTTCGTATAGCACGGCCATCTGCACGCGATCGCTGGCGAGCGGCCGCCGCCCGTCCGCGGGGATTCTGTCGAGCAGCACCTCGAACGGCGCGTCAATCCATACCGATACCCCGTCGGCGTTGATCGCCGCGCGGTTTTCCGGATCGATGAACGTGCCGCCACCCGTGGCGACAATGGTGTGGCGGAGGGGCAGCAGAGAATAGATCACCTGACGCTCGACGGAACGGAAGTACGGCTCTCCCTCACGGGCAAAGATATCGGCGACGGTCCGGCGCTCGCGCGCTTCGATGAGCAGGTCGACGTCTTCGGCGCGCCATCCGAGCCGCCGGGAGAGCGCCTGCGCCAGGGTCGTCTTGCCGGCAGCCATGAATCCGACCAGATAAATTTTGTCTGTCTTCAAGAGCGGAGCGACTCGAGCGTCGTGAAAAATTCCGGGTAGGAGATGGCGACGGAGTCCGCGCCGGTGATGACCGACGGCCCATCTGCGCCCAGCGCTGCTATGGCAAACGCCATCGCCAGCCGGTGATCGCCCGCCGCGTCTGCTTCGCCGCCCCGCAGGCGTTGCGTTCCGCGCAGGTGGAACCCGTCTGTGAGCTCCTCGACATCCGCTCCCAGCGCCCGGAACCCCCGCACGAGCGCGCTGATCCGATCGCTTTCCTTCACCCGCAACTCGCCCGCGCCGGTCACGTGCAGTTCACCGCCGTGGCTGGCCCATGCGGCCAGCGCAGGAATCTCGTCGATGAAGTAGGGAACCTGGTCGTCTCCCAGTATCAACGTCTGCGGCTGCCCATACCGAACACGCACGCGCCCGGACGGCTCGCCGCCGGCCTCCCGTTCGACGTGTTCGTCCACCAGCGCGCCGCCGCGGCGCATGACGCTCGAGCAGAGCGGTTCTCGTCGGGTTCAGCCCGACGTTGTGGATATGGACGTCGGAGCCGGGAATGGCCGCGGCGGCGGCAATCCAGAAGGCCGCCGAGGAGATGTCGCCGGGAACGGTGAACTCGCCGGCGTGCAGGGGTTGGCCACCCTCGATTTCGATGGCGTTGCCTTCGACCGTGACCGTGGCGCCAAAAGCGCGCAACGCCAGCTCGGTGTGATTGCGTGTTGCCGCGGCCTCCACAACAGCGGTCGTGCCGTCGGATTGGAGGCCGGCCAGAAGCACCGCGCTCTTGATCTGCGCGCTGGGCACTTCAGTGGGGTAGCGAATGCCTTTGAGAGCCCCGCCGTGGATGGTCAACGGCGGCTTGCCGGCGTGCGATTCGACGCGCGCGCCCATGAGCTCGAGCGGCGTGATGACACGCGCCATCGGCCGGCGGGTGAGCGACGCGTCCCCTTTCAGCACGGACGTGAAAGGATGCGCAGCCAGCACGCCCGACAACAACCTCATCGTCGTGCCCGAGTTCTGCGCGTCGAGAGGCCCTGCTGCCGGCCGGAGCCCGCGGAGTCCGCGTCCATCGATCTCGACCGTCAAGCCATCGTCGGCGGAACGCGTCCGGCGAACGCCTGCCCCTGCCATTTCGAGGCAGTCGAGCGTCGCCGCGCAGTCGGCGCCCTGCGAATATTGATAGATAGTGGTTCGCCCGGTCGCCAGGGCGGCGAGAAGGGCATAACGGTGCGAAATGGATTTATCACCGGCGAGCCCGACCGTCCCGGTGATGCGGCGGGCAGGCCTCACCGTCGTAGCGGCGATTGAAGCCATCGGGAGACTATACTACGTCCGATACGATGCCCCGCCGTTTCCAGGATGTGCATCTCGAAATTCACAGCACCATAGACGCGCTCGACCTGGTCCAGGCGGTCACCGAACACATTGCGCGGCGTCTGGGCATAGACGAGGACTCCCTGCACTGGACCACGATGGCGGTGCGCGAATCGGTGATCAACGCGATTACCCACGGAAACGCCAGCGACCCCGCCAAAATCGTGTCGATCGACTTCGTCGGCCGCGCCCGAATCGGAACCGGCCGACTTCATCGTTTCGGTTCGCGACCAAGGCAAAGGGTTCGATCCGTCCACGCTGAAAGACCCCCTGGCGAGCGAAAACATGCTGAACACCAGCGGGCGAGGGGTGTTCCTGATTCGGCAATTCATGGACGACGTCGTCATCAACCGCACGAACGAGGGAGGGACCGAAGTGCGGATGTCTAAACGCATCCGTCCTGCACAATGACGACGAATCCTTTGCTGCTGTCCACCGCCATCGAGGCGGTCATCAAAGCCGGCGAGATTCAGATGAGCTTCATCGACAAGGGTTTCGAGGTGTCGCACAAGGGAACCATCGACCTTGTGACGGAGGCCGACGTCGCCGTCGAGACGATGTTCCGCAAGATGATCGCCGAGCGGTTTCCGGACCATACGATTCTGGCGGAGGAATTTGGCGAGGATGCGGCCACACAAGGCGCATCACATTGCTGGGTGTTCGATCCCATAGACGGCACGAACAACTACGCGCACGGCCTGCCGATTTTCTGTTCGTCGCTCGCGCTGGAGATCGACGGCAGGGGAGAGATCGGCGTCATCTACGATCCCACGCGCAAGGAGTTGTTTTCGGCCGAGCGCGGCGGCGGCGCATTTCTGAACGGGCGCCCGATACACGTGTCGAACGCGTCGAGCCTCGTCGAATCGATGCTGGTGACAGGATTTCCGTACGACGTCCACAGCCGCATCCCGGAAATCGTGGGACTGTTCGGCGAATTCGTCGGACGCGCGCGCGCCGTTCGCCGCCTCGGCTCTGCCGCGCTCGATTTATGCTACGTGGCCGCGGGGCGCATGGACGGATTCTGGGAACAGGACCTGAAGCCCTGGGACATCGCGGCCGGGATCATCATCGTCGAGGAGGCGGGCGGACGAGTCACCGACTTCGCCGGTCAGCCGCATTCCTCACGACGTCATCAACTGCTGGCCACCAACGGCAAGATCCATGATGACATGTTGAGGATCACGGAAGCCTTCCTGCGATCCAGAATCTAGGAACGAAGATCTAGAACTAGCGCGGTCCGGCGAAAGCCGGACACTACGCACTCAGTTCAGTTGTTCGTTCTAGTTTTCACTGTTTCGCGTTCTTTGATCTGTACAGCGCCACCCCTCCGTCGGCGCAGACGCGGTCGAAGCCGGTTGCGAACGCGGACGACTCACGCACGCGCTTGGCCAGCATGTCGCCGCCTTCGGCGCGCTCTTCGAGAAGGATCCAGCCGACGCGCCCCTGGGGCGCTTCGATCGCCTCTTGCCAGTAGGGCAGGTTGCCCTCGTGCACGAAGTCGCGGATGTTGATGCCCTCGTGCGACAGTTCCTGCATGTAGTGCGCGAGCGAGCCCATGCTCGCAAGGATTCGCTCTCCGCGGTAGTCGCGCATGAGGCATGCGGTAACGTTCTTGCGCCCGGCGCTGAATGGGACATCCCACTGCGCCTCCTGCACCATTGGCGCGTGCGCGTCGATCGGATTGGAGGTTGCCACGATCCACACAGCGACGGCGATTGCCGCGGCGTGCCTCAGCCATCCTCGCAACAGTCCGATCGCGGTGCCGACGAACACACACGCACCCACCGAAGGCGCGACCATGTAGCGCATCCGGAAAGGGTGCCCTTCGAAAAACGCATAGGTGGGAAGAACCAGCAGCCCGGCAAGGGCGAGCAGGACCAGAGACGCCGCGTGCTCCCTTGCGCAAACCCCCTGATCAACACAGCAATCGCGCCGGCGAGCGCAACGATAACCAGCGGCGGCCGATCAGCATGCGCATGCCATAGACCACGGCCATGAACGCGTCGTAAAGCTCCCTGTCGCGACATTGTCTGCGACGTAGAAGCCGCCGGTGACGAACCATGCTCCGGTGGTGAACCAGCTGTGAAAGAAAAATCCGACGATCGCGAGCGTTGGGTATATGGCAAGCGGGACGGTGAGGCGAAGCGCGGCCGCGAAGGACAGGCCGCGGCGCCAGAGCGCCACGGTCGCCAGTACCAATAGCGCCGCGGTCACGATCCATGCCTCGTAGCGTGTCAGACAGGCAGCGACCATCGACCATCCCGCCTTCGCTCCTGCTGATTGCACGCCACGAGCTACGGCGGGTAAACCCGCGTTGTGCCGGCGCTGCAGCGCATCGACCCAGTCGTAGACGAGCACGACGCTGAGGAGCACGAGTCCGAACAGCAGCGGCTCGGTCATTGGCGTGGACTGCAGGTAGAGCACGTCCGGGTCGAGCGCGAACATCGCGACGCTCACCGCCGCCGCGGCGCGCGATCGTGTGACTGCGCAGCACGAGATGCGCAATCGAATAACACGCGAGCGCAAACGCGAGGATCGAAATCGCGACGCCGGACGCGCCCGTGCGATAAAACGCATCCACCTGAACGGGCAGCAGATTGAGCACATGCGGCAGCGGCAGCCACACGGCGCCAATCTGCGAATATTCGGGCGTGATGCTGTCGAGCACCCGGCGCGCAACCACGAGATGCGCCTTGGCGTCGTAGTGGCTGAGCGTCAGTCCCTGTCTGAAGTAATAGAAGAGCGCCGCGCGCTGCCAGTCACGAGGCCGAGCGCCGCAAGCAGTCTGGGAAACCGGTCTGTCACTTCGCGACTAGAATACTAATCGTTGCATGGCTCGAATCACAGCATGGATTGAAGGCTTCGCACTCAGCATCGGCGCGCCGGGACTTTTCATCATCGCGTTCCTCGACTCGTCGTTCCTCTCGTTTCCCGAAGTCAACGATCTCCTCATCGTGCTCCTGGTCATCAATCATCCCGAGCGCATGGTGCTGTACGCCGGCCATGGCCACGCTGGGATCGATTGCCGGCTGCCTGGCGCTCTATTTCGTCGGGCGAAAGGGCGGGGAAGCGCTGCTGAGGAAGCGATTCAAAGGGGGCACCGTCGAGCGCGCCGCCGCTTGATGCGCAAGTACGGCGCGCTGGCCCTGATCGTTCCGGCCCTGCTGCCGCCGCCGCGCCGTTCAAGATCTTCGTCCTCATGGGCGGTGTCGCGCAGATTCCGCTGCCGACGTTCATCTGGGCGATAGCGCTCGGGCGCGGCGTCCGGTATTTCGGCGAGGGCATTCTGGCCGTCATGTACGGCAAGCAGGCGCTCGACTACATCCACGAAAACGGGCGATCGTCGGACTGGTGCTGGGTGTTGCCGTGCTCGCGGGGGGCATCGTGTATTACGTCTGGAAGCGTCGCCGGCGCCGCAAACGACGTAAATGCCTGTATAATAGCGACTTCAATGAACCCTGAGCTGTCGCTCGTCATTCCCATCCGCAACGAATCACCGAATATCGATGCCCTCTACGCGAAATCGACGGAAGCGCTCGAACGGTGGGGGCGGAGCTATGAAGTCATCGCGGTAGACGACGGCAGCACCGACGACAGCTTCGAACGCCTGGCGCGCTGTCAGCAGCGCGACCCCCGCTGGAGGATCATCCGCTTCCGGCAGCAACTTCGGCCAGACCGCCGCATTTGCCGCCGGCTTCCGCCACGCGCGAGGACGGCTGATCGCGACGTCCGACGGCGATCTGCAGAACGACCCGCGCGACTCCTCCGACATGATCCCGCGCATCGAGGAAGGCAGCGACATCGTGTGCGGCTGGCGCAAGGACCGCAAAGACACGTGGCTGACGCGCCGCCTCCCGTCCGAGATCGCCAACAGGCTGATCTCGTGGTCGACCGGCGTCAAGCTGCATGACTACGGTTGCTCGCTGAAGGTGTTCCGTGCCGGAGGTCGTCAAGCCGATGAAGCTGTACGGCGAGATGCATCGCTTCCTGCCGGCCATTGCGAGCGAGATGGGCGTGCCATCACCGAGGTCGTCGTGAATCATCGCGCGCGCAAGCACGGCGCCTCGAAGTACGGTCTGTCGAGGACGTTTCGCGTCATCCTCGATCTGCATCACCGTCAAGTTCCTGCTCAGCTATTCCACGCGTCCGCTGCAGATGTTCGGTCTCATCGGCGTGCCGATGGGGCTCCTGGGCTTCGCGATCGCCGCCTATCTGTCCTACGAACGGCTGTTCGGGCATGAATCGATTGCCAACCGTCCGTTGCTCTCCTTGCGGTTCTGCTCATCTTCACCGGCATCCAGCTGGTCACCATGGGACTGCTCGCGGAGATCATGTCGCGGACCTACCACGAGTCGCAGGACAAGCCCATCTACGTCATCCGGGAACTGTGCGAGTCCTCGCAGATTGAGCCTCGCCCGCGTTCGCTGAGCGTCTAGTGGTCCAGTGACGTAGTGCTTTTCTCGGGCGGACGCGGATCCGATGTCCTCTCGCGCCAGCTCATCGGTCATCCCGACGTCGCGCTGACGATCGCCATCAATGGCTACGATGACGGCGCGTCGACGGGAGAAGTGCGGCGATTCCTCGGCGACAGCCTGGGTCCGTCGGACTTTCGAAAAAATGCCTCCCGCGTGGCGCGCGACTTCGCTCCTGCCCGGAGCGGGTGATCGAGCTCCTCGACACACGGCTGCCCAGTCCGTGCTCGCGGCAGCAAGCGATGGAAGCCCTCGAGGCTGGCCGCGGCGAGGGGGGCCGACGGTTCCGCGAGCGCATCGACGCCGTGCGCGCGGAACTCGACTCGGGCCGGCCGTTCGAATTCTCCGATTGCGCGATCGGCAATCTCGTCTTTGCCGGTTCGTATCTCGTGTGCGACGGCGGTTCAACGACGCCGTCGACGACTACTGCGGCCTGCTCGGCCTTGCCGCCAGGGCTCGTCGAAAACGTCACCGACGGCACGAACGCCTTTCTGGTCGCCCTCGAAGCCGGACCGCGGCGTCCTGGCCCAGCGAAGCCGAGATCGTCGACGCCAAGCGGCGCAACCGCATTTCGGAAGTGTTCCTTATCGATCGGCCCGTTGTCCGAAGACGATCGGCAGCGTCTGGCGGCGCTGCGCCGACCGAGCGCGTTCGCTGGCTCGAAGACCGGTCGAGCCGCTGCCGCTTAATCCGCGGCTTCGCGCGATCGCATCGCGGCGGCGGATCTGATCATCTACGCGCCGGGCACGCAGCACTCGAGCCTGTTTCCGTCCTACCTGACGAAGATCTCAGCCGCGCCATCGCGTCGAACCTGACGGCGATGAAGCTGCTGGTCACCAACATTCAGGCCGATGCCGAGATCCCCGGCAACACGGCGGTCGACATCGTCGAGCGCGCGGTCTACTACCTGAAAGAAAAGGGACGTCTGCCGCTGCCGGTGCCGAGCCTGATCACGCACTACATCATCAACGACCCGCGAGTCGGGGAGCCCGACCAGGTCGCCGGGGTACGTGCCGCTCGGCCGGCTCGAGACGCTCGAGATCCTCGGCTCGTCCGCATCGGCCACTACGAAGACGGTGTCACCGGCCGACACGACGCGTCGAAGGTGCTGACGCCGTTTCTCGAATACCTTCCACTCTCAGCGGCGGCGACAGCGCATGGCCGTGTGGCTCTACGACGCCGCTTCGCTGAACAAGCTCAGCCAGTCGGTGCTGGAGATGCTTCGCGGCGGGATTCAAGATCTCGGCGGTCGACGTCACGGTGTTCTACTCTGCCGAGGCCGATCTGGACGAAGTGTTCATGCAGTCCGCTGCCGATCGCCGCTGCGCAATCTGCGGCATCGCGGCGAGCGCCGGGAAGGCGTTCCGGCATGCGCTTGCCGAACGGGAGTTCGACTACGCCGTCCTGTTCGAGTCGTCCGGCATGTACCGCGGCGAAGACCTCGTGGGCCTCATCTCCCCGCTGCTGACCGGCCGGCTTGATGCCGTGTGGGGGAGCCGCGCCTTTCGCTGAAAGACATCGAGGCGTCGTACCGGCTTCGGTACAGCCACAAAGCCGTCCTTGGATCGCTGAGCCCCGTCGGGAGCCACGTGCTCAGCGCCGCGTATCTCGTTTCTGTTCGGGCGCTACATCTCGGATACGCTGTCGGGCGTTCGCGGCGGTGCGCACGCCATTCCTGACGGGCTTCCCGTAGGGCCCGACGACAAACTGGCGAATCAGTATCTGCTGTCGGCGCTTCTCGCGGAGAAGGCCGACGTCCTGGAAACGCCGGTGCAGTTTCTCGCGCTGTCGCCCGAGCGCGTGCGGCGGACGACGCCGCTCGAGGCCTTCGGTCGCTGGCGATCATCGCCTGGCAGCGGCATCGCCGCGAGCAGACGGCCGCCGCCGCCGGCCACGGCTGCGACCGATGTAAAGGTGTCCCGGCGTGCCGAATCCTGACCTGTCCTCGATCATTCCGGCAGCCGGCGCCGGAACTCGTCTCCAGAGCGCCACCCCGAAGGCGCTGACGCCGGTCAACGGCCGCCGGATGATCGACTACCTCTTCGACTTTACCGGAGTTTCGGTCAGCCGTTTCGTGCTGGTCGTCCATCCATCGTTCGAAGCGGAGGTCCGGGATCACTGCAGCGTCCTCGGCGGCCGACCTCGACGTCACGTTACGTGACGCAGCCAGAGCCCACCGGGATGCTCGATGCGATTCTTCTCGGCATACGGCGCGGAGCTGGCCCGAGCGGATCTGGATTACGTGGTGCGACCAGATTGGGGTGCAGCCCGAGACGGTCGAATCGCTGACGCCGCTGTCTGACGAACAGCCCGAGCGCGCACGTCGATCCTCCCGACGGTGCGGCAGCAGAGCCCTACATCCACTTCGATCAGGGATTCCACAGGACGCATCAGCGCGGTGCTTCAGCGCCGCGAGGGCGACCCGATGCCGTCGTCGGCGAGAGCGACATGGGGCTTTTCTCGTTGTCATCCGACAGCTACTTCAACATGTTGCCGCGCTTTGGGCGGGAGGGACGCTCGGCGGCGACCGGCGAGCGCAACTTTCTGCCATTCTTCCCTGGTCCGTGGAGCGCGGCCATCGCGTCGTCACATTTCCCTGCGTCAACGAGATCGAAGCCCTCGGCATCAACACGCCTGACGATCTGCGGCGCATGGAACAGCATCTCGCTGAGCGAGGATCGATCTGAAACGACTGTCCATCGTCATTCCGGCCTACAACGAAGAGCGTTTCATCGGCACGCTGCTCGAGCGTATTCGCGCGGTCGATCTGGGGCCGTACGGGCTCGAAAAGGAAATCATCGTCGTCGACGATTGCTCAAGGGATCGAACCGCCGATGCGGTCAGCATTTTCCGATGTGATTCTGTGCAGGCATGAGCAGAATGCCGGCAAGGGCCGGGCGGTCCGGACCGGAATCGAGCGAGCGACGGGCGACTACGTGATGATTCAGGACGCCGACCTGGAGTACGACCCTCAGGATTACGTTCCGATGGTCCAGGCGCTGCTCTCGGGCGCGCGGATGTCGTGTATGGAAGCCGCTACACCCAGCGGGCTCCTCGGCAGCAAGCATGCGCAACAGTCGTGGCCCGCGTATCTGGGCGGCCGGAGCCTCAGCATCGCTGCGCTGATGTGCACCGGCCGCTATCTCACCGACACCGTCACCGCGTTGAAGCTGTTTCCACGCGCACTGCTGACTGACTGCGATCTACAGACGACCGGCTTCGAGCTCGACCACGAGATCACCTCGAAGGTGCTCGCGCGCGGACGGCGCATCGTCGAAGTGCCGATTCAGTACTTTCCGAGAAGCCGCGATGAAGGAAAGAAGATCGGCGCGAAGGACTGGGTTAAGGGACTGCGGACGTTCTGGAGGTATCGGCGGGCTTAAAGGCGATCCAGGCCCCAAGCAGCCTTCGATCGCGGCTGCCGCTCGATTTCCGCAGGGACGAATCCGCCTCGCTCGTGACCGTGATGGGGACGAACGGCTGGCCCGCTTTCGACGGCATACGCTCACCGCGCCGTCACTCCCGGAACCAGCTCGAATCGTTGGGACCAGTCCCCGGTCGAGAATGTCACGACGTTCGGGCGCGCCCGCTGTGCATGGTCAGCGCAGGTCTGTTGTTTTCGTCTGTCGGCTTCATCAGCGTCATATGGGCCGTGCTCCTGCCTTCGTCCCAGAAGCCTCCGCTCGGGATAGGCCTCCGCGTCATGAAAGAAGACGTCGCAGGTCCATAAGACGCCGCCAGATCGAACCGTCGGCGCGATGAAACCGTTGTCGCGCCGGAACGACCCTCACGGGCGTCACTGAAAGGCTCGCATCGTGCGCTCCACTTGCCGCGTCGCTCGAAAGCCGACGAATTCCGCGTCCAACGGGACACGAAATCGCCGCTGCGCGAGCGCCCGGCGCAACCGTCAGCGGCCAGACTTCGAGCGGCCCGCCTTCGCGTCCGATTTGAAGTCCCACGTCGGCTCGGTACTGTGCCGGCAAGCTCCGAGCCCTGAGCTCGACCGTGTATTCGCCCGCGGGCAGGCGGAATCTTGCGTTTAAGACGACCCGCACCGGCTGCCGGTCGAGCCGCTGTCCAGGAACCGCAGACAAAGCAAGAGAGGCAAGAGATCGTCGGCTGCACAATCGAGAACGGATCGTAACGAACAGTGATGGGCGGGCGACCGGATCGAATGTCTCGAGCATGCGGGAAGAGAACTCGCCCTTGGCATTGAAGCGCCGGAGGCGTCCATCGGGCAGTACGCGCGCCGGCCGAGACGACCGCGATCGACAGGCCGACGACTGCGGGGTCGCTGCGAAGGGCGCGGCGTCCCATCCAGAGAGGTTGTCGTCGCAGAGCACCCATCCCGCGACCGCGAACGCCGCAAGCCACACGCCGTCTGGAGAAACGCCGCGGGCAGATTCGTCCACGTAACTCGGCGCGCCCTGCCACAGATGCCATGTCTGCGACATCCACTGAAGCAGAGACGACGACCGTCGCCTTCCTGGGGGAATGGAATCTCTCTGGCGCGTACCACGACGAGGACGTGATTCCGAGGCCAGTCAAGAGCAGAATCGTGCAGCCGCCGACTGAGCAAGGGCGGTCGTCACCGCGGGCGTACAGCCACGCGAGCGGTGACGCGAGAAGCGGAACAGCAGAAGTACAGGCGGCCGGGCATGATCGATTCGTTCCACCACGGGTCGACGATCCGCCGAGCGCAATCAAGGACAGCGCGGCGACGCTCAGTGCGATTCCAGCCGTCGGGCGACGGGGTCGTCGGATCAGCCGGCGAGTCCAACAAGCGCGAGGAGAAGAACAGGAGCATAGGGAAGAGGCCGAACTCCTGATCGAACATGATTCCCGGAACGCTCGCTGCCAATGCTGAATGCGCCCCGGTAGACGTCGCAGCGCGGCCATGCATCGCGGAATGCCCCCGGGATCAATTCGCCTGCTGTTCAAGACAAAGGGCAGCTCAGAAAGACCGAGCCCATCCGAACGTGGCGGCCGGCTTCGAGCGAGTACGAAAGCGGCCCACCATGTCAGCGTCCCAATTGCGGCGCCGGCGACAATCGCCCGCCACCAATCCTGCGCTGCGAATTGACGTGAAGCGCGAGGCTCGCGAGCGCGACAGCGACCGACGCTGGAAATGGGCCACTTGCAGGCCCGTCCGACGGGAGCCGGCCGTGGCGCCCGACCAGCAGACAGCATGGCCACCTGACCGAAGGACGATGACCCAGACGAGCGCGCGCCGGGCCCCGCCAGCAGCCGCAGCGCAGGCAGCCAATCCGGCAGCCAGGGAAGGTAGGGAAGCGCGAGAAGAGCCCAATGCGAACACCGGCGTAGCACGTCGGCAGACCGCGAACCCAACCCCCTCGCACCCACCACCCAGCACCCATGCGATCGCCGGCAGTGAGCAGCAACGCCAACACGATGAAGCCCGCAAGCTCGGCCAGCGAGGCAGCATCGCGACCCGCAGGGGCGCTTCAGCGGTGCCCGCGAGGTCGAACGACGCGCGCGACAGCCAGAGTGCGACGCCGGCGACGAGAGCCGCGGCACGGCCACGACGCGGCCGTGATGAGTGGTGAGGTCAGCTTTCACTGCGGTGCCGGACGGACGCATCGGAAGCCGACGTACAGGTTATGCCGGCCATGACGCGACAACGCCGCGCGCTCGGACACGCGCAGACGCCGGATGTCGTTGTCCCATCCGCCGCCTTTGAGCGTTCGCATGTCGTAACCAGGCACCGGCTCGAATGCGTGCGTGGGTCGATGTTCGCTCGCGGTCCACTCCCACACATTGCCGGCCATGTCGTGCAAGCCGTAGCCGTTCGGCGGGAACGAGCCGACCGGCGCCGTGAAGTCATAGTCTCCGCCGGAAAGTTGTGTCGAGCAACGGCCTGGCCGGTGAACTCGTCGCCCCAGGGAAACACGGCCCGTCGAGCCCTCCGCGCGCGGCATGTTCCCACTCCGCCTCGGTCGGCAGCCGTCCGCCGGCCCAGCGCAATACGCCTGAGCTTCATCCCATGTCACGTTGACGACGGGATGCGTATCGTCGGCGTACCACTCGGGTTGCCGCGGCATCGCGCGCGACGTGGCCGCCGCGAAGGCGCGAAAGTCGCCGGCGGAGACTTCACGGTCCATCATCTGGAAAGGCGCGGCGATCGTCATCGCACGCGCGGCAGTTCCGCCGTATCGCACCGCGTGTCGCCGGGAACGCACCCCATCCACGATGACGTCGGCCGGAATGTCACGCCACACGAAAGCGGCGGCCGGTCTCGGCCCGGCTCGCGCGCGCAGGCGTCGCCGGCAGGCCCGGTGCGCGCGGCGACGTCACCGAACATCGCCTCGATCTGTGTCGGCTTGTCCGCCCTGAACGTCAGCGGCGCGGCGCCCGGCACCACCCGTCCGTTGATTCGCCAACCTGAGAACCCGTGCACGATTCTTCCTCGCGACGTCGACGCCAGCTCCAGATCCGGAAAGTACAATCCGCGATACCCGTTCGCTGACTCGTTCGCCTTCGATCATCAGTGCCACATCCCGGCGGCGCCGCCACGAGTCACCGGCTGGCTCGGCGGCGTAGTTGAGCCACTGTTCGGTCGTCAGCCGGAAAAACGCCGTCGCCGTCTCGAGAAATTCCCGCAGCCTCGGCAGGTACTCGAGCGTTCGACACCCGAAGCTGGTCGCCATGTCCAGATAATGCTCGTAACGCTCCGTCAGAAACGCGTCGGTCACCTGGTGATTCAGCACCTGCTGGACTGTCCTCTTGAAGTACTCCCGGTACTCGCGTCCTCCGCGATGAGGTGTGTCAGCAGTCACCGCGCGCGGCTCCGCGCGGATTTCGGCCGCGGCGCGCCTTCGCCGACCCGTTCGAGCAGGTACTGGTAGCTGTCGAGGTTCCAGTCGCGGAAGCTCTGGTCCATGTCCCAGTTCACCCAGAACCAGCCGCCGGTGTTCCTTGGTCTCGATCCAGAAACTGGCCGGGACCCTGGTACGCATCGCGCGTCGCGCAAAACGCGACCGCCAGAAACCAGCGCGTCAGGTTGTCGATGTTCACGTGCTGCGACACGGTCTCCATCGTCAGCGGCCGCGTGTTGCGCACCCAGTCCCACAGCTTGTCCATTGCCTCCTGGCTGAGCAGGATATCGTCGTAACCCCAGTGCGCAGCGAAGTACCGCTCGTCGAACCGCTCCGTCAGCACGAACGGCCCGTAGTATTCGCCGTTCACGAAGAAGCGCACCGGCTTCGTTTCGGGCGCGATGGCGCCGATTGCGCGGGCCATGTCGTAGGCGAGGGGATTGACGAAATGCCAGTACCTCCGTCCGCATCGCGCCGAACATCGTCGTGCACGATGAGGCGGCGCACCGGCTGGGCCTCGGGGCCGAAGAGCATCCCCGGAGGTACTTCGCGAGGTCCGTACTTGCCGCCGGAAATACAGCCGGAATCCCTTGCGCGGCGCAACGATGCCGGCTGCTTCCGCCGTGAATGCGCACGCCGACGCCAGAGGCGAACAGCAGCCGGCCGCCGTCGAAATACGAGACGCTGCCTTCGCGCTCCCATTCCTCCCCGTGTTTCATCTTGTTCGGCAAGCAGGCCCTTCCCGGGATCGTTGAAGTCCGCCTCGTCGAGCGTCAGCGACAGCACCGGCAACGCCGCTGGCGATTTCAGCGGCGGGCACGGCCCGGGAGCTCGGGAGAGCGCTGCGGGCTCCACTGCACCGCAAAGCGCCACAGCGGAAACAGATCGGCCGATTCGAGCTTCAGCGTGACCGCGCAAATCGCCGCCGTCGCGACGACGAGCAGCCACGAAGGGATGCGCCGTGGCGCGGGCATTTACAATGCGCCGGGGCGATTGAAGAAGACGTTGTAGCTGGACGGACCGGCGGCGGCGTTCAGATCCGCCTGCAAGCCAGTCAGGCGCTGTCGGACATGCCCTGGAAGTTGTACGACACGACCATCTCGCGATCGCTCTGCGACACGCTCTCGAGCTTCGCCTTCGGCAGGCGCTTGCGGAAGCAGCGCGGTAATGGCGGCCGGGATCGGCCGGCTGCCCGTTCGCCGGCAGCGAAATCACGATCGTTCCGTCAGCCGCCGCGCCGCGAACCCGCGCATCAGCGCCTGCAGAAACAGCGCGGCCAGCGCGACGACGAAGATGATGCCGACGAACGCCAGCTTGAACGTCGCGGTCGCGATCGACACGGCTATCACCAGCATGATGAAGCCGATTTCCTCCGGCTCCTTGATCGGCGTTCGGAAGCGGACGATCGAGAGCGCGCCGAGCAGGCCGAGCGAGAGCGGCAGCGAAAACTGGATTGTGACGAAAATCGCGGTAATCGAGATGCCGAGCAGCGGAAACGCGCGATGCACCTGGCTGCCGGTCGCCCGGTTCGAATAGAAGTGGACGTAGAGATAGGAGATGAACATCGACGACAGCAGCGAGATGGCCATCAGCATCAGGAAGGCCAGCGGGGTGATCTGCGGCCCGGTCGCCCTGCGTGAGCGCCCCGAAAATACTGTTCATCTGCTGCTGCATGTTGAATCGTTCCTCGGATCACGCGGCGGGTCATGTGTGCATAGACCGCCAGGAACTTCGAGAACGAGCTCTTGCGCGAGCCGAGGTGCAGCAGCGGCCGCAGCGCATGCGGCAGCTCATCACTCGCCCCTTTCACCTCCAGCACCGCAGACGCTAAGCGATGTGAGGTCGGCCGCCGAGACCAACGTCGGATTGACCGCCACGCGCGGCGATATCCGAGTCCAGGCTGACGCGCGAACGGCTGAGCCGGTTCGATGAACCGATCGCGGCGATACCGCATCGAGCATCACCGGCTGCCACACGCCGTGGCCGAGGATGCCCTGATCCCGCAGCAGCGGCGGAAACCTGCGCAGCCGCGGATCCTGCAGATCCCAGCCGCGCGATGTCTTCCGCCGGGATGGGCAGCTGCGCGCGCACCTTGACCCGCCGGTTCCCGACCGAAGCTTTGCTTCGACGAACGCCGGGCCGGCGACGCGCCCTCGAGATCGGAATACCAACGCACTCGGATCTTCCGCTTGAAATAGTCGCTGTTGATTTTCTCGCCAAGCGAGCTCAATCCCGGCGTGTCGTAGTAGATCGTCCAGACCACGGCGGCGGGAAATTCCGCATCGCGGCGGCAGATGCGTCGAGCCACGGCGCGCCAGATGCACGCGCCCTTGGACACCGTGAATTTCAGCTCGCGCTCGCCCTCGCGGGTCGCCCGTGCGGGGCTCAGGTGTCGCCTGGGGACTAAGCATCGAACTGCGTGAAGTATAGCAAGGTTAGGGGGTCCACTTGACGTCGCGCGTCATCACGCCCAGCCGCCGGCCGGTCGCCTCGCGGACGCCATGGCGGGTCGACGGTCATCTCAACCCATTGGCCCGACGGATCCGCGGAGGCGGCAGCCGATGGCGCAGCGTCACCCATCGCTGGTCGCTCAGCGTCAGCGTGTCCAGCACGCGATCACGGTCGTTCAGCGTGACCTTCTGCGGCCGGGCGCGATCGATCGGATCGTGATCTCAAAGCACGCCGCCGCCGGCGGCGCGTGGAAGAAACACGTGCGGCCCGCCCCATCGGTAAACGACTCCGGAGGAGCTTCGCTGCGGTTCATAGAGTCCACGGGTGCGCGCGTCGTCGTCGCGCCCGGAGCGTAGAGCGACTTGACGAATGTCCACGAGTCCCGTCTCGCAGCCGTCCGTTGATCTCGAGCAGGTCCAGGTGATCGAAATAGTCCTGCTCCCAGTCCTCGTTCTCCCAGCGTACAGCCGAAGGTCCGCGACCGCCGAGCGTTCTCGGCGAGCTTCAACGCGGGCATCGCCGGAAATTCGTGTGCGATGCCGAGCGTCTCGAGCACGGTCACGGGAATGTCGGTGATCGCCGTCGGCGCCTGAGAAACACGCACCGGTCCCCGGCCTGGGCGGCTTCACCAGCAGCAGCGCCATCGCCTTGCCGGCGATGTCGACAGGTCGCCGTCGGGACCCGGCGATCGTGCGCGAACTCCGCGGCCGAATGCCAATCCGTGATCGGACGAGATGACGATCAGGCCGCTGTCGTAGACCCCGAGCGTCGCGCAGCCGGTCGAGAAACGCCGCGACCCGCGCGACGCCGCATCGCGCCTGGCCTCGAACGCTCGCGGGTGACCCGCACGACACCCGTGAACTCGCACTCGGCGTTCACCGCCACCGGCATGTGGGGAATGCCGACGTGAATGAACTTGTAGAGCGGCTCATCGGTGGCGGCGTCACAGCCGGCGCGCGAATTCGTCGAGCACGGCGGCGCCGTTGACCGGGTGGTGCCGGCCGGCCGACTGTCGTGTAGCTCGGTCCGAACCATGTTCTGCAGCCGCCATGCCTGATTGTTGTAAATCCGCGGCCGCAGGATATGTGGAGCGTGCCGGAACAACGACAGGTCGGCGAGCTGCCACGCGGCAAACCGCGTGTAGTGCCTCGTAGCCGACGTACGGCCTCGGCACGCGGTAGAAGTTCGTCGCCGACTGGCTGTCGAAGTCCATTTCCGTGACGCTGTCTACGCGGTATCCTCGCGCGCGCAGCGTGCCGAAGATCGACCCCTTCTGGAAATGGTCGCGGATGTATTTCTGGAGCGGTTGTTCCTGCCGATAGGCGGTGCCGGTCAGCATCGCCGGCACGCTGACCATGGTCGTCGGAAACGCGCCCGCGTGATCGTCGAAGAACACGAAACCGGACAAACTGCGCTCCAGGGTCGGCCGCTCCGCCTCGAGAATTTCCGGGAAGACATCCGACTGGAATCCGTCGAGGACGATATGAAACGACGTTCTGCTTGCGCGACACCTCGAACATCGCATCGGACGGTCCTCGCCACGCCGATCGCGCGGGTGCGCGGATCGGGCCTGCAGCGCCGTGGTCACGAGGAGCGCCGCTTGCACACGCCAGAAGCACGCCGCTGCCGAAAGGCGGCAGCTGGGGCGACCGCTCGCGCTGCGAAGAACAGCGACCGCCCCGGCCCGATCGTCCATAGCGCAATCTTGTACTTATTGCGCCACGACTCGATCGTCCAACTCGATCGTGCCCCGCCGTCGAGAGGGCCGTAGTCGGCCACCAGCAGATTCGCCTGGATCCACAGAACCAGCCCGATGCTGAACAGGAGCGCGACGTACACGCGCCTCCGCCCCAGGAACCCCGCAGGCCGCCGTGCCGATCACCGTTCCAGCGTCATGAACGCGATCGACGCCGGCCAGCAGGAGATGACGCGCGAGAGCCCAGAACGACGCCGTGAACTCCGCTTCGTTGCCCGAATAGATCGTATGCGGTCCGAAGAGGAAGAGCTGAAGGACGACGAAGCAGAGCAGGAGCGACGACTGCTTTCAGGCGCTGCCGCCAGTGTCCATCTGTCATCGTGAGGTGCTTATCTTAGCAGCGTACGCAGGTGCCGGCTCGGCCAGACCACCGGAGGTCATCGTCATTTCCATGCCGTAACGGCGCGCGATCTCATCCGCGAACGCCTCGGCGATCCGGGTTTGTCCCTCAACGGTTGGATGCAGTCCGTCTTGCCCTATCAAGTGCATATTGGCTTCGAAGACCGAGAACAGATCGACAACCGGCAACTGGAACTCCGCCGCAAGGTCGAAAATGCGCCGATTGAGCGCCCGTATTCTGGACATCGAACCAGGGTGACGGTCATTCTCCCATTGCGGTGGTCACGGGCATCACCGTAGCAAGAATCACGTCAACATGGCGGTCGCGTGCCGCGGTCACCATGCTTCGGAGGTTTTCCGCCTGCGCTGACGTGGACCGTATCCACACCGCATTGACACCTTCGAGAATGAGCACGACCTCCGGCTTTTCAGCGTCGAGTAGCGCTGGCAGCCGAGCGGCACCCTTGATCGAGACGTTCGCCGCTGATGCCTTGATTGGAGACGACAATCGTCTGGCCAACATAGCGCTGCGGAAAGTATCCCTTCCAGCTTGCCTGGAAACGCATCGGGCAACGCCAGCGAGATCACCGGGACGAGCGAGACTTTCCCTTCCGCGATGCTGTCGCCAAAGGCGGTGAATTTCGTCTTACTGAGCGTCCGAGCGACGCGGACACGTGACCTTGAACTCGCACGAACCTTGCGCTCATGTCCGCATCGGTGCCCTACACAGCGGACCGTCGTGTCGCCAATCGCAAACGTGCTGCCCGACCCGGGGCTGCACTCCACCGTATACGGTGGACGACCGCTCGTGGGGGTCGCGGCGTCGAAATGAACATCGGTGCCTTGCGGGCTGGTCGCCTCTCGGACCATCGGGAGTGGGCACGAGAGTTGAATCTGCACCTGGTGGAGGCGGTGGGGGAGGCTGAATGGGATTCGCGATTGCTCCCGCTGCACCCGGCTGAGGCAGCAAGCGTTAGGATGAAAGAAATGACGAGCGGTAGAAAGCGCATGCAGCAGTACGTAACAGTTCTTCTTATCGGCCTTCTTACGCTCGAAGCATCTGCCCTCACCCCCCGGGAGGGCCCCGTTCGTGCCGATGGGCTACGCCGTCGCCGACGGAGGGTGGGCCGTTCAATGCGCTCGGGGCGTCGCTGTTCTGGGGCGCGTGGGGCTACAAGTTCGATCGCGCGCGCCTCGAGGCGAATCTCTCCGCGCTGTCGAGCCGCCGGCGTCGACTACGTCCGCGTCCTGGGTTCTGTCGGTCACCCGGTTCTCGGTCAATACAAGCATCATCGATCCTGGATGGGACGACTACGACACCCATCATCGCCGGCTTCACGATCTCGCCTACGACCGGTACAGGGATCCGGACGCAGTGGACCATCTTTGGAGGGCAGCGCGCGGACACCCCGCCCGGCAGCGCGCGCACTGCCCTCGTCGATCGGTTCCTCGCCATGTCGCGCGGACGCGAGCACAAGCTGCTCGCGTTCAAAGTGGCGAACGAAGCGTGGCAGAACGGGTTTCCCGGACCGGAGGGTACCGCGGAGCTGCGCCGCCTCGGCGCCAGGCTCGCGGAACGGACACCGGTACTCGTGGCGCTCAGCGCTCCAGCCACAGGAGAGGCGTGTGCCACATATGCAGGCGCGGGTGCCGACGCCATCACGATCCACTACCCGCGCGGATTCGGCAAAGAAGGTCCGGCCGCGCCACTCCAGCGTCCCTGGACGTTTCCCGGCGCGTACGACGCGAAATGCCGGGGACAGCTCCCGCCGCTCGTCTTCAACAACGAGCCGATCGGCCCCGAGAGCTTCCGTACAGCAGGACGATCCGGCGTCGCGGATCGCGGCTGGCTACGTCATGACATTCCTGGCCGGCAACGCGAGCTACGTCCTTCACGCAGGTCCGGGAATCCGCGGCGGCGGAAAGGCCGATATCGAGCGGACCGCTTCGGCGCCATGCCAACTACGACGAACTGCCGTCGTTCAAGGCGATCGCAGCGGCGCTCATGGCAGCAAAGCAATATCTGCCGGCTGGAGTTGCGAACTGGACCCGACACGAGCCCGATTCGGCGGCTGCGCCCCTTCACGGGTATCGCAGACTGTACTCCGCATCATCGGGCACGGCGTTCGTCGCCGTCGCTGTTGGGCGTGGAAAAGAACGCCACCGTTCGCGCCAATCGCGCGGCGTCTTTGGAATTGCGCGACATGGCGACCGGCCGCGTTCTGAAGCGTGTCAACGTAAGCGTCGGTCAGCAGCTCCCGATTTCAGGCGGCCACGGAAATCGTGATTAGCGGGCGTAGTACACTATGCGCGTGCCTGATTGAGCGGCTCGCGCCTGGCGATGGTGAAGCGCGATGCAGAGCTCGCGCTCGAACACCTTTTCGTCGTAGTCCGAATAGTGGTCTTCCTTGTTGCGCAGCAGCGTCATCACCATCGGGTCTTTCCGGGTGACGAATTCGATCACCAGCTCGCCGCCGAGGTCGCGCAGCCACTGAACGAATTCAGCCATCGGGATATTCCCCCGATGACGACGTGATGGATGAGCGCGAGGGCGAGCACCAGCTCCGGCCGGCCGCGCTCGTCCACCCGTTTAGCGCTGATGTTGCGCCAGCCGAGATTCGGCGACGGATCGGTCACGTTGACGATTAACGGGAGGATGTTCGGCACCTTCTCCGACTTGAGCGCCTGGTAAAGCTTGTCGATCGCCAGGTGGTCGGCGTCCATGGCGACCACCGAATCGGCATGTGCGGCGGCGATGCGGGAAAACACGCCGACGTTGCAGCCGATGTCCCACGCCAGGTTCCATCTTCGCGAGCCGGCGACACTTTCGACGAACGCGCGCTTCTGCGCGGCATCCGACGCTTCGTAATGGCCGCATTTCAGATAGTCGGACCATGTGGACTGCTTTGGCGTCCAGCGGAGCCCCGCCACGAGCGCGCGCAGCCGTTCGGCGTTGGCCTTGATGATCCGCTTGTCGAAGCCGGCCTTGCTGAGGTCGGCGCGCACATCTCGTCGTCGTGCTGTTATAGGCCTTCTGCGCCTTGGCTTGCAGATACACGTGCGCCAGCACGCCCCCGCGGAGATAATCGCGCGCGCCGAGCATGTTGATACATACCTCGGCATCCACGCCGTCGATGTTCCCGCGCATCCACGGCTCAAACGGCACACCGCGATACGCTTGCACGAGAAGAGGGTAGAGGAACATCTGGCAGATCGTCCGATATCCCACCCACGGCTGTCCCTCGGCGCGCTTGTAGAACGACGCCACGTCACGAACACCGGCGCCGCGCCTTTCCATTGCAGGTTGTAGGCGGACGCGTCTTTCAGGCCGATGCCTTCGTCCAGACCCGCCAGCACCAGATCGAGCTGCAACAGCGCCGCATCCCTGAGCATCGCAAACGACCACTCGTAGGGATATGAATGAAGGGCACCTTCTCGTGCTCGAGTACGCTGGCCCATGACTGCTCCCGACCCGCGAAGGAGAAGGACGAGACGTCCCGCTGCTCGGTGGCGACGATGCCGCCCCTGGTCGAAAACGTCCGGTAGAAACGGGTTGCCGACAGCGCCTGCCATTCCCTGAGCGCTGTCTCGGTGAGGCCTCTGAAGATTTTGCCGTCGCGGTAGAAAACCCTGGCGGTTCGATCCCGGACCGATTCGGGTTTGAGCGCGATGTCACTGATTCGATTCCGTTTTTCCGGCACTCGACGATCGGAACATGTCCCGGAAGCGCTGCTGACCGAGCTTGACGATTACCGCAGCACCGGCGACGCCGCCCAACAGGAGCTGTACGAGCATGCTGCCACTACCCGGATCGAGGTAGGCGTGAGTCCGGGTTTCAGAGAGCCAGACCAGATACAAAACGAACAACACTGGTGTCTTTTTCATGACCTCTCCGTAAGATTCGTGTGACATTTTAGCACTACTCGCGGCGTCCAGAGCGTCGAACTCTTTTCGGATGTGGGGTTTAAACGTATAATTACAAGAGCGCATGTGTCTGCTGCGGCCGGAGCTGTCCGTCATTTGAGATTTCGCGATTTACCGGGCGGTATCGGGGCACTCGTTCTGGCGGCGTTCACCGCGAGCTGTAGTTCCCCCACAAATCCTGGACCCGTCGTCGATCTGGCGGTTCAATCGGTCAATCCGAACAGCGGCCCCGCATCAGGCGGCACGCAAATCAGCATCCGCGGCTCTGGTTTCGCGACTGGCAGTACCGTCACCGTAGGCGGCCCTGCAGCGACCGAAATCAGCGTCAGCGGCAGCGATGTCATTAACGCGCGGACGCCGGTCAGCCCGATCGCGGGAGCGGTAGACATCGCCGTGACGGCTAGCGGCCTGTACGAGCACGCTAGCCGGCGGTTTCAGGTACGAGCCATCAGCTCCGAACACCGCGCCCGTCATTCGATCGATCACCGCGCAAGGCAGCCGTCCGAGACAGCCCGCCTCGTATGCCGACTATGGCGAGACCATTCAGGTATCGCTCGTCGTCGAGGACGCGGAGTTGCCTGCGACGCAGCTCGGATATCAGTGGCGTGCGTGCGACGGATCATTCACGGGAACAGGGCCGCAAGTCACCTGGACGGCGCCGTGGGGGGCACGCTGCCGTCGGTGTGTACGATCGACGTGATTGTCTCCGATGGCCCGCACGTGCTGACCACATCCCTGTCGGTTCGGGTGCACAACTCAGCTGTCGAAGTGGGGGGCTCGCACTCCAGTTTCTCAACGACTTTGCCGACAACACGATTCCTGCCGCGACGACGGTCCGCAACTTTCATGACGGGTGCCCGGAAAGGCGAGCGAGCTCAGCGACGTGACCCACATTCGGAATACACGCATGATCAATTCGAAGAATTATGGAGAAGGAAGAGTCACTGTTGCGTTCGGCGGCTCCTGCAGCACGAAAGCCGCTGATGCGTGCGTCCTGACCGCCGTCGAATGGCACTCGACCGTGACGGCGACACAACAACTGGAAATCGCCAAAGGCACGAGCATCATTTCAGGTGTGTACAGGGACTCGAAGTGGTGGCTCTGCGACAGCCTGTGGGACGGGAATTCCAGCCTGGGTATCCGGTTCCTGCGCTAAACGTCCTTCGGCGCGTATTTCATTGCCCTTCCGATTCGAGGTTGATGCGCTCGAGTATCAACTTGACGCCTCTGTTCACATAGAACCGGTATCCGAGATTTGTCGTCGGCCTTTCGAGGGTGAAGGACACTTCGCCCAGTAGCTTCGGATCGGCCGGAAACTCACCGTAAAACATGCTGCGCCTCGTGACGAGGCGATTCCCGTCCACCCATACGTCGACGAAGCCAAGCGGCTCTCCGACGCCGGCTCCCGTGGTTCCCGTCCACCGAACCCGGAACCGGCCGGCCTTGAGCGGAATGTTCGGGCCCATCTGCAGGTATCCTTCGCGGCCGCCCGAGGCCATCAACGTCCCGTCGCCGCGGGTATTGCGAGTGCCGACGTCGGTCGTGAACCGGTCGTTGTCCGCGGGCACCGACACGCCAACTGGACGGCGTTCCGTAACGAGCTGGTGGATACGGCGATAGCGTCCGAATTCAGCTCCCACACGTCGCGCGCGCGCTGCAACGTGAATATCGGGCCCGCGGTGACGTTCAGGAGCTTGTCGAGTAGTCGTGCAGCAGCGGGTCGGCGATCAGGTTCTTTGCTCGCGGCGGGACTCGACGTAACCGCCAGGCAGTTCCCGGAAAAAGTGGCCGGCGTAGACCCGAAATACAAGCTCTCTGAAACCGGAAGCCTTGCCAGCAGCGGATCCGACAGGGCGTTCCGATCGATCACGTATTTCTCCGGGCCTGCAGTGAACCCGAAAAAACCGATACTGCCTTGAATCGAAACCTTCTCGGCGCCGTTTCTGAAGCTCGTCCCTTGCCGGTACCACAAGTGATCGGGCAGCGCCTTGAACGGCGCATAGAACAACACGTTCGTGAACTGGTGATAGTGACCGCGCTCGTCCTTGATGCCGTTCTGAAGCCTCCACGACCACCCGCCGTCGGGATAGTCCGCTCGCGTTTTGACGGGCGCGAGCGGGGCGACGACGTTGTAGATGAGCAGCGCGGCGCCGAGCGCCAGGCCGGCCTCACGGTGCCGGATGACCCGCACCAGCACGAGCGCGGAGACGAGCAGCGGCATCGCGAAGAATCGCCCGCTCATGAAATCTCCGCCAACCGAGACGGTATAAATCACGTAGAGAAATGCCGACGCGCACGCGAAGAGCTCCGGCCAACGGCGCAGACGAAAGGCTACGCGCCTGCAAGCGCAACCACGCCGAGTGTCACCGGATCGAAGTTCACGCCGTTGGCGACGTAGGCGATCCCCTGCCGCAGCTGCACGTTCCGCGGAATGCCGGTCGCAACCTTTGCGCAGCACGTGTTTGGAAACGGAAAGCCGTAATACATGTACGAAAACACCAGCCACAGGGCGACCGGCGACAACGCGATGGCAAATGAGGCCGCCAGCCGGGACCGATAGACGGCCAGGCGATCCACGCCAGGTACGTGAGGGAGCGACATACAGGAGGATTGAATCGCTGCGATTGAGAAAGGCGAGCGCCGCCATCCCGCCGAACGTAATCAATCCCGCCGGCGTCAAGCGCCGCCGGCTGGTGAGGGGTGCCGAACAAACGCGTATAGAACAGGCACAGCAGCAGGAAGCTGAAGGGGTATTCAAGGCCCGAGGACGTATAGTCGACGAACGCCTTCGAACTCAGCAGCAGCGCCAGAAACAGCGCGCTTCGCCACAGGCCGTCGATAAAACCTCAAGACGACGGCCAGCGCTGCGACGCAAAGGATGTAGGACAATGTCAGCGTCGTATAGAAGAGATCGGCAGTGACCGCGTAGGCCGCACTCAACAGCAACATCCACAAAGGATGTGTGTACGCCTGCACGCGCTCGTCGGGATTGAACCTGAGCCCGTAACCGTTGATGAAGTTGTCGACCACCCGGAACGTGATGTAGGCGTCGTCGCCGATCCAGGCGTTGGCGAGAAAGACGTATGTGAAGACTAGGAACAGCGAAGCGCGCAGCATCGTCCTTTCGGCGGTGTCGCTGGTTCGCATGGCGCTTTCCCAGCGTGAAAAAGAGGAGAGACGATTGCGGAACGTCGCTGATGCGGGATTAGCCACGAAGACTCGATTACGGGCGGCAATATACTATATCTCCGACCCGTCACCTGGCTCGATGCTCGTTTCATTTCCATCGACCAAATGCCCGATAGATTTTATCAATGGTTTTCCGAACGGAAACTGACTGGCCCGGGCGCGTCGCGCCGTAAGCGCATCGAAGAATCGCGCCTTGGGCTGGTGATGCGCTACGCGACGCCGCCCGGCGAGCTCCTCGAGATCGGTCCCGGTCATGGCAGCCTCGCGAGAGCCGCGGTCGCAGCTGGATGGACGTATCGCGGCGTCGAGGCCAGCCGCGTGCTTGCCGAACAACTCACGCGCGAAGGCCTCGACATCGTCCATGCGTGGACGCCGCCAATCCCCGCGCGAGACGCAAGCGCCGACGTGGTGTACGCCGATCAGGTGCTGGAGCACATGTCGGGCATCGATGCCGCGCGCGAATTCGTCGCCGAAGCGCGCCGCATCCTGCGCCCGAAAGGCGTGCTGTTCGTGGTGGTGCCGGACTACCTCAAAGAGCGGCAGTTCTTCTGGGACATCGACTACACGCACAACTTCATCACCACCGAGCGCCGCGTGCGCCAATTGTTGTACGACGGCGGATTCGATATCGCGCGCGTGGTGCGCAGCATCGGGGCAGCCACCGGACCGCCCGCGATGCGCTGGCGGCGGGCGCCCTGCTCGCGAACCTGCCCGGGCTGAATGCGTTGTCGCGCTACACCGGCACCGAGGACCTGCTGTTCCGGGTACGGAAGAATCTCTTCGAAACGCTCGCGTTCGTGGCCCGAAAAGCCGAATAAGTGCCGCTCTCCCTTTACTTTCCGGGCAATCGCCTCTACAATTGAAGGAGTAAATGGCACAGGTCTACGCCGCCAAATACCTCGCCAAAGCCGCCCTCAGCGCTCCCCGGGATCTCATTAACGCCTACGTTGCAGGCGTTCGCCCGATCCATCCCACGGTGCTGATTTTCCATTGCACCTGGGTGTGCGACGCCCAGTGCGAGATGTGCCACAACTGGAAGCGCGGCGACCGCAAAAACGAATGTCGCTGGCCGACATCGACCGCGTGTTCTCGTCGGGTCTCTGGAAGAACATCGAGACGGCCAACGTCTCCGGCGGAGAGCCGACGACCCGCAACGACCTCGTCGAGCTCTGCGAGGTGATGCTCAATCGGCTCCCGCGCCTGCGCAAGTTCGGCATCAACACGACAGGCCTCACCCCGCATCGCGCGATCCCGATGCTCACGAAGATCGTCGAGATGTGCGACAAGGGGGCGTCATCTTCAGCACGCGGGTGTCGATCGACGGCGTCGGCGACATGCACAACGACGTGCGGCATGTGAAGAACGGCTTCAACAAGGCCAACGAGACCATTCGCGCGATGCGCGAGCTGCAGAAGAAGTTCAGCTTCAACTTCGGCATCTCGACGACGATCTTTTCGCAGAATCTCGATGACGCCGAAAACATCCTGGCGTGGGCGCGCAAAGAGAAGCTCGACATCGTGTTCAACATGGTGCGCTTCACCGACGCGATGCTCGGCAACGCGGACCTGTCGGATACCTGCAGGCCGCTCGGACCGAAGGAAGAGCAGATGCGGCAGTTCTTCCTCGATCGCGTCCGCATGGACCCGCTGCTCGACGGACAGAACTACATCTACCTGCATTACGCCGACATGATCGCCAACGGCTACCATCGGCTGAGCCCGTGCCCGTTTCAGACGCAGGGCATCATGCTGAATCCCGACGGCGGGATGTTCTTCTGCGAGAACAGCGATGTGGTCGGCAACGTGCTGACCGAGGATGCCGAAGAGCTGTACTTCAGGGCGAGCAGCCAGGAACATCGCGACTGGGTGAAAGAAAAGAAGTGCCCGACCTGTCTGAGCCCGTGCCAGATGAACGTCGCGGCCGTGAAACAGGTGGCGCCGTACGTGAAGTTTCTGGTGCGCGCGTCTGCGGAGAAGCGGAAGCATCGCGCCAAAGCCGCAGCGCCCGCGAGCCAGTCCGGCTAGCCGGATACGACGCAGACTTCAACCACAGAGATCACAGAGCACAGAGAAGACAAAATTTCTCAGTGTTCTCTGTGTTCTCTGTGGTTAATCGTCATTCGCCGTGTCTCTCCCAAGCATATACAACAACCCGCCTGGCAGATTTCCCACGACCGCAATCGCCAGGAACAGCACCGATAGCGCGAATGCCGGCGCGCTCGCAATGCCCGCACGCCGAATAGCCACACGAATCCCGCCTGCGTCGTCCCGATCCCGTTGATGGTGATCGGCATCAGCACAATCAGCAGAATGATCGGCACCAGCGCGAAATAGATTGCCGAGCGGCACGGTGAGCCCCAGCGCGAGACCAAGATAGTAGGTCTGCAGCACGCGCAGAACCTGCACGGCAACGGAGCAGACCAGCACGTTGGCGAGATCGCCGCGGTAATGCCGGTACCGCTGAATCGCCGCGACGAGGCGATGCGCGGGCTGTTGCCCGCGGGGGAGCCGCGCGAGGACGGCGCCCGAGGCAGTGGCCGCTCGAGGCTGAAGACGACCGCGAGGGCGAGCAGCGCATGCCGCGGTCAAGCAAGCCGAGCGCCGGGAAGATGATGCGGACGTCGATAAGCTTGCGCGCCAGCACGGATCCGGCCGACCGCGACCAGCAGAATCGACATCGACGCCGAGCAGGCGATCCATGATCACCGAGGCCACGGCGTCGACGCCTCCGACCCCCTCACGCGACAATCCATATGCTCGCACCGCGTCTCCGCCGACGCTGGCCGGCAGAAACGTGCCGAGAAACGTGCTGACGAAGAAACACACGCAGAGCACGGCGAAACGGCGGCCGCTGAGCCGGATCGAGCGGGGAAAGCAGCGTCAGCCACCGGTAGGCCATCAACGCGCGATCGACGATGACGAGAGCGCAGGCGAGCAGATGAACGAAGATCGGCCTGGCGTCCGGCGGCGAGGACCGCGGAGGGTTCGCTCTTCCAGAGGAGAAGGGCGGTCAAGCCCGACCGCGACGAGGATGCGGAGGCTGGCGACGGACGCTTCAGCGTCGCCGAGCTGTCCGTCATGGTATGGTGCTGCGGCGTGCGCGCCGCCGCTCCGATCGTCCCCATCTGCACCGGAATTGTAGCCGTGATCATCGCCGGGCCCTGGTCGCTGGCGTACCTCGCGCTTTACATGCTCGCGACGGTTCCCGGCTGGCCGCTCGGACGCGCGCTGTTTGGCCGCGCGCATCCGGCCGGCTGGGTGAGCGGAGCGCTGATCGGTTACGGTCTCACCTGCCTCGCTTTCTGGGTAGTGCTCGCGCTCGGCTTCGCATCGTCGCTGGCACCTTCGTGGTCGCCTGGGCGGTCGATGACGGCTTCTCGTGGAGCTGGTGCGACGTCGCGCAGCCACTGCGTCGTGCTGCCAGCGTGGGATCAGACGGAAGCGCGCGCCTGATCCTTCTGCTATTGTCGTTCCGGCGGTGTTCGTGTTTCCGTACAAAAATCTCGGCGCGCAGGATGCGTAGGGCAATCGGTTCTATCGTGCGTACTTCACCGCCGATTTCCTCTGGCACACGGCACTGACGGCGGAGCTCACGAAATACGATATGCCGCCAAGCAACCCTTATATGGGCGATCGGACGATCCAGTACTACTGGACGTACTTCCTCGTGCCGGCTGTGATCGCGCAAGAAGGGCCCGGCGGGCTTGCGTGACGTCGAGTCGGCGCTCAAGGTAATGCGTTGTTGCTCGGGTGTCCTCTTTCTTGCGGCGCTGATTGTCGCGACCTGGAGCGCTTCGCTGTTCGGGCCGGGCACCGTGTTCGCCATCGTCCTCGCGCGTGCTCGCGGCGAGCGCTGAGGGTCTTTATGCGATGTGGGATCTCGCTTCGCGCGGCCGGTCGCTGGCCGGGCTCAAGGTATCTGAACATCGACGCCATGACCGCCTGGGAGTTCCGCGGGCTTCGAATCGACAGCCTCGTGCGCTCCATGTGGTACAACCCGCAGCATTCCATGGCGGCAGCGCTCGGGACTGATCGCCATGCCGATTGCCGGTCCGCGGGTGTGGCCGCGCCGATCGGCGCGATCGCCTGGCCGGTGTGGCTCTCGCGCTTGTCCACGACGCTCAATCCGCTGATCGGGGGTCTCTTCTCGCTGATCTATGGCGCCGTGGTCGCTGCCGACGCCATTCGCACGCGTCGAGTTCGCACCGCTGCTGCGGCATGCGATCGCGGCGGCGCTCGTGGCGCTTGCCGTCGTGTGGTGTGTCGCGCAACGATATGGTCGAGGGCGCTGCGGGCGTCGTCCTGTACGGCTTTGGCGGTTATGCGCGCAATGCGCCGATCGCCACGATGGCGCTATCACTCGGGCCGTTGCTCGTTCCGGGTCTTCTCGCGTTGTGGCCGCCGCGAAACTGCCGAGAGAAGCGTGGCCCTCGGTTGCTGGCTGGTCCTCGGCCTGCTCGTGTTCTATTTCGTCAGGCTCTCGGTCGAAGGGTCCTATATCGGGTTTCGTGCGGGTCAGCTTCTTCAGCTTGCGCTTCCGGGGCTGGCGGCGCTGTTTTTCGCCCGACTGTGGCGTGGCGGCAGCCGTGCGATCGCTGCCGCGGCCGCTGCTCGATCGCGCATCGGCCTGCCGACCACGCTCATCGATTCGTTCAACGCGCAGGACATCAACAACCACGAGATGGGCCCCGGGTTCCGTGGACGATCATCGTGACGCCCGAAGAACAGGAGGCGTTCCGGTGGCTGCGGACGCAGACTCCGCCGATGCGATCGTGCAGATGGATCCGGTTGCGCACGGACGCGAGACGTGGAGCCAGCTGCCGACATTCGCATAGCGCCGGATGGCCGCGGCCAGGCCGATCTCGCTGATGGACGTTCCCGACTACGAGGCGCCGCTCGCAGTGGCGCATGATCTACGCCGGCGCGACGCCGGACGTCGCGGCGGAGACCGCGCGCCAACTCGGTATTTCGTACATTTTTATCGGCCCTGAGGAACGGAACAACCGATCCGCCAGAAGGCACTGGCAAAATTTGACCGGCGGCCGGATCTCTTTCGGCTGGTGTTTTCGAACTCGCGGACGCGTGTCTACGAAGTCCTCCGGCGCTGACGCCGCGACAGCGCCGCGCGGAAAGACACCACCTCGTGGTAATTTCAGGGTCGCGTGCTTTCAGCAGTTTCCATCGTCGCCGTCGCCGTCACCATCGTTGCCGTCATCATCGCGGGCCCCTGGGCGCTGGCCTACATTCCCCTTTACGTGCTCGCGACGCTTCCCGGGTGGCCGCTCGGGTGGGCGCTGTTCGGACGCATCGCATCCCGTGGCGTGGATTGCGGGCGCGTTGCTTGGATACGCGCTCACGTGTCTCGCGCTGTGGGCGGTGCTCGCCATCGGAATCGCATCGGCGCTTACATTCGCGGCTGCATGGGCGGGGATGTCGGCGACGACGTGGTCTCATCGCCCGGCGTCCGGACAAACCGTTTGTCGAGCTGCCCGCGTGGAGCCCTCGCGAGGCGCGAATCCTCATCCTGTTGCTCTTGATCGTCCCGGCGGTCTTCCTGTTTCCATATAAGAATCTCGGAAGTTTCGACGCAGAGGGTAATCGTCTCTACCGCGCGTATTTCACCGCCGATTTCATCTGGCACACCGCGCTGACGGCGGAGCTCGCCGAAGTATCAGATGCCCCCGTCAATCCGTATCTTGGCGACCGCACGATCCAGTATTACTGGACCTACTTTCTCGTGCCTGCCGCAATTGCCCAGGAAGGGCCGGGCAACCTCGCCGATATCGAATCGTCGCTGAAGGTGAACGCACTCCTCTCGGGCGTGTTGTTTCTTGGCAGCGATCGTCGCGGCAGCGTGGGCGGCGTCGTTCTCCGCAGTGGGGACGGCGTTTGCGGTTGCTGTTGCCGTCCTCGCCGCGAGCGCAGAAGGCATTTACGCGATATGGGATCTGCTTTCGCGCGGCCGATCGCTCGCGGAGCTCACGGATCTGAACATCGATGCCATGAGTTCATGGGAGTTCAGCGGGCTGCGTGTCGACAGTCTGGTTCGATCGATGTGGTACAACCCGCAGCACTCGATGTCTGCCGCGCTTGGCCTCCTCGCGATGCCGGTGGCGGGCCTTGGGGGCGTCGCAGCGCCTGTCGGCGCCATCGCCATGGCGGGGCTCGCGCTGGCGCTTTCGACGACGTTCAATCCGTTCATCGGAGGGTTGTTTTCGCTCGTCTACGGGGCTGTGATCGTTGCCGACGCGATCGCGCAGCGCCGATTCGCGGCGCTGCTCCGTCACGCGGCAGCCGCCGCGCTCGCCGGCCTTGCCGTTGCGTGGTGTGTGGCCAACGATATGGTCGAAGGCGCATCGGGCGTCGTGCTGTACGGGCTCGGCGGCTATGCGCGAAACGCGCCGATCGCAACACTGATGCTGTCGCTCGGTCCGCTCATCCTTCCGGCGGCTCTCGGCATGTGGCCGCCCTGGAGGATTCCGCGGCGCGCCTGGCCTGCGCTTCGCGGGTACTGCGCTCGGACTGGCTCGTGTTCTATCTCGTGCGCCTCTCGGTGGAAGGGTCTTACATCGGTTTCCGCGCAGGTCAGCTGCTGCAACTGGCGATGCCGGGCCTCGCGGCCATCTGTTTTGGGCGCCTCTGGGCCGGACGGCAGGCCTCCCGCGCGCAGCCGCTGTGGCGCTATGCGCGCTGCTCGTCGCCATCGGCCTGCCGACGACGCTCATCGACTCGTATAACGCACAAGATGTGACGAACAGGCGGATGGGGCCCGGATTCCACTGGACTATTGCGCTCACGCCCGACGAACAGGAAGCCCACGCGTGGATACGGCGGGAGACTCCGCGAGATGCCATCGTGCAGATGGACCCGATCGCTCACGGCCGCGAGACATGGAGCCAGCTTCCGACGTTCGCGTGGCGCCGCATGGCGGCTGCGCGCCCGATATCTCTGATGAATATTCCTGATACGCGGAGCGCTCGCGACGAGCCCACCGGATTTACGCCGATCGGAACCCGGCCGCAGCCGCAAGCTCGCGGGCGAGCTGGGCATCGACTACATCTTCATCGGACCGGCAGAGCAGAAGGGGAACCCTGCGGCCTCGCTTGCAAAATTCGACAAGCGGCCCGGACCTCTTCAAGCCGGTCTTTGCGAACGCCGGTACCCGGATTTATGCAGTCGGTCCGTGACCGTCTGCGCTCGTTCTCGCCGTGGCCGAACTTGACGACCCTGGAGCCGCACTTCGGGCACCGATCGACGGGCTTGCGCTTGCGATTGAAGAGCGCGAACAAACCGGCTGCCAGGGTCGCTGTCGGGCGAATACAGCCACTGCTCGCCGCACGACAGACAGGTGACAACCAGTTCCGTCACGCGTGTCTCTGCCGCGGCCGCACCCAGCACCACGCCGCCCGCACACGCACGCCACGAGCACGTGAAAACAGCACGAAGGCGAGTCGTGAGAGCCAGACGGGCATGATGCCTCCCGCTACAACCGGGAGCCTAGTCGAGCGCGTTACCGAGCGTCGCAGGCCGCGGCTTGTCGCCAATCCACAGATGGCGGTACGTTGCGCCCGGAAATGTTCCGGCATCCGAGCCGTTCGCGGCCTGATTCGAACCGAGCCACGCATATCCCGGACGATACGATCCGCCCGACGACGCCTCGCCACGGTTGTAAATGACGTTGCCGTTCACTCCACCGTCGGCAACCACGAGCCGGAAATCGCCCGCCCACGTGGCCTTCCAGAAATAGGTGCGCGACGGATCGAGGAACATGACCGACGCGTCGCGCGCCCTGCGGTCCGGTTCGAGGATCCGGCTCTGGCTTCCGAACACCGCCTTGTACGAAATCGCGTTGGGAGGATTCCCGTCGATGCCGCGATACATCGTGCTCATTCCCATGTTGCTGAACTGATATCGCCGGCGGTGTCGTTCATCGAGAAAATCTTCGAGCTTGTGGTTCGGCCCGTCTGGTCTCAGCCCTTCCACTTCGACTGAAAACTCTCCGCTCGAGAGCACCTGCTGCAGCTGATATTGCACGTAGGACCGTTCCGTATCCAGCCGGAGGCCTTTCCCGGGTATCCACGTGTGCGCACCGGAGATCGCACCGATACTCTCCGAGTGAATGAGGGGATCGTACAACTCGCCGGAGCGGTTGTAGCCGACGAGCTTCGTTCTGAACATCGCCGCGTCGGACCACGACGACGAGGACGTGCCTTGCACGACGCGCGCGCGCCAATACATCCGGGTGGCCGGTTGCAGCTCTGCCTGGACGGTGAACACGGTACGGCCGTCCGAGCCCTCAGGTACGCCGGTCTGATTCACCGCCACGAGAAACGTGGTCGTGAGCGACGCGCCAATCGAGAAGTCGGTGCGATCCGACACCTGAAATTCATACGTACGACTTCCGCTCTGCTGCGACGACGTGGTGTTCTGCACCGTCAGCGTCGGCCGCAACGTTGAAAGCTGGTCGCCGTTCAGGGGCGAGACCGCCAACGGCACCGACAGCGTGACGTTCCCGATGCGCCGGGCGTCGTCGGCGAGCCCGGTCCTACCGGAATCTGCGTCGTTTCGCCGGTGCCGCTGCCGCACGCCGTGATGAGCATTGCCGAAGCACACATAACCCAAGAGCAAGTACGCCGAGCGATCGCATCATAGAAGCTCCTATTTTAGAAACAATGATTAATCGGTCAATTTATTTATAAAAAGTCCTCGCGGATCGGGCTACAATCCGCGGATGCCAGCGTCTGGACGCCTCGGACGACCCAACAAATACGGCAGACCCGCACGGGCGGTCACCGTCACGCTTCCCGAAGACGTCCTCGAAACGCTAGCGACCATTCACGCGGACGTCGGCTCGGCTATCGTGAATATGGTCGAACGTATCGGGCCCTCGCGCCTGCAGCCGATCGGCACAACGGAGATCGCCCGGTACGGGAATCACGCGGTGATTATCGTCACACCGAGTCGCGCCTTGCGCCGGCTGCGCGGCGTGCAACTCGTGCCGATCGGCGACGGTCGCGCACTGATTTCGCTGGACCCGTCGATGTCGATTTCCGCGCTGGAGCTGCAGGTGCGGGATGCGCTCGAAACCGGGGCCGTGCAGGATCACGAACGCGAGGCGCTCAAGTCTATCGCCGATATCCTGCGTCGCGGTAGAGCGTCGCGGGATCTGACATTCGAAGCAAGAACCATCATCGTTCTGGCGTCCAAAGTCGAAGCGCGCGGCTACTTGACTGACCGGACGCTTTCGTGCGATCACCAGGGTCTGCCCCATCCAGTACGGCACCTGCCACTCCGCGATTCCGAGGCCCGGACGATCGCTCCGCGAGCGCGCGCCGGAAGACCGAGATATGGCCGCGAGCGGTGCAGCACGTATCCAAGCGCCAGCCGCTGGAAGTGAGGGCCGGACGCGTACGATCTCGAACCCCGCGTCCTCGAGCAGCTTTCGAATCGTCGCGCGCGTGAAGTAGTAGAGGTGCACGTCCAGCAGGAACACCCACGAACGCCCCATCAGCCGGGCAATCCAGCTGCCGATGTCGGGATAATTGACGACGAGCAGGCCGTTTTCCTTCAGCAGCCGATGGGTCTCGAGCACCTCTGTTTTCGGATCCGGCGTGTGCTCGATGACGTCCCAGAGCGTGACGACGTCATAGGAGCCTGGAGGGTAGTTCTGCTCGAAGACCGTTCCCGGGCGGATCGGGAAGTCCGTAATTATCGAGCGCCCACTGGCATAACCAGCGATTGGGCTCGCACCCATCGGCTTTCCAGCCCCGCTGTGAGGCAACGTAGGGAAACGCCCCGCCGCCGGTGCCGATATCCAGCAGACGGCCCCGGCGGCGCGTTCCACACGCGCTCGATGATGTCGAGGCACCTGTTGAACGTGAGCTCGCGGCCGCGCGCCTGCGAGACGAACTGCTCGTCCGATCCTTCTGCATAACCTTCGAGGACCGCTTCGGCGCGAATGCGGGGGCTCACATACTGCAGACCGCAATCGGCGCAGGCGACGAGCCGGTGATTCAGCCGCTCGTCGCTCGAGCTGCTGAAAGTACGGGATAGATCGAGGTCGAGCTCGGCCTGGGACTCATAAGTTGCCGGTTGGAGCACCCGCGATTCCTGAGAGCCGCAGATGTTGCACGCCACGGTTTCGAGGAACGTGTCGATCGACGAGGAGAAGGAGAGCGGAGAAGGCGAAGGGGGCCGGCGGTCGCCGGCCCCCTCTTGACTCGAACTGTTCACGTCAATTACAGCTCACCGGACCGTAATCCTTGTAGAACGGGTGACCATAGTTATCCGCAGCACTGTAAGTATGCCACGCGAGACCCAGCCGGCGGCTCGTGTCGTCGTATGCGGACCCCACATCGACGCCCATATCAGGCTGACCGGCGCGGCGCCACACGATGAAGTCCGAGCTGATCGTCGGTCCGCCGCGCTTCAGGTTGAGACCAAGATTGAGTCCTTTGCACTTGCCATGTTCGATCATGCGATCGCGCAGGAACTCCATGTTCGCTCTCCGCCGGCTTTCGCTGACGCCAGCGGCCAGATAGCTCGGATACCGCGCCTCGATACACTCGGCGATGTCGCTGCCGTTGCTGCTGTTGCAGGCGCTGGTGCTGCGCCGCCACCGCCACCCCCACCGCCGCTACTACTACCGCCGCTACTGCCGCCGCTATACCGCCGCCACCGGTGGCCGGCGGAGGAGGCGCTGGCGCCGGCGCCGCTGGAGGCGCAGGGGTCCTGAAGGTCTGCGTCGACGACCAGTTGCTGAGATCCGCGCTGTCGCCTGTGTGCCACGCGCGCACGCGCCAGTAATACGTCCGGCTATGGAGGAACGAGTAGTTCCTGTCGAACGTGGTCTCCGGCCACGTCTCGGCCTGCGTGAATGTGGCCGCGATCGACGAGAAGGACGAGTTGTTCGACACCTGCAGGATTAATTCGATCGGCGCCGTGACGCCGGAACGATTGCCGGCTCTCACCTTGAAGGTGGGCGTCAGATCGGAGATCGTCGACCCATTCGACGGGGAGGAGGGCGTCGGGGCTGACCAACGTGACCTCAGCCAGCACCTGAAAACTCTTCACCTGCGAATAGTCGCTCGAATTAGCCCCGTCTTCGGCCCGTGTGCGCCACCAGTAGGTGCCCGCGGCAAGCTTGTCCGGCAGTTGAAAACGGGTCGTTCCGTCGCCGCCAGGTTCGATGCCGGTGCGCGCGAAGATGATGTTCTTGAAACCGCTGTCGGTCGCAATTTCAAACGACAATTTCAACGGCCGTGCGCCGTTCGTATTCCCGTTTTGAATCAGCAACTGAAGCGGCTGATCCCTCGACTTCATCTCCCAGTCTTGCCCGGGCTCGAGCAGGTTTGGGGTCCCGATGATGACCCCTGCAACTGGCCCCGCGACGGCAGGGCTCAGGGGATTTGCACTTTTCTCGACCTGGCAGCCCGCGCCGAGCAGCGCGACGAGGGCTACACATAACGTGGTACGCGACTCTCATAATCGCGGATCTCCAGATAATCGGCAGATGCACAGAAATGCCTGGCTCTACCGTCTTATCGAGTCGAATTGGCAGCGAGTTTAGTCAGTGCCGCAGGGCTGGGGGCCGACGGCTTTTAGTTCCCGGGAGAGGCCACGATCGTAGCACACGAAGGGGCGAGGTACAGGGGCAATGGGCACTCGCCAATTGACCCTTGCAATGCCCCTCACCCCTTGCCCTGTATCTCAGCTTATTGCACTCCTGAGCAGTCCACCGGCGGATACGGCGCGTAGTACGGGAAGCCGTAGTTCCGGTCGGGACCGAATACCTGCCACGTAAGCTTCAGCGGCTTTGTACGTCGTCAAACCCGCTGGCGATAGTCGACGCCGCGATCTCTTTGTCCCGGTCTCCAACACGATGAAGTCATGGCTGATGACCGGCGTGCCGCGCTTGTAGTTCCGCGCGAGATCCATTCCCTTGCAGCGAGCCGTGTCGATAATACGGTCGCGCATGAACTCCATGTTGTGGTGCCTGCGTCGAGGCTGACTTTCGCGGCCAGCCTGGACGGATAGGCGCGCCACACACGCAATAATGCTCGGCCCGCTGCACCCTCCGCATCGGAACCGGGCCCGGTCCGCTCGCCGCCCGCAGCAACCCGCTCCTCCACCGGCTACCGGCAATCGGCGTTCTGAAGAACGCGCCGTCAGACAGCGCGCCGTCAACTCCGTTATACGACGCTTACGCGCCCCAGGAGTAGGTCCTGTTCTGCTTCAGCACATCCGCGGGGACCGTCCAGGTCGTCTGGCCGCCGCTGGCAAGCAATAGGGTCGCTTTTCGCGAGAAGCTGCGCGCCTCTCGAAGACTTGGAAGACGTAGGTGAGCTGCGCATTTGAATCGAAGGTGCTGGCGCCGTTCTCGAGGACGAGTGCCGGCGTAAGCGTGTTGACCCTGATGGCCGAACGCGGAGACAGTGGTTGCGGAACCGAAGCCTTGAGGCGCGTGCCGTCCGAGTTGGTCGACATGCGTTCGTGGTCGGCAGCGTCGGCGTCAGTGCCTCGCCGGTTCCGTCAGCACAACCTGTCGCCGCGACGAGCGCCGCCGCTGCCGCAGTACACGCGAAGAACTTGCTTAGTACCATTGAAGAGCTCCCCCAAAAATTTTCTTAGTAGTGGCATCGGATGATGCCTGAGGCGCGACATATGATAACGCAGCTTTTCGCTCAGTACAACTGTTTTTCGCCCCGCCCTCCTCACAAATCAGCCGTGTCCGGCATGTTACGATACGGGCGCCCGATAAATCCTTATCGGGTCCGTTTTTTCATTTCTTTATTGAACGTCGTTCAAGAGGGAGGTGGACACACTGATGCGCATACTGAAGACATGGCCGCTCGTGCTGCTCTTTATCGTCGGCGTCGCGTCGCTCGCGGATGCGCAGTCCGCGCAGGGCACGCCCGCCGCACACGCCGAGCGTTTCTTCTTCGATGTGAGCCGGGGCGGGCAGTCGCGTGAGCAGACGTTCACGACGAGCTCCACGTTCAACATCTACAACGAGCAGGGCGCGGTCGCTGGAGCGCAGTCGATCGGCGGCGGGACATTGTTCGATGTCGGCGCAGGCGTGAATCTCTGGAGAGCGTTCGGCGTCGGGATCGCCTATTCGACGGTCGAAAACCACAACGATGCCACGGTCAGCGTCCGCGTACCGCATCCGGTCATCTTCGGACAACCGCGCGAAGCGACCGCGACGGTGTCGGACCTCGAACATTCCGAAAATGTCGTCCACCTGCAGTTCCGATGGACCGTTCCCGTCACCAGCAAATTTCAGGTCGCATTGATGCTCGGGCCTTCGTTCTTCACCGTGCGGCAGGATATCGCCACGGTCGTGGCGCCGCGCGACATCAGTGATCCTCCGCCGTTCAACAACGTCACGATCACGCAGCGTGACGGTGACCGAGGTCAAGGACAGTCCGGTGGGTTTCAACATTGGCTCTGGACGGCACTTACAGCGTGACGCGCCTGTACGGCATCAACATCGGTGTGGGTGGGTTCCTGCGCTATTCGCAGGCGTCGCTCGATCTTCCCGCGCCGCAAGGCTTGACGCTCGATGCCAACGGATTTGAAAGCGGGCGGCGGCCAGGCGGCCGTGGGCCTGCGACTGAGGTTCTAGCCCGCCGGATGCGGATATTGATGATCGCCCCCGAGCCGTTTTTCGAGCCTCGGGGTACCCCGTTCAGCGAATATCACCGCATACGGGCCCTGCTCGAGCTCGGCCATACCGTCGACCTGGTTACGTATCCGTTCGGTAAAGACGTCGTCATGCCCGGACTGCGCATCTTCCGCGCCGCCCGGCCGCCGTTCATCACACACGTCAAGATTGGTCCGTCGCCGGCGAAGCTGTTTCTGGACATGACGCTGACATTGACGGCGCTCAATCGCGCGCGTAAAGAGCGGTACGACGCGGTGCATTCGCACGAAGAGGGCGCCGCGATTGGCGTGGTCATCTCCGCCGCCCTCGGGATTCCTCATCTCTACGACATGCATTCGAGCCTTCCGCAGCAGCTCGAGAACTTCGCGTTCAGCCGATCCTCGGTGCTGCGATGGATATTCGAGCGGCTCGAGCGCACCGCAATCAAACGTTCGCGGGTGACGATCGTGATTTGTCCGCACCTCGAAGAGACGGCGCGTCAAAGCGGTCCCGGACGCGCGGACGGTCCTCATCGAGAATGCGCCGGGATCGGGCGATGCGCCCGTTGAAGGCAGCGGGGTGGAAATCCGGCACGCGCTCGGCCTCGAGCCAACGACCCCGATCGTGCTGTACACCGGCACGTTCGAAGCGTATCAAGGGCTCGATCTTCTCTTCGCAGCGGCAAAGGTCGTGCAGCAGAGCCGGCCCGACGTGCGGTTCGTGCTCGCCGGAGGGAAGCCCGATCAGGTCGCGCGAGCGCGCGGGCTCGCAGAAAGTGCCGGCGCGAAGGGCACGATCTTCACCGGCGAGCAGCCGTCCGAATCGATCCCGCGTTATCTCGACGCAGCCGACGTGCTGGTCTCGCCGCGAAGCTCGGGTACCAACACGCCCCTCAAAATCTATCAATACCTCCGGTCGGGACGCGCCATCGTTGCCACGCGCCTGCTCACGCACACGCAGGTCCTGTCGGACGAGGTGGCGATTCTCACCGAACCCGGGCCGGAAGATTTTGCCCGCGGCATCCTGGAGGCGATTGTCGATCCCGCCTACGGCCGCCGGATCGGCGCCGCCGCGAAACGCCTTGCCGAGACTCGCTACACTTACGAGGCGTATCTGCAGCGCACGCGCGAGGCCTGCGAAGCCCTGGTCGCCTGAATGGGGTCTGACCCTATTTTTACGAAAAACGAAAATCACTACAGCTATGCCGCGTACGCCGACCCCGCAATGGCGGCCACGTTCGATGCCAAGCGGTTCGGCGGGCCGATCGGGCAGATATTGCTCGCCGATCAGGAACGGGTGCTCGCCGAATTCCTTGGCGACGTGTCCGGGAAACGCGTGCTCGACATGGCGACCGGAACCGGCAGAGCAGCCCTGGCGATCGCCCGGCGAGGTGCGCGCGTGACCGGCATCGACGCTTCGGCCGAGATGCTGGCCGTGGCGCGCCAGCGCGCAGAAGCCGCCGGGCTTCCGATCGAGTTCGTCGAAGGGGACGTTCACGCGCTCGCCTTCCCGGACCGCGCGTTCGACGCCGTCGTCTGCCTGCGGCTGCTGATGCACGTGCCTGACTGGCGCCGGGCGCTCGCCGAGCTCTGCCGCGTCGCAGGCAAACGGCTTGTATTCGACTATCCGGCGCTCGGGAGCACCGCGGCGCTTCAGGCCGCGTGGCGCCGGATTGCCGCCGCCGCCGGATCGGACGTGGAAGCGTACCGCGTGTTCGGCGGCGCCGAGATTTCCCGCGAGCTCGAACGCCACGGGTTCCGCATCGCCTCGAGCCACAAACAGTTCGTGCTTCCGATCGCGCTGCACAAAGCCATCGGATCGGCGAACGCGACGCGCGGCATCGAGACGATGCTCGCCGGCCTCGGCATGCTTCGCCTCGCGGGCTCGCCGGTCACTGTCGCAGCAGAACGGTGCGCGTCTTAGTCACTGGCGTCACCGGTTTCACGGGCGGTCATCTGGCCCGTGCGCTCGTGCGAAGCGGTTATCACGTGAAGGGCCTCGTCCGCCGGCCGCCCCAAGCCGCCGAAATGGAAGCGGCGGGCATCGAGCCGGTGGTCGGCGCGCTCGAAGATCGCGCGGCGCTCGCGCGAGCCGTCCAGGGGACAGAAGTGATTTACAACATCGCGGCGGTCTATCGCGAGGCCGGGATCCCGTCATCGACATACCGGGCCGTCAATGCAACGGCGGTGGGTGAGTTGATCGACGCCGCGGCCACGGCCGGAGCTCGGCGCGTGGTGCACTGCAGCACCGTCGGCGTGCACGGAGACATCGAACATCCGCCGGCAAACGAAGATGCGCCACTCAGTCCGGGTGATGTGTATCAGGAAACCAAAGTTGAAGGCGAGCGAATCGCGCGCGAAGCCGCGTCGCGTACTGGACTGCCGGTGACCATCGCGCGGCCGTCAGGAATCTATGGTCCTGGCGACCGCCGTCTGCTCAAGCTGTTTCGCGGCGTGGCGCGGCGGCGATTTGCCGTGCTCGGCTCCGGAAACATCTTCTATCATCTGACATACATCGACGATCTCGTGGACGGACTGCGGTTGTGCGGCGAGACCCCGGCGGCTTCGAATCGCACGTACATTCTCGCCGGCGGTGAGGTTTCCACGCTCAACGAGCTGATTGCCATGATTGCGGCCGAGGCACGCGTCGCGCCGCCGGCGCTCAAGCTGCCGGTGTGGCCGTTCTGGCTCGCGGGAGCGGCGTGTGAAGCGGTGTGCGTGCCATTCGGAATCGAGCCGCCGATATACCGGCGCAGGGTGGATTTCTTCACGAAAAGCCGGGCGTTCGATATCAGCCGCGCCCGCGCCGAGCTCGGCTATGCGCCGCGAACCGGCCTGCGCGACGGCATTCAGAAAACTCTCGCGTGGTACGGAGAACGGGGATGGCTGTGAACCAGATTCCTCGAGTCCAGGATGAACTATCGAGGGCGGGCGCGTCGGCGCGCGAAAAATATTCCTCGCTCATCGTCGGGCGGCCTGGATGGAGTGCGCTGCTTGCGTATGAGGCCATCGTGATGCTGTCGCAGAGTGTGCCGGGCGCGCTGGGCCTGGCGCTGCGCAAGAGCTTGTATCCGATGTTGCTCGGCGCCTGCGGCCGCAACGTGGTATTCGGCCAGAACGTCGTCCTGCGCCATCCGCACAAAATTCGTATCGCGGACAACGTCGTCATCGACGACAACTGCCTGATTGACGCGAAGGGACATTCGAACGACGGCATCCGCATCGGCAGCGGTGTCTTCATCGGCCGCAATACGATACTTTCGTGCAAGAACGGCGACATCGACCTGGCTGATGGGGCGAACATCGGTTTCAATTGCGAAATCTTTTCGGCCAGCACCGTGCGCATCGGACGCAACACCCTGATCGCCGCATATTCCTATCTGATTGGCGGTGACCACGACTTCGGCGACGCCTCGCGCCCGGTGCTCGAACAGGCGCGCACGTCTGTGGGCATCAAGTGTCGGCGATGGTGCGTGGATCGGCGCCGGCGCCAAGATCCTCGATGGTGTACAAATCGGCGCAAACGCCATCGTCGGCGCGGGCGCCGTCGTCCGCGACCCGGTTCCCGACCGCGCAACCGCCGTCGGCGTTCCGGCGCGCATTGTGAACACCCGCGCATGAAACGTATTCACGTGCTGCAGGTCTGCGACCATCTCGGCTGGGAGGGATCGCGCATGCACGGCGTGAAGCGGCTGTTTGCGTGGATGATCCCGCGCTTCGACAAGTCGCGTTTCGATGTGTCGCTCGTGAGCCTCAGAAAGAAGGACCTGTCGGAGGAGACGCTCGACGCGCTAGGCATCGACATCACGTATCTCGAGAAGGGCAAGTTCGACCCGACGACGCTGACGGCGTTGCTGGCGATCATCGACCGCAAGAAGATCGACGTGCTGCATCTGCACGGATACGGCGCGACGACGTTCGGACGGATGGCTGCCGCGTTGCGAGGCATTCCGGCGATCGTGCACGAGCACGCAAATCTGACGGACACGCCCTGGTTTCAAAAGGTCGCCGACAGGCTGCTCGAGCGCTACACGGACATCGCCATCGCGGTCTCGAGGAGCACCGCGGAGTTCGTGGAAAGCGCGCGTCTGGTCCAGCCGGAAAAAGTGAAGGTGGTGTACCTCGGCGCGCCTCATGAAGAGTTCGCCAGGGTGCGATCGAGCGACGAGCGCGACTCGGCGCGGCAGCAACTGGGCATCGGCGCGGACGATTTCGCGATCGGGACGGTCACGAGACTGCACGATTCCAAAGGCAATTCCTACCTCGTCGAGGCCGCGCGCCTCGTCCTCGACCAGAAGCCGAACGCCAAATTTTTTCTCGTCGGGGAGGGGCCGCTTCGCGAATCGCTGGAACAGCAGGCACGAACGCTCGGCCTGGGTGACCGCTTTGTGTTTGCCGGCTTCGCACGCGACGTCGCCTCTGTCCTGAATGCCTTCGATCTGAGCGTGTTTCCGTCGCTGTGGGAAGGCACGCCGCTGACCGCATTCGAAGCGTTGGCCGCGGGCAAGCCGATGGTCGCCACCGACGCCGATGGATTGATGGACATTTTGACCGACGGCGTCGACGCGCGCATCGTGCCGAAGCGGAATGCCGCCGCGCTGGCTTCGGCCATCGTCGCCTTGATGAACGACTCCGGACGAACGCACAAGGCTGGCTGCGGCGGCGCGAGCCACCGCAAGCGGTTCGACATCTCGGCGTTCGTCCGCAAAATGGAGCGGCTCTACCTGCTGCTGTGCGACAAATCGCGTGTGCTGGGAGCAACCCATCGCCGCGAGCCGTTGCGCGCGGATCTTTCGTTTCTCGTCGACGGCGCGAGCCGGGCCGGAGCGCCTGCGGCGAAATGAAGACGATCGCGGTCGTTACGTCGACTCCATGGTTCGTGGAGGGAGGTCATCTCGTGATGGCCCGCGCCCTCGTGCAGGCGCTTCGTGACGAAGGCCACGAAGCCGATCTCGTCCTGACGCCGCAGAATCGATTCGGACGGCAGGGCGGCGCGTATCTGGCGGCCTGGCTGACCGACATCGGGATGGCGCACAACGGACGCCGCATCGATCAAATCATCTCGCTGCGCTATCCCAGCTATGCCGTCCGGCACGACAATCACGTCGTCTGGCTGAATCACACGATGCGGGAGTACTACGATCGATGGGATGCGTTCAGCGCGCCGCTGAAGTGGAAAGGGCGCGCCAAGGAACGCACCCGCCGGCGGTTGATCCATGCCGCGGACCGGTATCTGCTCACCAGAACACGTCCGCAAGGTTTTCACCATCTCGCGAACGGTCACCGCGACGGCTTGCCCGATGGGGTGGCATTCCTTCGGAACCGCTCCATCCACCACCGCCTCAGCGGCCCTATCGATGCGACGCCTACGGCGACTACATCTTTGCGGTGTCCCGCCTGGCGCCGCTGAAACGCCTGTCGCTGCTGATCGACGCGCTGGCGCAGCCTGCCGCTTCGGGCATCCGCTGCGTGATTGCGGGAGAAGGCGAGGAGCGTCAGTCGCTGGAGAAGTCGATTGCCGACCGAGGCCTTTCCTCGCGCGTGTCGCTGATCGGCCGCATCGACGATCGACAGATGCTGGATCATCTCGCGCAATGCCGGGCGGTGTGTTTTCCACCTTATGACGAAGATTACGGGTTTGTCACCGTGGAGGCATTTGCGTCTGGCAAGCCGGTCATTACCTGCGCCGACAGCGGCGGTCCAGCCGAACTGGTGGCCGATAATGTGAACGGGCGTGTCTGCGCTCCGCGCGCCGAAGCGCTCGCGGCCGCGATGCGCGAGGTAATGGAGGATGGAGCGAAGGCCGAACGGTTCGGGAAAGCTGGACTGGATCAGGTCTCGCACATGTCCTGGTCGAAAGCCGTGAACCGACTTCTCGGATGATCAAACCCGGTCTTCTTGCATCGGCGCTGCTGGGCATCGTGCTGCTGGCGTTTGCCGTGTCGGTCGATTTCCCGAAGGCGAATGGCGGCGGATTCAAGGCAGACGAGTCCACATACTACGTGCTGGCGCACAGCCTGACGAACGATCTCGACTTCCAGTTCGAGCGCAAGGATTTGATCAGGGTATGGGAGGAGTTCCCCGGGCCCGAGGGCATCTTCCTCAAACGGGGCAAGGACATCGAAGTTCGCGGTTCGAGCTCGTTCCCATTTCTCCGCTGGATCAAGCACGAAGATCCCGAGCGGGAGACGCGCCTGTATTTCTCCAAGTCCTACATCTACCCGCTGGTCGCGTCGCCCTTCGTCTACATCTTCGGCACCAACGGGTTTCTCGTGTTCCACGCGATTCTCCTCGCGCTCGATTTCCTGGTCATTTACCTGTTCATTCAGGCGACAACGAAATCGAACTGGGTCTCCTTGCCGCTCACGGCGGCGTTTCTGGGCGTGTCGCTGGTGCCGGTCTATTTCGTGTGGCTCATGCCGGAGCTCTTCAACTTCTCGTTCGTCCTCTATGCCGTGTTCTTCTGGGCGTACAAGGAAGTCGCGCGTGACCGTCTCGGTCGAGGCACGAAGCACGTTCCTGGCCGACCCGGCGTCGGATTACGTGGCAGCCGCGCTGCTCGGCGTGGCGACGTTCTCGAAGCCGCCGCACCTGCTGATCCTCGTCCCCATCGTTCTGCTCGCGCTGAGCCGCCGGCAATGGCAGCATGCGATGACGACGGTGATCGTGTGCGGAGCGATAACGGCGTCGCTGTTCGCGGCCAATGCCGCCATTACAGGTGAATTCAATTACCAGGGAGGCGACAGGAAGACGTTCTACAGTCACGACCGGCTTTCCGTTCGCCAACACCTACGAGACGTTCGACAACATCGGCCCGGTTCGCGGACGCGAAGATCTTCTCGTCGGCGACGTTCTCGTCAACACGCATTCGTGGTCTGTCCTGCGCCACAATCTCTGGTATTTCTTCGTGGGTCGGAACGCCGGCCTCCTGCCGTATTTCTTCCCGGGGGTCGTCGCACTTCTCTGGTTCCTGTTGTCGCGCGAGAAGCACCTCGTGGCAGTGGCTGGTCCTCGCGACGATTGCCGCGGTCGTGCTCATGCACGTGTTCGTCTGGCCGTTCACGTGGAACGGCGGCGGCGGACCCGTCGGCAGCCGGTACTTTCTGCCGTTTTACGCGCTGTTCCTCCTCCTGATTCCAGCGACCGCCGGTGCGCCGGCTCGGCACTCCTGGCGTTCGTCATCGGAGCGCTGTTCACCGCACAACTCCTGCTCAATCCGTTTTACGCATCGCTGCATCCCGACGAACACTCGAAATCAGGGGCGCTGCGCCTGCTCCCGACCGAGCTGACGCTCCTTCACGATCTTCCTGTCGCACAGGATCGCGACCGCATGCGACGCCGCATCGGACCGCCGGCGGCTCAAGATCCTCATGCGCTGGCGTATTTTCTGGACGACAACGCCTTCAATCCCGAGGAGACCCCTCCTCAGTCGAACGACTGGTGGTTCTGGGTCAAAGGGAAGTCGAAGGCGGAAATTGTTCTCCGCGGCCCGGTTGACCATCTCGGCGGAACGGATTGGATCACGAAGGTCGATCACGAGAGTCACGATCGAGGTACGCAATGGCGGCGCGCCGAACCGCGTGACGCTCGATTCGGGCGCTGACGGGCAAACGCTCGACATGGCGCCGAGCGAAGCGAAAACGGTTACCCTCGCCATGCCCGCGGGCGTGCCGTTCCGCCGCGAAGTCCAGCCGACGAGCTATCTCTACAATCTGTCGGTGCGGACCACGAACGGATTCGTGCCGTTTCTCGTCGAGCCGTGCCGCAAGCCGGGCACCTGCCCTAGGCGACTCGAGATTCCTCGGCGCGATGATTCACATCATCCCGGAGTACACTGACGCAGATATCACGCGGGGCTGGGTGCCCCCGAGCGGAATGCCCAAGGGAAAGGACGACACGAGTGGGGTACTCGACACACCTTGAATCGAAGATTGCCAGGAAGGTCACGAAGGCAATCCACGACTTCAACCTGATCGAGGACGGCGATCGCGTCATGGTCGGGTTGTCGGGCGGGAAAGACAGCTGGGCGCTTGATGCAGATTCTCGACGTGCTGCGCAAGCGCGCGCCCATTCGTTTTTCGATCATCGGCGTCAATATCGATTCCGGCTACGAAGACTTCCAGCACAACACCATCAAGCAGACACTGCGACGAGCGCGGCTGGGAATGCCACGTGGAGCACACGTCGATTGGCGAAGTGATGGACGACCTGCTGGCGGCCAACGCGACGCCGTGCTCGCTGTGCGCGCGGCTGCGCCGCGGGGCGCTGTACCGTCTCGCCGACAGCGTCGGTGCGACGAAAATCGCGCTTGGGCACCACTCGGACGATTTCATCGAGACGCTCCTCCTGAATCTGTTCTTCGAGGGAAGCCTGAAGGCGATGCCGGCACGTCTTGTGTCGGACGATGGGGCACACGTGGTCATTCGGCCGCTCGTGTACATCAACGAAGCCGATTGCCGCGATTACACGGCGGCGGCAAAGTTGCCGGTGATTGGCTGCTGCTGTCCGGCATGCGGCGATTTGAGCCTGCAGCGGCAGCGCATCAAACAGTTGTTGATGGACCTCGAGCGCGAAAACGTCGGGGTCAAGAATTCGATGTTGAAGGCGCTGTCGAACGTGTCGCCACGGCACCTCCTCGACACGCGCTTGAATCCTCCGGCAGAGATCGCCGACGATCAGGACGCCCCCCAGCTGCTCCAGATCAGGATAGGTACGTAACCGGCTCAGACATGCGTGCGGTCGTCCAGCGTGTGACCTCGGCGCGCGTGCGCGTCGCCGGCCGCACGGTCGGCCAGATTGAACGCGGCCTGCTCGTGTTCGCGGGCGTCGAAAAAGGCGACGGCCCGGCCGATGTGCAGTACATCGCCGGCAAGGTGAACGATCTGCGAATCTTCGAAGATGCGGCGGGGAAGATGAATGTGTCGCTCGCAGAGGCGGGAGGCGCCGTTCTCGCGGTGTCGCAGTTTACCTTGTGCGCCGACGGCCGCCGCGGGCGCCGGCCATCGTTCGACGCCGCCGAGCCGCCTGCGTCGGCGAGGCCGCTCTACGAAGAGCTCGTGAGGCAGCTTCGCGACCTGAACCTGAAAGTAGAAACCGGAGAGTTCCAGGCGGATATGGCCGTGGAGCTCGTCAATGACGGCCCGGTGACGATTCTCCTCGACAGCCGGCGCCGATGGTGACCTTCATATGCATCTGACGCGCATTCTGACGTTGTGTATCTTGTGCCTGGGCGGCGCTGTCGCGCACGCGCAACAGCGGCCGCTGGTGACCGAAGATCCTGAAACGATAGGCAACGGGAACGTCCTTCTCGAAGGCGGCGTGTCGTTCGACAAGAGTCAAACGAACGAAGCGTATGGCGTGAAGGGTGACGTCACGCATATTGGCATCTTCGGGGCAAGCATCGGGATCGGACCGGCGGCGGAAGTCCAGATCGATGGGGGCGTCATTCAGCGTATCGATGTCAACGAGCGGCTTATCGCCGGCCCGTTGGGCGCGGTCACGTTGCTCCTGCCAGGAGATAGCGCCTCCAGCCTGGAAGATCTCATCGTCGCGACCAAAGTGAGGCTGGCGGGGGAGACCGAGTCGAGGCCCGCGCTGGGCCTGCGGTTCGGGACGAAGCTGCCGATTGCGCCGCCGGAGAAGGCGATCGGCCTCGGCACGACCGATTTTTTCGCGGCGTTTCTCATTGCCAAGACGGTGCGATCGGTTCGGTCGGTCGGCAACGTCGGGCTCTTCGTGCTGGGAAACCCGGAGGACGGCCAGGATACCGCGACGGCTCTTGGATTTGGCTTGTCGGTCGCCCGGGCGCTGACCAACGAGTTCGAGATCGTCGGCGAGGTGAACGGAAGGCTGACACCGTTCGACGAAATCGTGCCGCCGGGTCTGGAAAGCCGGGGAGTGTTCCGCGCTGCCGGGCGCTACACCTATAAGCTGCTGCGGATCGACTTCGGCATGCTCCTCGGCCTTACCAACCGCGATCCGGATTTCGGCATTTCAGCGGGCGCGACCTATGTGATCACGCGTTAGAGTAAGACTCCATGAGCGGGACCACGCCTCGCCGCGTGCGGATGCGTCTCTTCCTCATCACGATGGTCGTGATGCTGGGCCTGGTCACTCACAGCACGCATATCGGTACCGGCGACGAGCCGCACTATCTCGCCATCGCCCATTCACTCGCGTTCGATCTCGACCTCGATCTGTCGAACAATTACGGAGCCGCCGAGCCGCTCATCTTCAACGGGGGTAACGAAGCCGGCGCCCATGTTGTCCCCGGCATCGGCGGCATCGCCCGGCCGGTCCACGACGTCGGCATGCCGATGCTGTTTGCGCCATACGTCCGCTTTGCGGCAACTGGCGTCTCCCGCGCCCTCCCGCATATCTCCTGACAACGCGATGAAGCGCATGCGCCTGACGCCCTGGACGTTGTACCGGAACGTTCTGAGCGCCGCCATGATCGGGCTGGCAGGGCTGCTGGCGATTCAGTTGTTCTCGGTCTTTCTCGCCATCGACGTGCCACTGAAGCGGGCGTTTTGGACGACACTTCTCGTCGTGCTTTCGCCGCCGATACTGATCTTCGGCGCATTGTTTTTTACCGAGTTGATAACCGCGCTGTTGTGCGTATTTGTGTTTCGCGTGGTCGCCGTCGAACGCACAGCTTCAGACCGCCAATGGGTGCTTGCGGGTGTGGCAACTGGCCTGATGGTCATCGTGCACGCGCGGAATCTCGGCCTCGTGCTTCCGCTGATTGCTGTTGCGATGTGGAGCGTCACCCAGAAGCCGCGATTTCCGGAAGCTCGCGCTGTTCGCGGCGCCGGCCGTAGTCCTGCTTGGTGTGAGGACAGCGATCAACTATCAGTTCTGGGGAACGTATGTGGTCGGGCCGCACGCGAGGGTCGGGGAGTGGGCCGGGCTCGGTGCCTTTCTGAAAACCTTCGGAGTTCGGATCGCAGGCCTGTTCGTCGATCAGGAGTACGGCCTGCTTCCATACGCGCCGGTATTCGTTCTCTGCGCGTTCGGGGTCGTCGCGCTGCGGCGATCGCATCCCGATCTTCTGATGAAGATTGCGTTCATCGCCGGTTGTTACCTTTTCGCCGTCGCCATGCCGATCACCAACGCGCACGGATGGACGGGAGGGTGGTCGCCGGCCGGCCCGCCTGCTGCTTCCAATCGTGCCGCTGCTGGCGCTGGGCGTGGCTGCCGGCATGCAACTCGTTCCTCGCGTGCTGCTCGTTGGTGTCGTTGCGCTGCAGGTAGTTCGTGAGCGCGTATTTCTGGCAGAACCCGAAGAACCTCTGGAACGACGGTGACGGCGTTGCCGCCGCCTGCGCCCGCGGCGGCGCGGGCGTGTGTGACTATCTCCCGAGCTTCGTCCACCTCAAGCAATAATTGGGGTCGGGTGTCATTTTTAAATGACACCCGACCCCTATTTTTCGATGGCGTAGAACTTCCTCAACGCGTCACACTCCTCGGACATGCGCGCATCCGTCCAGCCGAGCAGCGACTGCATGCGGCGGGCGGCGTCGCGGGCAACAGCGTCACCGGGATAGCCCGCCGCGCCGAGACCGGTTCGCCGGACGACCACATCGACCAGGGTGTGCGCCATTTCTCCGCGTATGGCCTCCGCGATTGGGTCGGCGGGCTCGCGATCCTGCAACCCCGCACCGGGCAGCACCACCTCCGCCGTGCGGCATCTCACAGCCGCGCGTTGCAGCTTCTTGAAGATCAAATCAACAGCACGCTCGGCAACCGCGCGGGCGGTCGTATATTTCACGCCGACGATCGTCAGCACCTCGGGCGCGGCGTCCTGTCCACCGTGGTCGATGACACGCGACTGCGCCAACAGCGACAAACGTCCATTCGCCGCGGACATCGCCGGCACGATTCCACGGTGCACGAGCGTGATCTCATCCGCTTTGAGACCAAGAGCCGGAAAGGTGTCGTTGACTTCACTGAGAAACGCGGTCAACTCGTCGGCGCGGACCTGCTGATCGTCCGGCTGCCGCCCATCGGGCGATTCGCTCGTGCCGACGAGCGTGCGGCCCTGCCACGGCAGCAGGACCAACGCTCGTCCGGCGCGCGTCGGCGCGACGAGCGCGGCCTTCCGGGCCGGACGCGACGTGACCAGATTCATCGCTTTCAGCAGCGGCCAGCGGGTCTCAACCCCCGCGCCGGATAACATCTGCGCCGCCCACGGTCCCGCCGCATTGACGATCACGCGCGCACGGATGCCGAACTGGGTACCCGTCATGTTGTCCCGGGCCGTCACGCCAGCACACCGGCGCCCGTACTTCAGAAATCCTGTCGCTTCCGTGTAGTTCGCCAGTCTCGCGCCGTGCGACCACGCCGCCTTTGCAAACGCCAGCGTCAAACGCTCGCTGTGGACGGTTTGATAGTCGTGCCAGACGGCTGCTGACGGCACCGTCCGGACAGCGCCGTCGAACAGCTCACGGCATGCCTGGCCGGCAACGACGTAGCCCGCCGGAAGATGACGTTCGGGATCCACGCCGTCGTTGCGATCGCGGCTGATGATCGCATCGAGCGCGAGCGCCGCCTTCATCGCCATGGGATTGCGCGTCATGGACGAGCCGGTCGGCATCGCGAAGGGCAGCGGCGCGACGAACCGCGGCGCGATTCGCGCGAACGCGCGCCGCTCGCGAATCGACTCGCGCATGCGGCGGAGATCGGCCGTCTGCAGGTAGCGAAGTCCGCCGTGAATGGTCTTGAGATGGTTGAACGACGTCGCCGCGCCGAAATCGCCCTTCTCGATGAGGGCGACCGACAACCCGCGCTGCGCCGCGTCGTAGGCGATCGTCAGTCCGTAGATGCCGCCGCCCACCACGAGCGTGTCGAACTCACGCTCGGCCAGGCCAGGGAGATCTCGAATCACGCGGGACTATCTTATAGTAGGCATCCGTGCCTACACGTCCGGATCGCGCCCCATTACAGCACGCCGTTCGCAAGTACTGGGACACACACATCCATGACCTGACATCACGACACATTCGCCGGGCTCGCCCGGATTTTTTGCCGATCTCGAGCAGTACCATTTCGAAAAGCTGCACCATCTCCCGCGATTGATCCCTTTCGATCAGTACCGCGGCCGCCGGGTGCTCGAGGTTGGATGCGGCGCGGGCACCGATCTCATCCGTTTTGCGCGCAACGGCGCGCGCGTGACGGGCATCGACCTCGCGCCTTCGTCCATCACGCTCGCATCGCAGAACTTTCGGCACGAGGGGCTGGCCGCGCAGCTGATGCGTCGCCGACGGAGAGGCGATGCCGCTCGGCGATCGATCCGTTCGATCTGGTCTACGCGCACGGGGTGGTTCAATACACGAGCAACGATCGCGCGCTGGTCGAGGAAACCCGCCGCGTGCTCAAGCCCGGGGGCACGGCTGTTTTCCAGGTGTATAACCGCGTCTCCTGGCTCAACGCGCTGTCCAAGGTGACGAAAGTCGATCTCGAACACGTGGACGCGCCGGTGCTGAAGAAATATTCCCTCGGCGAATTCCGCGAGCTGCTGAGCGGATTTTCGCGCGTGCGCATCGTGCCGGAGCGCTTTCCGGTGAAGACACGGCTTCATGGCGGCCTCAAGGGCACGCTTGTACAACACGTTGTTCGTCGGCACGTTCAACGCCATGCCGCGGGCGCTGACGCGGCGCTTCGGCTGGCATCTGCTGGCCTTCTGTGAGGTGTAGGTGATGCCAGACGGAGTTTCGATGGTCAAGGGGCACGCCTACGGCAACGACTTCCTGCTGGCGCCCGAGTCGGACGTGAAAGGGCGCGACTGCGCCGCGCTCGCGCGCGCGGCCTGCAGCCGCCACGAAGGCATCGGCGCGGACGGGCTGATGATCTACACGTTCGAGCCATCCAGCGTGCGCATGCGTCTGTACAACGCCGATGGAAGCCAGTCGGAAGTGTCGGGCAACGGCATCCGCTGCCTCGCGGCTCTGGCCGTCCGCGAGCGCCCCGGCACGACCTCGGTCACCATTGACACGCCAGCCGGGCCGAAGGTGCTGCATCTGCAGGATCGCAGTGGTGACACGCTGACGTTTCGCGCCGCGATGGGAACGCCGCAGGACATCCGGTCCATCGAGCTGGACGCAGCCGGTCAGCGCATCCAGGCCGTGGCGTTGTCGGTCGGAAATCCGCAATGTGTGCTGCTCGAAGATGTGCTGCTCGAATCGCGGCTCCACGCGCTCGGCCCGGAAATCGAACACCATCGAAATTTCCCGATCGCACGAACGTGTCGTTCGCGAAAGTTGAAGCGCCGGACAGGGTCCGCATCCTGATCTGGGAACGCGGGGTTGGACCGACGCAGGCCTCGGGCACGGGAGCCTGCGGCGCCGCCGTCGCAGCGGCCTCGTACGGGGCGCGGCGCGCGACGTCGAGATCATCTCGCCAGGCGGCAGCCAGCGTGTCGAATGGCTGGAAGACGGTCTTTATCTCACCGGATGGGCGAAGCTGGTATTCGAAGGAAAGTGGCTGGGCTGAATGTCGGTCCGGCTAGCGCCGGACATGCGTACGACCGGTCCGCTGCTGCTTCATGGCCGTCTCGATTTCTGCGACGGCTGACTCGAGCTTCTTGGCAGATTCCGCGAGCCGTTCCTGGCTCGCCTGATAGTTGCCTTCCTGAATCGCCGTGCCCGCTTTTTGCAGAGAGGCTTCGGCATCCGTGACCGCCGCGCGCGCGGCGGCCAGCGACCGGCGCGGCACACGCGCCGCCTGAGCGGCGGCCAGCCGCTGCTCGGCGTGATCGAGCGATGCGGTGACTTCGGCCAGGCGCCGTTCCGCGGCGCTGCGAAGCACGCCCTGCTGCCTCACGCCTTCTTTGGCCGCGCGCTGCGCGCGGTCGCGGCTGTCGAGCGCGTGATTCAGCGCGAGGCGGTAATCGCGCTGAGCAACCGCGTCGCGCGAGCTTTGAAGGGCCTTGACGGCGGCTTCGTACTCGTCCGCCGCGTAGCGGTCGGCCCCCGCAGCTCGTGCGGCGTCGATAGCGCCCTGCGCCTGGTCCATCTCGCGGCTTGGCGGCTCGGCGCACGCGAGCGTGAACGACAACGAAGCAATCAGTGCGATGGAAGACCAGGCCCCGGCGCGACGCGACATTGCTCTGAGTATAGCCGCGAAGAGAGCGCGAGCAGCGCGGAGGAGCGGGAGCGCCCGCGACAAAACATGAAAACGCTGTCCGTTCACGATCGTCCCCGCGAAAAGCTCTTCCGTCTCGGCGCCGTGGGTCTGGGCGACAACGAGCTGGTGGCGATTGTCATCGGCAGCGGGTCGCGCGTCGGCAACGCGCTGACGCTCGCCAACGAGCTGCTCGAGCTCACTGGCGGGCTGCACGGCGTACCCCGCACCTCGTGGACGAGCTGCGGAAGGTCGACGGGATGGGTGCCGCCAAGGCGGCGCAGGTCCTCGCGGCAATCGAGCTGGGACGGCGGACGTTGCTCCGGTGCCCGCCGGCGCGCCTCCAGTTCACCAACCCCCGCGACGTCGCGACGTATTTACTGCCGCAATTCGGGTCGCGGCCAGTGGAGCAGTTCGGGCTGATGATGCTCGACACGAAACACCGGCTCATCAGGACCTCCGTGGTGTCGGTCGGCACGCTCGACTCGAGCCCGGCTCACCCGCGCGAGATTTTCCGGGAGGCGGCATCGGCGTGTGCCGCGGCCATCGTGCTGTTCCACAACCATCCGTCGGGCGATCCGTCACCGAGCCGCGACGATGTGGAGCTCACACGGCGCTTGATACAGGCAGGGGAAATCATGGGGATCGATGTCATCGATCACGTGATCCTGGCGGACACGCGTTACTTCAGTTTTCGGGAGGCTGGTAGACTATGAAGCTCTGATGTCTCGAATTCTCTACTTCGACTGCTTCAACGGCGCCTCGGGCGACATGGTGCTCGGCGCGCTGCTCGACGCCGGCCTGCCCCTCGAAGAGCTGCGCCGCGCGCTCGGAAGCCTCGCCATCGACGGCGCTTCCGTCTCGGCCTCGCGCGTGCTTCGGGCCGGCGTGTCCGCGACCAAGTTCAACGTCGACGCCGAGGAGGCGAACGGCCACACCGATTCGCACCATCACGACCTCACGATCATGATCACGGCGATCAGATACACGACCATCACCATCCCCAGGAGCAACACCACAGCCACAGTCACCGGAGCCTGGCCGAAATCGGCAGCCTGATCGACCGATCAGCCTTGTCGCCGGCAGGGCAGGCGCGGGCGAAGGAGTTGTTCCAGCGGCTGGGCCAGGCCGAAGCGGAGATCCATCAGATTCCCATCGACAAGATCCATCTGCACGAGGTTGGCGCGCTCGACTCGATCATCGACATCGTCGGGGCGGTGTTCGCACTCGAATGGTTTCGAGCCGATCGCATCATCAGCTCGCCGCTGAACGTGGGTGGCGGCATGGTGCATTCGGCGCACGGTCACTTTCCAGTACCCGCTCCGGCAACCGTCAAGCTGCTCGCTGATGCGCCGATCTACTCCTCGGGCGTGCAAAGCGAGCTCGTGACGCCGACTGGCGCGCTGCTCGTCACCAGCTACGCCTCTTCGTTCGGTCCGGTGCCGGCGATGACCATCGAGCACGTCGGCTATGGCGCGGGCCACAGGGACCTCCCGAACACGCCCAACGTCCTCCGCGTGCTCGTGGGGCAGTCCACCGATCACCCGTCGAGCGAGCGCATTACCGTTCTCGAATGCGAGATCGACGACATGAACCCGCAGATCTTCGGTCTGGTGATGGATCGCCTGTACACAGCCGGAGCGCTCGAGGTCTATTTCGCATCGGTCCAGATGAAAAAGAACCGGCCCGGCACATTGCTCACGGTGCTCGCGAGCCCCGAGCAGCGGCAGGAGCTCACGTCAATCATCTTCCGTGAGACCACCACGATTGGGGTCCGGTACCACGACGTGATGCGAGAACGGCTGGAGCGCGAGATCGTTTCAGTGGATACGCCGCTTGGAACGGTGCGGTTCAAAGAAGCGCGCCTGGGCGGTAGAGTGGTCAACTCGACGCCTGAGTTCGAAGACTGTCTCCGCATCGCGTCGGAGAAGTCGGTGCCGCTCAAGGACGTGCAGGCGGCGGCGAACAAGGCTTACCTCGACACCAGCAGGGATTAGGCGTGCCGCGCTTCTATCTCACGACGCCCATCTACTACGTCAACGCACAGCCGCACCTCGGCCATGCATACACGACCGTCGTCGCCGATGCGATCGCCCGGACGCGGCGATTGCTGGGCGACGATGTCTATTTTCTGACGGGCACCGATGAGCACGGACAGAAAGTCGAGCGGGCCGCGAAGGCGAAGGACATGACGCCGCAAGCCTTCACCGACGAGATCTCGCAGTCGTTCAAGGCGCTGTTCGAGCACCTGAATATTTCGAACAACGATTTCATCCGGACCACAGAGCCGCGGCACATCAAGGCGGCCCAGGCCATCTGGCGACGGGTTCAGGAGCGCGGGTTCCTCTATAAGGCGCAATACGAAGGCTGGTACTGCACAGTGGACGAAGCGTTCGTTCCTGAAACGCAGCTCGTCAACGGGCGGTGTCCTGACTGTGGCGGCGCCGTCGATCGCGTGAGCGAGGAGAGCTATTTCTTCAAGCTCTCGCACTTCGAGCAGCCGTTGCTGGAGCTCTACGAGCGCGAGCCCGAGTTCGTGACGCCCGACATCCGGCGCAACGAAGTGCTGTCGTTCGTGAAGGCGGGCTTGAAGGATTTGAGCGTCAGCCGCACCTCGTTCAAGTGGGGTGTGCCCGTGCCCGACGACCCGAAACACGTGATGTACGTATGGTTCGACGCGCTGACCAACTACATCACAGCCGTGGGATTCCCGGACGATGCGGCGACGTTCGACAAGTACTGGCCCGCGGACCTGCACCTGATGGGCAAGGAGATTGTCCGCTTCCACGCCGTGTATTGGCCGGCGTTCCTGATGGCCGCCGGCCTGCCGCTGCCGAAGCGCATCGTCGGCCACGGATGGTGGCTGATGAACGACGCCAAGATGTCGAAATCGCTCGGCAATGTCGTGCGGCCGCAGTCGTACACGAAAGTGTTCGGCGTCGACGCGTTCCGATATTTCTGTCTGCGCGAGATGACGCTCGGCCACGACGCCAATTACAGCGACGCGGCGTTCCTGACGCGGTACAACGCCGATCTCGCCAACGATCTCGGCAACCTGGTGAGCCGCGCGACGACCATGGTGCACCGGTACCTGTGGCGGTGTCGTGCCTGGCGCAACTGCCGCGGCGGAGGATCCCGCGCTGTCCAGGCAGCTTGGCGATCTGCTCCCCCTGGTCCGCTCGCGCATGGGCGATTCGTTTCAGTTCTCGCTCGCGCTCCGGGACATCTGGGATGTGATTTCGGCGACCAACAAGTACATCGCCACGAAGGAACCGTGGGCGCTCGCGAAAGACGAGTCGAAGCGCGCCGAGCTCGATGCCGTGCTGTATCAGAGCGCCGACGTGCTGCGGGTCGTCGCAGGGCTCATCGAGCCTGTGATGCCGAACACCACGCCGAGAATCCGCAAGATGCTCGGTATCGAACCGCAGACCTGGGACCAACTGGAGCACGAGCGCCTGCGCCCCGGCACGCGTCTCGGCCCAACCGAACCACTCTTTCCACGCGTGGAAAAAACAGTCGAGGAACTTCGCCAAATGTCTGACGCCGAATCGCCTGCTCCAAACCCGTCGAACGCTAGCTCCGGCTCCCGCAGCTCCGGCTCCAATAGCTCCGGCTGCGGCCGCCGCGCCTGCATCAGCCGCTCCTCTGGAAGACCGTATCTCGATCGATCAGTTCATGAACGTCGAGCTGCGGACCGCTAAAGTCGTCGCGGCAGAGGCAGTGCCGAAGTCGAAAAAGCTGCTCAAGCTGCAGGTCGATTTGGGGACCGAGCAGCGCACGGTACTTGCCGGCATCGCAGAGGCGTATCAACCCGAGTCGCTCGTCGGCCGGACGATCGTCATCGTCGCCAATCTGAAGCCGGCCAAGTTGATGGGCATCGAGTCAAATGGCATGGTGCTCGCCGCCAGCCCTGAAGGCGGCAAGCCCGTGTTGCTGACCGTCGATGCCGAGCCTGGGTGGAGGGTTCGGTAAACTACCTGAGATTGGGGATTGGGGATTAGGGGATTGGGGATTAGCACTTACAACGTCGTCGGAATCGCTGTCGTCATTGGCCGGACTTGCGCCTGGGCTTGATGTCCGCACAAAGCTCGAGCATCTGGGTAACGCGCGACCATCCGGCGATCCAGTATTCGACCCGGCCGACGAGCGACGCGATCGTCAGATTCAACGAGTCGGTTCAGAAGGGTAACGTTCCCCTCAAATTCGACGCGCTGCCTCGCGGCTACCTCGAGTCGGTCTTGAAGGCGCTCGACATTCCGGCGTCGTCCCAAACGCTGGTCTTCTCCGAGAACAGCCTGCAGCGTTCCCACATCAGCCAGCGCACGCCGAGGGCGATCTACTTCAACGACACGGTTGCGGTTGCCTGGGCAAAGGGCGCAGAAACAATCGAAGCAACGGCGCTCGACCGAACCCAGGGCGTTCACTTCTATTCGATCCCGCAAAAACCCGGTCCCAAGCCGCAGTTCGTCCACCGTAATGCCGATTGCCTGCAGTGCCATCTGTTGCCCCAAACGCACGGCGTGCCGGGCGTATTGACGATGAGCGTGCTGCCGCTGTCGGATAACCAGAATGACTACGCGCAGGGTTGGGAAGCCGAGCACACCACGCCGATCGAGGATCGCTGGGGAGGTTGGTACGTCACCGGTGAGCAAGTGCCGGCAAAACACCTGGGGAACGTGCCCGTACTGCATGTGCCCAAGTCGTATGTGCGGGCCGAGGCCGCCCCGAAGCTGGCGACCGGGAGCGATGCCTTCGATACGGCCGCGTATTTGACGCCGCACAGCGACGTCGTGGCCCTGATGGTGTTGAACCACCAGACGCGGATGACGAATCTACTGACGCGGCTCGGCTGGCAATCGCGGATTGCCGCGCACGGCGGCACGAACGCCGGCGGGCCGGCGCAGCAGGCGCGGGAAACCGCACACGAGCTCGTCGACTACATGCTGTTCGTGGAGGAAGCGCCACTGCCGTCGCCCGTGCGCGGCGCACCGGCTTTTACCAAGGAGTTTCCAGCGAAGGGACCGCGCGACAGCAAGGGACGATCGCTGCGCGACCTCGATCTCACGCGGCGACTCTTCCGCTACCCGTGCAGCTACATGATCTATACGGAGGCGTTCGATGCGCTTCCGGCTGCGACAAAGGCGATTGTCTACGAACGGATGTGGGCGATCCTGTCGGGCGCGGCAAAGGAACCGGAATATTCCAGGCTCTCGGCTGCGGATCGGCGGGCGATTATCGAGATCCTGCGCGAGACGAAGAAGGATCTTCCGGCGTCACTTCAAGTCCGGCTAAAGCCGGACACTACGCTATCTGTGATCGACTCCCACTGTCATTTAGCCGATGACGCATTCGTCAAGGACCTTCGCGAGGTCGTTGAACGCGCGCAGGCGGCTGGCCTGACGCACGCGCTGTGCATCCTTGCAGCGGAAAACCCGATCGAAGCCGGCCGCGCGCGAGAACTCGCGCAAATCTGGCCCGCGTTGCGGTTCGGCATCGGCCTTCATCCGCATCAGGCAGGACGCTACAGCGGCCGCGAATCCGAGGTCGTCCCGCTCGTGCGGGGTGTCATCGCCGCCATTCCGGAGGCGCGGGCGCTGGGCGAAATCGGGCTCGACTACCATTACGACTTCGCGCCGAAAGACGTGCAGCAGGAGGTCTTCCGCCTGCAGATCCGTCTCGCGCGCGAGCTGGATCTGCCCGTCATCATCCATACCCGGGAGGCGGAAGACGACACCCTCGCCATCCTGAAGGAGGAGAGCGGAGGCTCCGTCCGCGGCGTCATGCACTGTTTCACGGGCACGCGGCGGCTGGCCGAAGAGGCTCTCGCCCTCGGCATGTACATTTCTTTTGCAGGGATTGTGACGTTTCCGAAAGGCGCCAACGTGAGGGAGGTTGCGGCCATGGTCCCTGCCGATCGCGTGCTCTCCGAAACGGATAGCCCCTATCTCGCCCCCACTCCGCATCGCGGCAAGCGGAACGAACCCGCCTGGGTGGGGAGGGTCGTCGAAGAGCTGGCGGCGGTGCGTAGGGAGACGGCCGATACCCTCCGTACGCAGATCGCAGGGAATTTCAGCGCCCTGTTTCGGCCGTAAACTCAAGCACTGCAGGAGTCTATTCGTTGACACCCCGTTGCGGAATATGGTGAGATCATCGGGCTTTGAAGAACGCTAACGCCGTCGAGCCCCACCCCTCCTACTCGACCCTCGTCCAGATGTTCGAGCCTATCCGGGAGGACCTGGAAAAGGTCGAGGCAGAGTTCTACCGCCATGTCGAGTCCCAGGTAGACCTGATTCCCAAAATAGGCCGCTACATCCAGAACGGGGGAGGCAAGCGGATTCGCCCCGCCGTCCTGCTGATGGCATCGCGGCTGACGGGCTACACGGGCGATCTGGCCGTCCTCTACGCTGCGGTCGTCGAGTTCATCCATACGGCGACCCTGGTTCACGACGACATCATCGACGACTCTCAGTGGCGGCGCGGGCAGCCCTCCGTGCACTCACGGTGGGGCAGCGACGTCACCGTTCTGCTCGGCGATTACCTCTACATCAAATCGATGGGGCTGGCGCTGACGCCGGACCGCCTCGACGTCGTGCGGCAGCTTTGCGACGTGACGCTCCGGATGATCGAAGGAGAGTTGTATCAGCTCTCCAAGAAGGGCGACGTCCTCATCACCGAGGAGGAGCACCTCGACATCGTCCGGCGCAAGACCGCATACCTCTTCGGGGGGTGCGCGCGCATCGGCGGAGTGCTGGGCAACTGCACGCCCGAGCAGGAGGTCGCGCTCGAGAACTACGGCATCAGCCTGGGCATGTCGTTCCAGCTGATCGACGACCTGCTCGACTTCTCCGGCGACGAGACCGCCCTCGGCAAGCCGGTTGGCGGCGATTTGCGCGAAGGAAAAGTGACGCTGCCGATCATCCGCCTGCTCCAGCGCGCGGATCAACCGACCGCCGACATGATTCACGCCGTCGTTCGCGAGCGCAGCGTGACCCCCGAACGCTGGCGCGAAATCTGCCGGCTCCTGCACGAAACGCGCTCGGTGGAATACGCCATGGATCGGGCGCACGAGCAGGCGGCGCACGCCAAGAAGCAGCTGTACCTGTTTCCACCGTCACCGGCCCGTGACGCACTGATGGGCCTTCCCGACTACATCCTCGCCCGCGACAGATAGATGTGGACCCCGCCCGCCGGATCGAAGAGCTACGCCGACAGATCCGTCACCACGAAGAGCGCTACTACGTCGACTCGGACCCCGAAATATCCGACGCCGAATTCGACTCGCTGCTCCACGAGCTCCAGAACCTCGAGAGCGAACACCCCGATCTCGTCACCATCGATTCGCCGACGCAGCGCGTAGGCGGAGCGCACGTCGGAGGGCTTCGCGTCGGTGCAACACGCAGAGCCGATGCTCAGCCTCGACAACGCGTACAACGAGGACGAACTGAAGTCGTTCGACGAGCGACTCCGCAGAGGGCCTGGACAACTTTGAAGGGCCGGTGCCTTACGTCGCCGAACTGAAGATTGACGGCCTGAGTATCGCCTTGCAATATCGCGACGGCAAGCTCGTCCGTGCCGCCACCCGGGGCGACGGGACGACGGGAGAGGACGTCACGGCCAACGTGCGGACGATTCAGGACATTCCGCACGCCTTGACGAAGGGCCCGAAAGGAACGATCGAGATCCGCGGCGAAATCTACCTGCCGCGAACGGTGTTCGAGCGCGCGAACCAGGCGCGCGAAGAAGCGGGGGAGCCGCGCTTCGCCAACCCGAGAAATGCGGCATCGGGCGCGATCCGCCAGATCGACCCCAACCAGGTCAGAAAGCGCGGTCTGCGCGCGTTCCTGTATCAGCTCGTCGGCACCGAGAGCGCTCCGAAAACCCATCGCGAGCTCTTGCAGACGCTCGACGCATGGGGACTTCCCGTCGAGCCGCACTGGAAACCACTGACGGGCATCGACGAAGTGGCGGAATATTGCCGGCCATGGGGTGAGAAGCGGGCGGCCCGGGCCCTCGAGTTCGACACCGACGGCGTCGTCGTCAAGCTCGACGATATCGCGCTCCGCGGCAGGCTCGGCGCGACGTCGAAGTTTCCGCGGTGGGCCGTCGCATTCAAGTTTCCGCCCGAACAGGCCGAGACGACGTTACGGAAGATCGACATCAACGTCGGACGCACAGGAGCGGTTACTCCTTTCGCGGTACTCGATCCGGTATTCATCGCCGGAACGACCGTGTCGATGGCGACGCTGCACAACGCGAACGAAGTGGCGCGGAAAGATATCCGCGACGGCGATCGCGTCATCGTCGAAAAGGCGGGCGACATCATTCCGCAGGTCGTCCGCGTCGTGAACCCGGAGCGTCGACGACCGGGGGCCGCGGTGGGTGATGCCGGCCAACTGCCCGCGGTGCGGAAGCCCGCTCGTGCGCGGCGACGAAGAAGCGGTCTGGCGATGCGAGAACACTTCGTGTCCCGCAAAGCTGCAGCGCGGACTGGAGCATTTCGCGGCGCGGCACGCGATGAACATCGAAGGCCTGGGCGAATCGCTCATCGCGCGCCTTATCGAGGATGGGCTCGTCGCCAGCTACGCCGATGTGTACCGGCTGACCCAGGACCGGCTCGAGAAGGTCGAGCGCCTGGGGAAGAAGTCGGCAGCCAATCTCATGCAGCAGATCTCGCGAAGCAAGTCGCGCGATTTCTGGCGGTTGATCTACGGACTCGGCATTCGACACGTTGGCGAGCGCGGCGCGCAGGCGCTGGCAAGCGCATTCGGCACGATAGACGCGCTCCTGGCGGCGTCGAAGGAGCAGTTGCAGGCGGTGCCGGATATCGGTCCAGTCGTCGCCGCGGCCGTTCACGATTATTTCGCCCAGCCGTCGAATCAGAGCGTTGATCGGCGAGCTGAGAGGCCTGGGCCTCAGGATGGACGCGCCGCTGGCTGCAGCCGGCGTACCGGGTCCGCTGAGCGGCAAGACCTTTGTGCTCACCGGCACCCTGGCGACGCTCTCGCGCGAACAGGCCGCCGAAGCCATCCAATCACTGTGGAGGAAAGGTGACGGGCTCCGTGAGCAAAAAGACCGACCACGTCGTCGCCGGCGCCGATCCGGGCAGCAAGCTCGCAAAAGCTGAATCTCTGGGCATTTCGCGTTCTCGACGAAGCGGCGTTCCGAAAGCTAGTCGGCTTATAATTCTCAAAGTGTTCCGGCCTTTTGTCCTGATCACGCTCGCCTTGACCGCAACGATGGCCTTTCTCCTAGGCCTGACGACGGCAAACGTGCGCGCGCCGGAAAATCGCCCGGAGCCGCCACGCAGAAGCGGCGGCGCAGCCTCAGTCGATTTCAATCGCCGCCCGCGCTCACGCGCCGGCACCGGAAATATCGCCTGCGCCCGCCATAGCGTCCGGTCTGGTGAACTTCGCGGACGTCGCGGCGCGCATCAACCCGGCGGTCGTCAACATCGAAGCCACGACGCGAAGCGGGCGCACGCCGCCGGCGCGGCGCGGAGATCGCACCGTTCGACGAGAACAATCCGGTTCCTCCAGCGCCGGGCACCATACGTCCGCAGTCGGGCAGCGGTTTCGTGATCGAGGGCGACGGGCAGATCCTCACCAACTATCACGTGATCCAGAGCGCCGAACGGATCATGGTGAAGTTTTCGGACGGCCGGAGCCTGCAGGCGCGCGTGCTCGGCATCGATCCGGACACCGACATCGCGCTCATCAAGGTCGACGCGGCAAAGCTGCCGGTTGCGCCGCTCGGCGATTCGGAAACGCTGCGGGTCGGCGAATGGGTATGCGCCATCGGCAATCCGCTCGCCTACGAACACACCGTCACGGTTGGTGTCGTGAGCTACCTCGGCCGCAAGCTGTTCGACAGCAGCCTCGACAACTACATCCAGACCGACGCGGCGATTAACTTCGGCAACAGCGGCGGCCCGTTGATCAACGGCCGCGGCGAAGTTGTCGGGATCAACTCGGCGATCAGCCAGCGCGCGAGCAACATCGGCTTCGCGGTGCCGATTAACGAAGCCCGCGCCATCCTTCCTCAACTTCGCGCCGACGGGCGGGTCTCTCGCGGCTACATGGGCGTCGTCCTCACCGACGTCGATCCGGACCTGCAGCAGTCGCTGCGGCTCGCCTCCACGCGTGGCGCGCTCGTGCAGGAGGTCGCCAGCGGCTCACCCGGCCATCGCGCCGGGCTTCGCACCTACGATCTGATCACCGCCATCGACGACAAACGCATCATCACCAACAACGAGATCATCCGCGAAGTCGCGCGGCGCGAGCCCGGCTCGCTGGCGCGGCTGCAGGTGGTGCGCGACGGACGGACGCAGATATTCACCGTGCGGCTCGGCGAACGCCCGAGCCGGCAGGCGCCCAGGACGCCGGAGGATGCCAGCCCGTCCGTCCGGCCGTCGAGCGTCCGCACGGTGCCGCTCGGGTTGAACGTGCGCGACATCGATCGCGCCACGGCAAATCGTCTGCGGCTGCCCGACGGCGTCAGCGGCGTCGTCGTCACGCGCGTGGATCCGTTGAGCGCCGGCTACGACGCAGGCATCCAGCGCGACCACATCGTCATGGAGATCAATCGCCGGCCGGTGGATTCGGCCGATGCCTACAATCGGCTCGCGCGGACAGCGACTCCAGGAGACGTGCTGGCGGTCTACGTCTACATGCCCGGGACGGACCGGCGCGCGATTCGCGCGGTTCGCGTCGAAGCCCGGTGAAATCACGAATTCTCGTCATCGACGATGAAGTGGGCATCCGCGATTCCATGCGGAGGACGCTCGAATACCAGGGGTATCAGTTCATCGGCGCGGCAACCGGACAAGAGGGGCTGTTGCTGATCGAGCGCGACCCGCCGGATCTCGTCTTCCTCGACATCAAGATGCCGGGCATGGACGGGCTCGAGGTGCTCGAGCGGATCAAAGCGTCGAATCCCGCCGTCCCGGTCGTGATGGTGTCGGGACACGGCACCGCGCAAAACGCCTTCGAAGCGCGTGATAAAGGTGCGTCCGGCTTCATCGAGAAACCGTTCTCGGAGCCGGTGCTGCTCGAGCGCATCGAGAAGGAGCTCGCCGGACATCGCACGGAAACCGCGTATCGCGCGCTTCGCCAGGAAGTCGACTCGAAATATCAGATGGTCGGCAACAGTCCGGCGCTGCGGAAAGTCGAAGAAGCCATCCGCAAGGCCGCGCCCACGCACGCGACGGTCCTTCTTCAAGGGGAGAGCGGCGTCGGAAAAGAGCTCGTCGCCCGGACGATCCACCGCTTCAGCCCGCGCAGCCGCGAGCGCTTCGTGCAGGTGAACTGCGCCGCCATTCCCGAGGATCTGATCGAGTCCGAGCTGTTCGGCCACGAGAAGGGATCGTTTACGGGCGCCACCGAGCGCCAGGTGGGCAAGTTCGAGCAGGCGGACCGCGGGACGATCTTTTTGGACGAAGTCGGCGACATGAGCCTCAAGACGCAGGCCAAGGTGCTGCGCGTGCTTCAGGAAGGCGAAGTCGAGCGGCTCGGGTCGGCCAAGACGGTCAACGTCGACGTGCGCGTCATCGCCGCGACCAACAAGAACCTCGAAGCGGAGATCGAAAAAGGCAATTTCCGCGAAGACCTGTATTTCCGCCTCGCGGTGATACCGATTTACGTGCCGCCGCTTCGTGAACGCGCGGACGACATCCCGCTGCTCATCAGGCATTTCCTCAATCAGCTCGCGCGCGAGAACAACCGGAAGCCGAAGCAGATGACGCCGGCGGCGCTCGACGTGATGAAGCGCTACCGCTGGCGAGGGAACATCCGGGAACTGCGGAACACGGTCGAGCGGGTCATCATCATGACCGAAGGCGAGGCGATCGACGTGCCAGACCTGCCGGAAACCGTCAGGTCCGACAAGGGTGGTGCAGCTCGTCCGGCGGCAGCCGCCGCGGCGGGTCCTGCCGCGTCGACGGAGGCGGGGACGCTTCGCGAGTTCAAGGAGTCGGCCGAGCGGGCGTGGCTGGTCGAAAAGCTGCGCGAAAATGCGTGGAATATCTCGAAAACCGCCGAAGTCATCGGCACACCGCGCAGCAATCTGTACAAGAAGCTCGAGCAATACGCGATTCGTCAGGAGACTGACGGATAGCTGCGAGTACAATGGAGATATCGCAGTCGGCCAGACGATCGCCTCGCCGTAGCGCCGCAAGGCGCGAAGGCGGAGGAAAGTCCGAACTCCCCAGGGCAGTGCGCCGGGTAACGCCCGGTCAGGGCAACCTGAAGGACAGTGGCACAGAAAATATACCGCCCTCCGTAGCTCGCGGGACGCGCAAGGCTCCAGCGAGCGTAGGAGGGTAAGGGTGAAAAGGTGCGGTAAGAGCGCACCGCGTCTGCTGTAAGGCAGATGGCAGGCAAAACCCCGCACGGAGCAAGACCAAATAGGGAAGCGATGCTCGCCGTAGCCCGCAAGGGCGAGGGCGGATGAGAGGACGGCCCGTCCGAAGCTTCCGGGTAGGTCGCTTGAGCCCGTCAGCAATGCCGGGTCCAGAGGAATGATCGTCTCGCCGAAGCTCCCGCGCAAGCGGAGCGAAGGCGGACAGAATTCGGCTTACGGCCGGCTGCGATACTTTTTACTTGCGACGTCGACTTTCGACTTTCGACTTTGGACTTTCGACTCTGGACTTTCGACTCTGGACTTTCGACTCTCCTTAGCCTTCATGCCCCACTACCTCGTTACCGGTGGCGCCGGCTTCATCGGCTCCCACCTCACTGAAGAGCTCGTCAGGCGCGGAGAGCGCGTTCGCGTCGCGGACAGCCTCATCACCGGCCACCGCAAAAACCTCGCGCATGTTCCGGGCGTCGAACTGCTGGAGGGCGACCTGGCCGACCTGTCGTTCGCGACGCGCGCGGTGCAGGGCATCGACTACGTGCTGCATCAAGCGGCCATTCCATCGGTGCCGCGATCGGTCAAAGATCCCATCGAATCGAATCGCGCCAACATCGATTCGACCTTGAACGTGCTCGTTGCGGCACGGGACGCGGGCGTCAAGCGTATCGTTTATGCCGGATCGTCGTCGGCGTATGGCAATGCGCCCACGCTGCCGAAACACGAAGGAATGCCGACCAGTCCGCTCTCTCCGTACGCGCTGCAGAAGCTGGTCGGAGAGCAATACATGCAGATGTTCACCGCGCTCTACGGGCTCGAAACGGTGACCATCCGTTATTTCAACGTGTTCGGTCCGCGGCAGGATCCCTCATCGGCGTATTCAGGGGTGATATCGCAGTTCGCCAAAACGCTGCTGGAAGGGAAGGCGCCCACGATTTACGGCGACGGAGAGCAGACGCGCGACTTTACCTACATCGCCAATGTCGTGGACGGTGTCCTCCGCGCCGTCACGGCGCCCGGCGCGTCCGGACAGGTGATCAACGTCGCAACGGGCACGCGCATTTCGCTCAATGAGCTGTTTGCGACGATGCGCGATCTGATTGGGGCGAAAGTGTCGGTCACGCATGGTCCACCGCGCGCGGGCGACGTCAAAGATTCGCTCGCCGACATCACTCGCGCGCGGACGCTGCTCGGCTACGAGCCGAAGGTGTCATTTCAGGAAGGTCTCCGACAGACGATCGAGTGGTACCGGCGCGGTTGAGCGGTTTCGGGATATCATCCGTGCGCCAACTACCTTACTTATGGCCCTCATTGCCGGCGCCACGCTCGGGCCGTATGTGATCCAATCCGCGATTGGTGAGGGCGGCATGGGCGACGTCTACAAAGCGCGAGACACACGCCTCGATCGCATCGTCGCAATCAAGATTCTGCAAGAGACGCTGGCCGCTGACCCGCAATTCAGGAATCGGTTCGACCGTGAGGCCAAATCTATCGCCGCCCTGAATCATCCACACATCTGCGCCCTCTACGATATCGGCCGCGAGAAGGGCGTTGACTACCTCGTGCTCGAGCATCTCGACGGCGAGACCCTTGCCTGCCGGGTCAAACGAGGAAGGATGCCCATCGATCAGATCACGACGATCGCCATCGAGATCGCAGACGCGCTCGACAAGGCGCATCGCGCGGGCATTGTCCATCGCGACCTGAAGCCAGACAACGTGATGCTGACAAAAACCGGGGCGAAGCTCCTCGATTTCGGGCTCGCGAAATCGCATGCGCAACCTGCAACTGGGCTCGGTGCTTCGTCACTGCCGACAACTCCACCCAGCCTGACCGCGCCACATACCATTCTCGGGACCATTCATTACATGTCGCCCGAGCAGGTCGAAGGACGCGACACAGATGCGCGAAGCGACATCTGGGCGTTCGGCGCCATCCTCTATGAAATGGCGACCGGGAAACAACCGTTTACGGGTTCATCATCAGCGGCGATCATGAGCGCCATTCTCAGAGATGTGCCGCCAGCGATGGTGATGCTGGAGTCGGTTGGCGCTCCGGTTCTCGAGCATGTCGTGGCAACCTGCCTGCAAAAGAATCCCGAGGATCGATGGCAAGCGGCCGCAGACATCGTTCATGAGCTTAAGTGGCTACCAAGGAGTCCAGGCGTCTCACAGGCTCACAAACGTCTGCGATGGCTGCCTTGGGCAAGTGCGGCTGCGGCGGTGCTCGCCGCCGCGGGCCTGACAGGTTTGTTTGGCGGTACGTCTGCAGAACGCGCCGCTGATTCGACTGGAAGTCGCGACGCCAGCCACACTCACTCCGTTAGATTTCGCTCTGACTGTGGACGGTCGGAAGCTCGCCTTTATTGCGAACGACAATGGCGTGCCGAAAATCTGGGTGCGAGAACTGGATGCGGCAGGGGCACGCCCAGTCGCGGGGACCGACCGAGGTCAGTTTCCGTTCTGGTCACGAGATGGCCTCAAATTGGGATTTTTTGCCGAGGGCAAGCTGAAGCGCGTCGATCTGCCGGACGGCATGCCGCGGGCGCTTGCCGACGCGCCGGAAGGCCGTGGCGGGAGCTGGAACGCCGACGACGTGATCATTTATGCGCCAGCGACCGTGGGACCGCTGATGCGCATTTCTGCTGGCGGCGGCGCACCCGAGCCTGTGACGCGCCTCGCGCTTGATCGCGGCAGCCACAGGTGGCCCCAGTTTCTTCCGGACGGGCGTCGTTACCTCTTCCTGACAACGTTGGTGCCAGCCGGCGATGTCGGCACCCATATTGGATCGCTCGATAACTTCGAGACCCGGCGTGTCCTGCCGAACCCGAACGGGGCACTCTTTGCGCCGCCGGGCGCGCTGCTTTCCGTATTCGGAAGCACGCTGGTGGCGACGCCTTTCGATCCCAGCGCTGGCGCGGTCACGGGAGAACCTGTCACGCTCGCCGAGGATGTGAGTGTCTCTATCGGTGGCTTCAGAGGGAGCGTCGCAACCTCTGAGGCCGGCATCATTCACATCGGGCCCTTCCGTCCGACGTGCGGCAACTGACGTGGATGGAATCGGACCGGCAAACTTCTTGGGACCGTTGGAACTCCCGACAAAAGTGCGATGTCGAGCCCGGCATTGTCAACCGACAGCCAGCGTGTCGCTGTCACGCGTACCGGTCAGGGAAACAACGATGTATGGACCATCGATATCGCGCGCGACATCCTCAGCCCGGTGACGTCCGAACCGGGACTCGACAACAGTCCGCTTTGGTCGCCGGACGGACGACTGCTCTTGGCTTCGACTCGATACGGTGTCTTCGAAATACTCCGGTCACCCCTTGCTGGACCTGCCGAGCGAATCGTTTCGTTGAAGGAATCGGTTATACCCCAGAGTCTTTCGACGGACGGCCAGACGCTCGTGTTCGCGCGGCAGAGCTCGAACACAGCGACAGACCTGTGGGCCAAGTCGATGAACACAGAGGACCAACCGTTTGCGGTGGTTCAGACACGGGCCGACGATTTCAGCGCGCATTTGTCGCCGGACATCCGTTGGCTCGTCTACGAATCGACGATGTCCGGCAGGTCGGAAGTGTGGGCACAGCGATTTCCGTCTGCTGGAGAGCGCTGGCAGATATCGAGAAATGGGGGCAGCCAGCCGCGTTGGCGCCCGGATGGACGGGAACTATTCTACGTTGCACCAGATGGACACATCATGGGCGTCTCGGTTTCACCCTCGCTTCAGAATCTCGAATTCGGGAGGCCAGTGCCACTGTTTCGACCCCAGCTTGTCACCCAACTCCCTGCACCAGCATTCAGGAGGCCTCAATATGACGTCAACCCCGACGGTCGCTTCCTGGTGAACCGCGAACTCGAGGCTCCGTCGACGCCGCCGATCCAACTCCTGGTCAACTGGCCGCAGCTGCTGAAACGCTGACCGTCTGATCGCGGTTACGTGCCGCTTCAGCGCTTTGTCGGAGCGGTGGCTGTCGGTAACGCGCTGTCGGCGCCTCCTTGCCCTGGAAACACGTGCGAGAACGCGTAACCCACGACAGCCAGTCTTGTCGCCATCTCGGTGCCCGCGAATCGCAGCTGGTGCCACACTGTCGCAGGTGCGTAGATGATGTCCCCTTGATCGGCGACGAAAGTTGGCACTGAGCCAATCGTCGCTTCCATTTTTCCTTCGAGAACGAACCAGAACTCGGGACCGGTGACGTGCAGGTGGCCCTTGTCGCCGGGCACTGCCGGCTTCTGCGTCTTGGGATCGCCGCGAAGGATATTCGCGATGCCGACATTCACATAGCCGCCGTCGTGCGCGTCGCCGACGAACTGCGTCGGGTTCTTCTTCGGCTTCTGCTTGCCGGCGATCGTCAGGTTGTAATCGATGTAAGGCACGTTGGCTTCGTCGTACGACCCTTTGCTGTTGGCCACGCGCGTCTTCTCGAACCGGATTCCGGGAGTTGGCGGCGGCGTCTCATCGGCCGGATACATCGTCTGAGAATTCGCCATCAGCACTTCGAACCGCAGCGACGGCCTGTCGCCGACGGTTTCCATGCTGTAGACCAGCCGCTTCGGCACCTGCACGAGGAAGCCCTTGGTGGCAACAAACGGCTCCTGCCCCTCGATCGTGAAGCGGATCTGTCCGTCCTGCACGATCCAGAACGCCCGGTTGTCCTGATGGAACCGTCGCGGCGTTTTTGCACCCGGCGCCATCGAGATGTACTCGCCGTGAAAGAGATTGTCGTCGACGATGAGCTCAGACCAGTTCTGCTGACCTTTCTGCTTCGCGAGCACGTCAGAAAGCCGGGTCAACGCCTTGTGCGGTGCGACGAAGGGATTCGGTTTCACTGGCAACGGCGTCCAGGCGTCGATTTGCGCAGGCTCCTGGCCGCGCACCACGACCTGAGGACCCGACATCGTCAGCGCCAGACATGCGCCAACGGCGATTGCGAGCGAACGGCGGAGTTTCATCGGAAGAGCCTCCTGTGGAAAGCCAGCATACAACGGGTTCAACTCGTTCCGGAACGAGTTGGGTTGCCGACTCGCCGGTCACTGCGTATCGCCGCCAACTGGCGTTGACGTTCGCTTCCACCGCGTTTCGACCCCAAACGCGTCTCATCTGCGCCACAGTAACAACCTCTCAGGCTTCAATAACATCCACTGACGTTCGCGACCGACGCGTACCGGACTCCGTCTTGCCTCCACGTGGGCCGGCCCTGGTTTTTTCGCGGGCGTGTGACGGTGCCTGACCGCCATCGACGCAGGCTCGATAACCCGCCAGGGCCGCTTGCGCATTCCGCGCATCACACGCCGCGCAGCAGAAGCTGCGAGGCAGGAGGACACCATGCATCGTTCCGTGCTCCCCATCTTCGTGGTCTTCGTCTCCGTCATGTCGGCAGCCGCTGCCGCGCAACAGCCGTCGCGCGGCGCCAGGCCGGCCGCCGCCGTCAGCACCGAAGTCGTCAACCTCAACAGCTCGACGCCGGCGCAAATTGCCGCGCTGCCCGGCATCGGGCCGAAAACGGCCGAGCTCATCGTCCAGTACCGCGAGAAGAACGGACCCTTCAAGAAATCGAAGAAATCATGAACGTCAAGGGAGTGGGCGAGAAGAGCTTCCTGCGCATCAAGGATCGGCTCACGGTGGCGGCGGTGAAGGCGGAGAAGTAGCGGCCAAGAGTCGCCACGAGTCAAAAGAGTCTAGGAGTCCAGGAGTCCAGGAGTCCGATGAGTCCAATGTCCAAGAGAGGCTATTCGCTGCTCGAGGTGCTGGCCGTCATCAGCATCATGCTCATCGTCGGGGGCGCCGCTGTTCCGCTGGGGCACGGCGGCGCCGAGCGAGCCAGGGCCTCAGGAGCCGCGAGCTACCTGGCCGGGCGCCTTGCCGTAGCTCGGCTGGAGGCCGTGCGACGCTCGGTCAATGTTGCAATCAGGTTTTTGCCCAGCGCCGGCGGGTATTCCCTTCAAAGCTACGCCGACGGCAATGACAACGGGGTCTTGACCCGCGATATCGCGAGCGGCATGGACCCGCCGATTTCGCCCGAAGAGCACATTGACAACCACTTTTCCGGCGTCACGTTCGGCATTCTGCCCAACGTCACGAGCATCGATCCAAACGACCCGTTCAACCCGAACGATCCGATTCAAATCGGGGCATCTACCCTGGTCAGTTTCGGCCCGACCGGATCATCGACATCGGGAACCCTGTTCCTGCGAGGGTCTGGCGGACATCAGCTCGCGGTACGCCTGTTAGGAATTACTGGAAGGACGCGGATCCTCCGCTTCAATTTTGTCGAGGGGCGATGGTTTACACAATAAAAGATCGGCGCGCAAATCCGCGGACGTCAGCGCTCACGGATGCTGGCCTGCACCATGCGCGGCTGCAGCCGGGACGGACGGCGCACGTCATCAATCTCTCCGCAGGCGGCGCGCTCATCGAAACCGACTGGCGCCTCCTGCCAGGAGCCCGCGTCGAGCTGCAGCTGGGCGCCACCCGGCGATTTCGCGTGGCCGGTCGAATCGTCCGATGCCACATCGAAGCATTGGATCGCGAACGGGTGCGGTATCGCGGGGGGCTCGTATTCGAAGAGCAACTTCCCCTTGGGGAAGTTGCGACCCCGGACGTCAAGGCCCGTCTGTAGAAGCGCCGCCCACACACAGCGGCTTCCGCGATGAGCACGAACTACCCCTTGGCTGGAACGCAACCGGACATCGAGGGATGCAGACATATGAGTAACGTGACTGAAATCTTCGGTAAATCGATCTCGACAGCATGCCGATCCGATCTGCACCCCATGGCACGTACCTTGTTACCACCGCATCTCATGCGACGAGACGGAGCGGCACCACTTATTGGCTCGAGCGACACCATGAAATCTGTTCGCGACCGCATCGAGCGTGTGGCGGCGACCGATTTCACGATTCTCATCGACGGAGAGAGCGGCGTCGGCAAAGAACTCGTCGCCCGGCAGGTCCACGAGCTCAGCGCGCGGCGGCGCGGGCCGTTCGTCGCCGTCAACTGCGCGGCGCTCGTCGAATCGCTGCTCGAGGCCGAGCTCTTTGGCATCGAAGACAGGACGGCAACCGGAGTTCGAGGGCGGCGCGGCAAGTTCGAGTGTGCCGACGGCGGCACGCTCTTCCTCGACGAAGTGGGCGATCTGTCGTTGCTGGCTCAGGCAAAGCTCCTGCGCGCGCTGCAAGACCTGTCGGTGGAACGAGTCGGCGGCAATGGCCTGCACCGGATCAACACGCGCGTCGTGGCAGCCACCAACAAGAAACTGGCTGTCGCGGTCGAGACTCACACATTCCGCGCGGATTTGTTCTATCGCCTCACGGGCATAGAAATCCACGTTCCACCTCTGCGCGAGCGGCGGGAAGACATCCTCGAGCTTGCATCGTACTTTCTCGAACGGCACGGGTGCTCGAGGCGCCTCGTGCTCTCGCGCGCTGCCGCCGATGCTCTTCTCACCTACGACTGGCCGGGGAACGTGCGGGAGCTCGAGCGGATGATGGAGCGGACGGTTGCCCTCGCGCGTACGAACACGATCGAGGTGGACGATTTGCCGATTCGCCTCTGTGATGGGTATGGCGACGTGTTGCTGCCGTCGATGATGCGCAACGACACGCTGCGCGCCTGGGGAAGCCGTTACGTGCGTCTCGTGCTCGAGCGCAGCGGCCGCAACAAGCGGAGGGCATGCCGCGCGCTCGGGATCAGTTATCACACGCTTCAGGCCTATCTGCGCTACGCGCACCGATTGCAGGTGGCCGGCGTGCAGGAGACGCGGCCTGAATATTCCGCAAAGGACTCGTGAGGGGCACGCCGGACGCACCGGCATCACTGGACGGGCGAACGCGGGGCAGGGCATGTTGCCGTGCGAGGTCATACGCAAGTCCGAGACAAGCGGAGGCAATATGGGTCGGATCGCACCTCTCGTAGGCGTGTTGTTACTCGCGTGCCTGTTCGTCGGCGACGCTTTCCTGTCGCCGGCGTGGGCCGACTGGACGACGCCCGACGGCATCACCTGGTGGAGCAATCCAAATCCGAGCAAGGTCGGCAAGTGCATCGGCAACTGCGGGAAAGACTGCAGCAACTCTCTGAACCCCTGCACGTCGAAGTTCCCCGACACGGGGTACTGGACGAGTCGAGTACATCTGGGGTCCCAACTTCGTCCAATCGATCGATTCGAGCAACGTGTGCTGCGAAGAGTGGCAGCCACAATGGACGGTGGACGACGGGAATACCTGCTATGGGTATAACTTCCAGGTCCACTACGAACAGTACGAAGCGGCGCTGAGATTCACCTACCACGGCGTCTACAGCAACTTCTGCTCGGATCACGACCACGCGTGCCGCTCACCGCTCAAAGTCTACGGCCTCGTCTACTGCGTGTTTCCGCTCGACCTCGCCCGCGCATGCAAGCAACAGGCGCATTACCAGACCTGGTCTCATGACGAGTACACCGTCGGTGCGAAGAACGCGTACCGCTATGTCACGTCATGGGGCTACGGCCCATGCTGATCCCGTGTTTGACAAGAGGGAGGAGGGACACGCTCATGAACATCATCATCGCAGCGATTCTGATATTCGTTTTGCCCGCCCTGGCGGCAGCCCAGCCGCAAACCGAACTGGCACCCGACACCGTGGTGGCCGTCATCGACGGCGTGCCGATCAGATTGAGTGAAGTCACCGCCGCGGCGCTCGCGCTCGACGGGAAGCGCCTGTTTTCACTCAACCAGCAGCTTCACACGGTCCGCGAACAGGCGTTGAACGGCCTCATCGGCGAGCGGCTGCTCGCGCGCGAAGCCAAAAACGCCGGCATGACGATCGAAGACTACGTCGAGGCGCTGCCTATCGAGCGCGTCGATGAGAAAGAAGTCGAGCTGATGCTGGCGGGCGCGATGCAGCGGAACAATGCCATCGACCCCGACAAACTGCGGCAACTGATTCGGGAGCATCTCCGCGATCAGAAGCGGCAGGCGGCGCGCCGCAAGCAAATCGAGCAGCTCAAACTCGAGCACAAGCGCGCGGGCAAGCCGATCGTGATGAACCTGGAACCGCCGCGCGTCAAAGTGCCCGTCACCGACACGGATCCGAGCAAGGGAACGGGACCGGTGGAAATCATCGAGTTTTCGGACTTTCAGTGCCCCTATTGCCAGAAAGCCCAACCGATGATTCGCGAGCTGCTGGCGAAGTACGAAGGGAAGGTGAGGCTCGTGTGGAAAGACTTCCCCTTGCCGAACCATCAGCATGCGATTCCAGCGGCAATCGCCGCGCGCTGTGCGGGCGATCAGGGCAGGTTCTGGGAATACCACGATGTGCTCTTCGACAATCAGCAGGCACTGACCGCGGCCGACTTGCGGAAGCACGCGGACACGGCGGGAGTCGAATTGTCGAGGTTCGACGCATGTATAGAAAGCGGCAAGTACAGAGAAGTGGTCGCTGACGCGGCCGTCGGCAACAGCGATCATCTCGTCGAGGTGACGCCAACGTTTCTGGTCAACGGCCGAGTCGTGCAGGGAGCTGTTCCGCTGTATGAAATCGCTGCGGTCGTCGAACAGGAGCTCGATAACTAAGCAACCCCAGCCGGCTGCAAGGAAGGGACTGCCGTGCGCACATCACCCATCGTCTTTCTTGTGGCCGGTTGGCTCGCCGCTTCTTCGGCCTTCGTCTCGGCCCAGTCCGATTGGACCGCCGTCCAGAAGCTCACGGTTGGAACCGCCATTCGCGTGTCGGCGGGCGCGCGGCGGGCGACCGGACAACTGCATATTGCCAGCGACACGGAAATTGCCGTCTTGAACGGCGTCAGCGACATCGCAAGGTTCGCGCGCAAAGACGTAGACCTGGTGGAGGAGGTGATTGGCGAGCCCCATCCAAAACGGCGCGGCGCTGTGAAGGGGGCGTTGTGGAGCTTGCTGCTGGCGATACCGGCCACCATTTCCGCCGAGATGGGCGGCATGGAACACAAATATCTGCCTCTGGCTTACTGCTTCATCATCTGCGGCGGCGCCGCCATCGGCGCGTGGATCGCGGACGATGCCGCGACCCGGGTGGTGTATCGGCGATAGGGCTACCACAACTCGTTCCGGAACGAGTTGCCGTCCACGACGTGGCAGCGAGAGGTGCGTCGCTAACCTGGCTCGACCGGCATAGCCTCCCTTGACCCGCGAATGCCCGCATAGTACCTTCACTGCTTCGGGCAAGCTCCGCCTGCGCAGCCGACATGCCGACGCGGGACCGGCTCTCCCCGCGCGCTTCCATGAACCAACCTTCGACCGAACAGCTCAAAAAAACGCCGCTGAATGCTCGCCATCGCGCCCTCGGCGCGAAGATGGTGCCTTTTGGCGGGTGGGACATGCCCGTCGAGTACTCCGGCATCGTCAACGAACACCTGACCGTGCGCTCGAAAGCCGGCTTGTTCGACGTCAGCCACATGGGGCAGATCGAGATCGCGGGAAAAGACGCACGGGCAGCTGTTCAGAACATTTCGGCGAACGACGCCAATAAACTGGCCATGGGCCAGGCGCAATATTCCGCGCTCACCACGCCGGCCGGCACCTTCGTTGACGATGTGCTGGTCTACCGGCTGGGGGGCGAGCACTACCTGATCGTGGTGAATGCAGGGAACATCGAAATAGCCTACAAGTGGATCCAGGAGCACACGCGCGGATTCGGCGACGTCGCGGTCGTCAATTCCAGTTCGCGATATGCGCTGCTGGCCGTCCAGGGTCCCGCATCGGTCGCGATCCTGCAGCAACTCACCAATGTCGAGCTGGACTCCATCAAGTACTACTGGTTTACGCACGGCGAAGTGGGAGGTGTCCGCAGCATCATTTCGCGCACGGGCTACACCGGCGAAGACGGGTTCGAGCTGTTCATCCCGCCCGCAGCGGCAGACCGGCTGTGGACTACGATCCTGGAAACCGGCGCGGCGGCCGGCATCGTACCTGTGGGACTTGGCGCGAGGGATACGCTGCGGCTGGAGTCGGGCATCCACCTGTCCGGACAGGACATGGACGAAACCACCACCATCCTCGAAGCCGATCTCAATTGGATCGTGGGCTGGAAAAAGGCGAACTTCATCGGGAAGGAAGCTCTCGAGCGGCAGAAAGCGGCCGGCGTGACGCGCAAGCTCATCGGATTCGAGATGACCGCTCCAGGTATCGCGCGGCACGGCTATAAGGCCTACGCCAGTAGCGGTGAGGGCGTCGTCACGAGCGGCACCCAGACGCCCTTGCTCAAGAAAGCGCTCGGGTTTGCCTACCTTCCGATCGCCGACACCGCGCCAGGCACGGTATTCGAGATCGACATCCGCGGCCGGCGCACGCCTGCCCGCGTCGTGCCGCGGCAATTCTACAAACGTTCCCGGAGCTGACCATGTATCCTCCCGATCGCCGTTACACCAAAGACCACGAATGGATCATCGTCACGGGCACGCTTGGCCGCGTCGGCATCACCGACTACGCGCAGAAACAGCTCGGCGACGTCGTGTTCGTCGAGCCTCCCGAGGTCGGGCGCGCGGTGGCGAAGGGACAGTCGGCGGGAAATATCGAATCGGTCAAAGCGGTGTCGGAGCTCTATAGTCCCGCATCGGGCAAGGTCGTCGCCGTCAACGGCGACGTCGCGTCGAAGCCCGAGCTCGTCAATCAGGATCCCCATGGCACCTGGTTGTTCGACATCGAGCTGGCGAACCCGGCCGAAGTGGAAGATCTGCTCAATAATGATCAATACGCGGAGCTCGTGAAGTAGTCGAACACTCCATGCCCATCGATTCCCCCGATAGATTCGAACAACGGCACATTGGCCCCGACGACAAACAGCAAGCGGACATGCTGCGGGTCATCGGCATGCGTTCACTCGATGCCCTGATCGACGCCGCGCTCCCCAGGAGTATCCGGCTCAAGAAACCGCTGCAGCTGCCGCCTGCCGAGTCCGAGCACGAATATCTCGATCGGCTCCGCACCGTCGCCGCGAAAAATCAGCGCTTCAAGTCGTATATCGGCATGGGCTATTACCCGACGATCACGCCCAGCGTGATCCTCAGGTGTCTGTTCGAGAACCCGTCGTGGTACACGCCTTACACGCCGTATCAGGCGGAGATCGCGCAAGGCCGTCTGGAGTCGCTCCTCAACTTCCAGACGATGGTGAAAGACCTGACGGGGATGGAGATCGCGACGGCATCCCTCCTCGACGAAGCGACAGCGGCCGGCGAAGCGATGACGCTGCTGCATCGCGTTCAGGCCCGGAACTCCGCGGCAAGGAATACGTTCTGGGTTTCGGAGCGCACATACCCGCAGGTGCTCGATGTGCTGCGCGGGCGTGCCGAACCGCTGGGCATCAACATCGTGATGGGCGACCCGGCGTCGCCCCATTTCGGCACCGACATCTTCGGCGCCTTCGCGCAATCGCCAGACGATTACGGCGCCTTGATCGATCTGCGTGAGTTCATCGCGCGAGCTCACGCGCAGAATGTGCTCGTCGCCGTCGCGACGGATCTGCTCGCGCTCACCATCAGCGTGCCCCCGGGCGAAATGGGCGCGGACGTCGTGGTCGGCAGCGCGCAGCGCTTCGGCGTGCCCATGGGATATGGCGGACCGCACGCCGCGTTTCTCGCCACGCGCGAAGCGTTCGTCCGCCAGGCGCCCGGCCGCATCATCGGCGTTTCCATCGATGCCACATGGCAACCTCGCCTACCGGATGGCGCTGCAGACGCGCGAACAACACATCCGCCGCGAAAAAGCGACGTCGAACATCTGTACCGCACAGGCGCTGCTCGCCAATATCGCGGCGATGTACGGGGTGTATCACGGCCCCGACGGGCTGACCGCGATCGCCAGGCAGACGCACGCCCTCACCGTGACGCTCGAACGGGCCGCGCGGTCGCTGGGCTATACGCAAGCGGAACGAGACGTATTTCGACACGCTCCGCATCCAGGTGCCCGACGGCATCGGCGAGACTACGGTCGCAGTGAAGGCGATAGCCGAACGTGCGCGAATGAACTTCAGGTATTTCGACAGCCGCCACATCGGCATTGCGCTCGACGAAACCACGACGCTGCAGGACGTGCAGTCGATCGCGGCGGTGCTCGCCGAGGCAGCAGGAAAGCCCTGGCCCGAGGTCGCGAAGGTCGAAGGATCGGGAGCGCTTATCGGGCCCGCTGGCGCGGACGTCGCCTTTCATGACGCATCCGGTCTTTTCCGCGCACCGCTCGGAAACCGAAGATGATGCGCTATCTGAAGCTGCTCGAGCGCAAGGACGTCGGACTCGATCGCTCGATGATTCCGCTCGGCTCGTGCACGATGAAGCTCAACGCCGCGTCCGAGATGATCCCCGTCACGTGGCCGGAATTTTCGGCGGTGCATCCCTTCGCACCGATCGATCAAGTCGGCGGCTACGCGCAGGTCATTGGAGAGCTCGAACAGGCGCTCGCCGAGATCACCGGATTTGCGGCCGTGTCGCTGCAGCCGAACTCGGGCGCGCAGGGCGAGCTCGCCGGCTTGATGGCGATTCACGCGTACCACCACTCGAGGGGCGACTCGAAGCGCGACGTCGTGCTGATTCCCGCGTCGGCCCACGGCACGAACCCGGCGAGCGCGGTCATGGCCGGGCTCAAGGTGGTCGTGGTGGCCACCGATGCGAATGGCAACGTCGACGTCGCCGATCTGACGCGCAAGGCCGAGCAGCACCGCGACAATCTGGCGGCGCTGATGATTACGTATCCCTCGACGCACGGCGTGTTCGAGGATGCGATTCAGGACATCTGCGCCGTCATTCACAAGTTCGGCGGTCAGGTGTACATGGACGGCGCGAACATGAACGCGCAGGTCGGCCTGACCAGTCCGGCCGCGATCGGCGCCGACGTCTGCCATTTGAACCTGCACAAGACGTTTGCGATCCCGCATGGCGGCGGCGGGCCCGGCATGGGGCCCATCGGCGTTGCTGCCCATCTCGCGCCGTTTCTCCCCGGCCACTCAGTGGTGCGCGTCGGGGGCTCGGAGGCCATTCGCGCGGTCTCGGCGGCGCCCTGGGGATCCGCCAGCATTCTGCTCATTTCGTACGGGTACATCCGGATGCTTGGCGCCGAGGGGATGACCAGCGCCACGAAACACGCCATCCTGAACGCCAATTACATCAAGAAACGCCTCGAGCCGCATTACGACGTGCTCTACACCCGGCCGAACGGCACGGTCGCGCATGAAATGATTTTCGACCTCCGGAAGTTCAAGCCCTCCGGCGTCGAAGAGCTCGATGTCGCGAAGCGGCTGATGGACTATGGCTTCCACGCGCCAACGGTGTCGTTTCCGGTCGCTGGAACGTTGATGATCGAGCCGACCGAAAGCGAATCGCAGGAGGAGCTCGACCGGTTCTGCGACGCGATGATCGCGATCCGGCACGAGATTCAGGATGTCGTGGACGGCAGGGCCGATCGGAAAGACAACGTGTTGAAAAACGCGCCCCACACGGCGGCGGCGATTGCCGCGGACGGCTGGACGCATCCCTACAGCCGCGAACAGGCGGCATTTCCCCTTCCGTTCGTCAAGGCGGACAAGTTCTGGCCTCCGGTTGGCCGCATCGACAACGCCCACGGCGATCGCAATCTGATCTGCACCTGTCCGGATGTGGCGGAGTACGCGGTGCAGGACTAGCCGTGCGCGTCCTGAATGCCGCTCAGATGCGCGACGCCGATCGGCAGACCATCGACGAGATCGGCATACCGTCGATGGTGCTCATGGAGAACGCCGGCCGGCAGGTGGTGGCGGCGTTAGAGGCCGCGTATGACGACCTCGCCGATCGGCACGTCGCGGTCCTGTGCGGGCCCGGCAACAACGGCGGCGACGGCTTCGTCGTCGCGCGGACGCTTCATCAGCGCGCGGTCGACGTCTCGGTGTTCGTCATCGCGAGCATGGCGGGCATCAAGGGCGACGCGCGGCTGAATCTCGAAATTCTCGGACGGCTGGGTCTCACCGTCGTGGAGATTTCAGATGCGCAGGCATGGGACCTTCACTTTTCAGAAATCTCCCAGTGCGATCTCATCGTCGACGCGATATTCGGCACGGGACTGAAATCGCCGCTGGCCGGCATGATGGAGACGGTTGCCGCCGACGTCAACGCGTCCGGTATTCCGGTCATTGCCGTCGATCTGCCGACGGGACTCTCCGCCGATCACGCCGAACCGATTGGCGACTGCATCCGGGCGGGGATGACCGTCACTCTGGCGGCGCCGAAGGTTCCGCTCGTGCTTCCGCCGGGCGAGGCGCACGCAGGCAACATCGTGGTGGCCGACATCGGTATTCCACCGGAAGTCATCGACAATCTGGCCGGTCCGCGCCTCGAGCTCCTGACGCGCGAGGCGATGCGCGAGATACTGCAACCACGGGAATCTGATTCACACAAAGGCGACTACGGCCACGTGCTGATCGTCGCTGGTTCGCGCGGCAAATCCGGCGCCGCGCATCTGGCCGCGGTAGGCGCGCTTCGGTCGGGCGCCGGTCTCGTCAGCGTCGCGACTCCGAGCAGCACGCAGCCGATCATCGCCGGCATGGGCGCGGAATACATGACCGTAGCGCTCGACGAAAGTCCGGAGGGACAGGTCGCCGCCAGCGCGCTTGAAGCCATCCTCGACTTCGAGCAGGATGTCATCGCCGCCGGGCCTGGGCTCGGCACCGGGCCAAACGTCGCGGTGTTCGTGCAGGATCTTGTCGAGCGCAGCGAAGCACCGCTCGTGCTCGACGCCGATGCCCTCAACGTGCTGGCGTCCGAGCCCGATCGTCTCCAGAACAGCGAAGAAGGCGCTCGCCCGATCGTCATTACTCCGCACCCCGGGGAGATGGCCAGGCTGGCGAACACGTCGGTGGACGACGTGCAGGCGAACCGTGTCGACGTCGGCGAGAGATTTCGCCGTTCAGCACCACATCTACGTCGTACTCAAGGGATACCGCACGCTCATCGCAACGCCTGACGGCAAGGTGTTCATCAATCCGCTCGGCAACCCCGGGATGGCGACCGGCGGCACGGGCGACGTCCTCACCGGCGTGATCGCGGCGTGGCTCGCGCAGCTCCTCGATGCGGAAGCCGCGTGCAAGATCGGCGTCTATCTACACGCGCTTGCCGGCGACCTCACCGAAGCAGACGAGGGCGAAGTTGGCGATGACGGCGGGCGATCTCGCCGCCCATCTCGGCGATGCAGCGCTCGAGTTGACCGCCCGAAGGCGGGTGAACCCGTCAAATGGCGCCTCCTGAGGTCGTCATCACCGCGTCCGAACGCGAAACCTTCACGCTCGGCGAAAATCTGGCACGAACGCTGACGCCCGGGACATTCGTGTTGCTGCACGGCGATCTCGGTGCGGGAAAAACCGCGCTCGTCCGGGGCATCGCCTCCGGCCTCGGCGCCGATCCCGACGAAGTGTCGAGCCCGACCTTCGTTCTCGTTCAGCACTACAAAGGACGTGTGCCTCTCACACATGTGGATCTGTACCGTCTCGAAAACAGCGCGGCGATCGACGATCTCGGGCTGGAAGAAATGGCGGATGGGGGAGTGGTCGCGATTGAATGGGCAGAGCGGCTGCCGAGGCCGATGGAGGGAAGTGTGACCGTGAGGATCGAGGACCTAGGAGAGAGCAGCCGCAGGATTACAGTTGAAAGGAAGAACGAATAAGGAAGAACGAATAACGAAGAAGGAATAACGCCACAACAGCAGCAATATTCCTTCTTCGTTTTTCGTTTTTCGTTTACTCCGATCGGTAATTGGGCGCTTCCTTGGTAATCGTCACATCGTGCACGTGGCTTTCGCGGAAGCCGGCCGCGGTGATCTTGATCAGGCGCGCTTCCTTCTGCAGCGTCTGGATGTTGGCGCAACCGCAATAGCCCATCCCCGCGCGCAACCCGCCCACGAGCTGGTGAATCATGGAGGCCACGCTGCCTTTGTGGGCGACGCGTCCCTCGATCCCTTCAGGAACGAGCTTGTCGGTGCCGGTCTTGTCACCGCCCTCGAGCTGAAATTCGTCCTGGAAGTACCGGTCGCGGCTGCCGCGGCGCATCGCGCCGATTGAGCCCATGCCTCGGTATTCCTTGAAGCTGCGTCCCTGATAGAGGATGAGCTCGCCGGGGCTCTCGTCGGTTCCGGCGAAGAGATTTCCGATCATCACCGTGCTCGCCCCGACGGCGAGCGCCTTGGAAATATCGCCGGAAAAACGGATGCCGCCATCGGCGATCACCGGGACGTTTCGCTGCGCCGCGGCGCGCGCGCACTCCATGATCGCGGTAATCATCGGCACGCCGATACCGGCGATGACTCGTGTCGTGCAAATCGAGCCCGCGCCGATACCGACCTTCACCGCATCGACGCCCCGCTCGATCAGCGCGTCGGTCGCCTCGGCGGTCGCCACGTTGCCGGCGATGAGATCGATACCCGGATGTTCGCGGCGAATCCGCGCCACCATGTCGAGCACGTTCTGCGAATGCCCGTGCGCGGTGTCGACGACGACGACATCCACGTGTGCCGCCACCAGCGCCGCGGCGCGCTCGGTTCGTATCGCGGGCGATGCCGACCGCCGCGCCGACGCGTAGCCGGCCGAGCGAATCTTTGCTGGCGTTCGGATATTTGATCTGCTTCTGGATGTCTTTGACGGTAATCAAGCCCTTGAGGCTGAAATCGCGATCGACGACGAGCAGCTTCTCGACCTTGTGGCGATGCAGGATTTCACGCGCGGCATCGAGCGTCGTGCCCACCGGCACGGTAATGAGGTTCTCCCGCGTCATCACCGCCGAAATCGGGCGATCGACGTTGGTTTCGAACCGCAGGTCGCGGTTGGTGAGGATGCCGACGAGCCGCCCTTCTTTCGCGCCGCCCTCGGTGATGGGCACACCGGAAATCCGGTACTTCTGCATCAGCTCGAGCGCTTCGTAGATGCGGTGCTCGGGCGAGAGCGTGATCGGGTTGACGATCATCCCGCTTTCCGACCGCTTCACCCGATCGACCTCGGACGCCTGTTCCTCGATCGACAGATTCTTGTGAATGATGCCGATGCCGCCGTGCTGCGCCATGGCGATCGCGAGCGCCGACTCCGTGACCGTATCCATCGCCGCGCTGGCAATCGGCACGTTCAATTGAATGTTGCGGGTGAACCGGGAGGTGACGTCAACCTGGCTCGGTATGACGTTCGAATATCTCGGAACCAGGAGGACGTCGTCGAAGGTGAGGGCAGTGGGGAGGTCGGTGATGAGGTCCACCGCTCCCAGCTGAAGAATCGACGAAGCGTTTCTGGTCTCCATGGTTGCCTCCTACGCCGCTGCGCCGTGGCACTTCTTGTATTTCTTGCCACTCCCGCAGGGGCACGGATCGTTGCGGCCGACCTTCGGCTCGTCCCGCCTTACGGTCTGCACCGCCGCGTCGTCGCCGCCGACGCGCGCGGGAACCGGCGGGCGGGCAGGGAAGCCGGACGGTTTCCCCGACGGCATGCCAGGCATGCCGACCGCGCGAGGCGGCGAGGCAAACGCCGCAACCGGCTCATCTTTCGGCTCGTTCAGCGTCATCGGCGTCGGCGCGCGCCTCGGCCGTGCCGCAGCGTCTTCGGACACCACGGAGAAGTGGCCGGTCCACAGCCTGTTCACCATGTCCTCGTCCACGCGGCGCTTCATATCCTGGAAGAGCTCGAAGCTTTCCTTCTTGTATTCGACGAGCGGGTCTTTCTGCCCGTATCCGCGCAGCCCGATGCCTTCCTTCAGGTGATCGAGGCTGTAGAGGTGATCCTTCCACTGGCGGTCGACGGTCTCGAGCATGACGAACCGCTCGACCTGCCGCATCACGTCGGTGCCAACGGTTGCCTTGCTTGACCGTCGTACTTCTTGACGATCCGTTCCCACAACGCATCGCGAATCTCGTCGGCGCTCTTGTCGCTGAAGTCGAAGCCGGCATAGTCTCCCGCGTCGAGACCGAAGACGCGCGACATATCCATCTTCAGCGCCTCGAGATCCCATTCCTCGGGTTCCACTTGTTTGCCCGCGTACGCTTCGATGGCATCGTCGAGAATGTCCTCTGCGAGCATGAGCAGATAGGCGCGGGTGTCTACCTGTTCGATTTCCTCGGCGTCCTCGTCGTCCTGGACCCGGATTTTGCCTTCGAGCAGCTCGCGGCGCAGCGCGTAGATGTTCTCGCGCTGCTTGTTCATCACGTCATCGTATTCGAGCAGATGTTTTCTGGTGCCGAAGTTCTGCGCCTCGACCTGTTTCTGGGCGCGCTCGATCGCCTTCGTCACCATGCCATGTTCGATGGGGACCCCGTCTTCCATCCCCAGGCGCTGCATGAGCCCGGCGATGCGATCGGAGCCGAAGATCCGCATCAGGTCGTCTTCGAGCGACAAGTAGAAGCGCGATGAGCCCGGGTCTCCCTGACGGCCGGCTCTGCCCCGGAGCTGATTGTCGATCCGGCGCGCCTCGTGCCGCTCGGTGCCGATGATGTGGAGCCCGCCGACGTCGACGACCTCGTTGTGCTCGTCGTCGGTCTGCTGCTTGAAATGGTTGAAGACGCGGTCCCAGTCGGCACGCGCCGCCCTGTAGAACGAGTCGAGATGATAGTAGTAGACGAACTCGTCGTCGTCGGTGAAGCGCTCTTCGCCTTTCGGCAGGCGCTCTGCCTTCTGCTCGCCCAGCAGCTGCTGGCGCGCCATGAACTCGGGATTGCCGCCCAGCAGGATGTCCGTTCCGCGGCCGGCCATGTTGGTGGCGATCGTGACAGTGCCCTTGCGCCCGGCCTGGGCAACGAACTCCGCTTCCTGCGCGTGGTACTTCGCGTTGAGGACCACGTGTTTGATGCCGCGCCGCTTCAGCTTCGACGACAGCCGCTCGGACTTCTCGATCGAGACCGTGCCGACCAGCACCGGCCGTCCTTCTTCCTGTTTCGCGAGGATGTCGTTGACGATCGCGTCGGACTTCTCTTCGGCGGTGCGGTAAATCGAGTCGGGCTCTTCGACGCGCCTCAGCGACTTGTTGGGCGGGATGACGATGACGTCGAGCTTGTAGATTTTCGCGAACTCTTCCGCCTCGGTCTCGGCAGTGCCGGTCATACCCGACAGCTTTTTGTACTTGCGGAAATAGTTCTGGAAGGTGATGGTGGCGAGCGTCTGATTCTCCCGCTCGATTTTCACCTTTTCCTTCGCTTCGACCGCCTGGTGCAGCCCGTCGCTCCATCGTCTGCCCGGCATCAGACGGCCGGTGAACTCGTCGACGATCACGACGCCGCCGTCTTTGATCATGTAGTCGACATCGAGCCTGAAAATCGCGTGGGCACGCAGCGCCTGCTCGACATGGTGCTTTACGTGCGCGTTCTCCATGTCGTAGAGGTGCTTGCCGTTCAGCCGGCTGGCGAGGTATTTCTCCGCCGCCTGCATTCCGCTTTCGGTGAGCGTGACGGTCTTGTGCTTTTCGTCGACGATGTAGTCGCCGGTCGCTTCGAGCGCTTCACGCTCCTCGGCTTTCGTGTCGCCTTTGGTCTTGGCGCCGGGCTTCAGCCGGGGAATGATGCGATCGACCTCGTAGTAGAGGTCTGTCGAGGCCTCGGCCGGGCCGGAAATAATCAGCGGCGTCCGGGCCTCGTCGATGAGGATGCTGTCGACTTCGTCCACGATCGCGAAGTTGTGTCCGCGCTGGACGTATTGCGACAGCTCGAATTTCATGTTGTCGCGCAGGTAGTCGAAGCCGAACTCGTTGTTCGTCCCGTGCGTGATGTCCGCGGCGTAGGCTTTCTGCCGCTCCGCGTCGTTCAGGTCGTGCTGAATGACGCCGACGGTCATCCCCAGAAATCGATAAATCTTGCCCATCCACTCCGAGTCGCGACGGGCCAGGTAGTCGTTGGTGGTGACGACGTGCACGCCCTTGCCTTCGAGCGCGTTCAGGTAGGCAGGCAGAGTGGCGACCAGCGTTTTCCCTTCGCCCGTCTTCATCTCGGCGATGGCCCCGCTATGGAGCACCGAACCGCCGATAATCTGCACGTCGAAGTGCCGCATGTTGAGGACGCGGCGCCCGGCCTCGCGGACGACGGCAAACGCCTCGGGCATGAGGTCGGCCAGGGTCGCGCCCTTGGCCAGCCGCTCGCGAAATTCGACCGTCTTGGCGCGAAGCTGCTCGTCCGTCAGCGCCTTGAGCGACGGCTCTAACGCATTCACCTGTTCGACGAGCGGACGTAGCCGCTTCAGTTCGCGCTCGTTTTGGGTGCCGATGACTTTTGCGAGGAGAGTACCCAGCATGGGGAATCTTTCCGAGGGTAATCTGACGATTCTAACACATACGCAAGGTGCGTCAGATTGGTTGCGTTGGGTGGTGCGGGCGTGCAGTACGGTAGTGTCCGGCTTTAGCCGGACCACCTGCGCCCTGCGGCTATTCCTTGGGCGCTCTGCCGGTCAGCAACTGCAGCGGGTTGATGAGCTTGCCGTTGGCGAGCACCTCGTAGTGCAGGTGCGGACCTGTGGCGCGGCCCGTCGCGCCGACGTAGCCGACGATGTCGCCGCGTTTGACCGCGCGGCCGTGCCAGACGCCGAACTTCGAGAGGTGGCCGTACCGCGTCACCAGCCCAAAGCCATGGTCGATGACGACGAGGTTGCCGTAGTCGCCGCTCGGCGCAGCGACCTCGACTCTGCCCGCGGCGGTCGCGTAGATCGGCGTTCCGCGATCGGCAGAGATGTCGAGACCGGGATGGAAGTCGCGCTCCCCGGTGAACGGATCGGATCGCATGCCGTAGCCCGCGGACAGCCAGCCATGGACAGGCCATATCGAGGGAGTGGCGTTCATGAGCGATTCACGTTTCTCGACGTTCCGGCGAACGATACTCAAATGCCCTTCGAGACTGCCAAGAACATTTCGCAGCATCGTGAACGTCTGATCGAGCGATGACATCGACGCAGCGTTGATCTGCGGCGTCAACATCGCGCTGGCACCAGCGACGGACGTCCCGCCTTCGGCGCGATTCCTCACCGCAGACGGAAGCTTCTCGACGGCGCGCGCTGTGTTCGGATCGACGCGCGAGCGCAGGCCAAGCTCGTTGATGGCGGACTGCAGCGACTCGATCTGCGCGGTAAGCGCGCCGGTTGCCTCCCGATAGCTCGAGTTTTCCTGCGAGAGCGTCGAGTTGGACGCGCGCAGATGGTTGACCTCGGCCGTCGCGCTGAGCCGCAGTCCAAGACCGACGAGCACAGGGAAGGTGACGACCGCGCACAGAGTAAGCACGACGGGACGCAGACGCAGAGTGACGCGGCGAACGGTGCCGGTCTGACGGTCTGCAAGAACAATGGTGTAGCGTTTCGGCATCAAATACGTATCCGTTTTGGTGTCGACAGTCGCCGTGATTTCTATTTAGGGGAACGCCTTCGATGCCTGGCTTGCCAAGCTCGCTGAAAGCCCAACGGAGCGAAGACTGCCAACCCGAAAGGCACGAGCACTTTAACACAGCCTATCGGCAGAAAGTCACCAGAAGTTTACGCGCGGCGAAGATGCGGCGAAAACGCGCTAAGCGCCGAGTTGTGATTACGCAAGCCGGTATTGAAGCGCCTCGGCGACGTGCTCGACAGACAGCTGCGTCGGCGCCGGCAAGATCGGCAATCGTCCGGCTCACTCTGATGACGCGATCGCGCCCGCGCGCGCTCAAACCAAAACGCTGAATCGCGGCTTCGAGAATCGCCGTCGATCCCGCGTCCAGACGGCAATGCGCCCTCAACTGCCGGCCTTCGAGCTGCCGGTTCAGCCTCGAACCTGATTCTCCGAATCGCCGATGTTGGCGCCGGCGCGCAGCGATCACGCGATCGCGGATCATCCGCGACGGTCTCGCAGTCCGCGGCACACTCATCCCGCATCGAGCCGGCGGCAGGGACTTCGACGACGAGATCGATGCGATCGCGCAGCGGTCCGGATATGCGTCCGGTATAGCGCTCGACCTGCGGATCCGAACACTGGCAGCTGCGACGTCGATCGCCGCGAAACCCGCACGGACAGGGATTCATCGCGCCAATCAACATGAAGCGGGCGGGGAAGGAGGCGGCCCGCGCCGTCCGCGTAATCGTGACGCGCCCTTCCTCGAGGGGCTGGCGGAGCGCTTCGAGCGTGCGGCGATCGAACTCCGGGAGCTCGTCGAGAAACAGCACTCCGTTGTGGGCCAGGCTGATCTCTCCGGGCCGCGGGATCGATCCGCCGCCGACCATCGCCACTTCGGAGATGGTGTGGTGGGGTGCGCGGAAGGGCCGCTGGCGCATCAGCGCAGTTCCCGCCGGCAGCGTGCCGGCGACGGAGTGCACCGATGTGCAGTCGAGCGCCTCGTCGAAATCCAGCGGCGGCAGAATCCCCGCGAGCCGGCGCGCCATCATCGTCTTGCCGCCACCCGGCGAGCCGATGAGCAGCACGTTGTGGCCTCCGGCCGCGGCAATCTCGAGCGCACGCTTCGCCATGCTTTGCCCGATGACGTCGGCAAAATCGGGCTCGGAATCACCGGTCTCGTGGACGGTGCCGGATTCACTGGCCGCTGTGGACATGGCTACGTCCGCTGAAGGCATCTTATTTGGGTCTGTGCACCGCCGCCGTTCAACACCTCTACGGCTTCGACCAACGAATCAACTGCGAGCACCGTCAGTCCCTCCACGACCAGCGCTTCGGCAGCGTTTGCGCGCGGGAGCAGGATGGCTGCGATGCCCTCCCGCTTTGCGGCCACGGCAACCGGCAGCACACCGCGGATCGGATGAATCGAGCCGTCGAGCGACAACTCGCCCAGCAGCACGATGCCGGGCAACAGGCGGGGCTCGATGACGCCGTTCGCCGCAAGAACGCCCAGCGCGATAGGGAGATCGTACGACGCGCCCCCTTTCCGGATGTCGGCGGGAGCCAGATTGACGGTGATCCTGTGCGCTGGAAACTCGAAGCCCGAGTTGCGGATGGCGGTGCGGACGCGGTCGCGGCTTTCGCGCACGCTCGCGTCCGGCAGCCCCACCATAGTGAAGACGGGAAACCCGAACGACACATCCACTTCGACGGTGACCGCGAGGGCTTCGACGCCGACGACGGCGGCACTTCGGAGACGGGCCAGCACAGCCGCCGGATGCTGCAAAGTTTCCGCCCAAAGGACTATGGCGAAATCGACGGATATCCGATATGTCGGGAAGCACCTTCCGGTGCGTGTGAAAAACTGCGATCAAATCACCGATCGACCGGCGCAGGAACTGCCTGCCCTGGCGAACGCATCGAGCTGTCCTAGCCAGTAGCCGGTAGCCAATAGTCCGGCTTTAGCCAGGACCCAAGGGCGGCGGCCTGCCACTGTTATGCTGTCCAAATGCCGCCCGCCGAGATCGAGATCCGTTCCGAAGATCTGACCTCTCCTGCCGCGCAGCTCCTCATCGCAGCGTTGAATGCCGAATTGCAGGAGCGGTATCCCGAAGACGGCGTGAATTACTTCCGCCTCGACCCAGACGAGGTGCGGGCCGGCCGCGGTGCGTTTCTTGTGGTCTACGCCGGCGGCCGCCCGATCGGCTGCGGTGCCGTCAGACGGATTGAAAGCGATGCGTGCGAAATCAAGCGAATGTATGTCCAGCCTGAGATGCGGGGGCGAGGCATTGCACGCCTCGTGCTGGAGAGGCTTGAAGGGGAGGCAAAGAAGCTTGGTGCCTCCCGGTTGTTACTGGAAACTGGTACCGCGGCAGCCTGAGGCGATTGCGCTGTACACGACCGCCGGGTTCTTCACCAACTGCTCCGTATGGCGAATACACGCCGTCGCCACTGAACGCCTTTTTCGAAAAACGGCTCCCGGCCTACTAGCCACAGGACTACTGGCTACCGGCTATTGGCTACTGGTTATTGGCTAGTTCGCCGCGCGTGATGCGAAGACGGTGAGCCGGTCGCCGATGTTGATGCGGTTGCCGCGAATTGAGGCATTCCACGACTTGAGCGCGGCGACGGTGGTGTTGTAGAGGCGCGCGATGGAGAAGAGCGTGTCGCCACGCTTGACGCGGTGCACGATGCGCTGGCCCTCGCGCTGCGGCGCTTCTTCGCGCTCCGCCGGAGCCGAGACGATGGCTTCCTTTTCGAGCACGACGGGTCGCGATTCCGCGACGACCGTCTTCCGGCGCCGGATTATCGGGGCGCGCGGCGAGCAGCGTCGTGGGAGCGCGCGGCACGATCAGCTGCTGCCCGGGCTTCACACGCGAGCGCAGCGTCAGCGAGTTCGCTTCGGCAAGGTCGGACTGGCGCACGCTGAGCTTGCGCGAAATCGACAGCAGCGTCTCGCCGCGCTTCACCGAATGCCACTGGAACGCATTCAAGCTTTCCGGAGGGGCATCGGCGAGCCGCGCGCGGAACGCGTCGCTGGTGCCGACCGGCACCTTGATCTCGTAATCCGGCGAGCGCACCGGCGTCGTCCAGCGGCGGAGCTCGGGATTCAGCGATTCGATGTCGGCGATGTCCGCGCCGGTCCATTCGGCCACGAGCCGAAGATCGATCGGATCGTCAACCGAGACCTTTCGTAGATCAGCGGCATGTCCGGCTCGAAGTGGAACCCATAATGCGACGGGTTCTTGGCGATGACGATCGCGGCCAGAATCATCGGCACGTACTCGCGGGTCTCGCGCGGCAGAAACCGTGACGTCGACGACAGCGTCCAGAAATCTCTCTTGCCCGAACGTTTCATCGCGCGCTGCACGCGGCCGGGGCCGCCGTTGTACGACGCCATCGCCAGGTGCCAGTCGCCGTCGAACATCTTTCCGAGCATCTTGAGATATTGGGCGGCCGCCTTCGTCGCCTTCTCGGGGTCGGAACGTTCGTCGATGTACCAGTCCAGGGTCAGCCCTTGTTCGCGGCCGGTGTAGCTCATGAACTGCCACATGCCCTGCGCCTTGACGCGCGACCGCGCGGTGTTCTTGAACGCGCTTTCGATCAGCGGGATATACGCGAGGTCGAGCGGGATTCCCTGCTCGCGGAACTCCGCCTGAATCATCGGCAGATATTTGGAACCGCGCTGCAGACCGGCGCTGATGAACTCTCGAAGGTTGCCCTGAAACAACTCGATGTACGAAAGAACTTTGCGATTCTGCGGAATGTCGATGTCGTGGCTCGTCTGGTCGCTCGCCACCGTCGTCTCGGTTTTCGGAGTGGGAGCGGGCTGATCGAAAGTGGAAATCGAAAGCAGCTGGTCGATCGACGCGGGCTCGGTCTTCTTTTCGACGAAGCCGTCACCCTGGGCGAGCGCCAGGATTTCGTGCGCGCTTATCTGCTCGACGAGACGATCGAAATGTTGACGGATTCGCGCCTCCGACCGGGCGCCATACGGCGATTTGAGCAGCACGTCGACGGCAAGGTCGAACGACGCCCTGGCCTGGTCGAGATGGCCAAGCGCCAGCTCACGCTCGCCGGCGGAGAAGTGCCGCTCCGACTCGGCTATCAAATCTGTAATCGGATCCCGGGGCGGGGCAGGGGCCGGCTGCGCCGTCGGCGTCGCCTGGACAGGCGGGGCCGTTACCGTCGTCTTGACGGTCTTGGGGGTGCCACACCCCACGAGCGCTATGCTCACGCCGATAGCAGCTGCAACGGGCAGCGGTATACGTCTGCTCATTACGCGTCGAAATTGCTCTTACAGCGTTTCGTCCCTGCCACGACCAAACTTCACAGAGACGACCTTGAACGAGCGGGTTGCCTATCTGGGGTAAGCCAAAGGGAGGGTAACACGGCGTTCAAAGAGTGGTCAACGGCTAAGTGTCAGAGAACGCTGTAGTAACGCGTTATCTTCAAGATCCTAAAGGGCTAACGGGCCTCCACGAACACCCGTTTTTCTTCGGCCAGGTCCCGGGCCGACGGGGTGACGATGGTCCGGCTGTCGACCACGATTTTCACCCCTGCCTGGATGGCCTGCCGGACGTCATCCTCGCACACGAACTTTACGGGGTTTACGGGCCGGGGAGCCGGAGGTGCTCGGGGCGCCTTGTCGGGCGTCGCAATTCCTCGGGACGCCAGGAACTGGTCGATCCGCGGGCCGATGACGTCGGGGCTGAGTCCAGCGCTCGGCCGGGGAACTCCTGGGTTGCCCGTGGAGCCCGCCCCGGCAGCCGCGGCGGCCGTGCTGGCTCCTTTTGCCGGCTGCGTTTCATACGCGACCCGTTTGATGTTGAGAAGGTGCTTCGGGGAAATGTTGTCCGAGGTGATGTTCCCGCCCCAGCCGCCGCATCCAAGCGTCATCGCCGGATCCAGCCCCGTCGTCATGCCGACGGACCCATGCGTCGTCGGGGTATTCACGACGATTCGATATGCCGGCTTCTTGAGGCCGAACTCCAGAATGATTTGATCGTTCCGGGAGTGCACCGACATCGTGTGGCCCATGCCGCCGTAGCGAAGGATTTCCTTGCAGCGCTCGCAGCCTTCGCGCCAGTCGTTGACGACATACCACGACAACACCGGACACAGCTTTTCAATCGAGAGCGGGTAATCACGCCCGACTCCCGCGAGCGGCGCAATCAGCACACGCGTCGCCGGCGGCACGTGGATGCCGGACTTTTCCGCGATGTAGGTTGCGGGGCGGCCGACCACCGCTGGATTGGGGAGCCGTTGCGGCGACACCAGCACTTTGGCGACGGCGTCGATCTCTGCCACGTTGAGGAAGTAAGCGCCCTGAGCGATCATCTCGCGCTTCAACTCTTCGGCAATGGCCGCATCGGCCACCACTGAATTCGGCGACGAGCACAGCAGCCCGTTGTCGAACGTCTTTCCCGTGATGATGTCGGACGCCGCCTTTCTGATATCCGCGGATCCTTCGACATAACATGGCGCGTTGCCTGGCCCGACGCCGTACGCCGGTTTACCGGAACTGTACGCGGCGCGCACCAGGCCCATGCCGCCGGTCGCGAGAATGACGGCAATGTCGCGGCTCTTCATCAACTCCTGAGTGCCTTCGAGCGTCACCGTCGTCATCCAGTTGATGCTGCCGTCCGGAGCGCCGGCGCGGCGGGCAGCGTCGTTCATGATTTCGGCGACGCGTGTGATGCAGCGCACCGCCGACGGATGCGGGCTGATCACGATGGCGCACCGTGCCTTCAGCGAAATGAGAATCTTGTAAATCGCCGTCGAGGTGGGATTGGTCGACGGTACGATCGCGGCAACCACACCGAACGGCTCGGCGATCTCGATGATCTTGCGATCCTCCAGACGCTGCAGAACGCCGACGGTCTTCATCGGCCGGATGAAACGGTACACACGGTCGGCCGAAAACTGATTTTTCTGAATCTTGTCGGCGACCACGCCGTATCCGGTCTCTTCCACCGCAAGCTTCGCCAGCGGCTCGCACTGCGGCGCGATTGCCGCCGCCATCGCGTCGACGATCGCGTCAATGCGCTCCTGCGACAGCTCAGCTATTTCGGCCTGCGCCTGTTTCGCGCGGCGCGCGAGCGTCCGCGCTTCGGCCATCGAGGCAAGATCGCGATCGGACGCCTTTGGGGAGGGAAGGGGTTGAGGACTCGCCATGTCCCGCGCCTGCTACAGCTTCGGCAGAATTTTCTCGACTTCGGTGTGGGGCCGCGGGATGACGTGAACGGAGACCAGCTCGCCGACACGGCGCGCCGCCGCGGCCCCGGCATCGGTCGCCGCCTTGACGGCGCCTACGTCGCCGCGGACCATTACGGTTACGTAACCGGCTCCGATGTATTCCTTGCCGACCAGGGTGACGTTGGCCGCTTTCACCATGGCGTCGGCCGCCTCGACGGAGCCAATGAGCCCCTTGGTTTCAACCATTCCAAGCGCTTCGAGTGACATGTGAGCGCGACTCTAACAGATTAGGCATGGGGCGGCAACGTGGTTATAATGTTGATTCTTTTCGGGTTTAACCGACATTCACCAAAACGTTTTCGAAGATGCTGAATCCAGTGTTCCGAAAGGCTTGTCTGGCCGCTGCCGCCCTGTGCGCGGTTACCCTGGCTGGCTGCCAGCGCGAAGAGCCCGAGCCGCCGCCCGTTGCCACGCCGTCGTTCTCGGTTTCTCAGGCGAGGGTGCCCCATGGCAGCCCGGTCGAAGTGAATTACAAGTTCGTCGTTGCCAAAGACGCCCCGAAGATCACGGAAGACTTCCGCGTTTTCGTGCATTTCCTGGATGCCGACAACGAACGGCTCTGGACCGACGACCACGACCTGCCTGTTCCCACCTCGCAGTGGAAGCCGGGACAGGTCATCGAATACACGAAGACGATGTTCGTGCCGATCGTCCAGCACGAAGGCCCGACAAAGGTCCTGATGGGGCTCTATTCGAACGCCTCGAACTCCCGTCTCCCGCTCGCCGGCACCAATCACGACCGGCGCTCGTACATCGTCGGGACGCTCGATCTGGCCAAACGGACCGAAGGCATTTTCGTGATGTTCAAGGAGGGGTGGCATCCGGCGGAAACGCCGCCCGACAATGCCGCCGTCGAGTGGCAGTGGACCCGTAAAGAGGCCACGCTTTCGGTGCGTAACCCCAAAAAGGACGTCACGCTCTACCTTCATCTGGATCATCCCGGCTTGTTCCAGGAGGCCCAGCAGGTGACGGTTTCGGTCGGCGGCCAGGTTGTCGATCAGTTCACGATCGAGCCGACAAAAGAGCTCATCAGGAAGCCGACGATCACCGCCACCCAGCTGGGAAGCGGCGATGTGGTCGATGTGAAGATTTCGGTCGATAAGACATACGTGCCCGCGGTCATTACCAATGGCGCCAACAGGGACCCTCGCGAGCTCGGGGTGCGCGTGTTCCACGCCTACGTACAACCAGCGGCCTGACATGCGATATCTGCTCGCGCTCATCGCTCTGTTGGTCGCGACGCCGGCGTCGGCCGAGCTGCTTTTCTTTTCCGAGCAGCGGACGATGTCGGTGGCGGGTCACCGGTTCGAGGGCGATCTCATCATCGTGTCGCTGCGCGGCGGCGGGGAGATGACCTTCGATCGCGCGCTCGTGACGAGAATCATTGCCGACGAAGTGGAATATCCAGTCGAGGCGCCGGCTCCCGATCCAACAAGCGGCGATGAGACGCCCGCGGTCTCGCCACGTCACATTCTGGTCACAAACACACCGTACGATCCGATCATCGAGAGCGCGTCCGATCGCCACGGTGTCGATGCCCGGCTCCTGAAAGCGGTCATCCAGGTTGAATCGGCATTTCAGCCGCGCGCCCGATCGCACAAAGGGGCAATGGGGCTGATGCAGCTGATGCCGAAGACCGCCAGGCAATACAAGGCGCGGAACCCGTACGATCCGTTCGCGAACATCGAGGCGGGGACCAAATATCTCAAGACGCTCCTCGACGAGTTCGAGCTCCCGCTCGCGCTCGCGGCCTACAACGCCGGCGAAGGCGCGGTACGCCGCTTCGGCGGCATCCCGCCATACGCGGAAACGCGGGCCTACGTCGAGAAGATCCTCGGGCTGTTAGGGCGGTAATCCTGGAGTCATGGAGTTTCGTTGCAGACTGGTCAGCGCATCCGGCGAAATCGTTGAAGGCACCTACGCGGCGGAGAGCGAAGCACGCCTCCGCCATGACTTCGAGAACCAGGGGCTGCACGTCCTCTCGCTGCGCAAGCGCGGCACGCTGAGCGGCGGCAGCCTTCTATTCCGGCGCCGGAAGATCGCCCGCCACGAATTTCTCATCTTCAACCAGGAATTTGCGACGCTGCTCAAGGCCGGAATGCCTCTCGTGCAGTCTATAGATCTGCTGAGGCGCCAGGTCGCCAACCCGGTGTTTCGGGCGGTGCTCGACGACGTCCACGACAAGGTGCGCGGAGGGACGGCGCTGTCGGATGCCTTTACCGACCACGGCGACCTGTTCCCGCGGGTGTACACCGCGTCGCTCCTGGCCGGCGAACGCAGCGGCAACCTCGACGCGGTACTCCGGCGCTACGTCGTCTACGAGAAGGTGCTCGACACGATCCGCCGGAAGACCATCTCGGCGCTGATCTACCCGGTGATCCTGATCGTGCTGGCGATCGGCCTGGTCGGCATCATCGTGCTCCGCGTCGTGCCGGCGTTCACCGACTTTTACGCGAGCTTCGGCGCCGACCTGCCGCTGTCGACGCGAATGATCCTCGCGGTGTCGGATTTCGCCCAGCAGCAGTTTCTGCTGCTCATCGCGGCGGCGGTCATCGGGAGCGGGGCGTTTGCCGCGTGGATCCGTCAGCCCGGGCAGCGCGCCCGGTTCGACCACGCGGTGCTCACGATTCCGTTTATCGGCGAGACGGTAAAGAAGTTCGTGACCGCGCAGATGGCGCGGACGCTCGCGACGCTGCTGGGGGGCGGTATTCCGCTGGTGAATTCGATGGAGGTCACCGCCCGTTCGGTCAGCAACCACCACATGGCGCGCGAGCTCGACGTCGTCACGCAGCGCGTTCGCGAAGGGCAGGGGTTGGCGGCATCTCTCGCCGACCGGCGCGTCGTGCCGGACGTCGCGCTGAAGATGATCGAAGTGGGGGAGTCAACCGGCTCGCTGCAGGACATGCTCAGCAGTCTGGCCGACTTCTACGATGAGGAGGTGGAAACGTCCGTGGGCCGTTTCGTCACGCTCATCGAACCGGCCCTCCTGGTCGTCATGGGCCTGGTCATCGCGGTTCTGGTCCTGGCCCTCTATATGCCGCTCTTCCAGCTGAGCGCGGTCGTGAACTGAACGGTCCGGCTGAAGCCGGACACTACGTACATTTGCTATCTGACCGATACATACAGATATACCCATATGGCCGACCAGCAAACTGCCGTTTCCGCCGACGAGCGCCGCGCCGAGTTCGAGGCCGCCCAGCGCCTGGCCACGCGGTACCGGCTCGAATTCGTGGATATGGAGCAGTTCCCCATCGATCAGGAGCTGTTCCGGTCCATTCCCGCGGATTTGATGCTGCGGTATTCGTTCGTCCCGTACAAGCGCCAGGGCAAGACGCTGGTCATCGTCGTGCCCGACCCCACCGATCTGCCGCTTCTCGACGAGCTGTCGCACCTGCTCGGCACGCCCATCACGGTTACCGTCGGGGCGCGTTACGCCATCGAGTCGATCCTCAAGAAAAGTGAAAGCTCGCAGCGTGTGCTCGAGGAAGCGACCGAAAGCTTCCAGATCCAGCTTCTCAAAGACGACGACTCGCTCGACGACAACCTGACGGTCGAACGCCTGACGAGTGACATCAGCCCGGTCATCAAGCTGGTGGACTCGACGATTTTCACCGCCATCCAGCGGCGGGCGAGCGACATCCATATCGAGACCGGCGACGATGCGGTGCACGTGAAGTACAGGATTGACGGCGTGCTGCAGCCGGCCATGCGGCCGATCGCCAAGCAGTTCCATTCGCCGATCATCTCGCGCATCAAGGTCATGGCGGAGCTCGACATCGCCGAGAAGCGCGTCCCGCAGGATGGCCGCTTCAAGCTGCGCGTGCCGGGCAAGACGATCGATTTCCGCGTGTCGATCATGCCGAGCGTACACGGCGAAGACGCCGTCATCCGCATCCTCGACAAAGAATCGATCAGCGAGCAGTTCAGGGAGCTCCGCCTCGACATTCTGGGATTCCCGGATACCGAGCTGAAGCGATTCCGGAAGTACATCGCGGAACCGTATGGCATGGTGCTCGTCACCGGTCCGACGGGCAGCGGCAAGACCACGACGCTGTATGCCGCTCTGTCGGAGATCAAGTCGGTCGAGGACAAGATCATCACCATCGAAGATCCCGTCGAATACCAGCTGCGCGGGATCACGCAGATTCCGATCAACGAAAAGAAGGGCCTGACGTTCGCGCGCGGGCTGCGATCGATTCTGCGCCACGACCCCGACAAGATCATGGTCGGCGAGATTCGCGATCCCGAGACGGCGCAGATTGCCATCCAGTCGGCGCTGACCGGCCATCTCGTGTTTACGACCGTCCACGCCAACAACGTCATCGACGTGCTCGGGCGCTTCCTCAACATGGGCGTCGAGCCGTATCAGTTCGTGTCCGCGCTCAACTGCGTGCTGGCGCAGCGCCTGGTGCGCATCATCTGCGCGCACTGCAAGCGTCCCGTCAAGGTCACCCGGACGCTGCTCGAAGAGTCGGCGATGGACACCGCGCTGGCCGACACGCACACGTTCTACGAGGGCGCCGGCTGCATCGATTGCGGCGGCACGGGATTCAAGGGCCGCATGGCGATCTGCGAGCTGCTCGATCTGACCGATTCGATCCGTGAGATGATTCTCGAGCGGCGGCCGTCTTCGGAGATCAAGAAGACCGCGCACGAAGAGGGCATGCGCTTTCTTCGGGAATCGGCGGTCGAGAAGGTGATGCAGGGCGCTACCACGCTCCGCGAAATCAACAAGGTTACCTTCGTTGAATAACTCCTTCTTTGCGCCCGCGTCCCCGACCGTTGCGGTCGAAATTGCGCGGCATCGCGTATCGGCCGCGACCATCTCGTTCCGCGACGGGAAGCTCGCGGTCTCGGCCTACGCCACCGAGCCGCTGCCGGAAGGCGCGGTTCTGCCCGCGCTGAACGCGACCAACATTCCCGATCCCAAAGCCGTCGCCTCGGTCCTGCGCAAGGCGCTCGAGCGGATCGGCGCCCGGCCGAAGCGCGTCGCGCTCGCCATTCCCGACAGCGTGGCGAAAGTGTCGCTGCTCAAGTTCGACAAGGTCCCCGAGCGAAAACACGACTTCGACGAGCTCGTCCGCTGGCAGGTGCGCAAAGCCGCGCCATTCCGGATCGAAGACGCGCAGCTCAGCTACGTACCAAGCCTCAGGAGCGCCGACGGCGGCTCGGAATTCATCGTCGTCATCGCACGGAAGGACATCGTCCGCGAATACGAGTCGGTCTGCGACGAACTGGGAGCGCACGCCGGTATCGTCGACCTCGCGTCGTTCAACGTGATCAACGCGGTGCTCGCCGGCGCCTCGGCGCCCGCGGACGACTGGCTGCTCGTGCACGTGACGCAGGAAGACGCGACCATGGCGATTCTGCGCGGCGAGCACGTCGTGTTCTTCAGGAACCGCGCCACCGACGGTGAAGCGACGCTGGCCGACATGGTGCATCAGACCGCGATGTATTACGAAGATCGCCTCAGCGGCGCCGGATTCAACCGGGTGGTGCTGGCGGGCGCGGCGTCGCCGCAGGTGCTCGGAGGGCAGGATGTCGAATATCTCCGGCGGGCGCTCGAACAGCGGCTGGGCACCAAGGTAGACGCGGTCGACCCGCGCCATGCCGCGACACTCATGGATCGGATTTCGGCAAACGCCGAACTGCTCGACGGGCTGGCGCCGCTCGTCGGCCTGCTGGCGCGCGAGAAGGCCGCCTGACATGCTGCGGACCAATCTCTCGACGCGTCCTTTTTACAATGACCGTGCCGTGCACGCGGTGCTTGGTATTGGGGCCGTGCTCGTCCTCGCATTCACCATCTTCAACGTGACCCAACTGGTGATGCTCACGCGCCGGCAGTCAGCCTTGAGCGGCCAGACCGCTGCCGCCGAGGCCAAGGCACAGGAACTGCGCGCGCACGCGGAACGAACCCGGCAGGGCATCGATGCGAAGCAGCTCGACGCGATCTCGGTAGCGGCACGCGAAGCGAACGACATCATCGGACAGCGGCTGTTCTCGTGGACCGAGCTGCTCAACCGCCTCGAGGCGACGCTGCCGGCCGACGTCCGGATCACCTCCGTGCGTCCACGGGTTGACCGCGACGGCGGCATTACCGTGCTGATGACTGTCCACGGCCAGAGTATCGAAGATGTCGAAGAGTTCATGGCAAATCTCGACAGCACGCCGGCATTCAGCGACGTGATTCCGCTCGAAGATTCGCCTGTCGAAACGGGCGGCGTTCAGGTGTCGCTGGAGGGGAAATATGTTCCTGCCCCTTAAACGCATCTTCGCCGAAAAGCGCCGCCTTGCCGTCCCGGTGCTCGGCGGGCTCGCGCTCAACGCGCTCGTCTATGCGGGCGTGATCTATCCGTTCACGGCGCGCATGCGCGCCACCGAGGCGCGCGCGGACGCGGCCAATCAGCAGCTGCTCGGCGCTCAGAAAGACGACGCCGCCGCGCGTGGCCTCGAGCAGGGCAGGGATCGCACCAACGCCGCGCTCAAGACGTTTTACAAGGACATCTTGCCCCCCAACGTCGCGCAGGCGCGGCAGGCCACGTTCCTCCGGCTCGCGCAGCTGGCCGAGCAGCACAACCTGCAGCGCGCGCAGCGCGATCACGGCATCGACGAGGACAAGGAGTCAACGCTGCGCCGCATGCGCATGACGATGTCGCTGCAGGGGGAGTACGACGATATTCGGCGCTTCGTCTATCAGGTCGAGTCGGGCAGCGACTTCATCGTCATTGACAGCATCGCACTGCGCCAGGGCTCCGAAGCGGGCTCACGGCTGACGCTCGATCTCACGCTGTCCACCTATTACCGTGCGGGTGCCGATGGAATCTAAACGCCGGCGCGAGCTGGCCCTCGGCGCGGTCGCCATCGTCCTGCTTGCGGTCGCCGTGTGGAACCTGCGGCCGACGGCAAACCAGCCCATGGCAACCGGGACGACCGCCGCGGCCGCGGCAAACGCACCAGCCGGCAAGAGCCCGCTTGCGGACATCGATCTGGACGCGCTCGAGAAGGAACGGCCGCAGCCCGGAGAGTCGACGAGAAACCCCTTCGGCTTCCAGCCGAAGCCGGCGCCGGCGCCTCCGCCGCGACCCGTCATCGCGCAGCCCCCGGTTGACATGACCAGCGGGTCCGAGCCGATGGGGCCGCCACCGCCGCCGCGCATCGAGTTGAAGTACATCGGCGACATGGCGCATCCGTCAAAGCCCGGAAAACGGATTGCGATTCTGAGCGACGGCCGCGATTCCTTCTACGGAGAAGAGGGAGACGTCATCGAGGGCCGCTATCAGATTCTGAGGATAGGCGTAGAATCGGTCGAGCTTGCGTATCTCGACGGACGCGGGCGGCAGACCATCAGACAAACAGGACAATAAAAGAAACGCGACATGAGACGACTCACAACAGTCTCCGCGCTGCTGCTTGCGCTCGCTCTATCTGCCGGTTGCGCCGCGAGCCAGGCTTTTAGCCGCGGCGAAGAACGGGCACAGGTGGGTGACTGGGATTCCGCCGTCGTTTATTACCGGCAGGCGATGCAAGCCGCCCCGGACCGCACCGAATACCGGATCGCCCTTGAACGGGCCATGCTCAGCGCCTCGCGCGTGCACTTCGACACCGCGCGCGATCTCGAGGCGAAAGATCAGCTCGACGCGGCCCTCCTCGAATATCGCAAGGTGGTGGAGTTCGACCCGGCCAACAGGCAGGCTCAGGAAAAAGCCGCGCAGCTGGAGAGAACGATCCGCGATCGCATCGAAGCATCGCGCCCGAAGCCGGCGATCGTGCAGCTTCGCGAACAGGCGCGGCAGGCCGCGGCGGCGCCTCTGCTGAATCCGGCGTCACGGACGCCGCTGGACTATCGCTTTACCAACGCCAGCTTGCGCGACGTCTTGACCTTTATCGGGAACGCGACCGGCATCAGCGTGATTTTCGATGCGAGCTTTCAGCAAGATCGCTCCGTCACCGTGACGCTCCAGGGCACCATCGAGCAGGTCCTGAATACGCTGCTGTCGTCGAACGGCCTGTTCTATTCGGTGCTCGACGACAAGACGATCGTCGTCGCCGCCGACACGGGACCGAACCGCCTCAAGTTCGAACGGCAGGTCGCGCAGACGTTTCCGCTGTCGTATGCGGACGCAACCGAACTGACGGCGATGCTGACGGCGATCACCCGGACGACCACTGGTGTCACGATTCCACCGGTCATCATTCCCATCAAGACCAACAACTCGATCACCGTTCGCGCCACGGAGCCGGTGATGGCCGTGATCCGCGAGCTGGTCGCCACCAACGACAAGCCGCGTGCCGAGATCACGCTCGACGTCGAGATCCTCGAGGTGAGCAGGAGCCGCGTGAAAGACCTCGGGCTGCAACTCTCGAACAATCAGATTGGCGCCATCTTTTCGCCCGAGGCCGCGCCGACGGCGACCACGCCGCCATTCAATCTGAACACCATCACTCAGGGCATCAGCACCGCCGATTTCTACCTGAGCGTGCCGCAGGCCGTGTTCCGGTTCCTGGCCAGCGACTCGCATACCAAGCTCCTTGCCCAGACGCAGCTGAGAGGCGCCGAAGGCCAGCAGCTTCAGTTGAACATCGGCGCCAGAGAGCCGTATCTGAGCACGACCTTCGCCCCCATCGCCTCGGGCGGCGCAAACGTCAACCCGGTGTCGTCGTATACCTTCGAACAGGTCGGCGTCAGCGTCATGGCAACGCCGCGCGTCACGGCGGAAGGCGACATCATCCTGACGCCACTTCAGCTCAAGAATTCCGCATTAGGACCCAGCAGGCTCGTCGGCGGGAGCCCGGCCCCTTCGTTCACGAACAGAGAAGTGACCACCAGCGTCCGCTTGCGGGATGGCGAGTCGCATCTGCTCGCCGGCCTGCTGCAGGATGATTCGCGGGAAACCCTCGAAGGCTTTCCCGGCATCATCAACATCCCCGGTTTGCGGCACATCCTGTCGCACAACGACAGCATTTCGCAGCAGACCGACATCGTGATGCTGTTGACGCCGCGCATCATCCGCACGCACGAGCTCAACGCGCGTGATTTGAGCCCGATTTACGTGGGCACGAACCAGAACTTCGGCCTCACCGGGCCACCGCCGCTGATTGCAACCCCGGCTGACGCCGGGGCGGCACCCGATGCGGCCCCGGCGGTCCCCGCTCCGCCTCTTCCAAGTCCGGCGGTGCCATCTCCGGCGCCGGGAACGGCCAAACCGCCCCAGGGCGGCCTGACTCCGCCGCTGGCGGACCCGCAACCACAGAGCGCAACAGCGGCGCCGCAAACCACGACGCTGGCGCCCGCCGCGCAGATCACCGTCACCGCGCCCACCGGCGAGGTTCGTGTGGCCGCAGGCCCGTACACGGTGCCGATTTTCCTGAATGGCGGGTCGCGCGTATCAACGGTGTCAATCACCGTCACCTACAACCCGGCCGTGCTGCGCATGCGGACGATTCAGGAGGGCACGTTCCTCCGGCAGGGCGGGGTGAGCGTCGTCTTCACGCCGAAAACGGACGCCGCAACCGGGCGGGTCGATCTGGCCTTCGTGCGCACCGGCGACGCGCTCGGTGCGTCCGGATCCGGTCTGCTCGCAGCCATCCAGTTCGATGCCGTCGGGGCGGGGAACTCGCCGCTGACCGTCAATGGCGTTGCGACCAACCCGGCAGGAGGGACGATTCCGATCCAGTTCAGCCCTGCATCGGTCGTCGTACGATAGGGAAGTGAGAGAGCGGGGCTACACGTTCATCGAGATCGCGATCGTGTCCGCGATCATCGCCATCCTCGCCTCGGTCGCTCTTCCGTTCGCAAAAGTGACGATGCAGCGCAATCGGGAGATCGAGCTGCGCCGCGCCCTGCGCGAAATCCACACTGCGATCGATAAGTACAAAGACGCCGTGGAGCAGAAACAGATTTCGGAGAGCGCGCTCGACGGCAATACCGACGGGTATCCGCCGACGCTTCAGACGCTCGTCGACGGCGTGCCGGCGGCCAACGACACGACCGGCAAGAAATTGAAGTTTCTGCGACGTGTGCCGATGGACCCGATGACGAAATCCCAGGAATGGGGAATGCGCTCGAGTCGCGATCTGCCCGAATCAAAGGTCTGGGGCGGCCAAAATGTGTTCGCTGTGTACACGAAGTATGACGGCACGGCTCTCGACGGGACGAATTACCGTGACTGGTAGCCGACAGCGCGGCTTCACCTTGATGGAGCTGCTCATCGTCGTGACGTTGATCGTCATACTCGCCGGCATCGGGCTGTCGACGTACACGACGAGCGTGACGCGCGCGAAAGAGGCGGCGCTGCTCGAAAACCTCACGCGCATGCGCGACGCGATCGATCAGTATTACGCCGACAAGGGCGCCTGGCCGCCCGACCTGTCGTCGCTGGTCAGCAGCGGATACATGCGGCAGATTCCACGGGACCCGTTTACGGAATCCACCGAGACATGGCAACCGCACATGTCCGAATCGGATCCTGCCAACCCCAGCGCCACTCCTGGCGTCGACGATGTCAAGAGTGGATCCGCGGGCACCATGCTCGACGGCCGCACGCACGCGGAACTGTAACTGACGCGGATAAACGCCACCTATGGATGAGCGACGCAGGTTTGCTTTGTGGGTGATCGCGATGTCCGCGCTCATGGCACTGCTGCTGTGGGCGGCGTACCTCGTGCGCGGAGTGGTGCTGCTGATCTACGTGAGCGCTCTCCTTGCCGTCGGCCTCGGTCCGCTCGTGCGACGGATCGAGGGATGGAAGCTTCCGCTGGGTCGAACGCGCCGGGTTCCGCGGGGTTTGGCCATCCTGTTGATCTACGTCGTCGTGATTGGCGCGGTCGCCGCGATCGCCGTCATGGTACTCCCGTCGCTCGTGGATCAAGCGCAGCAGTTGTGGACCGCGCTGCCAGAGATGTTCGACCGCGCGCAGCAATATCTGGTGTCGCGGGGCCTGCTCAGCAAGCCGCTGACGCCGGGTGAGGCGTTCGACCGTGCGACCATCGCTCCGTCTGCCGTGGACACGGTCATTGGGGCGGCATTGAGCGTGGTTGGCGGAGCGTTCGGCCTGCTGACTATTTTGATCCTGACCTTCTACTTCCTGCTGGAGTCCGGCTCGCTGTTTCAGACCTTCGTCGGACTCTTCCCGCGCTCCCGTCGAGGAACTATTCGAAGCGCGTCGACTGAAGTCACCGAAAAGGTGAGCGCCTGGCTAATCGGCCAGCTCATGCTGATGGCGATTATCGGCATCACTGCGGCCATTGGACTGGGGCTGCTCGGGGTTCCGTATTTCTACGTGATGGCGCTGATTGCGGCGGTGGGCGAGCTCATCCCGGTTGTCGGCCCAATCCTCGCCGCCATTCCCGCGATCGGGGTCAGCCTGAACGAATCGGTTGGTCTCGCTGTATCGGTTGCGATCTTCTTCTTCATCCAGCAGCAGGTCGAGAATCATGTGCTCGTTCCGAAGATCATGGAACGTCAGGTGGGCGTCAGTGCCGTCATGGTGATCATCGCCCTTCTCATCGGCGCGGCGCTGATGGGACTGTCAGGCGCAATTCTCGCCATTCCCACCGCCGCCATCCTGCAGGTCGTCTACCAGCACGTCCGCCCGGACAAAGACTGACAAGAGGTAGCCGGTAGCCTGTAGCCATGAGCCGGTAGCCATTGGCCCAGAGTCCTGTGGCTTGTAGCTCCGGGGCTACCTGGCTAGTGGCCAATGCTAGCGAGCTATGGTGGAACGATGATCGTCGTGCTTCCGCTGGCGGTGCGGTTGGTGGAGGTTCGCGCGGTGACCCGCACTGTTTTAGTACCCGATGACGTGTATTGGTGGAACGTCGTGTTGCTCGAGGTCGTCGTCGAAGAGCCGTCGCCGAAGGTCCACGCGTAGCTCGCGATCGACGTCGACGCCGCCGTCGGGCTCACATTCGCCGTGAAGTTGAAGATCTGCGGATTCGTCGTGCTCTGCGACGCGGTGATGCTCACGAGAATCGGCTGGACGACGATCACCGTCGATGCGGTCGCGGTCTGGCCGCCCGTGTCGGTGGCCCTGACGGTCGGCGTGAACGTACCGTCATCGTCATACACGTGCTGAACCGAGATCGTGCCCGTCACCGCACCAAGCTCATCCGACGTGCCGTCGCCGTATTCGACAATCACGTTCTGGATCGGCGCGCCATTGGTGCCCGGGTTGACCGTGATCGAAAACGTGGTGATGCCGCCTTCGTTGGGCGTGGAGCCCGATGTCACCGAGATGGAAACAGTCGGACGGGCAGCGGTAGAAATCGTCACCGCCGCTGACGTCGTGCCTCCGGAGCTGGCGGTCACGCTGGCTTCGCGGTTCGTCGTCAGCGTCGTGCGCGCAATGCCGCTCGAGTCAGTGTTCGCGACGGATGAACTGAACGAGCCGGCAGTGGTCGTGAACGTGACCGGAACCCCAGTCACGGGATTGCCGGAGGCGTCAACCACAGCCGCGCTGATGGTGGACGTTCCGCCCGTCGAGGGAACCGATGTCGGGTTGGCGGTGAGGCTGATGCGGCTGGTTGCAGCTGCGCCGACCGACAATTCCAGCGCCTCCGACGCGGCGCCCCCCGAAATCGCTTTCACCGACGCGCGTCCGGATTGGCCGTTGGCGATAAACTGCACCGTCGCCACACCATTTTCGGTCCGCGCCTCCGCCGGCGACAACGCTCCCAGGGTGGTCGTGAAGGTAACCGTCGTGCCGTTGTGAACCGGCGTGCCGCTCTCCTCGAGCACCGTCGCGCGAATTTCGGTAACGCCATTGGCCTGCACGACCGTGCTGGCGCTCGACAGAGTTATCGTGGACTGGCGTGGCGCGAGAAGCGGGACTTTGTCGCAGGCAATGGAGCCGATGAGCGCAAAAAGCGCCAGCGCCAATAGCCCGCGAGTATCGCCGCCGACCGAACCCTGTTATGATGAAATGCATCCAGCTAAGAAATGTCTAAGTATCTATAGTCTCATGAATTTAGCGCCTGAATCAAGCACGCTAAACCGTGCAGCAGTGGGCCAGCTTACCGCGGGCGCCGCGAAGCGCGCAAGCGCGAAGGCGGGCTTTGCGATGGCCGCACTTCTGGTGGCCATCGCCGTCATGGGAGTCATGTTGAGCGTTGCGCTCCCCACCTGGTCGCACCTGATTCGGCGCGAGAAAGAGGAAGAGCTCATCTTTCGCGGCAATCAGTACGCACGCGCGATGAGTCTCTACGCCAAGAGAACGACGTCGCCCGTCGTTCCCAGCATCGACGTGCTCATCGAGCAGCGTCTCCTGCGCAAGAAATACAAAGATCCGCTCTCGCCGAACAAAGATGGCGAGTTCCAGCTGCTGTTTGCGCAAAACCAGAACCCGCCGGGACGTGGGCCAGGGTTACCGACTGCTCCCCGCCCGTGGTGCGGGGATGACCTGGTCGCCGTTTCAGAGCACCAGCGGCTCGATCATTGGTGTGGCGAGCAAGAACACAGGTGAATCCATTCGTATTTACAAAGGGAAGCAGCGCTACAACGAGTGGCAATTCACCGGAACTGAACTCTCCTCTACGCCCGGAGCAGGACCCCAGGGAGGAGGCCCACCCGGCATGCCCCCAGGTTCAGGGCCACGAACTCCTCCGGGCGGACCCCCACGTCCGGGAGTGCCACCGGATCGTAGCCCCTCCGGCACAACCTTTACGCCACTTCAGCCGTCAGGCCAGCGCCGCTAGCACCGCGTCGTGCACCGCTGGGCGCACCTGCTGGATCATGGTGTTTTCTCTGGTCGGGTTGACCCGATTGGTCAGCAACACCACATACAAATCGCGCTCGGGATCGATCCACAACGACGTGCCCGTGAACCCCGTGTGCCCGAACGCTGACGCAGACATGCGGACGCCGCACGAGGATGTCGGCAGCATCGTGTCCCATCCAAGCGCGCGCGAGCTGTCGGGAATCGCGGAGCGCGTGACGAATGTGCGCGCCGTCTCCGCGCTCGCGAGGAGCGAATCGGCTCCATCGAGCGCGTTGAGCATCGCGCGGGCAAAATCCGCGACCGCTTCCGACGTGCCGAACAAACCTGCATGTCCGGCGGCGCCGCCAAGCGCCCAACAGTTTTCATCGTGAACTTCGCCGACGAGCCGGCGGCCGCGCCAAGCATCGTGTTCCGTCGGCGCAATCGCCGGTCGCAGCTCCATGGGAGGATTGAAGAGCAGCGGAGCCGTGGTGATTTCCGCCAACATTGCCTCGGCCTGCGCCTCGAACGGTTTCCCTCCGGCGTCTTCGATCATGAACCCGAGCAGCATGAAGCCGAGATCGCTGTAGATCGACTGGCTGTCGGGAGCATATTCGAGCGGAAGCGAACAGATGGCGTGCTGAAAATCCTGGCGGCCCGAATGATCGCGATAGAAGGGCAGCCACGCCGTGAGCCCCGAGCTGTGCGCCAGCAGCGAACGGAGCCTGACGTGCTCGCGATCTTTGCCCCTCCACTCCGGAATCCACTCTCGAATCGGCTGCTCGAGGCGAAGTCGGCCGCGGTCCACCAGCCTCATCATCAGCGTCGTCGTGGCAATCACCTTGGTGAGCGAGGCGAGATCGAAAATCGTGTCTTTCCGAGTGAGCGCCGACTCCGGATCGCGATCGAGCCTGCCGAACGCCTGCTGCGCCAGAACCCGGCGGCGCGTCCCCACTTCGAGAACGGCGGCGGGGAAGGCACCCTCGTCTACGCCGCGCTGAACGACAGCAGCCGCGCTCGCGAACCCGGTCACGGCGCGAACGCTCCCTTCGCCACCTCAGACACGTAGGTCTTGTCGAGATTGTCGTAGGAGAAAAGGATGACGCCCTCGGCGCCGAGTTGTCTGGCGGTCCGGATGTTCTCGACGGTTGAAGCAGCCGGCAGCTGGTATGCGCCGATGCCGGCCCACACAGGACGGCGTCCCGCGAGATGTTCGACATTCGCGATCTGCGCGCGGAAGGTCGAGGCGTCGGTCGTGTACGCCATCGGACAGATCGCATCGAGCAGTCCGCTCGTCAGCCAACCGCCCCAATCCTGAAAACGGCGGTTTGTCGCATCGGCTGCATCGGGAAACACGGCGGCGGTCAACATCGCCCGGGGCCGGCGGGACTTCACCGCCGCGTGAATACGCGTCAACAGCGCGGTGAGGCGAGCGCGGCGAAATTCCTGCCATCGCTGCGGGAACATCTCCGTGTAGAACAGCGGGCGTCCCCGCGCGCGCGAGGCGTACTCGCGGCGCTCGGCGCCTGGCAGCCCCGCGGTGACGTGCGACCGGAATGCGTCGAGGGCCTCGACGCTGTAATCGAACTCGTCGTTCGGAAAGCGGATGTAGTCGAGGTGGATGCCGTCGACTTCATAGCGCGACGTGATGTCGCCGATCACGCGCACGGTGTGATCCACGGCGCCGGCGTGAACCGGCGACAGGAAGATGCCTTCGACGCGATCGCTGCGCGCCTTGGCGTATTCCGACAACCGCCGCACGTAGGCGGGATCGCGCGGCTTGATCTCCGAGAGATCCGCCGCGAGCGGGCGCGGCACCATCAGCCACTCGGGATGTGTATGAACGATGTGTTTGCGCGCCGACGGCGGCTGCGCGTCGGACACGAGATTCACATTGACCCACGCGTGCACCTTCAGCCCGGCGCGATGCGCGCGCTGCAGAACCAGCTCCAGCGGATCGAACGACGCATCCGCCGGGAGCGCTGCCGCGCGCGGCTCATGCCGGCTGTCGTAGTAGGCGTCGCCGCGGCCGCGCACCTGCACGATCAGAGTGTTGAACCCGGCCGCCTTCGCGGTGTCGATGGCCGCGATGATGCTGTTCGGCGACGTGAGGCTGCCGCGCTGCACCCACATGGCGCGAACTTCGGGCGTTTGCGCGGATAAGGTCCGGCTGAAGCCGGACACGGCGTACGGGATCACGTACGACGCCGCTCCCGCTGTAAGCAGAAGTACAAACAGAGCTTTCAACGTGCGGAAAATGTACTACGAATCGGTGTCCGCGGGGTCGAGGTGCAGCAGTTCGCGCAGCCGCGGCTCGACGTCTTCTCCAATCGCTTCGCGCACCGAGTTGTGCGCCTTGCGCAGCCGCGCAACCGCCTGGGTGTAGCCGCCTTTGGTTTTCTGCATCACGATCGCGGCCTTGACGTTCCACTTCGCCTTCTGAAGCAGCGTGCCGGCCTCGTCGTTGTCGAGGCCGGTGACCATCGAAATGATCCGCCGGGCGCGCTCGCGCGCCTTTTCGGAAGTGGTGTGGAGATCGACCATCAGGTTGCCGTAAGTTTTGCCGATCCGCACCATTGCCGCCGTCGTCAGCATGTTGAGCACGAGCTTGGTCGCGGTGCCCGCCTTGAGGCGCGTCGAGCCGGCAATCACCTCCGGACCGACAGCCGGCGCAATGGTCAGATCGACGAAGGTCTGCAGCTCGGTGCGCGGATCGCAGGTGACGAAAATGATCTTCGAGCCGGCTTTCCGCGCCCTCGTCAAACCTCCACGGACATACGGCGTCATGCCGCTCGCCGACACGCCGATGACGACGTCTTTTTTCGCCGGCTTGACGCGTGTGATCGCCCGCGCGCCGTCTTCATAGCTGTCTTCGGCGCCTTCCTTGGTGTGGAGAAACGCGTCTTTGCCCCCCGCCATCACCGCCTGAATCGAATCGGGATCGGTCCCGAAGGTCGTCGGCATCTCCGCCGACTCGACCACCCCGAGGCGCCCGCTCGTGCCGGCGCCCACGAAAATCACGCGGCCGTTCTTGCGCAGGGACTCGACGATGATGTCGACGCCGATGGCGATGCGCGGTTTCTCGCGCTGCACCGCGGCGAGCACCTTGCGGTCGTCGTTCAGCATCAACTCGATGATGTCGGCCGATGACGCCTTGTCGATGCCGAGCGTCGCGGGATTGATGGCTTCGGTTGGGAGCTGTTGGTATTTCGACCGGTGGGACATCGTATGAAGAAACGTTAGCGCAACGAAGGGCCGGATGCTACTCTCACGTTTCGATAGTGTCAACCGCCCACGATCTCGTCGACGCCTATCTCACGCACCTCAGGGTCGAGCGCCGTCTCGCCGATCACACGCTGGAAAGCTACAGCCGGGATCTCCAGCGCCTCGCGGAGTTCGCGGCAGCCGTTGAACAGCCGGTCCAGCAGCTGGGCCGCCACGACCTCGAGCGTTTCATGGACGGCCTCATGAACGAAGGGCTGTCGCCACGCTCGGTCGCGCGGACGGTCGCGGCAGTGCGGGGCTTCTTTCGCTTCTGTACGCTCGCTCAACATGTCGGCACGAACCCGGCGGACGATCTGCAGGCCCCCCGCGCGTGGCCGGCACTGCCGAAGTGTCTCGGCCTCGACGACATCGAAAAGCTCATGAGGCAGCCCGACGTGAGCACGCCGCGCGGGCTGCGCGACCGCGCGCTGATCGAGGTGCTGTACGCGACCGGTCTGCGCGTGTCGGAACTGATCCACCTGCGCGCCACGGATCTAAACCTTGACGCGGGATACCTGTCGACGACAGGCAAAGGCCGCAAGCAGCGCATCGTGCCGATCGGCAATCAGGCGGCCGAGTGGCTCACGAAGTACATCAAGGCAGGGCGCCCGGCACTCCTCGGCAAGAAGAGCTCGCCATGGCTGTTTGTCAACGCCAGAAAGGGCAGCGGTCTCACGCGCGTCGGCTTCTGGAAGATTCTCAAGGCATACGGCCGCACGGCGGGATTGCCGCGCACGCTGAGCCCGCACGTGCTGCGCCATTCGTTTGCCACGCATCTGCTGGAACACGGCGCTGATCTGCGGTCGATTCAGATGATGCTGGGGCACGCGGATCTGTCGACGACACAGATATATACGCACGTACTCGAAGCCCGGCTACGGGCGGTCTATGACCGTTTCCACCCCCGCGCGTGATAGAATTCCTGGTTTTCGATTACGCATAAATCACCGCTGAAGGAGCACAACGTAATGAGCCGCGATGGCCGCCATCTATTCACCTCGGAGTCCGTCACCGAAGGACACCCGGACAAGATCGCCGATCAGATTTCCGATTCGATCCTCGACGCGATTCTTGCCCAGGACCCCAAAAGCCGCGTCGCCTGCGAAACCCTCGTCACCACCGGCCTGGTCGTCCTCGCCGGCGAGATCACGACCAACGCCATCGTCGATTTTCAGGAAGTCGCCCGCGCCGCCATCCGCGATGTCGGCTACACCCGCGCCAAATACGGCTTCGACGCCGACACGTGCGGCGTGCTGTCGTCGCTGCACAAGCAGTCGCCCGACATCAGCATGGGCGTCGATACGGGAGGCGCCGGCGATCAGGGGCTGATGTTCGGCTATGCGTGCAACGAGACCGAAGAGCTCATGCCGCTGCCGATCATGCTGGCGCACAAGCTCGTCAAGGCGCTGTCGTGCGCGCGGCGCGACGGCATGCTCGATTACCTTCGCCCCGACGGCAAGTCGCAGGTGACCGTCGAGTATGAAGGCCGCAAGCCCGTTCGCGTCGACGCCGTCGTCATCTCGAGTCAGCATCGCGAAGACGTCACCAACGAGCGCATGCGCGGAGAAATCGCCGAAAAAATCATCAGCCGCGTCGTGCCCGCCAGCCTGATGGACAGCAACACGAAAATCTACGTCAACCCGACCGGACGCTTCGTCGTCGGCGGTCCTCACGGCGATGCCGGGCGTGACCGGCCGGAAGATCATCGTCGACACTTATGGCGGCGCGGCGCCGCATGGCGGCGGCGCGTTCTCGGGAAAAGATCCCACGAAGGTGGATCGCTCGGCCTGCTACATGGCGCGTTACATCGCGAAAAACTGCCTGGCCGCGGGCTTCGCCGAGAAGCTCCAGGTGCAGCTCGCGTACGCGATCGGCGTGGCCGATCCCGTCTCCGTCATGGTCGACACCTACGGCACCGGCCGGATTGCCGATTCGAAGATCACCGAGCTCGTGCGCGAGCACTTCAAGCTGACGCCGAAAGGCATCATCGACGATCTCGATCTCAGGCGGCCCATCTACCGGAAGACGGCGGCGTTCGGGCATTTCGGCCGCTCCGAAGAAGGGTTCACCTGGGAGAAGACCGATCGCGCGAACGCGCTGCGCAAGGCGGCCGGGCTGTAACTCCCGTTGTGCGCAAGGTAGGTATCGTATTGATGGCGGCGGCCGTTCTGGCCGCCGCTTTTCTTTTTCTGCTGCTTCCGCTGCCCGAAGAACGCACCGCGCTTCCACCTTCAGCCGCCGCAGCGCCAATCGCAACCGGCTCGTTTCACATTCACACGAATCGTTCCGACGGCTCCGGCTCGCCAGACGAGATTGCGTCCGCCGCGGCCCGCGCAGGACTGCAATTCATCGTCTTGACCGATCACGGCGACGGTACGCGCAGGGCAGACCCTCCGCAGTTCCGATCCGGGGTTCTCGTCATCGACGCCGTCGAACTGAGCACGCAAGGGGGGCACTACATCGCGATCGGGCTTCCGCAGGCGCCGTTCCCGCTGCGGGGCGAGGCGCGTGATGTCGTCGAAGACGTGCGGCGCCTTGGGGGCTTCGGCATCGTGGCACATCCCGATTCCGCGAAGCCGGCGCTGCGATGGCACGACTGGGACGCGCCCTTCGACGCCCTGGAATGGCTCAACGCCGACAGCGAATGGCGCGATGAGAGTACGCCGCAGCTTGCGCGCGCGTTGGCGCGGTATCCCTTCCGGCCATCCGAAACGCTCGCGTCGCTGCTCGATCGCCCGCAAATGACGCTTTCCAGATGGGACGCGCTCACACGGCAGCGGAGGGTCGTCGCGGTTGCCGGCGCCGACGCCCACGCTCGAGCGGGTTGGATGGACGACGACACGGAAGGATACCGCCGCGGGTGGTTTCTCCGAATCCCTTCGTACGACACGTCGTTCCGGACATTCGCCACGCGGGTGATTCTGGACTCTCCACTCGAACGCGAGCCTGCCGCGGCGGCGCGAGCAAATCCTCACCGCCCTCAGAAACGGCCGCGTGTTTTCGGCGATCGACGCGCTTGCCTCGCCGCCACAGATCGATGTCACGGCGAATGGACCGATGATTATCGCGCGGACGAACGCTCCATCTTCCGGCGTAGTCAACATCCTCAAGGACGGACGGCTGGTTGCGCAATACGCGCCGCCAGAAGCGCGGTTCAACTCAAAAGGAGAATGGGGCACCTACCGCGCGGAAGTGCATCTGGCGGATTCGCCCGGCGACCCGCCCGTGCCGTGGATTGTCAGCAATCCGATCTACGTGCGGCCGGAGGGCTGGGGAGGTGCGGCGCCGGACAACAGGCCTGCGACTTCGTATAGTTGGCGCATCCAGGGTGGTCCCTGGCATGCCGAAAAAGACGATGCGTCCGCGGCTGACGTCGCGCAAACCGACTACCCGACCGGTCCCGTTCAGTTCAGCTTTCGACTGGGTGGGGGAGAGCGCGCCGGCCAATACGCCGCGCTCGGCGTGTCGGTGGGGACGGCCCTCGCCGAAAAGGTTCGGCTCTCATTCGGCGGACGCGCGTCACAGCCGATGCGCGTGTCCGTCCAGGCCCGGCATCCGGGTACCGGCGCGCGATGGCGGCGCTCCGTCTATCTCGACGCGACGCCGCGCGACGTCACGGTCGCGTTCGAGGACATGATACCCGTGGCAGCCAGCGGCACCTTCGATCCCGCAGCAACGGACACGATCCTCTTCGTCGTCGATACGATGAACACCGCCCCCGGTACGAGCGGGACATTCACGATCAGCGATCTGCAAGTAGAACGGTAGTCATCACCGCAGTGGCGCGGAAACGCAGAGAATCGTGTACGTAGTGTCCGGCTTTAGCCGGACCGCACCGAGATCCGCCTGAAGGCGGACGCTGCGTCCGCACGGCACTACGTGCGCACGGTGAGCAGCAAGTACGTCGCCGCGCAGCCGAAGATGATGTTCGGCGCCCAGGCGGCGAGCACCGGGGCCATCAATCCACCCGCGCCGATGGCGCCGAAGACGCTGATTGCCGTCCAATACAGAATCGCGAGCACGATGCCCGCGCCGATGCCGTACATCGCTCCATGTTTGCCGGTCGTCACGGCAAACGGCACGGCGATCAGCGCCATGATGAGCGTCACGAACGGAAACGCGAGCTTGCGGTGCATGGCCACGACGTATGGCACCACGTTGAAGCCGCCCGCCTCCAGCGACGTGACGTAGTCGCTGAGCTGCCAATACGACATGTACTGCGCGTCCGGCCGCTCGCCGGCGAAATATCCCGGTCCCTCCATCACCACGGGCTCGTGGGTGAACGACTTGAACCGCGTCTTGGCGCCAAACTCGCGAGACCAGCCCTTCTCGCCCCGCCACGTCACCTGCCCCTTGGCTTCGCGATCGCCGCTGAAGGTGGCCGCTTCGAAGTACCTCCGCCGGGCCAGCGTGGCACGGTCGTCCGCGAATTCATAAATCGACAGGCCGTTCAGTCTGTTCCGGCCCGGCTCGAAATAGAGATATTGATAAATGCTGCCGTTGTTACCCGCGACCCAGCGGCGGTTCAGCTCCACCGTCGTCGGAAGGCGTCCGCGGATGGCGTCGTTGATCGCGTTGGCCCGGCGATTTGAGTAGGCGAGGATCTGTTCCTCGAGCCCCAGCAGCACGGCGCTGCCGATGACGGCGAGGATCAGCAGCGGAGCAGCGGCGCGGTAGAGGCTGATGCCGCACGCGCGCATGACGATGAGCTCGCTGTTCTTGGTGAGCGCTCCAATCGTCACGAGGGCGCCCATCAGCACGGCGAGAGGCACCAGGAAATACACGAATTGCGGCGTCGCCCACCACAGGTACTGCGCGATCATCAGCCCAGTGGTCCTGCCCGTGAACAGATGGTTCGACAGCTCGATGAAGCTGGCGACGTAGAACAGTGCGAGAAGACCCGCGGCCGCGAGCCCCGCCACCCGCAGGCCATGTTTCAGCACGTACCAGTCGAGGATGCTCGGCCGCGGAAACGATACGTGCGGCACTTTGATGACGACGACCACCCGCCCCCCCTTGTTGGGAGCCGCGGCTGCCTTGGCTTCCGCCCGCGGCGATGGCGCGGCGCCGCATGAACGGCAGGGTCAACCTCATGGGCGACGATTCGGGCGCACGCAACTGCTTCACGATGAGCACCACGCCCCAGATCGCGACGATGAGGTTCGGTATCCACATCGCGATCCACGCGAACCCGTGTGGAAAGATCCCGCCTTTGGCGAGCGCTTCGGAGAGATACAGCAGGATGTAATAGACGAACACGACGACGATAGCGAGGACGAAGCTCGCGAGGCGTCCGTCGCGCTTGTGGCTCACGCCCATGCCCAGCGCCACGAGCATGAACGCGAAACATGCCGCTGGAATCGAGTACTTCCGCTGCCACGCCATAATCTGGTTGTGCGGGTAGATGTTCTGGCCGTGGAGGACCGCCATTTCTTTTTTCAGATCGGCGATGGTCATCTCCGTGAGCCCTTTCATGGGGCCTTCGCGGGGAAACACCGTCTCGGGATTGATGATCAGCGTCGTCTGCGCGAAGCTGCCGCCCTGATATTCTTCGGGCTTCTGCGGGTCGACGGCGTGGTGCGAGCCGTCGAGCAGCACGAGCTGAACCGTCCGTTTCTCTTCATTGAGCAGTAGACGCCCGGTCTTGGCGAGATACAACTGCGGATCGGACGGCCGGCTCGTATCCGATACCATCACGTCGGTCCAGCCGACGCCGGGCGTCACTTCGCGGACATAAATGACGAGATTGGGAAAGTCCGTGTAGAACACGCGCGGTTTGATCTTGGTTTCGCCGCGCGACATCATCAACTTGAAGGTGATCTCACGGAACGCTTGATTTGCGGCAGGAAGCGCGACGATCATGACATAGGCCGTCGCGACAGCCGCGACGAGCGCAGACCACGCGAGCGGGCGCAGCAGCTGACCGAGGCTGATGCCGCACGCTTCCATCGCCACGATTTCCCGATCGCCCGACAGGCGGCCGAGCGCGACGAGGGTGCCTGCGAGCAGCGCCATCGGAATCGTGACGCCGAGCGCCTGCGGCAGGAGCGTCGCGAGCACGCGCACGACGATGTCCCACGTCGCGCCCTCTGTGATGAGGGTTTCGCCGTAGTTCAGGATCGGGGGAATTTCGAGCGCAAAAGTGAGCAGCAGCAGCGCAAGCGCGAACGGCGTCATCAGCTCGCGCAGCACATAGCGGTCAAGAATCCGCAGCATTCTGGATCACGTCGAAGATACCACAATGACCTACGTCGCAATCCTCTGGCACATGCACCAGCCGTATTACGAAGATCTCGCGACAGGCGAGCACGTCCTGCCATGGGTACGCCTGCACGCGCTGAAGGACTACTACGGCATGGCCGCGCTGATGCGCGAGTTCCCCGGGGTCCGCCTGACGTTCAATCTGGTGCCGTCGATGCTCGTTCAGCTCGAGGCCTTCGCCGAAGAACGCGCACGCGACTGGCATCTCGAGCTGGGCCTGAAGCCCGCCGGCGAGCTGACACAGAACGAGCGCGAGATCATCCTCTCCGAGTTTTTCCATGCGCCGCGCGGACGGATGATCGAGCCCTATCCACGGTATCTCGAGCTCCTGCGGAAGCGCGACGCCGGCGGGGGATATTCGGACCAGGACTTTCTCGATCTGCAGGTCTGGCACAAGCTCGCATGGGTCGACCCGTTCTACCTCGACGGCGATGCGCGCGTGCGCCGGCTGATTCAGAAACAGCGCACGTTCACCGAAGACGACAAGCTGGAGCTGCGCGAAGTGGAGATCGAGATCGTGCGGCGGGTCATTCCCGAATATCGCGACGCCGCCGCCCGCGGTCAGGTGGAGCTGTCGACGTCGCCGTTCTATCACCCGATATTGCCGCTGCTGTGCGACACCGACATCTACCGGCGCACCCATCCGTCGGCAGCAGTGCCTCGTCCGGCCTTCCGGCATCCCGAAGATGGCTTCGAGCAGCTGACGCGAGCGAAGAACTACCACACCAGCCTGTTCGGTCAGCCGCCGGTGGGGCTGTGGCCATCCGAGGGGTCGGTGTCCGACGAAGCCGCCGAACTTGCGGTACGCGCCGGCTTCTCATGGATGGCGACCGACGAAGCGATTCTCGGCCGCAGTATTGGACGCGACTTCAAGCGCGACGGCCAGGGGCGGCTCGAACATCCCGAGGCGTTGTACCGGCCCTACGCCCTTCAGCACCGAGCACGCGGCCATCCGCTGCCTGTTCCGCGACCACTCGCTATCGGACCTGATTGGGTTCGTCTATGCCGGCTGGAATCCAGAAGCGGCGGCGGCGGATTTCGTCAACCGCCTCGCCGAGGCGGGCCGGCGATTTTCGACGGCGAGCGGCGGGGAAGAGGCGGTCATCTCGATCATCCTGGACGGCGAAAACGCCTGGGAGCACTTCGAAGGAGGCGGGCGTCCGTTTCTGCGGGCGCTGTACACGAAGCTCGGCAGCCACCCGGAGCTGAAGACGGTCACCATGGCCGAGGCCGCCGCAAAGCCGCACCGCGCGCTGCCGGGACTGTTTCCCGGCTCATGGATCGACGGCAATTTCTTCATCTGGATCGGCCATGCGGACGACCTCCATGCGTGGCGCCAGCTCCGCGACGCAAAGCAGATGTTCGATCGGGTGTCGGCGAATGCCCCTGCCGACAGCCGCGAACAGGCGCTGAAGGAGCTGCTGATTGCGGAAGGCAGCGACTGGTTCTGGTGGTACGGGGATGACCACTCGTCCGACCACGACCTCGAGTTCGACGAGCTGTTCAGGCGGCACCTGCGCAACATCTATCAGATGCTCGGCCAGCCGATACCGGAAGAGCTCTTTGCGACCAACATCAGCACCGGCCACGTGCCGTTGTCGGCTGTCACCCCGGTGGGCCTCCTTTCCCCGACCCTGGACGGCCGGACGACCAGCTATTTCGAGTGGCTGGCCGCCGGAGTCGTCGAGACGGATACCCCGAGCGGCGCCATGACGGGCGCGGAGCGGAGGGTTCCGGAGCTCCACACGCTGATGTTCGGGTTCGACCTCGAGAACCTGTACCTGCGTCTCGATCTCAGCGGTCCGGCGGCCCAGAAACTGACGGACGGCCTGCGGTGCAGCGTGACGTTCACCAACCCGGCGGACCGGCGCGTCGTGCTGTCGGGGTCGCATCTGGGTGCCTCCGCGGAAGTCCACCAGCGCGCCGCCGATGGCACCTGGGACGCCCTGACGACGGCCGCGGCGCGTTCCGCCGCGGCGGATATCGTCGAGGCCGCGGTGCGATTCTCCGACCTGGGCCTGCGGCCGGGCAGCCCCTTTGCCTTTTTCGTGTCGATTCACCGGAACGGGGCCGAAATCGAGCGGCATCCCGCACACCGACCGGTGGAGAGCGCGGTGCCGGAACCGGATTTCGAACGCCTCAACTGGAGAGCGTGAAACCCTAGCGGGATTTGCACAGGGCTGTTTTTCTGGCCTTTTTGCCTGAGTCTCATAACAGATGTTATGTTAACCAAAAGCCATCATGCGGTCTCGGGGGCGGCCTTTGGTTAGACATAACATCGTCGGACTGATCGCCGCAGCCAAGCGTTAACTGCTGCCCCAACGCGCCAGGCGGCTACTTTCGCAAACGCTGGCGCGGCTCTGGCCCACGGCCCAACAAGCCGAGCGCGCACACCTCAACAAACTGCGTTTTACGGATGCCTTCAGGATGGTTACGATGGTTACGAGGAGTGCGCGGAACCGGCAGCGTATTTCAATCTTCCAATCTGCCCATCTGCCAATCTACCAATTCACCCGCGCAGCGGTCACTCAGTGCGAAGCTCTTTAATTATCGCTTCCAATGCTTCGATCACTTCCTGCTTCGGAACCGAGCCCTTGCGGAACTTCAGCTTCAGATTAAAGGCCTTGCTTGGCGGACGGTAATTGAAGACGTAGGCCTTCGGACGGCCTGGCTTTGGCTTGGCGAGGTCCTGGCGAACCTCGGCTCTGGTGGCGCCACCCTGGCTCGCAATCTTCTCGACGAGCGCCATCATTTTCTGCGGTGTCGGTTGCCTAACTATCTGCAATAACAACGACTTAGATGAAATGTCGGCCAGCCGACAAAGGTTTTTAATCTCCTCGGGCATCGCGTTGAGCGCCAGCGATTCGGTAATCGACGTCCGCGACTTACCAAGCTTTCGCGCAAGGGCCTCGTGCGTATAGGCGCTGCGCGTGGCCAGATGGTGCATCGCTTCAGCTTCCTCAAACGGCGTCAGATCCTTGCGCTGGATGTTCTCGACGAGTGCGAGCTCGATGATTTCGGTGTCGTCGACGTCCCGAATGACCACCGGCAATTCGCGTAGACCGACCTGCACGGCAGCCTGGTAACGCCGCTCGCCCGCGATGATCTGGAACCGCTCGCCGCGGGTCCGGACGATGAGGGGTTCGATGACCCCCTTTTCGGCGACCGAGGCCATGAGCTCGGACAGGTCACCCATGACCTGCCGGGGCTGGTTCGGGTTGGGATCGATGCGATCGATCGGAACGAGGCGGCCAATCGGCGCACCCGCCGACGCGGCCAGCGCCTCTACATAATGCTCGTCGTGACGCATCCGAACGGTTTCCGGAAGCCCTCGCCTAGGCACGGTCAATGACCTCCTCGCAGAGACTGTAATACTCGCTGGCGCCGGTGGACTCCGGCGCATAGGTGAAGATGGATTCCTTGTAGGCAGGACTCTCCTCCAGTCGGACGCTCTTGGTGATGACCGTCTTGAAGACCTTCCCGCCAAACACTTTCTTGATTTGCATGCGGATGTCTTTCGCGAGAGACGTCCGCTTGTCGTGCATCGTAATGACCACGCCGAGGATCTGCAGCGACGGGTTGGGCCGCTGCCGCACCTTTTCGATCGTTTCGAGAAGGTCGTCGGTGCCTTCGAGCGCGAAATACGAGGACTGAATCGGAATCAGCAGATGCGTCGCCGCCACCAGCGCGTTCACCGTCAGCAGCCCCAGAGTCGGCGGGCAGTCGATGACCATGTTCGGGTAGGCCTTGCGCAGCGGCTCGAGTTTGTCCTTCAAACGGAAGTGCGCGTCGATCTCGCCGATGAGCTTCGACTCCAGCTTCGCCAGCGCGATGCGCGACGGCGCGACCCAGAGGTTGTCGACCGGGGACTTGACGATGACGTCGGCCATCTTGATGACCGGATCGGCGATCGCGTCGTAGACGCTGCGCTCGACGAGCGTCATATCCAGGAACGACATCGTGCTGTTCGCCTGGGGGTCGAGGTCGATGAGCAGGGTTGGCTTGCCGCGCAGCGCGAGCCCGGCGGCGAGGTTGATGGCGGTGGTGGTCTTCCCTACGCCACCCTTTTGATTCGCAATGGCAACGATCACAATCGCGGTTATTCTAGGGAGGGTGTTTGGCGAAAGCAAGAAATAAGCGACTATAAGCAGCGGGCAAGCAGAAATTCTCTACTACATCTTGTACTTCCCCAGCTCGTCCGGGTCGAGATTCTCCAGCCACTTCTGAAGCCGGTCGGTATCCGGCTTGTCACCGCCGGGATCGAACGGCTTTGCATTGTCGATCACCGACTCCTCGACGAAGATCGGCGCCCGCGCCCGCAGCGCCAGCGCAATCGCATCGCTCGGACGCGCGTCGATCGCGACGGTCTCGCCGTTGACGTCGAGGTAGATCAGCGCGAAGAACGTGTTGTCCTTGAGGTCGGAAACGACGATCTTCCGCACTTCCCCTTTGAGATCGCTGATGACGTTCTTGAGGAGGTCGTGCGTCATCGGACGCGGCGTGCTCACGTTTTCGATTTGCAGCGCAATGGCGTTCGCTTCGTAGATCCCCACCCAGATCGGCAGCACCTTCTGTCCTTCCGCATCGCGCAGAAGAATGATCGGCATGTTGGTGACCGGATCGACCATCAGTCCCTTGATTGTCATTTCGATCTGCACGACGCGCCTCTCTCTTAACGCTAGGCTTCGGTCTGTGAAGTGTCAAGCATTGGCTCGCCACCGAGGCTGAACGCCCCCGCGCGCGTGATGCGTACAGGCACCATCCGGCCAAGCCAGGCCTCGGAGCCTGGGAAGTTCACGACGGTATTCCCGGTGGTGCGGCCGGAGATTTCCCACTCGCGCCGCCGGCTGACGGAATCGACGAGCACATCCATGACCGAGCCGAGCGACTCGTGGTGAAGCTCGAGCTGAATCTCCCGCTGCTGTGCCTGGAGCGCCACGATACGGCGCGTCTTCTCTTCTTCGCTCACATCGTCCGCGTAGCGCTGCCGCGCCAGGGTATTCGGCCGCGGCGAATATTTGAACGAGAACATGCTTTCGTAGCGCACGGCGCGAGCGAGACTCATCGTCTCGTCGAAGTCGGCATCGGTCTCCCCTGGGAAGCCCACGATCACGTCAGTGGAAAGCGTGATGCCGGGCACGGCATTGCGCAGCGTGGCAACCAGATCGAGGTAGCTCTCGCGCGTGTACCGGCGCCGCATCGTCGAGAGCACGCGCGTCGATCCCGACTGCACGGGCAGATGGAAGTGTTTGCAGACTTTCGGGAGATCGCGCACCGCCTCGATCAGCCGCGACGGAACGTGACGCGGATGGGGGCTCGCAAATCGAATGCGCTCCACGCCAGGAACGTCGTGGACGGCTTCCAGGAGGCGGGCAAAGTCGAACGAGGCATCGTCAGGCGCCTGGTAGTGATTCACGATCTGCCCCAGCAGTTGAATTTCACGGTGCCCGTCACCCGCTGCCTGGACGACCTCGTCGAGAATGTCTTTCTTCCGCCGCATGCGCTCGTTGCCGCGCGTGTACGGCACGACGCAGAACGAGCAGAACTCGTTGCAGCCTTCGATGATGGTTACGTACGCCTTCACCGGATCGTGCCGGCGCGCGATCCCGAGCGGAAACGACACGTCGTCGTAGGCGTTGATGTCGATGCGCGGCGCTCCACGCTCCGTGACTGCTTCGCCAACGAGCGCGGGCAGTTGCTTGAGGCTTTGCGTGCCGACGATGACGTCGATCATGCCCGAGCGCTTCAGCATGGCGCTGCCTTCCTGCTGCGCCACACAGCCCGCTACCGCGACAACGGGCGTATGCCCGGTCTCCCGGCTGGCTTGCCGAATTTCGCCGAGGCGCGTGTAGAGCTTGTCTTCCGCGCGCTCGCGTACGCTGCAGGTGTTAATCACCACAACGTCCGCCGCTTCGGCCTCGCACGTCTGTTCGTAGCCAGCCTGCTCGAGCAACCCAGCCATGCGCTCTGAGTCGTGCACGTTCATCTGGCAGCCGTATGTCTCGATGAAATATTTCAAGCCCTTTCGCCCCCGCCCCGTACGGCCTTCGCTTTTGGTTTAGCTTCGCTTTCGCTTTCGCCCAACAGCTCTTTCGCCGCCGCCCGCGCCGCAGCGGTTAACTCCGCTCCACCGATCATACGCGCCAGCTCCTCGATGCGCTCAGCGCGATTCAACTTGACGACACGCGTCAGGGTGCGCCCGCCGGAGACGGATTTGGAGATCTGGTAGTGCACGTGGCCGGAGGCGGCAATCTGAGGAAGATGCGTGATGCACAACACCTGAAAGGTCTCGCCGATCGTGCGGAGCTTCTTCCCCACCACGTCCGCGACGCGTCCGCCGATGCCGGCGTCGATTTCATCGAAGAGCAAGGTCTTGCCCGGCGCATCCGCGGCGGCAAGCGTGCGAATGGCGAGCATCACGCGCGACAGCTCCCCGCCAGATGCGATCCGGGCCAACGGGCGGGGCTCTTCGCCCACGTTGGCGGACAGGTAAAACTCCGCCACGTCGACGCCCGTCTCGCTCCACGCGCTGTCCGGCGGATTGGGCTGGAACCCGACCTCGAACTGGGTGCGTCCCATCGCCAGCTCTGCAAGCAGCTTCTGCACGCTGGCGGAAAATCGTTTCGACGCGTCACGCCGGTGGCGCGACAAAGCTGCGGCGCGGCTGATGAACTCCTCGCGAGCGGCTCCTGTGGCAGACTCGAGCTCGGCGCGCCGCTCACCCGCGTGCTGCAGGGTGTCGATTTGTCGCGCGAGCGACTCCTTCTTCGCGATCGCTTCTTCGAGCGACGGACCGTACTTACGCTTCAGGCGCTCGATCAGGGCAAGCCGATCTTCAACCTCCTGAAGCCGCGCGGGCGACACGTCAATACGCTCGCCGTACGCGCGGAGCGTCATGGCCAGATCTTCGAGCTGCGACTTGATGGCCTCGCGCGCCTCCAAATGCGGCAGAAACGCCGGGTCGACCTCCGCGAGCTCGGCCACTCGCTTCCACGCGCCAGACAAACTGGCGAGGGCCGCCGCATCGCTGTCATACAAGAGCGCATAGGCTTCGCCGCTCAGCCGCCGGAGCCTGTCAGCGCTGCCGAGAATCCGTCGCGTGGTGTCGAGCTCCTCGTCTTCTCCGGCGCGCAGCCTGGCGCGATCGAGCTCTCCGAATTGAAACGACAGGAGATCGAGCCGCGCGGCTTTCTCGCGTTCGTCCATCTCGATGGCATCGCGGTCCGCCTGCAGCCGTTTCCATTCCTGGAACGACGCCGCAACCTGCTCGCGCGTCGAAGCCAGCCCCGCGAACTCATCGAGGATCAGGAGATGGCTCTGCGGATCCAGCAGCGTCTGGTGTTCGTGCTGACCGTGCAGCTCGACGAGAGGCGACGTGCGATCTCTGAGAACGGCCGACGTGACCAGCGTATCGTCAACGAACGCGCGGCTGCGGCCTTGCGAGGTGATGTCGCGCCGGACGATCAACTCGCCGCCGCCGGCGTCGAACACCGCCTGCACCTGCGCGGATGATTCGCCCGTGCGTATCAGGTCGGCCGAGGCGCGGCCGCCCATCAGCAGGCCTACGGCTTCGACGAGCATCGATTTGCCTGCGCCGGTTTCGCCGGTGAGGACGTTCAGGCCGGGCTCGAACTCGACCTGGAGCGCATCGATGACGGCGAGGTGCTCAATGCGCAGGAAGCGAAGCATCGTGAAAGGGCGAGAACTCCAATGCTACCATATGTTTGACAGCCGTTCGGCCGCGTGGTACTCTGGCCTCTGCGCCTCTGCGCGAAGCGGTTCGGCGGCATTCGCCGTAGCTTTGGGTGGAGGCGATCCGCGCTGTCCCAGCGGCGCATTTTGCCCGGAGGCTTGTTTGCGCACGCTCGGAAATCTCCTGCTGGCGATGCAGGCAGATGGCGCAGCCGCTCCATCGCATGCACTCGGCGGCGGCTTCATCGACCTCATCAAAACGTCGTTCTCGACCCCGCTTTCGGCCTTCGTTCTTGGAACGCTGATCATTTTCTCGATCGTCTCGTGGGGAATCATTCTCTACAAACTCTGGACGTTCAACCGCATTCAATCGCAGAGCGTGCGCTTCCTCGACATCTTCCGCCGCAGCACGAAATTTTCCGAAGTGCAGGCCGTCTGCCAGTCGCTGAACGATTCTCCGCTCGTCGGAATTTTTCTCGCCGGCTATGCGGAGCTGAATCTGCAATTGCGGCAGACGCCAGGCGGCGCAAATACTGCCAGTACCCCGGCGGCTCCCTCCCAGCCGCGTCCGCAATTGAAATCCCTCGTCTCGGTTGATCGCGCGCTGATGCGCGCGTCCAACGTCGAGACCAACAGGCTCGAGAAACACGTCACCTTTCTCGCCACCACCGCCGCCGTCACGCCGTTCATCGGGCTGTTCGGCACGGTGCTCGGCATCATTGGCGCGTTTCAAGGCATCGGATCGCAGGGATCCACGAGCCTCGACGTCGTGGCACCGGGTATCGCCGATGCGCTGATTGCGACCGCCGCGGGCCTCGCCGCGGCGATTCCGGCCGTGTATTTCTACAACCTGCTCACCCAGCGAGTGAAATCCCTCGCCTCGGAGATGGACGACTTCTCGCTCGAGTTCCTGAACATCGTCGAGCGCAATTTCACGTAATGCCGAAAGTTCAGTCGTTCGACCACGAAAAGGGCGGACACTCACGGCGCGGACGGCGCACCGCGACCTCGCTTGCCGAAATCAACGTGGTGCCGCTTGTCGACGTCATGCTCGTGCTGCTGATCATTTTCATGGTGACGGCACCAATGATGCAGCGAGGGGTAGAAATCCAGCTGCCTGTCGCGCGGCGAGGACAGAACATCAACGCCGAACCTGTGTTCGTCACGCTTCCGCTGTCGTATCGTAAGGATAAGCGGGTGCTCATCGGACCCGAAGGCAAGCAGGAAGCGGTGCCGCTGACCGTCCTCGGCGAGCGCGCTCGCCAGATGCTGGTATCCCGCGGGACCAAACAGGTGTACCTGCGGATGGATGCCGGGATGACCGCGCAGGAATTCCTCACGGTCATGGATACGCTCAAGGACGGCGGCGTCGAGGCGGTCGGACTCGTTGCGCTCGACGCGCCTGGGTCCCGAACACGTTAGCAATGTTGGCCGTCCGGCTTTAGCCGGACGCATAAGAAAATATGGAAGCGGTCGTCAGCGACGTTCTGCAGACTCGAAAACGGGAGCCCGCCGGTCTGAAAAAGACCGCTGCGATCTCGTGTGTCGCGCATTTGGCGGCGTTGGGGCTGATCGCGCTCCTTCCGAGCGTCATGCCCAAGGCCGCGGAACCGCCGCGCGTCACGATGAGTGTGAGCCTGGGCGGCGCGCCAGGGCCGAATACCGGCGGCACGCAGATGATCAGCGCACGGCCGCTCGAGGCGGCTGTGCCGTCGGCGGCGCCGAACATCGTCAGGCACATACCGCCGTCCGTCACGCCGCCGAAGATGGCGCTGCCCGACCCGAAGCAGAAGCCCCGCACGCCAGCAAAGCCCACGGCGGCGTCTAAAGATCCGGCAGGGACGGCAAGGGGCCGCGGGTTCGAGACCCAGGTCGGCACCGCAAGGGTCGACACCGGATCCAAGAGCCAGGGGTTCGGATTGTCGAGCGGTGGAGGCGGCGGCGACGGCGGAGTGAAGGTCGAAGGAGATTTCTGCTGTCCCGAATATCTCATCGACATGCGCGATCGCATCCGCAAGAACTGGAGCGAGCGTCAGCAGGCGGCAGGCACGGTCGTGATGCGATTCAGAATTCAGCGCAGCGGACAGATCACCGATATCGAGACGTTCACATCCAGCAGGAATCCGGTGCTCGATCTTACCGCGCAGCGCGCGCTCATCAATACGAAGATGGTGGCGCCGTTACCGGCCGCGTACCCGGACCGCGAGCTGATTCTGCGGCTCCAATTCGATTACGTACGCAATTAAAGGGAACCCATGACGAACAACCCTCGAACCTTTTGCGCGATCGCAGCCGTCCTGTGCGGTCTCGTAGTGGTTACAGGCCAAACCCCGCCGGCCCAGCCACCGCCCGCGCCGGGCGGACCGACGGAAGTGGAAGTGACGATTCGCGGCGATGCCGGCGCGCCGCCGCATTATGCGGTGCCCGATTTCATCGCCCTGACGAACGATAAGGAAACGGCGGATGCGGCGCGGTTAATCGCCGAAGTGTTGTGGAACGATCTCGACTTCGAGCGCGAATACGACATGATTCCGCGCGATACCTACAAAACCATCGAGCAGACGCCGACGACCGACACGATCAACTTCGATCGGTGGCGTGAGCTGGGCGCCGATGGCGTGGTGAAAGGATCCGTACGCCGCACGGGCAACACGTTTCAGGTCGAGATGCGGTTGTTCAACGTCGGCCGGCGCGGCGTCGCGCTGGGCCGCGTCTACGACAACGTATCGTTGAGGAACCCCCGCGCCGCCGCCCATACGATTGCCGACGAGATTCACCAGACCCAGAGCGGTCTTCGCGGAGTCGCGCGAACGAAGCTCGTTTTCATCTCCGACCGCGCCAACGAGCGAATCATCGACACGGTCGAGGTGCGGACCGGCAAAGAGGTCTACGTCGCGGATTACGACGGCGCGAGCCAGGTGAACGTCACCTCGAGCAGGCGCCTCAACGTCACGCCCTCCTGGTCTCCCGACGGCCGCAGCATCGCCTATTCGTCTGTACGTCCTGGTCCATCCGCAGATCATCATTTCGAACATCTATCAGGGCACGCGCGAGACGTTGACCGACGACAAGTCGAGCGCGTTCATGCCGGTGTTCTCGCCGGACGGCTCGCGGATCGCCTTCATGACGCAGCGCGACGGCAACCCGGAGATCTACGTGATGAACCGCAACGGAGCGGGCATCCGCCGGCTGACGAACAACTCCGCCGCCGACACGACGCCGACCTGGTCGCCGACGGGAACGCAAATCGCGTTCACCTCGGACCGCTCCGGTTCGCCGCAGGTCTGGCTCATGGACGCCGAGGGTCTGAACGTTCGCCGGCTCACCTTTGGTGAGTCGTGGGCCGATCGTGCGACGTGGTCGCCGGCGCCGTATAACGAAATCGCCTATTCCGCGCGCTCGGGGCCCGGATTCGACATCCGTATTTTCGATGTCGCCAGCGGACAGACGCGCACGCTCACCGACGGCGCAGGCACCAACGAAAGCCCGGCGTTTTCGCCGAACGGACGGCACGTCGCGTTCTCCTCGTCTCGGCTCGGCAAGGTGCACATCTTCACGATCGCGCGCGACGGAAGGAACCTGCGGCAAATCACCAGGGCCGGTAACAACACGTATCCGAACTGGTCGCGTTGACGATGACAAATATGATGACAACATTGATTATGAGATTCAGATTTCTGCTGTGCCTGTGTGTAGTGCTCTTCCTGGGAGCCGCGGCGTGCGGAAAAGGCCAGCCGCCCGTCGCGCGGCCGACGCCGCCTCCTCCCCCGCCGCCGCCGACGATCACCTTGCCGCCGGATCCGCCCGCGCCATCACGCGAGCCGATGCCGCCCCAGCCGCTGCCGACAGACGACGTCGCCGGACGGTCGCTCGACGATCTGAATCGCGACTCGCCGCTGCGGCCCGTATTTTTCGCTTACGACAGCGCGGACGTGAACGAGGCGGGACGGACGACGCTGCAGGCCAACGCCGCGCTGATGAAGAAATATCCAAACTGGGTGGTGACGATTGAAGGTCACTGCGATGAGCGCGGAACCGCGGAGTACAATCTCGCGTTGGGTGAGCGGCGCGCTGTTGCGGCGCGCACCTACCTGCTTTCGCTCGGGCTCGACGCCAATCGCCTGCGCACGGTCAGTTATGGCAGCGAGTTCCCGTTCGATCCGGCGCATCAGGAAACGGCCTGGGACCGGAACCGCCGCGCGCATTTCGTGATTACGGCCAAATAGCACGGAGATTTGACGATGACCATTCACATGAACATGTCACGTGCGGCGGTCGTCGCGGGCCTGGCGCTCGCGTATGTGGTCCTGGCGCCGGCCGCGCCTGCTGCCGCGGATCGCGAACACCAGCAAATCATGGCGGACTTGCGCATGCTGCAGGAGCAAACGCAGCAGCTGCAGGCGCTGATGACCGATCTCGGCGAAGCGCTCAGAGCGGTCAACACGCGTCTCGACGATCAGACCTCGCTGGAGCGTAAAGCGTTTGCCGACGGCAAGGTGCAGATGGATACCATGTCGGGCGACATCCGGGTGGTCCGCGAGAAGGTGGACGAGACGAACGTCCGTCTCGGCACGATCTCGCAGGAGCTCGAGACGCTGCGTCAAGCCATACCGGATCCTGCGGCGATCCCGCCGCCGATCAGCACCGATGCGGCAGCGGGTGCCATGCCGGGAACCACCCCAGATCCGCTTGGAACGACCGGGACACCTCAGCAGACGGCCGCAACAACGCCCGTGAATCCGGGAATTTCTCCGCAGCGTCTGTTCCAGACGTCCCACGCGGATTATGCGACCGGCAATTACACGCTCGCCATCCAGGGTTTCGACAGCTACTTGAAATATTTTCCGAAAGGCGTTCAGGCGCACGAAGCCCAGTTGATGATCGGCGAATCGCTCTCGAATGATAAGAAAGACATGGAAGCGGTTGCAGCATACACTCGCGTGATTGCCAACTATCCGAATTCACCATCCGTGCCGCAGGCGTATTACAAACGCGGGCTGGCTCTCGACCGGCTCGGAGAAGCCGCCAGGGCGCGTGAGTCTTTCGAGGCGGTGATCAAGGAGTTTCCAAACTCGGATCCGGCTTCGCTCGCCAAGCAGCGCCTCGCGCCGACGAACAAGCCCACGAAGTGACGCCCGCCGCCGCGCGGGAATGCCGCGCTACGGCGCGCAAGGAGTAAGCAACGTATGGGAAGCGTGAACAAAGTGATTCTCGTGGGCAATCTGGGCCGTGATGCCGAGCTGCGCTACACGCCGGGGGGCGCCGCGGTGGCGACGCTCAACCTCGCCACCACCGAGGTCTTCAAGGATCGCGAAGGCCAGAAAAAGGAAGACACCCAATGGCACCGGGTAATCTTGTGGGGCAAGACCGCCGAATCGCTGCAGGATTACCTCGTCAAGGGCAAACAGATTTACGTCGAAGGCAAGCTGCAGACGCGCAAGTGGAAGGACAAGGACGGCAACGACAAATACACCACTGAAGTCCGCGGCGATCGCGTCGTGCTTCTGAGCGGCGGTGGCGGCGGCGGGGGCCGTGGTGGTGAGAGCGGCGGCGGTGGCCGCAGCACGGCCGCCGATGAGTTCAGCCACGCCGAGCCAGGCGGATCGGTGGAGCTGACGGACGACGATATTCCATTCTGAATCTAAAATCTAAAATCTGGAATCTAGGAGCTGGAGTGCACGTTTTGGTTCTTAGATTCTGGATTTCAGTTTCTAGATTTTAGATTCTAGATTTTAGTTTCCAGATTTTCGATTCACCTCCGCCCGTACCCTATCCTCCAACCTCACCACATCATCCAGTTCCGGCGTCGACACTTCGAAGATGTCGCTGTCTTCGATGGCCGTCATCCGATGGATCGTGTGCGGCGTGATGTGGACGCTTTCGCCAGGCAGCATTTCGCGCTTGTCGAGCGCGTCGCCGTTCTGAATCTCGAACAGCAGCTTCCCCTTCCACAGAAAAATCGTCTCGTCTTTGACGTTGTGGTACTGAAGGCTGAGCGCATGGCCCGCTTTGACGTGCAGCACCTTGCCGACGTAGCGCTCGGTCTTTGCCCAGTGAAGCTCGTGGCCCCACGGTTTGTCGACTTTAGTGACGCTCAAGAATCCTCCGGTTGGTGAGGGCTTCGGCGAGAAACTGCTCGACCTCGGGCGCGCTTTGCAGCGTGAGCGCGTGGGCGGCCACCCCGCGGAGCTCACGCGAGTCCAGATCCTGCACCACCCGCCGGGCCGCCGCAATCGCGGTGGGCGTCATGCTGAATCGACGGAACCCCATGCCCACGAGCAGCGCCAGCACCCCGGGATCGGACGCCATTTCTCCGCACACGGACAGCGGCACCTTCCCCCTCGCGGCCGCGCGCCGGATGTGCCGGATGATGCGCAGGATGGCGGGATGAAGCGGCTCGTAGAGGTGTGAGACCCGTTCGTCGGTACGATCCACCGCAAGGCAGCACTGGATCAAGTCGTTGGTGCCGATGGTCAGGAAATCCGATTCAGCCGCCAGTAGATCCGCCGTGAAAGCCGCCGACGGCACCTCGATCATGACGCCGACCTGTAACGGCCCCATCGACACGCCGCGCGAACTGAATTTCCTGCCTCGCCTCGGCAAGGACGCTTCGGGCCTCGCGCAGCTCTTCGACGCCGGACACGAACGGAAACATGACGCGCAGATCGCCGTGGGACGCCGCGCGAATCAGCGCCCGCAGCTGCGTGCGCAATAGATCCCGCCGCTTGAGTGTCAGCCGGATCGAGCGAAGGCCGAACCGGCTCCGCGGCACGTCATAGCCGCCGCCCCACATCGCGTCGCCCCGGCGCTCCACGCTCGCGAGCTGATCCTCGTCGATGTCGAAGGTACGCACCGTGACGGGAGCCGGTCGCACGTCTTCGAGCAGCCTTTTGTACAGCGCATATTGCGCGTCTTCGGTGAGGTCGTCTGCGGGCCGTCCGCCAAGCAGCAGCTCCGAGCGAAACAGGCCGACACCTTCAGCGCCCTGCGCGCGCGCGAATGGCGCGTCTTCGAGCAGATCGACGTTCGCCTCGATGTGGATCTGCACACCATCCGCTGTTTTGAGAGCGGTGCCGCCAACGAGATCGGACGCGGCGGGGCCCGCGGACTTCCGGCGGCCCGCCGCCGAGCCCGCGTGCAGCGAGCGCGCAGCCTCGGACGCGCGAAGCAGCTCCGCGGACGGATCGACCGATACCGTGCCTTCTTCTCCATCGACGACGATCAGCGCGCCGGGCATGATTTTCCTGGTCGCGTCGTGGAGCGCGACGACGGCGGGCACGTTGAGCGAGCGCGCGAGAATCGCCGTGTGATACGTGCGGCTTCCAGCATCGGTGATGAAAGCCTGGAACCTCCGCCAGTCGAGCTGGGCCGCTATCGAGGGGGGCAGCTCGTCGGCGACGAGCACGCACGGCGCGTCGCACTCGGCCAGCAGCTCGCGTAGTCCGGCGCCGCCGGGATTCAGGTTCATGCGCAGCCGGCCGACGACGTCGGCAAGATCGCCCTTTCTCTCTCGAAGGTACGGATCGGAGACGCCGTCGAAGATCGCGCCGAGGTGATCGAACGCCTGCTGCAGCGCCCACTCGGCGTTCACGCGCTGCTCGCGCACGACGGACGCGGCGCGCGGCACGAGCATGGGGTCTTCGAGCATCAGACGCTGCGCTTCGAACAACGCCCCCAGGTCGCGCGCCGGCAGTTGATCCTGAATGCGCGCGAGCTGCTCCGCCGAGGTTTTGCCGGCGGCCTCGAGCCGGGCGATCTCTCCGTCGATCCTGCCGGCCGGGATGGCAAAACGGATGATCTGCGCGCGCTGAATCAGCACCACCGCCCGGCCCGCGCCAAGTCCTGGCGATACGCCGATGCCGCTCAAGCGCTGCATGCGTCCTCGCCAAAACCGCTCTCGACGAGCGAACACAGCGCGTCCAGAGCGTCCTTTTCATCCGTGCCGTCAGCCGCGACGATCAGCACCGTGCCCGCCGGCGCCGCGAGCAGGAGCACTCCCATGATGCTCTTTCCATCCATCGTCTGGGAGCCGCGCGTGACTTTCACCTGTGACTGAAACCGTGAAGCGAGGTGGACGAACTTCGCCGCGGCGCGCGCGTGCAGGCCCAGCCGGTTGGCGACGGTGACGGAGCGCGAGAGCATCGTGCCGCTTTACGCCCCTTTTTTGAGCTCGGCGCGCAGCAGATCGGACGCGACCCAGATGGCGTCCCGCCCGACCTCGCGCATCTCGCGCGCGACGCCCAGCAAATCCGACGAGCTTTGCAGGTGCGCAAGCTTGATGAGCATCGGCAGGTTGACGCCGGTGATGATCTCCACGCGGTTGCCCTCGAGGAACGTCAGCCCGAGATTCGACGGCGTACCGCCGAACATGTCCGTGAGGATCAGCACGCCGGACGGCCCCTGCACCTGAGCGATCGCCGCCGAGATCGCATCTCGCGCGTGGGTGGGATCGTCGTGCCATCCCATCGACACCGCGACGAACTGCGGCAAATCGCCGACGATCGCCTGGGCCGCGTTGACGAGCTCGTTTGCCAGATGTCCATGTGTGACGACGACGACGCCGATCATTGTGACCTCTCTGGAAAATAGGGGTCGGGTGTCATTTTTGGGGGACACATGCGCGCGTCCCCCAAAAATGACACCCGACCCCTATTTTCGTTCTCATTCATGAGTAATGTCCCGGTGGTGCACCCGCACCCGGGATCCCTGCACACCGCCGAGTGTTTTCCGCAGCGATTCGGCAATCATCACCGAACGATGCCGACCGCCCGTACAGCCGATCGCGATCGTGAGATAGCTCTTCCCTTCCGCGACGTATTGCGGAAGAAGAAACTTGAGCAGTTCCGTCAACCGCGACAGCAGATCCCCCGTCGCGCGATTTTCCTCCATGAACTTGATCACCGCGCGGTCCCGGCCCGTCTTCGGCCGCAACCGCGGGACGAAGTGCGGGTTGGGAAGGAACCGCACGTCGAACACCAGATCGGCATCCATCGGGATGCCATGCTTGAAGCCGAAGCTCACGAGGGTCACCGCCAGACGCGACGTGTGCCCCTTCACGTCTCCCGATGAAAACGCGAACGTCTTGAACGCCTGTCGAAGCTGGTGAACGGTCAAATCAGAGGTGTCGATAATCTGATCCGCCATTTCCCGGATCCTGTTCATCTTCCGCCGCTCCGTCTTGATCCCCTCCGACGCCGACGAATCGGGCGCGAGCGGATGCGGCCTGCGTGTCTCGCTGAAGCGCCGCACCAGCGTGGCGTGCGTGGCCTCGAGAAAAATGAGCGCCGGGTTGAGCCCCTTCATGCTCCGGAGCTTCCGGTAGGTTCTCGGAAATTCCGCGATGAAATTCTTCTCGCGGATGTCGACGACGATAGCGACCCGCGAAATGCCTTCGCGGCGGACCAGATCGGCGAGCGTCGGGATGAGCGGCGTAGGAATGTTGTCGACGCAGAAATACCCGAGATCTTCGAGCGCCCTGATGGCCTGCGACTTACCGGATCCCGACAAGCCGGTGAGCACGATGAATCGCGCCTGGCGTCCCGCTTTCTGCGTGCGCGCGGCGGCGCGCGCCACGGCCCGCACGGCAGCTTTCGACGACACAGCGGTCATGGTTCTTCCCCCGTGTCCGGCAGATCTTCGATTTCGGGTTCGTCGAGATCGTCCAGCCCCGCCACCTGCAGCTGGCGCTCGAGCTCTTCCGCGAGCCTGCGCGCCGCATGGTATCCGCGCCCGCGCAGCAGCTGATTGCGCGCGGCGATTTCGACGAGGATCGCGAGGTTGCGGCCTGGCGCCACCGGCATGCGGATGAGCGGCAACGGCAAGTTGAGAATGTCATACCGCTCGTCGCCAAGTCCGAGGCGCTCGTAGTCGCGCCGCGACTCCCAGCGTTCGAGCTGCACCACGAGCTCGATCCGCTTCGACGTGCGGGTCGCGGCGATGCCGAACAGGTCCTGAATATTGATGATGCCGAGCCCGCGGATTTCCATGTGATGCCGAGTGAGCTCGGGACAGGTGCCGATGAGAATCGTCTCCGCGCGCCGTCTCACTTCCACCGTGTCGTCGGCCACCAGCCGATGGCCGCGCACGATCAGATCGAGCGCGCATTCGCTCTTGCCGATGCCGCTCTCTCCCACGAGCAGGACGCCGAGCCCGAGGATGTCGAGCAGCACGCCATGAATCAGCTCGCGGGCGACGAAGCTGTCTTCGAGAATCGCGGTGACCTTGGCCATGGCGATCGGCGTCGGCACGAGCGTACGGAGCACCGGCAGCGCACAGCGTTCGGCTTCGAAGATCACCTCGCCGAAGACGCGCAGCCCGCCGGTCACGAGGATGCACGGCACCTCGTCGTGCTCGCACACCTTGCGCATCGTGTCGACGCGGTCTTCGGTGCTCAAGCTCTCGAGGTATCGAATCTCGCTGTTGCCGAACACCAGGACGCGCCCTTCCCGCAGGTACTCGTGGAAGCCGGCGAGCGCAAGACCGGTTTTCTGGCCGTATGGACTGAGGATGCGGCGATCGAGGCCGCCGCTGCCGGCGAGTATCTCCAGATCGAGTCCGAGCGTTTCGGGACGGCTCTGAAGAAATTTGCCGACCGTCACGCCAGGGATGGTCACAGCTGCCTGCGTGTTGTCATTAGGCTCGGCGGCGCGACCGTTGCGCCCGCGCGGGGCTTCGCGGGCGGCATGGTCCGCACCGATGCGGAGGAGCGCTTCCGCTCCTGCCACTTCCCTTTCACCGTCTCCGCCTGCTGCAGCACCTTCTTGACGGCGGCGGTCAGCGACGTGCTCCATCCATCGGTGGCGCCCACCCCGGTCAACATGTGGTCCTGCCGCGCGTGGACGAGGACCTCCGCGACGAGGCGGTTCTTTTCTCTCGCCAGCACCACCTGCGTCGAGACGAGCGCGTCTCCGAACCGGCGTTCGAGCTTGGCAAGCCTGGCGTCAACGAGTCGTCTGAGCGCTGGGGTGATATCGACCTGGCGGCCGGTCAGCAGTAGACGCATGGAGTAATCAGTACAGCACCTTGCGCTGGTTGGAAGTGGGGATCTTCAGCTCTTCGCGATACTTCGCGATCGTGCGCCTCGCCAGCACCAGCCCCTCGTGCTGCAGGATGCTGACGATCTTCGAGTCGCTCAGCGGCTTGCGCGGGTCTTCGGCCTCGATGATCTTCCGGATGCGCTGCTTGATGGTGACCGACGAGACGCTCTCGCCGTAAGAGCTGCTGATCCCGCTGTGGAAGAAGTACTTCATTTCGAACACGCCTTGCGGCGTGTGCATGTACTTGTTGGTGACGACGCGGCTCACCGTCGACTCGTGCATGCCGATGTCGCTGGCGACGTCGCGCAGGACGAGCGGCTTGAGATATTCGATGCCGTGGTCGAGAAAATCCCGCTGGAAGTTGATGATGCTCGACGCGACTTTGTGAATCGTCTTCTGCCGCTGCTCCACGGATTTGATCAGCCAGAGCGCGGAACGGAACTTGTCTTTGACGTAAGCGCGCGTTTCGGTGGTGTTGTCGGCGTTCTTGTCGAGCAGCCGCCGGTACACTGGACTGATGCGCAGCTGCGGCAGGCCTTCTTCGTTGAGCACCGCGACGTACTGGTCTTCGACCTTCACGACGTAGACGTCGGGAATCACATAATGCGACTGCGACGGGTTGTAGCGGCTGCCGGGTTTCGGATCGAGATGGCGGATGATCTCGATGTGCTCCTTGAGATCTTCGATCGACATGCCCAGACGCTTGGCGATCTCCGGAACATTGTGTCCCTGCAGCAGCCGCAGGTGTTCGGTGACGATCTTCTCCGTCGGCGTCCCGTCGAGGCCGATATGCCGGATCTGCAGCAGCAGGCACTCCTGCAGGTCGCGCGCGGCGACGCCGATCGGATCGAACCCCTGCACGATTTTGAGCACGCGCTCGACTTCGGCAATCGGCCACGGCCCCATCGCCGCGATCTCTTCGAGCGAGGCCACGAGCATCCCGTCGTCATTGAGATTGCCGACGATCGCCAAGCCGATGTCGCGCACGATGTCGTTGTCGGGGAGCAGCGACAACTGCCATTGCAGATGGTCGGAGAGCGACGATGAGGTCGCCAGCGTATTTTCGATCGGCGGCAGCTCTTTGACTTCCTGCGGCGTGTGCGGCCGGTAGCCGTCGTCCAGGTAGTCGCCGAAGAAATATTCGTAGTCGCTGTCGTCCCAGGAGTCCCCTTTTTCCTTGGCCTCGGCCTCGGTTTTTTCGACCTGCGCGGCGGCCTCGGTGGGCTGGAGATCCTCGGTCGGGACCTCCTCGAGCATGGGATTTTCGACCACTTCCTGGTTCAGCAGGTCGGCCAGCTCGAGCGTCGACATCGGCAGCAGCTTGATCGCCTGCTGCAGCGACGGCGTCAGAATGAGCTTCTGAACGAGCTTGGTGTGGAGTTTCTGCTGAATCGCCATACGCTGATCTAATCTTAAGTCACTTTTTTGTTTTCAGTCGAGACGGAACTCCGTCCCGAGATAGACGCGCCGCACCTCTTCGTCAGCCGCCAGCGCGTCCGGCGTCCCGCTGTGAAAAATCCCTCCATCGTGCACGATATAGGCGCGATCCGTGATGCGCAGCGTTTCACGCACGTTGTGGTCCGTGATCAGCACACCGATACCCCGATCTTTCAAGTGAAAAATGATCTTCTGGATATCGGTAATCGCTATCGGATCGATGCCCGCGAACGGTTCGTCGAGCAGCAGGAATTTCGGGGAAATCACCAGAGCCCGTGTGATCTCCGCGCGCCGGCGCTCGCCCCCGGAGAGCGTATATGCGGGCGATGAGGCCAGCGACGTGAGGTTCAGCTCGGCGAGCAGCTCGCGGCAGCGCGCTCGCCTCCCTGCCGGATCCAGATCGATCGTCTCGAGGATCGCCATGATGTTCTGCTCTACTGTAAGCCCTCTGAAGATGGATGGCTCCTGCGGCAGGTAGCCAATCCCCTTGCGGGCGCGTGCATACATCGGCAGATCCGTGACGTCTTCGCCGTTGAAAATCACGCGCCCCGAATCCGGCGACGTCAGCCCGACGGTCATGTAGAACGTCGTCGTTTTGCCCGCGCCGTTCGGACCCAGCAGGCCCACAACTTCCCCGGACTGCACATCGAGGCTGACGCCGCGGACGACAGTGCGGCCGCCGTAGGATTTTGTGAGGTCTTGCGTTTTGAGAGTGGCCATTCAGCGCTTCGGCTGCTGCGGACAGCCGCTGTCGCTGGCGGTAGTCGTGCGCGTCTCGTCTCCGCCCTTGATGTAAAGCGTGTCGGTGCCCCGCGAAAACGTCAACAGCCGTCCCTCACTCTTGCTGCACTTCCCCTCGGAATTGGTCGACAGCATGCGGACCAGCCGTACCTTGCTCGAGACGTTGTATTCCTCGGTCGCCGCCACGTACACCAGATGATCGCCAGTCGTCACACGATTGACTTCGGTCATCGTGACATTCGCCGTCTGCTTCGAGGCGGTCGATGTCCTGGCCGTTTTCCCCGAGCGTGAGCACTATCGTTTCGCCCGACAGGTGCCCCTGAGGACCCACGAGCTGCGCTTTGGTCGTGTAGGTCACCGTACGCAACGTGTCGTCGTAGCTCATTTGCTGCCCGGTTGCCGTCGAACGGGTTACTTCTTTCACCTTCTTCGTCGGGTTCGTATCCTGCACCATCATCTGTGAAACGACCGACCCCTGGGCAAGGAGGTTGCCGGTCTTGCCGTCGATGGTGACCTTATCGGCTTTTACCTGCGTATCCTGTTTCTCCCCCTGCCAGACGTTTGCGGCGCCGATGAACTCCACCGTCGATTGCTCGCCGCCGATGTAGGACAATTCCCGGCTCAATCCGTTGACCGGCTGCCCCTCCTGCATCAGCCGTGGCGTGCGCCTTGACTTGCTGCGCGCCGGGCTTGACCGGAAACATGATCGACTGGACGAGCCGCGCGCCACCGACAGCCTTCAGCCTCGAGCCCTCGACGTTCATGTCTATGTCGTTCGCGTCGACCTGCATCTGCTCGTTGACGAATCGCGGCACTGGGTCTCCCGGCGCTCCAGCTCAAGATTGCCTGCCCCGATTTCATGTTGTATCGCATCTTCGACGCGTTGGCGGCAGTGGTCGCTTCGCGCAGCCTGACCGAATTGACGAACGTCGCCTCCCGAATCTCGCCAAGTCCTCCATCAAGCGCCGCATCGAGGGTACGCGAGGTGACCGTGCGTTTGACGGGTGGCGTGCCGCCGATCTCCGAGTATTCGACGCCTTCAGAAAACGTCGCTTCAGTCAGCCCTTTTCCGGGCTCGCCGCTCGCAACGAGGCCGGTTGACGACACCTTCTTCGCAGGCTGCCCCTTCGGAGCAGGCAGATCGAGCACCACCTGATCCCGGCCCGACAACGAGGTGACCGTCTGTCCATCGGGCGCCATGCCGATCTCGAGAGATTGCGCGTGCAGCAGACGCTCTGGCAGCCCTTTCTCGGCGGCAAACGTCAGCGACGATCCGCTTGTGATGGTCGCGCTCTCCAGCAGGTCTCCACCTTCGTAATACGTCAGCCTGATGACGTCGCCGGCCATCCGCTTCAATTCTCCGGGTGCGGCATCCGGTGTGTCGATCGTCGCGCCGCCCTGGAGCTCGAGGGCGCTCAGATGCTCTTCGTCTTCGGTGAGATCGCCAAGGGCGCTGTGCGCGTCGATCACCTGGCTGCCGCGGACGATGTGCACCGCGCGCTCGAAGTTCACGAACTTGTCGCGCCGCGCGAGAACGGCGGCGCCGGCCGTGATGTCGGTCACTTCCCCGCCCTTCGACTCTGCGCCGATCTTCACCCGGGTTTGATCGGACAGTCCGATCAGGTCGCGGTTTTCGTCGTAGCTGAAATCCACACCGCTGCCGCTCATCCGCCCCCGCTTGAACGTCACCGGACCCGGGGCCCGCACGATGCCTTCGGTCTGGCTGTAGACGGCGCTGTTCGCCGACACTTCCAGCCCGTCGCTCGACGTCATGCGGACGTTACCCTTCATGTCGAGGTGCGTCTCGTTCTCTCCGACGCGGGCTTCGGCGCCCGTGGCGATGAACGTCTTGCCCTGGCGAACGGACGTCACCTTCACCCCGAGCAGCCTCGTGCTTCCATCGGGATAGGAGAGTTGTTTGTCGGCATCGACTCTGACGGTCTCGCGCTCGCCTTTCAGCTGCACGATGTACGCGCCCGAGCTTTCGACGATCGCTGCGGGATCGACTCGGGCCACAGGTTCGGGCTTCGGCGGCTCGTCGCGCCGGCGCGTCGTCGCGAACACGACGGCGACCACGGCAACGGCGACCACGAGCACGAGCCAGCGGGCCCGCCGCTGCCAGATCAACATTTAGATGTCGTCCTGCGGAGGCTGCGGACGCTGCGCGGCGCGCATGTCGCTGACGGAAAGCTCGAGGTACTCATTGCCTTGATATCTATTGTGCTCGAGGGAAAAAGCGAGGTCCAGCGAGCTCCGGTGCTCGCCGATGAACTGCTCGCGCTCGATCGCCCGCCAGGCGATCGCGCGGAATATCCGGCCGTTCTGCTTCAGCGCCATCTTCAGATGTTTGTCTTTCAGCCGCCGGGGGCCGTCCACCACTTCCACGCCGCGGGCCTCGAACAGCGGCCGCGGGTTGCCGATCCCGAACGGCGAGAGCAGCGCCATCTCGCCCGCGAAGTCTCCGTTGATGTCGCGGAACCCGATGCAGCCGTCAATCCGGAGCCGCGGCTTCAGGTCGTCGGGCCCGAGCAGATTATCGGCATATTCGGTGATCATCTCGCGGAACGCCGGGACGTTCGCGGCGGCCATGGTGAGGCCCGCAGCCTGTTTGTGCCCTCCGAACCGGCTCAAGTGCGCCGCGCTGTGCTCGAGGGCGGCAAGCACGTTGAACCCGCGGATACTGCGGCACGAGCCGTGCGCCACTTCCCCGTCCGTCGAGATGACGATGGCCGGCCTGTGGAACGCGTCGACGAGTTTGGACGCAACGATGCCGATGACACCGCGATGCCAGCCTTCGCCGGCGACGACGAGGATGCTGTGAGCCCCCACGGCGGGATCGGTCTCGACGACCTTCCTCGCGCTGGCCAGTATCGACGCCTCTTCCTCCTGCCGCCGGATATTTTCGCCATCCAGCTGCCGCGCCAGGTCCTGCGCTTCGCTCGCCATCGCCTCGTCGGCGGCGAGTAGAAGCCTGGCGGCGATATCCGGGCTCGCCATTCTGCCGGCCGCATTCATCCGCGGCGCAATCTGAAAGGCGACGTGCCCGCCGTCGATTGGTTTTCCAGTGAGGCCGGCCACCTCGAGGAGCGCGCGCAACCCGACCTTGTGCGGCCCCTGCGACAACATCTCGAGGCCAAGCTTCGCGATGACGCGGTTTTCTCCGACCAGGGGAACGACGTCGGCCAGCGTGCCAATCGCGGCCACTTTGACGAACGCCGGAAACGCGCGCTCCCGGTCCTTTCTTCCGGCACAACGCCTGGACCAGCTTGAGGGCCACACCGACGCCCGCGAGATTCTTGTCGGGATACCGGCAATCGTGGCGCCGCGGGTTGATCACGGCGACCGCCACCGGCAGCTGCTGATCGGGCTCGTGATGGTCGGTGACGATCAGATCGATCGACAATTCGCGCGCGCGGCGCGCCGCCTCGATGCCCCGGATGCCGCAATCGACGGAAATCACCAGCGCCACGCCATCGGCATGCAGCCGGTCGAAGGTCTCGGGCTGCAGACCGTACCCGTCTTTCAACCTGTCGGGAAGAAAGTGCACGACGTTGGCGCCGAACATTTCGAGCGCGCGGCGAAGGATGACCGTCGAGGTGATGCCGTCGCAATCGTAGTCGCCGTGAATCGCGATGCGCTCGTTCCGCTCAATCGCGGCGAGGATCCGCTCCACCGCCGGAGCCATATCCGCGAGCAGCCACGGGTCGTGCAGATGATCCAGCGAAGGATGCAGAAACTTCTGCGCGGTCTCCGGCTCGTCGATTCCGCGGATCGCCAGCAGCCGCGCGACAGCGGGGCTGATGCGCAGCTCCCGCGCCAGGAGACTCGCGGCCTCGTCGTTGCACGGGAGGCGTTCCCAGAGGAAAGGAATAGGCATCTATTTATGTCTTTTCACCGCAGCGACGCGGAGACGCAGCGTGTAGATCGAGAATCACTCAACAACACAGCGACAGTGATCATCGACAAAGCCATCGTCGTTCACTCAAGACTTGGGCCGGGTCTGCTTGAAAGCGTCTACCGCACATGCCTGGCCCATGAGCTTCGCAGCGCCGGGCAGACAGTCGTCGTGGAGCAAATCGTGCCAATCGTCTACGACGGATCTCGAGCTCGATGCAGGTTACCGGCTCGACATGCTCGTGAACGACGAGGTAATCGTTGAGATAAAGACAGTTGAGAGACTGCTACCGGTGCACCAGGCGCAGCTGCTTTCATACCTGAAGCTCCTGAACAAGCGGCTGGGTCTGCTCATCAACTTCAAGAGTTCCGTATCTGACACAGGGGATCAAGAGAATCGTCAACAATTTCTGAGTCTCCGCGCCGCCGCGTCTCTGCGGTGAGACATTGAGATTTCTGCAACGTCACGAGCTCTCATCGTCGGTAAAATCTGCGCCGAGCCGGCCCATGTCCCGGAATTTGTCGTAACGGCGCGCGAGGCGGGCGTCGATGTCGGGGGCACTCGCATACTCCAGCGCGGCGCGAAGCGGGGCGTCCAGCAGCGCCGCGGCTTCGTCGAGGCTCGTGTGCGCCCCGCCGATCGGTTCGCTGACGATTTCGTCGATGATGCCTTTCGCCAGCAAATCGGGCGCCGTGAGCTTCAATGCATTCGCCGCCTCGACCTTCTTCTGTGAGTCGCGCCAGAGAATCGCCGCGCAACCCTCTGGCGGGATGACGCTGTAGATGGCGTACTCCTGCATGAGGATGCGATCGCCGATCGCGATGCCCAGCGCGCCGCCGCTGCCTCCCTCTCCGGTGATGATCACCACAATCGGCACTTTCAGCACCGACATCTCGCGCAGGTTGAACGCGATCGCTTCAGCCACGCCGCGTTCTTCGGACTCGACGCCCGGATAGGCGGCGGGAGTATCGACGAACACGATGATCGGCCGCTGAAAATTTCTCGGCCGTCCGCATCAGCCGAATCGCTTTGCGGTACCCCTCCGGACGGGCGTAGCCGAAGTTCCGGTAGATCTTGGCCTTTGTGTCTCCACCCTTGTGGTGCCCCACGACCATCACCGGCTCGCCTTTGTAGCAGGCGGTGCCCGCGACGATGGCGTGGTCGTCGGCGAAGCGGCGGTCGCCGTGCAGCTCCACGAAATCCGTGAACAGGCGCTCGACGTAATGGAGCATGTCGGGCCGGCTGGGATGTCGCGCCACCAGGACCCGCTGCCAGGGTGTCAGCTTTGCGTAAATCTCCGTGCGGGCCGCGCGCAGCTTCTGATTGAGGCGGTCCAGCTCGCGCTGCCGCGCGTCGGTCGTCGGCAGATTCGAGAGGGCATCGACTTCTTTCAACAGCGGCGCGAGCGATTCCTCGAACTCTAATGTCTCAGTCGGCATGTGTTTGGATGTCTCACCGCAAAGGCGCGGCGACGCGGAGCTCCAAGTATTCAAACAGAAAACACTGCGTTTCCGCGTCTCTGCGGTGGAATTTCATCTGAGCACCACGGTCCCGGCGCCACAGATCCGCTCCACTTCCGACGCCAGCTGGTCGGACGGCTTCACGCGGACGGCGGCGGCCAGCGGGGCGCGCAGCCGGAGCGGCGGCTGCTGATCCCGCAGTTCGAGCTCCAGTACGACCCGGCGATCGCCCTGATGGCGCGCGAAGACATCCGCCAGCGCCTCGAACGTCTGGCGCCCGTGCGGCGGCGACGTCAGCTTAATCGACAATTCGCGCGACATCTTCCGGCGCATCGCGTCGATCGGAATCACCTCGTTGGCCGTCATTCTGATCGTCTCTTCGTCGACCTCGACCTTCCCCTTGACGACGACCATCGCTCCCGGCTCGAGCACCGACGCGCACTTGCCGAACGCTTCGGGAAAGATCACCACCTCGACGCTCCCCAGCGCGTCCTCGAGCATGATGACCGCCATGCGGTCGCCCTTGCGCGTCTTCAGCTGCCGTATGGAGGCGATGATGCCACCGATCACGACATCGATGCCGCCGTTCCGCCCTTGTCCAGGCGTCCACTTCGCAGCCGCGCCCGGCGCATCCGCCTTCGCTCCTGGCGGAGCTACCCGGCGGACAGGCCTAACGCACTTAGCTCCGTCGTGGTCGTGGCGCCAAACGTTTTCAACTCCGCGGCCACGCGATCGATGGGATGGCCGCTGAAGTACAACCCGAGCGCTTCCTTTTCGTAGGCGAGCTGCTGCACTTCGGTCCACGGCTCCACATTCAGCGGCCCGGCTCAGCTCGGCCGCCTCCCCGTCATCGTCCCCCGCCCCCGCCGCCGAACAGTTGCGCCTGCCCCAGCTCGCGGTCGCGCTGCCGGCGCGTGCCATATTCGCACGCGTAGTCGATCGTCGCCATCAGCCTGGCGCGCAGCTCGCCGAGCGAGGTCTCCCTGCCGGTTGCGCAGCAGTCGAACGCGCCGGCTTTCACCAGGCTCTCGAGCACGCGCTTGTTGACGAGACGCAGGTCGAGTCCGTCGCACAGCGCATGAATCGACGTGATCCGTCCTTGCGCCGCGCGCACGCCGAGAATCGACGCGATGGCACCCTCACCCACGTTCTTGATCGCGGTCAGGCCGAACCGCACTCCTTCGGGCGTCACGGTAAACGCCAGCTGGCTCTTGTTGATGTCGGGCGGCAGGACCGGGATGTTTCGATCGCGGCATTCCTGGAGGTACACCGCGAGCTTGTCGGTGTTCTGCGCTTCGATCGTCAACAGCGCGGCGGCGAAGTGCCACGGGTAGTTGGCCTTGAGATATGCCGTCTGATAGGCCAGCAGCGCATACGCGGTCGAATGCGACTTGTTGAAGCCGTACCCGGCGAAATACTCCATCAGCTCGAAAATCTTCGCGGCCTTCTTCTCGTTGATGCCTTTGTTCCTCGCGCCGTCCATGAACACTTCGCGCTGCTTCGCCATGACCTTGGGGTCTTTTTTCCCCATGGCCTTTCTCAGCACGTCGGCCTGCCCCATCGTGAAGCCGGCGAGCGACTGCGCGATGCGCATGACCTGTTCCTGGTACGCGATGACGCCGTAGGTATCGCTGAGGATCGGCTCGAGCTCCTTGAGCTCGTATTGCACCTTCACCTTGCCGTGTTTGCGCGCGATGAAGTCGTCCACCATGCCGCTGCGCAGCGGCCCCGGCCGGTAGAGCGCGTTGAGCGCGATCAAATCGTCGAGCCGCTGCGGCTTGGCTTTGCGCAGAATATCGCGCATGCCCGAGCTCTCGAACTGAAAGATGCCGTAGGCCGCACCTTCGCCGAACAGCTGATACGTCTTCGCATCGTCCAGCGGAATCGCGTCGAGGTCGAGCACCACGCCGGTCGTGGCGCGAATCTCCTCGACCGCGTCGTTCAGGAGCGTCAGCGTGCTGAGACCCAGGAAGTCCATTTTGAGGAGACCGATGCGCTCGATCTCCTTCATCGCCCACTGGGTCGTGATTTCGTCGTTCTTCCCCTTGTAGAGCGGCGCGAAGTCGGAAATCGCTCTCGGCGCAATGACGACGCCGGCGGCGTGCACCGAGGCGTGGCGCGTCATCCCTTCGAGGCGCCGGGCGACGGCAATGAGCTCTTTCACGCGCTCATCCTGCTCGTTCAACTGCTTGAGCTGCGGCACCTCCTCGAGCGCCTTTTCCAGCGTCATGTCGAGCGCGGGCGGAATGAGCTTCGCGACGCGATCGACGTCGGCGAAGGGAATGTCGAGCGAGCGGCCGACGTCGCGGACGACGGCCCGCGCCTTCATCGTTCCGAACGTGATGATCTGCGCCACGTTTTCGCGGCCGTATTTCTGGGTGACGTAGTCGATGACCTCGCCCGCGGCGCCGCTCGCAGAAGTCGATGTCGATATCGGGCAGCGACACGCGTTCGGGATTGAGGAAGCGCTCGAAGATGAGGTCGTAGTCGAGGGGATCGACGTCGGTGATGCGCAGGCAATATGCCACGAGGCTGCCGGCAGCCGATCCGCGGCCCGGCCCGACGGGAATGCTCTTTTCGCGCGCGTAGCGGATGAAATCCCAGACGATCAGGAAATAGCCGGGATAGTCCATCCGCTTGATCATTTCGATCTCGTAGGACAGCCGGTTTTCGTACTCCTCGATCGGATGGCGCAGCGCATCCGGCCGCCAGCAGGGCCTTGAGACGCGGCAGCCGCTGCGTGAATCCCTCGCGCACGACGTGCTCGAAGTAATCGTTCAGGGTATACGGCGCGGGCACCGCGAAATTCGGCAGGTAGTTCTTGTCTCTCGCGATGTCCACGTGGCAGCGCTCGGCGATCCGCACGGTGTTGGCAAGCGCGTCGGGAATTTCGCCGAAGACTTTGCACATCTCCTCGGCCGTCTTCAAATAGAACTGGTCGCCGTGATAACGCAGCCGGTCGCGATCGTTCACGTTCTTGCCGGTGCCGATGCAGAGCAGGATGTCGTGCGGGCGATGGTCGCCGTGCGTCAGATAGTGCACGTCGTTGGTCGCGACCAGCGGCATGTTCAGCTCGCGCGCGATGGGCACGAGCCCTTTGTTGACGACGAGCTGCTCGTCGATGCCCTGGTACTGCATCTCGAGAAAGAAGTTGCCGTCGCCGAGGATGTCCCTGAACTGCGCCGCGGCTTCGAGCGCCTTGCGCTCGCGGCCGGTCCGGATTTCGGTTGCCACCTCACCCTTCAGGCAGCTGCTGAGCCCAATCAGGCCCTTGGCATGCCTGGCGAGCAGGTCTTTGTCGATGCGCGGCTTGTAGTAGAACCCTTCCGTGTAGCCCGACGAGACGAGTTTGATGAGGTTCTGGTAACCCTCGTTGGTCTCGGCCAACAAAACCAGGTGGTTCGCCGTCTCACCTATATTGCCGCTTTTCGTCAGCCGGCTGCCGGGCGCGACATACACCTCGCATCCGAGAATCGGTTTGACTCCGCGCTGTTTGGCGTGGTCGTGGAAGATCACCGACGAGAACATGTTCCCGTGTTCGGTGACCGCCAGCGCCGGCATCTTGAGCCGGGCCGCCTGATCGAGGAGCTCGTCGATGCGGCACGCGCCGTCGAGCAGCGAGAATTCGGTGTGACAATGCAGATGAACGAAATTTTGATCAGCCACTGGATTTGCGAAGATCGGTGTCGGAGGAAGTTCGTTGGTTCCACGCTATTATAGCGGGGTGCACTTGCGCCGCACCACCATATCTTGTGTGGCAGCGCTAATTTTTGGCGCGTGTGTGTGCCTGCTGCGCGCCTACGAGCCGCTGACGTTTCCGCTCGAAGTGCAGTGGAGCGCCGCGCTGCCCGTGCCGCCGGCATTCCAGCCGGCATTCGACGATCAGCACGCGTACTTTCCGCTCCGCAACAACGAGCTCGTCGCGTTGCTCATCAAAGACGGCAGCGTTGCGTGGTCGGTCGAATGCCCGATGACCGCCGCTCCAGCAGCGGGCGACGATCGCGTGTTCGCGGGCAGTGAAGATTTGATCGAGGCACGCGCGAAAGCCGACGGGCGCGCGCAATGGCGCCGGCCGATTAAGGGACGCGTCATTTCCCTTCACTGGGATACCGGATGGCTCATCGCCGCCACCGAGGCCGGTCCGCTCGTCGCGATTCGCGCAGCCGATGGAGAAATTCTCTGGCAGCGTGATTTCGGCTCGCCGCTGAGCGCACCTCCCGCACCTGCCGGAGACCGGCTGTATCTCGCGATGAAGGACGGCCGAATCACCGCCGTCACGCTCCAGAGCGGCGAAGACATCTGGACGCGTCAACTCACCGAACCGGCGGCCGGCATATTGCCCGTCGGCGATCGTGTGTTCGTCGGCGGCCGCGACAATCAGTTCCACTCCCTCGACGCCAAAGACGGCGATTCGAAGTGGCGCTGGAACACGGGTGCCGATGTTCTCGGCTTGCCCGTTCTCGACGAACGCCGCGTGTATTTCATCGCGCTCGACAACGTGCTGCGCGGACATCACCGGAACAACGGATCGATGATGTGGAAAGTCGTGTCTTGCCGATGCGGCCGTTTACCGGTCCGATTCTGAGCGGCGGCACTCTCATCGTTGCCGGCGTCGCATCTGAGCTTCATGCGTACAACGCCTACGATGGGAAACTCATGGGACCGCCTTTCGTCGTCAAAGGCGCCGAGAACGAAGAGATGCTGCTCGCTGCGCCTCCGTATCTCACCGCGCAGAGGAGCCTGATTCTCGTCACCAAGGGCGGGCAGGTGCGCGCGCTCGGAAATGCCCCTGCCGCGCCGTCCCCCGCGCCAGATTCGGTCCCGGCCACTCCGGCACCTGCGGGATCGGCTCCGCCAGACGCTGCCGCCGCGCCGGCCGTGCCGTGAAGACCCGCGCCGTCGGGCGTTCGCTTCGCCGCATCTATCTCGATCGGACTCGTGTGTGCGGCTGGCGCGGCGACGTCGGGCATCGCGATCGAGCGCGCGCGGTTCGGCCCCAACGCGCAGGAGGCGCTGGCGCGGGTCGAACGCTCGGTCCGGGAAGAAATCCAGAGCGTCTCGAGCGCGCTCACCGACATCGCCGCATCTCGTTTCGCGCGAGCCCGCGCTCTTCGACACGGCCGCGGCCGATCCGGCCGGGGCGCGCCCCCTCTTCGATCGCGCCGATCTCGCTCTGCAGAGCCGCACTCCGGGCGTGTTCGCCGTCACCGCCTATCGTCCGAGCGGAACGCCGCTGGCGTGGAGCGGTGTTCCCTCGGAAATCGACGTCGAAAGGCTCGTCGGTCCTGAAACGTATTTCGTCGCGCCCGGCCCGCTGGGACTGCGGCTGATCTACATCAAACCTGTCCTCGATCCCGCGAGCGGTCACCGCGTGGGCGTCATTGCCGCCGAACGTGTGGTGACATCGTCTACCGGCATGCGCAGCGTAACGCCCGGTGAAGGCCGGCTTGCCCTGCCAACGCTGGCGCCCGTAACGGTGCGGCCCGTACGAAGGGAACGGCAGATCGAGGGTTTGTCGTCCCTTCCACGTTGAATCAGCCGTTGCTGATTGCGCGGGTGACGCCTGAGGCTGTTCAGGAAACCCGCGCCGCGCTTCGCGCGCGCATTACGGGCATCGTCCTCGGCATCCTCGCTGTCACGTTGATCGTGTCGATTGCGCCGCTGCTGCGATGGCGCGAGGTATACCGGCTGCTCCGGAGCCACCTGCGGGCGGCCGCGATCATTTTCGGGATGCTGGTTGCGGCGCGGCTGCTGCTCTGGTTCGCGCCGACGGACCGATGGACGGATCAGGTATTTCACCTCGCCGCGCTCGACCGTGGGCTTCGCGCGCTGCTGCGCACGCCGATCGATTTCCTGCTCACGATGGCTGCGGCGGCCGCGGCGCTGGTCCTGGCATTCGATCTCATCGAGCGGCTTCGGCGGATTGTGCGTCATCGCCAATCCCCGCCGCCCATGCGCCGTGACTGGTTCGCGTTTTCCGCAACGCAGCTTGCCGCCGGCGCCGTCGTCGCGCTTCTCCTGGTGGGGTACGAAGTGCTGCTCGGCAACGCGATTTCGGCCACTTCGGTGGACGCGCTGCATTTCTCGCTTCATCCGCTGAGCGCCGCGCGGCTCGCGTTCGCGTCAGGACTCGTGCTGGCTCAGGCGGTGGTCTTCTGGGCCGGCGTCCTCGGCGTCGTGCTCATCACCGTCCCATGGCGAACGCCGCGAACCGGAGCCTACCGCGACGGCGGGCTTTCTGCTGCAGGCTCTACCGGTCCTGTGGATTGCGATTTTTCCGCGCACGATTGGCGCCGCGCCCTCCACCGTGCCGGTGTCTTCCGACGGCGTTTGCGGGTGTCGCCTGCCTCGCGCTCGCATGGGGCATGCGGTGGGCGCGGCCGCGATATCGCCATGCCTCTCAGGCGCTGCGGCTCTTCGCCGGAGCTCTCGTGCTTTTGATTCCGGCGTTTGTTCTGTATCCATCGGTCCATCACTTTGCCGACCGCGGACTGCGCCGCGTCATCGAGGAGGAGTACGCGCGGCAGGCGAAAGACCAGCGGCCCGAGCTGCAGGCGAAGCTGCGCGTGGTGCTGCAGCAGATTGACGCGCTCGACATTCCCGATCTGAGCGCGCCTGCACCGCCGCCGACGGGCGGGGTCAATCCCGCATTTGAATCGTGGCGGAAGACGAACCTGGCAACGGAGCGGCTCGCGTCATCACTCGAGCTGTACAACGCGGACGGACTCATCTTCGCGCGGTTCGCGCTGAACCTTCCCGACTACGTCTCGACGACGCAGCGGTGGCGCGAGCCGAGCTGTGACTGGGAGATTTTCGAAGAGGCCTCGCTGTTCGGCTCCGAAGAGCGGCGTCTGCTGCACGCCGGGCGCGGCATCTGCGAACCGGGCTCGGACACGCCGACCGGCGGCTCGATTGTCGTGAACGTGATGCTCGACTACGAGACGCTGCCGTTCATCACCGCGCGCAATCCCTACAACGACCTCATTCGCCCGGCCGATGCGCTTCCGGCCGAAGGGTCGGTGGGACGATCCGTTCAGTTCGTTGTCTATGGATGGGGGCGCGGGCTCGCTGTATTCGTCCACGACGCGGGCGTGGCCGCTCGACGAAACGCTGCTGAACGAGATCGCGCAGTCGCGACGTCCATTCTGGACGGCCATGGACGATGGCGAGCGGGAGTATTCGACCTACATCCAGAACGACCGCGTCGGTATTTACGTGATCGGATACCCCGTCGTCACCCGGCTCGATCACCTCATCAACCTGGCGGAGCTGTCGACGCTTGTCGGTCTCACCTATGCGGCGATTCTGATACTGGCGTGGTCGGTATCCGCGCTCGGCGGCACGATGGCTTCGTCAGGACGCGAGCTGCTGCGCGAAGTGCGGGCGAGCTTCTATCGGAAGCTCTTTCTCGCGTTTCTGTTTGCCTCCGTGCTGCCGGTGATGGTGCTGGCGCTTGCGACCCGCACGTTTTTCGAGCTTCAGCTGCAGTCGAGCGTCCAGTCCGACGCAGTCCGCGTGGCGTCGGTCGCCCAGCGCGTCATCGAAGAGTACGTGTCGCTCCAGCAGCAGGAGCTGCGCGATTCGCCGAGCGACGACATCATGGTGTGGCTGAGCCGCGCCATCGATCAGGACGTGAACATCTACAGCGGACCGGCGCTCAAAGCGACGAGCGAGCGTGACCTGTTCACCTCGGGATTGCTGCCCGAACGCACGCCCGGTCACGTGTATCGGGCGATCGAGATCGAGCGGCTCACGAGTCACGTCGGGCAGGAAGTCATTGGATCGACGCCGCACGTCCTCGCCGCGGCGCCCGTGCGGCTCGACGAAGGACGGGCGATTCTCACTGTCCCGCTTGCGCTGCGGCAGCAGGAGGTCGATCGCCAGATCGACACGCTCGATCGGCGCGTGCTGCTGGCGGCGGTGCTGTTTGCGCTGCTTGGCGCGGCGATCGGCTACTACATGGCGGAGCGGATCGGCGATCCCGTCAATCGCCTGACGCGGGCGACACGCCGCATCGCCCGGGGAGACTTTGGCGCGCGGGTCGCGGAAACCTCGTCTGACGAGCTGCGGAAGCTCGTTGCAGACTTCAACCAGATGGCGGCAGACCTCGAGCGCCAGCGCAACGAGCTGCAGCGCACGCATCGGCTCGAGGCATGGGCGGAGATGGCGCGTCAGGTGGCGCACGAAATCAAGAATCCGCTCACGCCCATTCAGCTGTCGTCCGAACATCTGGTGCGGGTGAACAAGGACAAGGGAGAGCCGCTCACCCCTGTCCTCGAGGAGTGTGTGACGTCGATCCTGTCGCAGGTCAAACTGCTGCGGCAGATCTCCGCGGAGTTCTCGAGCTTCGCGTCGCGGCCGACGCCGCATCCGGCGCCGACGTCGCTGGCCGAACTGATCCCGTCGGTCGTCGAGCCGTACATCACGGGGCTGACCGGCAGAGTGGCAGTCGACATCGACGTGCCGGCGTCGCTGCCGACGATCGTCGTGGATCGCGTGCTGCTCGCGAGGGCGCTGACGAACATGATTGAGAACGCGCTGCACGCGATGCCTGGGGGCGGCACGATGACGATCAAAGCCGAAGCAGCCGGACCATCGATCCGATTGTCTGTCACCGACACCGGCACGGGCATGGACGCCGAGGCGCTGCGCCGGATCTTTGAGCCGTACTTCTCGACGAAGGCAACCGGGACAGGCCTGGGTCTGACGATTGCCAAGCGGAACGTGGAGTTGAACGGCGGGCAGATTCACGTGGAGTCGTCGCCGGGCAAAGGAACGACGGTCACGATCGTGTTGCCGATCGCAAAACCCGGCGAGCTTCCCAATCTCACCGCAGAGACGCGGTGACGCGGCAGTAAAGTCCCAATAACCTCATGTGAATCACACGGCTATTAGCCGGACTCCGACTCTGCGTGACCGCGTCTCATCCGGTGGAATTGAGTTCCTGGTCTCCGGTTCGTGCCTTATTCGTCGGGCTTGCGAATGGCGTACACGTTCGGCGCCGCGTGGGCGGGCTCGGGCTTCGGATGGCGGAACCGCGCGGCGACCATTTCGATGAACGCCGACGACATGTAGCCGTAGGACAGCGTGACGAGCGCGAGGGCGGGATGCGCGGACACGAACGCGATCAGCAGCGCCAGCACCAGGAGGACCGTATACGAGCGGCGCGCCTGAAGATCGAACGTCTTGAAGCTGCGGAACTTGATCGTGCTCACCATCAGAAACGCCGGTACCAGCACGAGCGCGAGCACGGGAATCGCGCCGACCGGCTCCTGGAATCCCGACGGATACGCGAAGATCATCGATGCGGGTACGGTGGCGGCCGCAGGGCTCGGCATCCCTACGAAATATCGCTTGTCGACGGAGCCCGCCTGAATATTGAAGCGCGCGAGGCGCATCGCTGCCGCGGTGACGTAGACAAACCCGGCCGCCCATCCCCAGTTGCCAAGTGACGTCAGACCCCACGAAAACGTGAGGATGGCGGGCGCGATGCCGAACGAAATGATGTCGGCCAGCGAGTCGAACTGCAGCCCGAACTCGCTCGTGGTGCCGGTCAGTCGGGCGATTCGCCCGTCGAGGGTATCCAGCACCATGGCAATGCCGACGAAGGGCGCGGCAATCGCGTATTCCCCCCGCATCGCGTAGATCACGCACGCGTAACCGCAGAACAGATTGCCCAGCGTCATGAGACTGGGCAGCAGGTACACCCCACGCCGGAATCGCCGTTGTTGAACGTCGGTATGCCGGCGATGAGGTGTCAACATGCTCATGGAGTGTATCGCACGGAAAGGGCCGGACGCTTAGGGCTTAACGCTTAGAGCTTAGGACTTAGGACGGCTATGACGGAGACGCCGCCGACCACCTTGTCGCCAACCGAGACCTGCAGTTCGGCTGAAGGCGGCAGAAATACGTCCATTCTCGAGCCGAACTTCATCATGCCAAAACGCTCCCCTGCCTTCAGTTCGGCGCCGGGCTTCGTGCGGCACACCACGCGGCGGGCGAGGATGCCGACGAGCTGGCGGAATACGACCGGGACGCCGAGGTGATCGACCCACACTTCGCTGCGCTCGTTCTGTGCCGCGGCAGACTGATGGTACGCCGGCAGAAATTTCCCCGGCCGGAAATCCACTTTCGTGACGCGCCCAGACACCGGTGATCGGTTCACGTGCACGTCCATCGGTGAGAGGAAAATGCTGATCTGCTTCCACTCGCCCGGCGGCGCGGCGTTTGCGTCCGCCGCACCCGACGACGAGCACGCGCCCGTCGGCCGGCGACACCACCAGCCGCGGATCCTGCGGCGACTCGCGGTTCGGATCGCGGAAGAAGAAAACGAAAAAACGCGTCAGGAGAACCAAGCGGCACGGCCAGCGCGGCGCCGACGGCCACTGCCGCCAGAACCGCCAGAGCCGCCGTGCCCACGATAAACGGATACCCGGCGCGGTCAATCGTCATGAAAGGGGTCTCACGTCGGGTCAGACCCCTTTCATGTTACTCAATGTGAAATGGCTGGTGATGCTGCAAAAGGCCCGGACGCTTCGCCGCGATGGCGGCGCAATATGTCCTCCATCCGGTCCTTCAGCTGCAGCTTGCGTTTTTTTAGTGTGATTTCTTCGACTTGTTCGGGTTCTGACAGGTATGACTTACCAGAGAGTTGGTGGAGGCGATCGTCGAGTTGGTGGTGCTGGGTGGCGAGTTGTCGGAACTCTTCGTCGGTCTTGAGAAGCAGCTCCTTCAACTCCTGGACATTTGCCGTTTGCATGCCCGGCCTCCTTTACAGGAATGAGTAGTTCATATGAACGAAACGTAACACAAGGCTACGGGTCGTTCAAGCCTTCATCGCGCGGTTTTTAACGCTCCTCTCCACAGAATCAAGGCATCTTCGGGTGGGCTGACGTAATAATTCGGGCGCGTCGCCGCGACTTCGAACCCAAGCCGCTCGTACAGGCGCCGCGCAGGGGCGTTCGACCGCCGCACCTCCAGTGTTGCCCGGGTCGCCCCCCTTCGCCCCCCTGCTTCAATCACGTGTTCGAGGAGGGCCGTCCCGACTCCCCGGCCCCGAAAATCCCCCCGAACCGCGAGGTTGTTGATATGCACCTCGTCGAGCACGAGCCAGAACGAGCAGAACGCGACAATGCCCTGTTCGGGCATCGCGCAGGACGTAAAGAAAAGACACGTCCGGGTTCTGCAGCTCGCGCACGTACATCTCGCGCGTCCAGGGATTGCTGAACGACGCGTTTTCAATCGCGACAATCTCGTCGAGGTCGCGATCCGACAGCGTCCGCTGAATCGTCCAGTCCATCGGCGTGAACGCCGCCTAGCGGTCGGCGCCGCTCCTGCCCGCTGGCGCACTGAGGCCGCGATCGTTGATCCGCGCGCGCGCCAGCTCTGCATCGGACCTGCGGATATAGATGGGCCGGATCGCAGCTGGAGACGCCGGCCCATGTGTCGCGATGCGCGCTTCCGCCAGCCTGGCAATACCCGGCGCGAGCAGCGGCAGCTCCTGAATCACCTGCGCGTGAGGCAACGCTCGAACGATCACCGGCTGATACACGAGCGCGCCGTCGCCGGCAAACACGCTCGGAACAATTCCCCGCGAAGACCATTGCGAAACGTGGCGTCTGGCGTCTCGACCGCCGGTTCGACCCGGGTCTCGCCATTGCTGTAGACAGCCGAAAACACTTGCCCGCGCTGCGCGTCCATCCATGTCGCTACGTCGCTGACAGGGCTGAGGGCTGAGGGCTGAGGGCTGAGGTGCTGGATGACGTCATAAATCGCTTCGAGCGCGGAGATGCCCAGGAGCGGTTTCCCATTGGCCATCGCGAGTCCCTGCATCGTCGCGATGCCGATGCGGAGGCCGGTAAACGATCCTGGGCCCGCGGCGACTGCAAAGAGATCCACATCGGACATGTTCAGCGCGTGTTTCTGCAGCACGCGCACCAAGTCCCCGGGCAGGCGCTCGCCATGCGTGACCGCCGCAGCACCGGACAATGTGGCCAGCAGCACGCCGTCACGCGTCAGCGCGATGCTTCCCTGACGGGTTGTCGTGTCGAGAGCGAGCACCAGCATGTAAAATTCAATTCTACATGCCCACACCGCCGTTCGACGCAGCCCAGGGCACCGCCGGACACGCACCGACGGTGACGCCGGCGATGCGGCAATATCTCGACGCGAAGCAGCAATACCGCGACGCGATCCTGTTTTTCCGTATGGGCGATTTCTACGAGATGTTCTACGAGGACGCGCTGGTCGCGGCGCGTGCCCTCGAGCTCACCCTGACCTCCCGCTCGCGAGACAGCCAGGGCACGTCCATCCCGATGTGCGGCGTGCCGCATCATGCCGCCGACACGTATCTCGCGCGCCTCGTCAAAAAGGGATACCGCGTCGCGATCTGCGACCAGGTCGAAGATCCGAAGAAGGCCAAGGGCATCGTCAAACGTGAGATCGTCCGCGTCGTCTCCCCGGGCACGCTCACCGAATCGCAGCACCTGGACGAGCGCTCCCCCGCCTTCCTGCTCGCACTTACGAAAAACGAAAAAACAGGGTCTGACCCCATCTCGGTGGGCGTGGCGCTGCTCGATCTGACAACGGGCGAATTTTCGTGCGCGGAGTACAGCGGCCCGGCCGGGCTTCAGGCGCTGGCCGATGAGGTGATGGTGCTGCGCCCCCGCGAGATCGTGGCTCCGGTCGATCTCGAGTTGAACCTCATCCTGCTCGACGGGGCCGGCGAACGGTTGCCGGTAACGCGCGTCGAGCCGTGGACGTTCGAGCACGAATCGGCCCGCCGTACGCTGCTCGATCAATTCCGGACCAACGGTCTCGAAGGTTTCGGCCTCGACGCCCATCCGTTCGCGGTGTCGGCGGCCGGCGCACTGCTCCACTATCTTCGAGATACACAGAAGGCCGATCTCGCCCACGTTCGGAGCATCACTTACAAGACATCGGCCGACTGCCTGCTCGTCGACGCGGTGACGCTCAAGCACCTCGAGATCGTCGAATCGATGCACGGCGGCAAGGACGGCAGCCTGCTGCACGAGCTCGATCGGACGGTGACGGCGATGGCCGGGCGCATGCTCCGGGCGTGGCTGCTGCGGCCGCTCGTGTCGCTCGATCGGATCCGCGACCGCCTGGACGCGGTCGAGGAGTTCGCTTTCCGCACCACGGACCGCGGCAAGTTTCGCGAGGTTTTGAAGAACGTGCAGGACCTCGAGCGACTGGTCGCCCGCGCCGCGCTCGGCACCGCGGGCCCGCGCGATCTCGTCGGCCTGAAGCAGTCGATTGCCGTCGTTCCACGCGTGCGGCTGCTGCTCGAGTCGTGTGAAGCGCCGCTCACGCGATCGCTCATCAGCTCGCTCGACGACCTGACCGACGTTCGGGACGATGTCGACCGCTGCGTCATCGACGACCCCGGTGCGCTCGTCCGCGATGGCGGCTACATCCGCGACGGACTCGACGTGGAGCTCGACGACCTGCGCCGCATCAGCCGATCGGGCAAGCAGGTGATTGCCGAGCTCGAAGAGCGCGAGCGCGCACGCACCGGGATCAACTCGCTGAAGGTTCGCTACAACCGCGTGTTCGGTTACTACATCGAGGTGTCGAAGTCGAACCTGCACGCCGTTCCCGCCGACTATCTCCGTAAGCAGACCATCGCCGGCGGCGAGCGTTTCATCACCCCGGCGCTCAAAGAACACGAAGAGAAGGTCCTCGGCGCCGACGAACGGATCCTCGCACGCGAGATCGAGCTCTTCGAGCAGCTGCGCCGGCGCGTCGCCGCGGAGGCCACACGGATTCAGGAAACCGCGCGCGCCCTGGCCGCGCTCGACGTCCTTGCGGGGCTGGCGGAAACCGCGGCGGTGTCGAATTACATCAAACCCCAGGTTCACGAAGGCGACGAGTTGGCCGTGGTGGACGGCCGCCATCCGGTGGTCGAGCGGCGCTGCAATGGCGCGTTCGTGCCGAACGATGTTTCGCTCGACGGCCTTGCCAGCCAGCTGGTGATCCTGACCGGCCCCAACATGGGCGGCAAGTCCACCTACCTGAGGCAGACTGCCCTGATCGTAGTCATGGCTCAGGCGGGCTCGTTCGTTCCGGCGACGCGCGCGAAGGTGGGTATCGTCGATCGCATCTACGCCCGCGTGGGCGCGTCCGACAACATCACCAGAGGGCAGTCCACGTTCATGGTCGAAATGCAGGAGACCGCAAACATCCTGCACGGCGCGACGTCGCGCAGCCTCGTGGTGCTCGACGAAATCGGCCGCGGCACGTCGACATTCGACGGGTTGAGCCTGGCGTGGGCTGTGGCGGAGTATCTCGCGACCCACCACCAGAACCGGCCGAAGACGCTGTTCGCCACGCATTACCACGAACTGACGGATCTCGCCGACGCGCTGCCCGGCGTCGTCAATGCGCACGTCGCCGCCCGAGAATGGCAGGACGACATCGTGTTTCTGCACAAGATCGTTCCAGGACGCTCGGACCGCAGTTACGGAATTCAGGTTGCGCGGCTGGCCGGCATGCCGGCGCCTGTCATCGCGCGCGCTCGTGCGATTCTCGACGCGCTCGAACGGGACGAAATCGCTAGAGGTGGCCGCCCGTCGATCAGCGGCACGCCAACGGAACCGCAGCAGCAACTTGGATTATTCCAGATGGCCACCGGCGATCCCGCGGCAGAGCGGCTGGCGCAGCGGCTCCGCGCGCTCGATCCCAACACGCTTACCCCGTTGCAGGCGCTCACGCTGCTGAGCGAATTGAAACAGGAGCTGGAGTGAGCCTGCGACGCGCCACGGCCGGCCTGGCACTGTTGATCGCGTGCGGCTGCAGTCAACCGCCGCCCGATCGCGGGATCATCACCGTTGGGATTTACACGTCGGTCGCGAATCTCGATCCGCGCTACGCCATCGACGCCGTATCCTCGCGCGCCCACTACCTGATCTTCAACAGCCTGCTCGATCTCGACGCCAACATGCGGCTCGCGCCGGAACTCGCGGAGAGCTGGGAATCGGAGGACTACAAGACCTACGTCCTGCAGCTGCAGAAAGGCGTCCGGTTCCACGACGGTCATGAACTGACGTCGGACGATGTGATTTATACGTTCGACAGCATCCTGAATCCCGCATCGAGCTCGCCGTTGCGAGGGGCATTCAGGCTCGTGGATTCGGTAAAGGCAGCCGGGCCTTACACCGTGACTTTCACGTTGAAAGAGCCGTCCGGATCGTTCCTCATCAATCTGGTCGCCGTTCAGATCGTGCCAAAAGGCGCGGATCGGAACTTCCGGGAGCATCCCGTCGGCACGGGCCCGTATGAGTTCGTCAGTCACGTGCCCGACGACCGGATCGTGCTTCGGGCGTTCCGCGACTACTTCGAAGGTCTGCCGCGAAACCGCGGCATCGTGCTCAAGGTCGTCCCGGACGACATCATGCGCGCGCTCGAACTGCGCAAGCGAACGGTGGACATCGTCATCAACGACACGCCCCCGGATATTGCGTATCAGCTGCAGAAGGAAGGGCTCCAGCTCATCACCTCGCCGGGAGCGAATTATCAATATCTCGGCTTCAACTTCCGCGACCCGCTGCTGAAGGACGTCCGCATCAGGTACGCCATCGGATACGCCATCGACCGCCAGGCCATCATCGACCACCTCCGCCGCGGTCTCGCCTCGCGCGCCATCGGCGTGCTGCCGTCGGTGAGCTGGGCGTTCGAGCCGGACGTGTTCGACTTCGAATACGACCCGGACACGGCAAAGGAGCTGCTCGACGAGGCCGGTTATCCCGACCCGGACGGGAGCGGCCCGCGTCCTCGAATGACGCTCTCGCTGAAGGTGTCGAACACTGAATTCAATCGCCTCCAGTCCGCGGTCATTCAGCAGAATCTCCGGGACGTCGGCATCGACGCCGACGTCCGGACCTACGAATTTGCGACGCTGTATGCGGACATTCTCAAGGGAAACTTCCAGATGTTCACACTGCAGTGGGCCGGAGGCGCCACTGCGGATCCGGACATCCTGAGCCGCATCTACCACTCCCGTCAGGTGCCGCCTACGGGCTTCAACCGGGGTCACGTCAACGATCCCGAGCTCGATCGCCTGATCGATGAAGCGACCCGCGCGACCGGCCCGGAGGAACGCCGCGTGCGCTACGGCGAAGTCCAGCAGCGCGCGGCCGAGCTCTCACCCTACATCAGCCTGTGGCACGAAACGAATAACGTCGTCGCGCAACCAGGCCTCACCGGAATCGAGCTGACGCCGCAAATCGATTACAACTTCCTGAGAAACGTCTCGCGATAGAATTGCTTCCGCATGAAGAAGCGCTCTCGTTTCCTGCAGGTACCGGTCGAACCCTTTACCGTCGAGCCGGAACTGAAGGCCGACGAGCTGCTCGAGAAGATGGAGCGCATCTCTTTTCAGGGGCGCTCGCTCGGAGTGGCACATCGGGTGTGGCAGAAGATGCTCGGCGACGACGTGACGATCTTCATGGGAATGGCCGGCGCGCTCAGCGCCGGCGGGCTTCGCATGGTCGTGGCGTATCTGATCGAGCATCGTTTCATTGATTGCCTGGTGTCGACCGGCGCGAATCTCTATCACGATCTCCACGAGACCCGCGGCCAGCACCACTACCTGGGATCGGCGCACGCCAACGACGCCGCGTTGGCCGACGACCGGATCGACCGGGTCTACGACACCTACGCCAGCGAAGAAGAGTTCTGCGACAACGACGTCTGGATCGGCGATTTCGTGACCACGCTCGACGAGCGGCCGTACACGTCGCGCGAGTTCCTGAATCTGCTCGGCGGACACCTGTGGAAAGAGACGGGCAGCAACGGCATCCTCACCGCGGCATATCGCGCCGGCGTGCCGATCTTCTGTCCCGCTATCGCAGACTCATCGATCGGCATGGGGCTGTCGCAGGGACGTCACAAGAAGCCAGGTTCCGGCCTCATCGATACCATCGGCGACATCGTCGAGTCCGCGAACCTCGTCATCCGCCGGCCGCGCACAGCCAGCGTCGTGCTCGGGGGCGGAACGCCGAAAAATTTCATCAACCAGGCCAGCGTGCAGGCCGAGTTCTACAGCTCGGCCGTCGGCGGCCACAAATACGCACTGCAAATCGTGACGGACGTACCGCACTTCGGCGGCGCATCCGGATCGACGCTCGAAGAAGCGCAGAGCTGGGGCAAGCTGGCGGCCGACGCCGCGCAGGTCACGGTTCACGCCGACGCCACGGTGGCGCTCCCGATTCTTGTCACCGCCCTCGCGCGAAGCTCCTCGGATCTCGCCAAAGCCCGCAAGAAACCGGCGATCGATCCGGGCCAGCGCGAGATGCGCATCGACGGTGCGACCGTATCGCGCGACGTATTCCAGGAGACAGAATGAGTTCGAAGCCCCCTATCGAGTACGACTACATCGAGCCGCTGGCGTTCGGGGGCACGCTTCCCGAAGCGGCGACGTTTGACACAGCCAGAGCCGTCATCCTTCCGGTTCCGCTCGAGAGCACCACTTCGTACGTGCCCGGCACCCGCAACGGCCCGCGGGAGATTCTCGTCGCGTCCTCGCACATGGAGTTGTGGGACGAAGAAACCGCCACCGACATTCACCCGATCGGCATTTATACGCTGCCCGAGATGGAGCTCCCCTTCGACGATATGGGGCTGATCATGACGGAGATCCGGCGCGTGGCGGGCGCCATACTCGAGCACGGCAAGTTTCCGGTCGTGCTGGGAGGAGAACATTCCATCACATCGCCAGTCGTCGCCGCGACAGCGGAAAAGTATCCAGGGCTGTCGGTGCTGCAGATCGACGCCCATGCCGACCTTCGCGATACCTACATGGGGACGCGTTTCAACCATGCATGTGCCATGCGCCGCGTCCTCGAATACGCGCCATGCACGCAGGTCGGCATCCGCAGCATGTCGACGGACGAGGCCAAGGCCGTACCGCGGCTGAATACGACGATTTTCTATGACGTGAAGATGCGGCAGGATCCGGACTGGATTGCCCGGATCGTCGCCTCGCTGAGCGACACGGTGTACATCACGATCGATGTCGATGGAATGGACCCGGCGATCATGCCGGCAACCGGCACACCTGAACCGGGTGGCCTGAGCTGGTACGAACTGCTGGCGCTTCTGCGCGCGGTCATCTCGGCGCGCAACGTGGTGGGATGCGATATCGTCGAGTTGTCCCCGCTTGCCGGGGTCGCGGCACCGAACTTCCTGTGCGCGAAGCTGGTCTACAAGATTCTGACCTATAAATTCGGTAAACGATAAAGACAAACAGGAGAACGAGAGAAAGGGAGAAATTTTTCGAAAAACCTCTCGTTCTCTCCTTCTCCTGTTAAGTATTTTAGGTAAGCTCGGTCAACATCCGTTTCGCTTCTTCGACGTACGGCGATTCCGGGAACTCGGCAATCACCTTGTCGAGCGTCTGTTTGGCCTCGGCTTTTTTTCCGGCCGCGGCCTGCACCCGACCGAGCTCCATCAGCAGAGCGTCGCGCGGCATCACCTCGTCGCCGGCGGCGTTCACCAGAGCCTGCGCCGCGCTGATCGCCTCGTCGTACTGCTTGGCCTGCGTGTTGGCGTCGATCACGCCGAGCCGAGCCATGCGGCCGTAGAAGCTGTTCGTGCCCGACCGATCGACGACTTCTTTGTACCGGGTCGCGGCCTCGGTATGCCGCCCGAGCATCGCGAGCGCGGCAGCGGCGTAATAACGCGCGGCGATGCCCGCATCGGTCGACGGATACGCGTTGAACGCCTCGGTGAATTTGGCCAGCGCCGCTTCCGAACGGGCCCGCACGTTTGTAAACGTCCCCGCCGCGGGCTTGGTGCCGGGCTTTTCTTCGGCGACCGGAGACTGCACGACAACGATTGCGTCGGCCAGCATGGCCTGCGCGCGATTTTCGCTGCGCGTCTTCCACACCCAATATCCGCCGCCCAGCGCCAGTACGGCAAGGACGACGGCGGCAACGAGCGCGAGGGGGCGCCGATTCTCGTCAAGCCGGGCCCGGGCATCCCCGAGGACATGAGTCAGTTCGTTTTCCTTGAGGCGGTGACGTTCAGAACTCTTCATAAGCGACCAATTATATCCTCAGCCTCCCCTCAACCCTTCCCTTAACCCTTCCCTAAGCCCTCAGCCCTAAGGCCTTAGCCCTCCCCTACAGGCGGGATGCCTATCCCTCTGATTCGCGGATACGATTAGACGACTACCCAATGCGCTTCCGCACGTGGCCTGTGGTCGCCCTGTCCCTGCTGGGTTTGCTGGGGCTGATCGTGGTGTCGATTCTCGCGGCACAGCGAAAGGCAGACCTCGCCTACGTCCATCTGGAAGGCCTGAACTCGCGCTACCGCGAGGTGGAAATGCGGGTGCGCCGTATGCGGGCCGATCTGCACCTGTCGGGGATTCTCGCGCGCGACTATTTGCTCGACAGGACGACGCCGGCGCAGGAATACCGGTCGAGGCTGCTCGCCTATCGCACGGAAAGCGATCGCATGATCGAGGAGCTGGAGCCGCTCGTGCGCGACAGCGATCCTGCGCAGTTCGACGAGCTGCGGCGGGAGCTGGCTGATTATTGGCATTCCTATACTCCGCTGTTCGACGGCACCACCGACAGCGATCGGTACGGCTTCCTCAGGCGCGTGATCGTGCCCCGGCGCGATGCGGTCATGAGAATCTCGGCCGAGATCGAAGCGCTGAACACCCGCAACCTGCGCGCGCAGCAGCAGGCCGCGGCCGAACGGCAGCGCGAGCTGCATCAATACCTGACCTCGACGCTCATCGCGAGCCTGGCGCTTGGATTGATTGTGGCCGTAGCTGCGGTGATTCGCATCCGGCTGCTCGAGCGACGTTCGGAAGAACAGCATGGACGCACGCAGCAGGCGGAAGAACAGCTGCGCCGGTTGTCCAATCAGCTCGTGAAAACGCAGGAGGAAGAGCGCAAGAGCCTGTCGCGCGAGCTTCACGACGAGCTGGGCCAGATGTTGACCGCCCTGCGGATGGAGCTCGGGCGGGCCGAGCGAGCGCAGGCGGTTGGCAGCCCGGCGTTCACGCCGACGATCGGCGAAAGCAAAACGCTGGTCGATCGCATGATGCGCATGGTGCGCGATCTCGCGATGGGGCTGCGGCCCAGCATGCTCGACGACCTCGGCCTGGAGCCGGCGCTGGCCTGGCAGGCGCGTGATTTTTCGCGGCGCTACAACGTGCCGGTGGATCTGTCGGTTGACGGCGACCTCGAGCGGCTGCCCGATCCGCAGCGCACTTGTGTCTATCGTGTCGTGCAGGAAGCGCTCACCAACTGCGCCAAACACTCGGCCGCCACCGAAATCCATGTTCAGGTCGTCCGCGGCCGCACGCGCCTCGACGTCTCTGTCCGCGACAACGGCGTCGGCATGACCTCGACCTCGAACCACAAAGGCCTTGGCCTGACCGGCATCAAGGAACGCGTGAAAGACATCAACGGATCGACGTCTATCGACACCAAACCGGGTGGCGGGACGGTCGTTCACATTACGCTGCCGGTGCCCGCCGCGGACGGCAGCAGGGAGAATCTCGTTGCGAATAGTGCTCGGTGACGATCACGGCATCGTTCGGCGCGGACTGAGGGCGCTGCTGGCCGACGAAGGCGATATGGAGGTCGTCGGCGAAGCCGGCGACGGGCTCGAAGCGCTGAAAATGTGCGAAACCCACCGGCCCGACGTGGCGATTCTGGACATCGCCATGCCGAGGCTCAACGGCATCGACGTGGCGGAGCGCGCGATCAAACAGCAGCCGCAGCTCAAGGTCGTGTTCATCAGCATGTATGCCGACGAATCGTACGTCCTGCGCGCGCTGTCGGCCGGGGCCCGCGGCTATCTCCTGAAGGACTCGAGCGAACAGGACCTCGTGCCCGCGCTGCGCACCATCAGCCAGGGCAAGCCCTATTTCAGCCCGACGATTTCGGCGATGCTGTTGTCCGATTACATGCGTCATCTGCAGCAGCGCGGACAGGAAGACTCCTACCGGCTCCTGACCGATCGCGAAAAGGAAGTGCTGCAGCTGCTCGCGGAAGGACGGACGAACAAAGAGGTGGCCAGCATTCTCGAGGTCGGCGTCTCCACGGTCGAAACCCACCGCGCCAACCTCATGCAGAAGCTCGGGCTGCACAACACCGCCGAGATCGTTCTGTATGCCGTGCGGAAGAGCCTCGTATCGTAAACGATCGGTGCGCCGCTGGATTTCTGGCGTAAATGCATAACAGGAGAACGAGAGAACGGGAGATACGCTTTTCCGAAAGGTATTCTCCCTTTCTCCCCTTCTCCTGTTTTTTTTGAACGTGATCTAACTGTAAGTGACGCCGGGATAGATGAAGCTGACCGCTGCCCAGAAGATGGGATCGAACACGACATCGAACACCTGCCAGGCGACAACCAGCCCCATCATGCCAAGCCCTTGCGAGGTCATGAGGAACTGCTGGTAGCTGCGAGCGGCACCTTCGTTCAGCCCGAGCAGCACCGCGGCCGAGCCGTCCAGCGGCGGTAACGGAATCATGTTGAGACACGCCAGCATGAGGTTGAGGGAGAAAAACACGCTCAGGACGAACGCGATGCCCGGCCACGGAGAGGCCAGGTCCGTTCCGACGATCGAAGAAAATCGAGCCGTTTCCGGAGGAAAGAAGATTCCGGCATACACGCCGGCGTGAATGGCTGCGACGCACACCAGCGCGATCAGCAGATTCGCCGCGGGCCCCGCAACAGCCATCCATCCCGCGCGTTTGGGGTGACGCAGAGCCCACTCGGGATCGTACGGCGCACTGGCGAACCCGAACGGCCAGCCTGAGAGGGCCGTGGCGATGACCGGCAGCACAACCATGCCGAACGGCTCACGGCGTATATGCGGACGCGGATCGAGCGATACCTGTCCGCCGTGATAAGCCGTCAGGTCGCCGCCGAGCTTCGCCGCCCACGCATGTGCCGCTTCGTGCGCGGTCGTCGAAAACAGAAACGCCATGTAATAGACGAAGCCATTTGCCAGTTGATCCATGAATGAACGGGCTTCCCCGTGTGCGTCTTTTCGGCGCGGCGGCGACCCGCCTTCAGTTATTCTGACGCCGTGCGCAAAGCCGCGATAACCGCGCTTCTCGCGATTGCGTGCTCCGCGACAGGTGGGGCCAGCCAGGACCCTCTCGAACGGCTGCTCTCCCGGATGAGCAGTTATCTGGTCGATTACGAAAAGCGTCTCAGTGCCGTCGTCGCCGAAGAGCGCTACGACCAGTGGATTGACGCCGGACGGACTCCATCAGGCACATCGACCGGCAAACGTGCGGGGCCCGTGCAGCTCACCACGGCGCGCACCCTCGTGTCGGATTTCCTGATGATCCGCTGGCCCGGCAACGCCGCGTGGTTCGGCTTCCGTGATGTGCTCCTGGTCGACGGCAAGCCAGTTCGCGATCGGGAGGAGCGTCTGTTGAAGTTGTTCACGGACAATCCGGCGGACGTGCTGACGCGCGCCGATCTGATCGCCGCCGAGAGCGCGCGCTACAACATCGGCGGCGTGGCGCGAAACATCAACGTCCCGACCCAGGCGCTCGACTTTCTGCACCCGCGGCACCGTTCACGATTCACATTCGAACTTGGATCGGAGGAGACGATCGAGGGCACGGCGACGAGGAAGACCGCGTTCGAAGAGCGGCAGGCACCCTACCTGATCAGCACGCCTTCCGGCCGTGGAGTGAAGGCCACCGGTACCGCGTGGATCGATCCCGCAGATGGCTCGGTCGTGCAGACAGAGCTGAATCTGAACATCGTCGAAGCAAAACAACTAATCCGCACTCGGATCACGGTCAAATACCGGCACGACAAAACGATGGACCTGCGAGTTCCGGTAGAGCTCCTCGAACGGCACGAGCAGTCCGATCCGAGCAACCGGAGCACCGCGACGACGACGTTCGGCCGCGCCGAGTACCGCAACTTCCGGCGATTCGGGACGGAGACACGCGAGCAGATTCGTCAGTGACGTCCGCCCTCAGCTCTGTCAATACGGAGTGTCCGGCTTTAGCCGGACTGCAGTTAACTCCGCCCGATCAAGTACCCAGCCCATACGGCGATCAGGCTGAGCGCGACCTGGCCAATCACATTCCCTATCGCGTAACTTGTCAGACCGTCGCGGGCGAGCGTGAGGGTATCGAAGCTGAACGAGGAGAACGTCGTAAAGCCGCCGAGCACGCCGACGATCGCGAACGTGCGCGCGTTTTGTCCCCAAGTCAGCCGCTCGCTCGCGAGGAGGCCACCAAGTAACCCAATCGCAAACGACCCGGCAACGTTGACGACGAAGATGCCGACCGGGAACCTCGCAGTGACAATCCGCCGATGAATGATTGAATTCAGGCCGTGCCGCGCCATTGCACCAATCGCGCCGCCCGCCGCTACGAGCAGCCAGGACATGGTCATGGTGCGAATTCTACTCGTGACTGAAACGGAGCGGCGCAGAACCGCCGATAATCGATGCGTGAGCGTCGATCATCATTCTGTGTACGTCGTGTACCTCCGAAACCCAAAGGGGGACGGCCACGCCGCCTATTACGTAGGCATGACGGGACTGACGCCCGAAGAGCGTTTTCACAATCACAAGAGCGGCATCAAGGCCGCGCGCGTCGTGCGGAAGTTTGGTGTGCGTCTTGTTCCGAAGCTGTACGCGCATCTCAACCCGATGCCGTATCGCAAAGCTGTTGAAATGGAAGAGTTCCTCGCGGAGAGTCTGCGAAAGCGAGGGTATACGGTCTATGGAGGACACTGATGGGCGCGTGCCGGGTATGGCATGGAGCGGCTACAATATCGAGTCATCACGATCGTGTCATCACGCGCCCGTAGCTCAGCAGGATAGAGCACCGGTTTCCTAAACCGGGGGTCGCAGGTTCGAGACCTGCCGGGCGCACTTCTACTCTCTTCGGTGACAAGGCTTAGGGCTAAGGGCTTAGGTACGGAGGCCCCGTATGCTTTTCAGTTTTGCCCTCGCGCTGACCCTCGCGACACTTCAGCAAACCGCTTGTCAGCCCGGACAGGTTCTTGAGGTTGCTCGCGCCCGTGATTACACCCTCGACATTTGCGGCATGGGTGTCGTTGCCCTGAGAGGCGTCGAGCCACCCCTTCGTGTGGCGGATGGGTTCTTCTCTGTCCGCCCGAACCCCCCTGGCGCCGAGCCCAACCTCGTCACCTCCGGTGAAGTGCTCGGAAACAAGGACCTCGGACCACAGGGCATCGAGTTCTTACGAGGCCTGTTAGCCGGCAAACGCGTCGCACTCATCGAAGATGGATGGCGAATCGGTGATCCTCCGGGCCGGCGCTACGCGTACGTGTTCTTACCTGACAAGACGCACGTCAATGCGGAGTTGATCAAGCGTGGTTTCGGGTACGCTGATCGCCAAGGATCTCATCCACGCCGTGATGAGTTCTTTGCCCTCGAATCGGCGGCACGTCGAGGTAAGTTAGGCGTCTGGGGATTGTAGTTTTCGGACGAGCGGTGAGCGACGAGTCAATAGATGGAGTGACCGCTAAAGGCTGATCCCCCATTGCCGAGCACCCTCAAGTCGAAAGACTGCCGCTGTCCCTGCCACCATGGCGTACGGGTGGTGCATCCGGTGCCGTGCTGCGCTGCCGTTGGCGTGTGGAAATTTCCGAACGGAAAAGAGGCCGTTCCCGCACCGTCACTTCGTCGGAACCAGACGCTTCAGCTCTTCACCCCAGTTGAGGACGACGACTATACTGGCCATTGAATCCGGGCGATCGTCATTTCCCTCGTTCTTGATCATCAGGAACCGTTGCGCGTCGTGGGCGACATCGTATTCGCGGAGATCACGACCGCGCGGACTGAGCCCGGCGTAGTAGCGCCTGTTGAATAGCCTCGTCGGCTTGCCAGGAATGAATGTGGTACCGGCGGTTTGAACAGGTACAGCCGTCAAGTACCCGTCAGCATCGAGGTAAAACAACTCTCGGGCGTTACGAGCCCACGCCGGCCGGGTTCCTCCCTGTGGCGAGACCTGGACACGTCCGGCATCGACGTCGGGAAAGGGCCGCACCCACACCTCGAATCGCCCCGACTCGTTCGACTGATACGCAATCCACCGACCGTCCGGCGAGATCTCGCCATCTTGTTGATCGGCGGACGAAGCAAGCAGCGACTTAGGCTCGAGCAAGGCCCCGGCAAGCTCCGGCAGCGGTCCACTCAACGTGACAAGGCTTATTCCAAATGACCGTCCTCTTGACGGTCCGTTCCCAAACATGACCAGACGGTTGCCGTCAGGAGACACCGATGTCGGAAACTGCACGGCGGGGCTGGTCGTCAGCCGCTGGGCCGCGCCGGTTCCGTCCGCCGCCTGCCAAAACAAATTTGCGGTGGTGTCATTTCCCCGCGCTGACGCCCAAACGATCCGCTGCCCATCCGGCATCCATAACGGACTCGTGTCCCCGCCGGGGTTATTGGTGAGCGGGGTCAGGATTTGCCGAGCCAGATCCAGGATCCAGATGTCCGAGCTCGGGTCTCGAACATCGAGCGCCACCCGCATGCCTTCAGGAGAGAGTCGAGCCGCTGCAAATGGACGACGCCCGGCAGCCGTAAGGGGCTCCTCGCGGCCATCACGCGTCACCCACACCAGCGACCGGAGCTCGGGCTGAGAGTTGGCGTTCGCGGGTAGAAACACGAGCGTGCCCTGTTGCGAAACGGCATAGTTCACGCTGAGGAGTTCCCCGATCATCATCCGATCGATCACCCGAAGGGGTTCGCCTACGACCTCGAGCCGGGCGAGATCGAAGCGTACGGCGTTGAGCATGCCCTCCACCGCGTACACCAGATGGCCACTCTCGACGTACGCAGCCTGACTGCCCCGTATCAGGACCTTGCACTGACCGGTCGTCAGATCGAGTACACCCACATCCGCATTCTGGAGCGAACCGCCCGTCCTCTGGATCGCGAACAAGACCGCCTGGCCGTTCGGCAGCGCGGACGGAAACAGGTGGTCCAGCTCGCCGCGCGCTGTATCCGGAGTGGTCAGAACGCTCGGTTCTCCTCCGCTTAACGACACGCGGAGCAGACCGCTCGCCAGATCGGATGTCGCGAAGATGATCGAGTTGTCTGGACCCCAGCTGCCTCCTCGAGGTACCCCGGAATATCCGCTCACACGCATCGGCGAGCCGCCAGCGATTGACGCTCGCTGAATCTCGCCGTCAGCGTTCTGCGTAAAGAATCCGATCGACCGGCCATCGGGTGAGAAGAACGGACTTCGCAAGGCCGTGCCGGTGCCCAGCGGCGCAGCATCGAGCTCGTTCATCTCACGAACCATCAGCCGGTTCAACGCGATGTACGCAAGGCGCGCACCGTCGGGTGAAACGGCGAGGTCGCGCTGCGTGTTAGTGCGGGCAAACTCCTGCGACGCTGGAGGGGCAATCGTGAAGCGCACCGGCGCTCGCGTTGGCGGAGCGCTGCGCGTGAGCCAGATGGTGGTAAGTGCCGACGCCACGATAAGCACCATCCCACTCGCGACGGCAATGCTCAACACTCGCCGGTGGGACATCCGCTGCGTGGCGGAGGCAGTCGCGGAAGCGCCATGCTCTTCGTGCACGCCGCTGAGCAACTCCTCAATCTGCACCCGCGCTTCGCCGATCGCCTGCAGGCGTCGTCGCGGATCCTTGCCCAGGGAGCGACGGAGCAGACCACGCAGTGCGACCGGCGTCTCGGACGGGAGTACCTTCCAGTCCGGGTCGGTTTTCAACACTGAGGCCAGCACATCTGAGATCAGCTCGCCTTCGAAAGCACGCTTGGCAGTGAGCATCTCGTAGAGGACGCACCCGAACGCCCAGATGTCGCTGCGCTTGTCCGCCTCTCGTCCTCTCGCTTGCTCCGGCGCCATGTAAGCCGCGGTCCCGAGGATCACGCCCACCTCGGTCATCATCGCCGGTGAGGTGATCGTGGGAGAGGCCGTGACGTTGGCGGAGGCGGCCGTCGCGGCCGGATGCGCGAGCTTCGCCAGACCGAAATCGAGCACCTTCACCGTGCCGTCCAGCCGCAGCTTGATGTTCGCGGGTTTGAGATCGCGATGAACGATCCCCTGTTCATGCGCCGCTTCAAGCGCCTCCGCGATCTGCTTCGCGATCGGCAGCGCTTCATCGATTGGGATCGGCCCGCGCACAATACGCTGCGACAAGTCCTCGCCCTCGACGAGTTCCATCACCAGCGCACGGACACCGTTGGATTCCTCGAGACCGTGAAGGTGGGCGATGTTGGGATGATTCAGTGAGGCGAGCGTCGTCGCTTCCCGCTGAAACCGCGCGACGCGGTCCGGATCGGTAGCGAAGGCGTCGGGAAGAATCTTCAGCGCGACGTCGCGATTCAACCGCGTATCGCGGGCGCGATAGACCTCCCCCATACCCCCGGCCCCGAGGGAGGAAAGGATTTCGTACGGGCCAAGGCGGGCGCCGGGGTTGAGGGACAATCGGCTGGCATAGAGTATACGGGCAGGGCGCAGCGCCGATAGGATGACTGCATCGGTTCGAAATGGTCGTTAGACACGCAATACCGGAGGACGCCAGAGCGATCGCGACGATTCACGTGCTGTCCTGGCAGGCGGCATACCAGGGCCTCGTGCCGGCGCAGTTCCTGGCCTCGTTGTCGGTCGACCAGCGCGAGGGCGTCTGGCGGCAGAGATTGGAGCACGGCGCGCCGGGAATCTGGGTAATAGAGGAACACGGTAATGTTCTCGGTTGGATCAGCGCGGGGCCGAGCCGAGATACCAACGCACTCGCATCAACGAGCGAACTGTGGGCGATCTACGTCGATCCGAATCACTGGCGCCGAGGTGTGGGGCAACGACTCTGGGATGAGGTAGAAAATCAACTGAGAGGATCCGGTTTCTCTGATGTCACTCTTTGGGTGTTCCAGCATAATGCCGGGGCGCAGGCGTTCTATCGCTCGAATGGTTTCGTCGTTGACGGCACCGAGAAGACGGTGGAACTTGGCGGTACTGAACTGATTGAAATCCGGCTCCGCAAAAGATTAGGCGGCTAACCTGCGTCGATCGTGTTGTCAGTTTCAGCCCGAGAATCAGAACGATCACCGCCAGAACAACCCGCATGCAATACGTCAAATCATGTGCGAGCGGTCAGGTTGGAAAATTTCCTGGTGAGGAAAAGACGTAAGTGAACTGACCATGAGGGACCGCTCTGTTCGGTGATATCTCCGCAGTGACCTGGCCTATAATCGGGCCGACACCTGCCATCGATGCGTGTCTTACCAATCCGGCTGGTATCAAATATCACTCCCACGCGCTTCCTGACCAATGCGTGAACCCTGGCGGCAGGTGAGGAAACTCTGCGATTGAAATGCCCTGACCATGAAGGTTGAGGACGCGGGCGAGCCGCTCACGGGCCGCAACATCGGCTCCTACCAGATCCTCTCGCTGCTGGGTGCCGGTGGCATGGGAGAAGTCTATCGCGCACACGATACGAAGTTGGGCCGTGATGTGGCCATCAAGGTCTTGCCCGCGTCCTTTGCGCGCGATCCCGAGCGGCTCCATCGTTTTGAGTTGGAGGCTCGAATATTGGCGGCGCTGAATCATCCGAATATCGGAGCCATCTACGGACTCGAACAAATCGGAAGCGGCAGCGCACTGGTCCTCGAACTTATCGAAGGCCCGACCCTCGCCGATCGCATTGCTCAGGGCCCAATCCCGCTGGAGGAAGCGCTGTCAATAGCGGGCCAGATCACCAAGGCGCTGCAAGCGGCGCACGAGCGCGGAACGATCCATCGAGATCTGAAGCCCGCGAATATCAAGCTGAAGTCGGACGGCGTCGTGAAACTGCTGGACTTCGGTCTCGCCAAAGAGATCAATCTCGTAACCAGTCTGCGAAACGAATCGCAGGACCTTACCATTGCCAGCCCGCTCGTCACAGGCAAGGGCGTTATTCTCGGCACGCCGGCCTACCTCAGTCCCGAGCAAGCTCGTGGGAAGGTTATGGACAAGCGTTCTGACATTTGGCAATTCGGCTGCGTCTTGTATGAAATGTTGGTGTCGCGACCGCCGTTTGGCGCAGAGACGTTTTCGGACACCATTGCCAGCATCCTTGACCGAGAGCCGGATTGGCAGTCGCTTCCCAGCGCCACGCCTCGAAAAATCCGGGATCTCATCCGCCGATGTCTGCGGAAGGACCAGCAGTTGCGATTGCATGACATCGGCGACGCTCGAATCGCCATTGAAGAAGCCCAAACCAAGTCGCGTGTATCGCGGCGAGCGCTGCGGGCTCCTGTTGCTGTCGGCGCCAGGTCGTCCACGGCTATCTCCGGCAGGTCGTCAACCCCATCGCTCAAACACGCGCCGGTGTCTGTGCTTATCGCGGACCTCGACAACCGGACAAACGATCCGACATTCAGCCGGGTACTCGAACCACTGCTCAAACTTGCTCTCGAGGGAGCCAGTTTCATAAACGCATTTGACCGATCCGCAGTCGTCCGCCATGTGGGCGTAAAACCCCCCGAGTCCCTCCATGAACTGGCCGCGCTCGATCTCGCTGTACGGCAGGGTCTGAGCGTGGTCCTTTCCGGTTCACTCGAGCATCGAGGCGCCGGGTTCACTGTCTCGCTGAAAGCGATCCAGGCCGTCACTGGGGAGGTCATCACCACCGCCAGCAGCACGGCGGCGAAGAGAGACCACGTCGTCAGTGCGGTGACGAAAGTCGCCACGACGGTTCGCAAGGCGCTCGGCGACGACCTATCTGACTCGGCGCAGCGGTTCGCAACGCAAACGTTCTCAGCCACGTCATTGGAGGCGGTGCGCGAGTACGCGGCGGCGTCTGGGGCGATGTCCGAGAGTAAGTTCGAGGAAGCGCTACAGCGGTTTGCGAAGGCTGTTCAGCTGGATGCGACCTTCGGCGTGGCCCACGCTGGCATGGCCTTGGTGTCGCACAATCTGGGCAAACTGCGGGATGCCGAACATTACATCAAGGAGGCTCTCCGACACCTCGATGGGATGAGCGAGCGCGAACGGTATCGAACTCGCGCCGTGTTTTACCGCATCACCGGAGACTATCACGCGTGTGTCAAGGAATACGGCGAACTCGTCGCGCGGAATTCTGCGGACGCACCCGCCCGTAACAATATCGCGCTGTGCTGGACCTTCCTGCGAAATCTTCCCAGGGCCGTCGACGAGATGCGATATCTGCTGGATATGTTCCCGAACCGGGACCTCTATCGCATAAATCTCGCCCTGTACGCAGCGTATAGCGGCGACTTCAACATGGCGGAAACAGAGGCGAGGGCAATTAAGGAGCCGAGCCAGTTTGGCCTTCTTGCGCTGGCTTTCGCCCACCTGTTGCAGGGGCAATTATTACAAGCGGCCGAAACCTACAAAAGAATGGCACAGCTTGACCAGCGAGCTGCGTCACACGCTGAGTCGGGCCTGGGGGACATTGCGCTGTACGAGGGCCGATTTTCGGATGCGGCGCGAATCTTCTCAAATGGCGCGGAAGCTGACCTTATAGCCAAGGATTATCACGGAGCCGCGCACAAATTTGCCGCGCTCGCCGACGTCCGGCTATTGAGACAGGAGTTCCACGCGGCAGTCGACGCTGCGGAAAAGGCCCTGGAGAACAGTCAAACAGCTCAGATCCGATTCGTAGTGGCACGAGTCTTCGTCGCTGCGGGACTCCCCGATAGGGCGCGAGCCTTGGCCTCCGAGCTTGGCTCGGAGCTTCCCGTAGAGCCTCAAGCGTACGCCAGGATCATCGACGGTATAGCTGAATTGAAAGATGGACGCCCGCGCGATGCGATCAAAATGCTTACCGAGGCCGTCACACTTCTCGATACATGGATCGGTCGATTCGATCTCGGCCGCGCATATCTGGAAGCCGGAGCGTTACCACAAGCCGACTCCGCATTCGACCGTTGCATCGTGCGGCGCGGAGAGGCCTTGGCGTTGTTCCTTGATGAAAGACCGACCTACGGGTGTTTACCCCTTGCTTATTACTATCAGGGCCGTGTTCGGGAAGCGCTCAACACCTCGGGGTTTGCAAATTCGTATCGTGTCTATCTTGGTATTCGCGGCGAATCTGGCGAAGACCCGCTGGTGAGTGAAGTGCGCAGGCGCGCCAGTATTTAGTTCGCCAAAGGTTTTAACCCTCAAATTCTCAGGAATTGCGGCCTGAAGCGAAAGGCCCCCGTCTCTTAATCTGCCAATCTGCCAATCTACCAATTCACGAGTTCTTCTTCTTCTCGGCCCATCGCTTCTTCGCCGCCGCCCGCATCTTCGCCCGCGTCGCCGCCGACATGCGTCGCTTCTTGCGGCTCATCAGCATCTCGCCAGGACTGCCGGCCGGCACCTGCGTGCGCATCGCCACCACCGCCGCGCGGCGCTTGAACTGGCGCCGCTTCTCGCCCGACAACTCGGTAATCAAATCGTTGGCCTTGCCGCGCACCAGCAGCAGCGCCTCGAGGAGCGCGTTGCGCTGGTTGAGCCATTTCCGGGCGTGCGCTTCGGTCGTGCCGAACAAGCGGCCCACTTCCGCCGCAATCTCTTCCAGGCTTGGTGCAGTTCGCTTCGCCACTAATGCCTCCTTCAGGACTCCAGATATTACTCGTTCGCGGGGCGAGTAGTACCATTACCGCATGAACGATATCTCACGCCTCTTCCTCCAGAAGTCGCGCACCCTTCTCGCCTCGGAATATCGTGTGAAGATCGAGCGCTCGGTTGAGCCGCTCTCTGGCGCGGGCGTCTGGTGGCGCCCGAACGAGGCATCGAACAGCATCGGAAATCTGATCCTGCACCTCAACGGCAATGTCGGCATGTGGATCCTCAACGGCATCGGCCGGCTGGCGTTTGAGCGCAACAGGCAGCTCGAGTTCGACGAGCGGCGACAAGTGCCCGCCGCCGAGCTTCTGGCGCAGCTAAGTGCCACGCTGCAACGAGCCGATGAAGTGCTGAGGGGGCTGGATGACAACGAGCTGGTGAGCCGGCGGCAGATTCAGGACTACGACGTAACCGTGCTCGAGGCCATTTACCATGTCGTCGAGCACTTCGGGATGCACACAGGTCAGATCATCCTGCTGAGCAAAGCCCAGGTGAACCAGGACCTCAGCCTCTGGAAACCCGTGGCCCCCTAGTCAGTTCGTGCACGTGGACGTCTTCCTCGATGGAGACGAGGCCAGCCACCCGGTTCTCGGTGTAGTGCTCGTGTACGTCCAGGGGCTGAATTACGACCACACCACCTTCCATTTCGCGCTCGATCATGTCTATCTCGGTATCTCGCCCGCTTTCCAGCGGTTCCTTGCGCATCAGCATCAGCATCCTCGGGGGTCAAGCTGCGTTCACCAGTTCTAGCTGCAAGCACGACGCCAATTGTGTTATTCGGTGAACGGTAGCCAATCCGCGCACACCTCGGGTTCAGTAAGTGCTGTACATAGATTGTGAACGCTGACGCCCAGTAGGCGGACCGGGCGCTCTCCCGCCTCGGTACGCTCGAGAAGCAGGACAGCCCGGCCGGCGAGCTCGCCGGCCTCGCGGGTTGGGGCCCTTGTGTGGCTTCGCGTGATGGTCGTGAAATCCGAATAACGAACCTTGATCGTCACCGTCCGGGCGTACAGGTTCTTGCGCTCCAACCACGAGCCTGCGTCGCGCGCCATCTGCTCGACTTCTGCCCGGATGGTTGCCGGGTCAGTCAGGTCCTGCGCATACGTGCTTTCCGACCCCGATGACTTTGCGGCGCGGCGAGGGACAACGGGCCTGTCGTCGATGCCATTCGCCAGCGCTCGCAGCCAGTCGGACATGCCGCCGACCGCGTCGCGCAGCACACGATCGTCGATGGCGCGGACGTCGGTCAGCTTGGTGATGCCGCGCGCGCGAAGCTTTCGCGCGGTCACTGGTCCTACACCCCAGAGCGCATCGACGGGTAGCTGCTTCAGAAACGGTTCGACGCGATCGGGAGGAATGACCGTCAACCCATCCGGTTTTTTCCACCCGGAAGCGATTTTTGCCAGGAACTTGTTCGGCGCCACTCCCGCCGACGCGGTAAGGCCTGTCGCCTCCCGGATGCGCGCCTTCAGCCGCTTCGCGATCGTCGTCGCGAGCGGCTCGTTCCAGCTGTTTTCCGTGACATCGAGATACGCCTCGTCCAGCGACAGCGGCTCGACGAGAGGCGTCACTTCCCGGTAGATGTCGAAGATGATGCTGGAAGCCGCGGTGTAGCGCGAAAAATCAGGAGGGACGATCACGAGCGACGGACAGAGCCGGACGGCCTTTGCCATCGACATCGCCGAGCGAACGCCGAACGCCCGCGCCTCGTAGCTGGCGGCGGCGACGACGCCGCGGCGATCGGGTTGTCCACCCACCACAAGCGGCTTGCCTCGCAAGGCAGGGTTATCGCGCTGCTCGACCGACGCGTAGAACGCGTCCATGTCAATGTGCAGGATTCTCCGCATCTCCCGCCCTGCGTTGATCCGCAAACATCCGCAGCAGTTCTCGCTCGCGATCGGCTATCAAGCCGGCGCGCAGCGGCTGGTCATGCGATCGGGTCCTGTCCCATCGAAGCGTGTCGGCAATCGTGTCGGCGAGGCTGCGGAACGTCAGGCCGGCGGCAACGGCCTTGTCATTGCGCACTTCGAAAATGCCGTTGTCGGTATCCGGAATCCATAAAGGCATTTCGCCCCAGGGTTCGACGCCGTGTTCGAGCAGCATGCGATCGGGCACCCACACAAAACGCGCATCGCTCCCACTCACGGTGCGCGACACCTCGAGCATCCCTTCCATCGTCAGCCCGTCTTCCGCGCCCGATGCGTTGAACACACCGCCTTCCGCCTTCTCGGCCATTCGGACGATCCACTCCGCGAGATCACGCGCGTCGATTACCCGCACGCGGCGCTGGGGCCGCCCCGGCGCCAACACGTCGCCGCCCCGCGCCACGCGCTTCACCCAATAGGTGAACCGGTCCATGTAATCGTGCGGCCCCACAATCAGCCCTGGCCTCACGTTCAGCACTCGCCCAGGCATCGCGTCTTCGGCAGCCTGCTCGCACAACACCTTGAGAGCGCCATACGCCTCGCCATACGTGCGTGCCATCGGACGTTCGCCCGCCGCTATGCCTTCTGCTTCTTCAAGTCGATCGGCGGTGATTGTGGCAAGCTCGCCGCGCTCGTCCGTGCCTGCCGGCGGGTATTTGGCATACACCGAGACGCTCGAAATGAACGTGTAGTGCCGCGTGCGATCGCGGTCAATCGCGTCCATGACCCGCTTCACGCTGCCAGGCACGTAGCCACACGTGTCGATCACAGCATCCCAGTGGCGTCCCCGCAGGGCGGACAAATCGCCGTTCCGATCGCCGGTGAGCGACTCCACTCTTGATTCGGCGTCACCGGGATGGAGTCCTCGCGTAAACGTTGTCACCTCGTGGCCGCGCGCGATTGCCGCCTCGACGAGCCGGCGGCCGAGGAAGATCGTGCCTCCGACAATCAGAACCTTCATAGGGATCGTTTCCGCTGGGTTATCCGGAGAACCCGGCGAGGGCCTTGGCGGTTTTTATGTACTCCTCGTACCGCTGCTGGTAGCGTTCGAGCTTCTGCTGCTCGACAGCCGCCAGCCGGGTCCGCAGCAGCGGCGACGGTTGACCGGGAGTGCGATCGATCTCGTCCTGGACCTGGGCGATCTTCAGCGCGTATTCGGCATCGTGAGCGCGTTCCCAGGCCAGCCATTCAGACGTCCAACGGGCATGAGCCGCCAACAGCTGCTCCCTGGTGAATGGAAATGCTCCCCCGGCGGCCGCATCGAGCTCCGCGAACGCTTGGCGAACGTCTTCCGGCTCACCTGCGCGAGGGGATACCACGTGAGAAGCTGTTTGGGATCCTGCTGCACCGCTGCGACGGCCGGCGCAAACGTCTCCAGCAGACGAGCCAGCGTCGCCTCACGACGGAGACGGCGAATCTGGACGGCGATGAGTGACAGCAATACAACCGCGGCACCGGCCAGTATCAACATCATGACGAGAGCCGGTCAGGACGAGTACTTGAGGACGCTGTAAATCGTTTCGTTCGGCAGCTTCGAGCGCCCGTTGAGGAACTCGAGCTCCACCAGAAACGCGAGCGTATGGACGCTGCCGCCCAGCTTTCGAACGAGAGCGGTGGTGGCGGCGGCTGTACCGCCGGTCGCGAGCACGTCATCGATGATGAGCACGCGTTGCCCCGGTTCGACCGCGTCGGAATGGATTTCGAGGCAATCGGTTCCGTACTCGAGATCGTAGGTCTCGCGCACCGTGCGTGACGGCAGCTTGCCCTTTTTGCGCACTGGAGCAAATCCCGCGGAGAGCCGATCGGCAACCGCCCCGCCGAGAATGAATCCCCTGCTCTCGACGCCCACGACGACGTCGATGTTTCTGCCATCGAACGGCGCTGCCAGCGCCTCGATCGAGGCTTTGAAGCCTTCGCGATCGCGAAGCAGCGTCGTGATGTCGTAGAAGAGAATCCCCGCTTTCGGGAAGTCCGGAACGCTGCGGATCTTTTCCTTGAGTGATTCCATAGTTGGTTATCCCGTCACACGAAATCCGGCAAACCGCTGTGTAGGGGGCTGGTCGGTCGTTGCCACGTCGTCCACGCGCGCCCCCCTCGGACCTCTGCGCAGCGCCATTTCGAATCGCTGAAGCGCGTCGGCGTCGCCTTCGGCGACCACCTCCACGCTGCCGTCATGTTGATTGCGAACGTAGCCGTGTATGCCTTCACGCCGCGCGGCGTCCTCAACGAACATTCTGAAGCCGACGCGCTGCACGCGCCCGGTGATGACGTAGCGGCGCCCAACGAGCACGAGAGATTATACAGTCACTAAAAAGAGGGCGCCGATTGAAGCGCCCTCTTTACTGACGATCTGGAACTAAGATCTGCAGATCCATAGATCCGAATCTAAATTTATTGTGGTTTCCTTCCGGCTTCGCGACCGCACCAAGTCCCTTGTAGGTGAACTTCTGGAGGCGCGCGCCGGTGTAGGTCTCGACGGTGTAGAGATTCCCTTTCGAGTCCAGCGATACGTTGTGCGTAGCGTAGAACTGTCCGGGATAACGGCCGCCGTTGCCGATGTGATTGAGCACCATCATCGGCTCGCGAAGGAGCTGCCACACGCGGTGGTTCGCGCCATCCGCGACGTACATCAGGCGCTGCTGCGGGTCCTTCGAGAACGCGATGTCGAACGTGACGCCGTCGCCGAGGGTGCGCTTCGCAATCTGCGCTTCCTTGATATAGGTGCCGTCTTTACGGAACACCTGAATGCGATTGTTCACGCGGTCGCACACATACACGAGACCGTCGTTGGCAAGCGTCGCGCAGTGAACCGTCTGCCAGTTCGTCGCGAGCGGCTTAGTGGGATCGTAAGTCACGTTCGGATCGTCCGTTGGCGGCTTGCCGTACGCGCCCCACATCCGCTTGAACGTACCTTTGTCGGCGTCATACACGATGACGCGGCGATTGCCGTAGCCATCGGCCACATACACCTCGTTGGCGGCCATGTCGACTTCGACTTCCGCGGGCCGGCTGAGGTTGGCCGTGTCCTTGTTCCCCTTGCTCGCGCCGTTCTTCCCGATCTGAAGGAGGAACTTGCCGTCCTTCGAGAACTTCAGCACGCTGTGCCCGCCGTTGCCGGCGAGCCACACGTTGTCTTTGCCGTCAATCGTAATGCCGTGCATCGAGGGTGGCCACTCGTAGCCCGCGCCCGGCGCGCCCCAGTGATTCACGAGATTGCCTTCCGCGATCGAACTCGAGCACCGGAGGTGCGGCCGCACAGCAAAACTCGGAAATCGGCTTCGTCATGTCGCTCGCGGCGTACCCGGCCACGGTGTTGCCGGCGCTGGGCGCGGCAAAACCTCCGCCGGCCGCAGGCGCGGCACCTGCGCGGCCGCCGCCGCCGCGCGGCGCGGGTGGGGTGAAAGCCATCTGGCTCGCGAATTTCTGATCGAGCGACGCCTGGCCGCGATGCACGATGAACACGTGATCGCGCGCGTCGACGGCGAGACCGACAGTCGACCCAAGCACCCAGTTGTTCGGGAGCGGCCTGGGCCACATGCGATCCACTTCGTAGATACCGGCCCGGTTCGCACTGCCGTTCTCCTGTGCGCGGGCCACACTTTGTAATGCGTACTGCGCGGTCGCCAGCGCACCAATGGCCGCAGCGATCGTGACGCCAACATAAAAGTTACGCGTCCGCTTCATGGAAAGCCTCCACTCTTTGGCTGAGAATCTGCCGGTAGATTACCTGCGGCCGCGCTGAAAGGCAAACAAAACAGCAGATCGGGGCGCTTTCCGGCCTTTGTCGCCCCGCTGATACAAATCGAGCAGCGTCTGGGCGGCGAGAAACGAGGCGGTCATCCCGTTTCCGCCATATCCCAGCGCAAACAGATGTCGAGGATAACGGGAATGCGCCCCGATATATGGCAGGCCATCCGGCGTCTCCGCGAACAGCCCCGCCCACGAATACTCCACGTTCACGTCCGCCAGGTCCGGATGAACTTCCGCGAGGTACTGGCGCAGTTGAACCCGCGCCCTGGCTATCCGTTGCCCGGCATGTTTCGCCGACCGATGCAGGGTATCGTCGCCTCCCACGAGCAGCCGGCCGTCATCGGTCCAGCGAAGGTAATGATACGGGCGCGACATATCCCACGCCATCACGGGCGGCTTTCGCGAGCGTGGCGGCAGGCGTCCGGTCGCGACCACGAAGGTGTCCTTCAACGTGAACCTGCCGACGAGGCCGCGAAACTCCGGAGTCGCATACCCGGTGGCAACGACGAGCGTCCGCGCCGTGACGACGCCGCGAGAGGTTCGAATCTCGACACCTCGCTCAGAGGTGGCGATGCCGCGCGCGGCAGATCGCTCGAAGATCTTCGCGCCGCGGCGGGCCGCCGCGGCGATGAAGCCGTGACACGCGCGAATCGGGTTCACCTGTGCGTTGCCCCGCGTCAGGATGGCCCCCTCGGCGTGAATGCCCGTTTTGCGGTAGAGCGCCGCCGCCGACAACCACCTGCCTGGAAGGCCGGCGCGCTTTCGCGCCGCCAACTCCTTGCGAAGCGCGGGCACCTTTCGGGGATCGAGCGTGAAGTACACGGAGTCGCACTCGCAGAGATCCGCCGGGAGCTTCAGTGTCTTGATGGTGCGGGAAAAATCCCGGGTCGCGCGCGCCAGCAGTTTCCAGATGTCGCGCGTCGTCGAACGGCCGAATCTTCGAGCGAGATCGCCAAAATCGCGGTCTGGCTCCTGCATGAGCAGCGCGGTACTGGCGATGGTGCTGCCGCGCGCGATTTTTCTGGCTTCGAGGAGCGCCACGCGCACCCCGGCGGCGGCGAACAGGTACGCACAGATCGCACCGGTGATGCCGCCCCCGACGATGACGACATCTGTGTTGAGGTCACCGCGCTGCGGAGGAAACGAGCGTTTTGGGGGAGCGGGATGGTCACGCCATACTGGACGGCCGTGGCGAAGTCGGGGCACTAACCTGTATTCTGACAAGGAAAAACGAAAATCGAACAAGGAATAGCGCAGCAAAAAGCCGCTGGCGGCAAAGGCGCCGCCAACGGCTCTCTATTCCCTATTCGTTCTTCCTTGTTCGTTATCCTTTACTTACCTCGGTACACCACTCTCCAGATCTTTCCCTTCACACTCTCGGTGATGTACATCGTCCCATCCGGACCGACGTAGGTGCCGTTCGGACGCGACTGGGCTTCTGCGGGAGTCTTGATGTCGCCCTTGCCTTTGAACGCATCGGCGAACACCTCGTGCGAGCCGGTGTTTTTCCCTTTCACGACCGGCTGAAAGAGGATGTTGTATCCGGCCATCGGGAACGGCGCGCGATTCCAGGAACCGTGCGACGTCATGAACGCGCCGCCTCGATACTTCGCGGGAAAGTGGGTGTGCGTGTAGAACATCAAATCGACAGGTGCGTAATGCGCCGGAAACGCGGCGAAGATGTCCTTGAACTGCGAGCAGCGGCCGATCGTCTTGCCGTCGCCGCCGTATTCGGGGGCGAGGATCATCTTGTTGACGCGTGTGTCGTGATAGCAGTACGGCCAGCCGAACACATCACCTTGACCGACCTGCAACATCGGCTCGCTGGGACCGACCGCGTTGTCTTCGGCGGTGTATCCCTTGTCAGGAAATAGCGTGTCGAGCGAATCGCGGCTATTCATCGCGACATACAGGTGGCCATCGTGCCACGCGACCGCGACAGGCTGCCGCATGCCGGTGGCAAAGCGTGCTTCCTTCGTGAACTTCTGGCCGGCGACGTCCGCTTTGAACCGCCAGATGCCGCCGCGATCTTCGAGCTGCGGGCACGGATCGATGCCGGGCGCGCCCGGCCGCCTGTCGGGGATCTGGCAGGCATTGGAAGGCAACCCGATGTTGACGTAAATGTTGCCCGCATTGTCGAACGCGATGTCCTTCTCCGCGTGGCCGCCGCCCACCGGGAATCCGCTGACGACGATTTCGGCCGGCGCCGCGGGCTTCAGTTCTCCAGGCGTCAGCTTGAAGCGTCCGATGTGATCGACAGCCGCGTAGTAGAGAAATCCGTTCCGCAGCTCGAGGCCGGTGCCGCCGACGTCGCCGAACTTCTCGCTCACCACGTCGACCTTCCCGTCGCCGTTGGTATCGCGGAGACCGACGATGCCGCCAGGTGCAAACGGAGCGGTAGGTGCGGGCCGCGGACCGCGCCGGAGGATCACATAGATATCACCGTTGTCGTTGACGACGATGTGACGCCCCTCGCCGATGCTGCCCTCGTGCACGACGAGCGCGCAGAATCCAGGAGGCAGCGTCAGCCCGCCATTGTCGGTGTCGCACGGTGGAAGCCCCCGCTGGCCGCTCACCGTCGCCGAGCCGCCGACGCCGAGACACGTAACGATCAATGCAAGTGTGAAACGTTTCATGGACCCAAATTGTACCATTTGACTCCCCGACTTTGGACTCTTGGACTCCCGGACTCCCGGACTCCCCGACTCTTATTTCCGCACGTATTTCTTCACTCCCTTTTGCCCCACCTCCGCGCCGTAAACGTTTCCGGCCGCATCGGCCGCGACCCCTTCCGGTCCGCTCGTGCCGGCCAGCGGCCCTTCGTCTACGCTGGGGTTGTCGTCGGGAATGAAAGCCGTCACTTTGCCGTCACGCGCGCTGCCGATGCGGATGCCGCGCTTCCACTCGCCGTGTTTCCGCGACTTGTTCGACTCGGAATCGGCGACATAGATGACGTCGTTCTTGTCGATGTAGACGCCGCTCGGCCGGCTGAACTGGTGCCACTCGTCGAGAACGGCACCGTTCTGATCGAAGATCTGAATCCGGTTGTTGGCGCGGTCCGCGACGAACAGGCGGCCTTTGGAATCCATCGCCAGCGCGTGCGGCGCGTCGAGCTGCCCGCGCCCGGCGCCGCGCGTCCCCCACTCCTTGACGAACTTGCCGGTGCGATCGTATTTGACGATCCGGGCGTTGCTGTTGCCGCCGTGGCCGTCCGCGACGAAGATGTCGCCGTTGGGCGCGGTGATCACGTCAGATGGCTGATTGAAATGCATCGGGTCGGCGCCCGTCATGCCGGGCATGCCGAGCTGCAGCAGGACTTTTCCCTCGGGGCTGAATTTGACGACGTAGTGGCCCCCTTTCAGAGGCGGCGCGCCCTCCCGGCCGGCGCCAGGCGGAACACCATCGACCACCCAGACGTTTCCCTGGGCATCGACATGAATGCCGTGGGGGAAGACGAACATGCCGCCGCCGAAGCTCCGCACCAGCTTCCCCGAGGCGTCGAATTTCATGACGACCGGGAGATTCGAGCCCGCGCATGAATTGGCGCCGCAGCGATCGACGATCCAGATCGATCGCCCGTCGACGTCGGGTTCGACGGTGCTGACCGAGCCCCACGTGCGGCCGTCCGGCAGCTGGAATGGATTTCCTGCGGTCTTGTATGGATTCGGCGCGTCGTTGGTCGGCGCGGCCGACGACTGCGCCATGATGCCGTGAGCTCCGGCAAGCGCCGCGAGCAGCACGACGATGATTACACGTGAAGCCGGCATACAGCCTCCTTGTTTGTGAGAATGGCGAAGTATATTACGGGTAGTCTAGGGATTGGGGATTGGGGATTAGGGATTGGGGATTAGGGATTGGCGATTGGCGATTGGCAATTGGCAATTGCCGATTGGGGTGGCTAGAAGGAGCGATATGAGAATTCAGATCGCATTTGCAACCACGGTGCTGTTAGGAGCCGTATGGACGGGCGGCTTGCTGCGGGCCGACCAGGCGCCGGCTCAACAGCACAATCCGAGGCAGCAGCCGGGCGCGCAAATCACCATGTTCGCGCCCGAGCAGCACGACTTGTACGACGGCCGCTACATCATGTCCGCCGGCCGCATCCACATGGTGGGCGGTGTCAACGATGCCCCGGGCTGGGACCACCTCGACAACGAGGCGCGCAACGTCAAGCCTGTCGCCGGCACCGTCGAGATCAACGTGGACGATGTGAAGAACACCGGCACGTTCGAAGCCCGTCTCAAGATTCCTGAAGGCGATCTGGTGCTCGCCATCGATCGTTTTCATGAGTTCAACCCCTGTCAGAACGGCGGCATCGTCGGGTTTCTACACGAACACGGCACGGACTCCGGCTGCGGCGACAACAACTGGCCGAAGACGTTCGTGTATCTGGCTGGATGGGGCTACGGCCACGCCACGCTCAACGGCAAGCCGCTGTACGACAACTACGAGATGCACTTCATGGTCACGCAGGGCATCCGCGACAGGAAGACGCTGAAGGTGAACTATCCGATGGCCGGGAAGAAGCTGCCTGGCGGTGAAGTGAACCCAGCCACTCAGCAGATCGACTTCTACATCCGGAGTCCGGAGATGAACCCGAAGAACAAGCCGAACCGCGAAGTGTTCATGCACTTCTTCGGAATGGAAGTGACCTGGAAATAGTTTGAACCACAGAGGACACAGAGAACACAGAGATTTCTTTCAGAAAAATTTCTTTTCTCTGTGGTCTCTGTGATCTCTGTGGTTTGATTAGCGGCCCAACAAGTCCGCACGCGGCATCCCCCACCCGGGGACGAACCGCGGGCAGCCGGATCGCTCCTGAATCGGCATCCGGGTGAAGTTCTGCCCTACCCGTTCGGCGAAGCGCAAATCGTAAATCTCCGTCGCGGTGACCACCGGTACCCGTCCGAACCGGAGCCAAGCCCGCACCCAGCAGTCACGTCCGGCGAGACCCCGCAACCGCGCTAAAGAATGATGGGTTTCGTCGCGCAACGCGAAGCTGCCGTCTCCGAGCATGCGGCTGGTCTTGACGCCGGCAAACCGGTGCGACGCGCACGACTCGGCCGGCTTCCATCGAGGCGCGAGCGACAACGTGCCCCGCCACAACACGTATTCACCGGCCGCGTCGTTCAATTCGATGCCGATCGCACTCCAGCACAGCGGCGAGGCCGGATTCGGCGTCAGCGCCAGATCGACGAGCCGGCCGCGAACGTGAGGCTCGAGGACCTGCGCTGATGCGGCGCGGGCTGCCCGCGCGACACTGGTCCATCCCCACACGGCTACCGTGGCAACAATCAACGCCACTCCCGCTCGGGCCCGCGGCGACAAGCGCGAGGCCGCCGTTGCGAACGCCGCGGAGACGACGATGAGGATCACCAGCGCTTCGATGGGGACGATACGCATCCACGCCAGCACCAGCGGAAAAATCACGACGGGCAGAGTCGAAGCAATGCGCGCCAGCTTGCCGTGCGTGTTCCACGCGGCGGCGATCCCGAACACGGTCCACAGCAGCGGCTCGAAGATGAACACGGCATCACCGAAGTACCACGCTGGATTGCCGGGATAAAGGGGATGGACGCCATAGCTGTTCAGCGCGTCGAGCGCGACGTGACTGCCGAGCCCGACGGCAATCACGCTCCAGAGCCGCAAACGGTCGCCCATCGGCATCCGCCGCACCGGCGGCAGCACGCGATAAGCCAGCAGCAGAAGCGCCGCCAGCACGGCCATGCCCAGCACGGTGTGCGTGTGACCGCGATGGTGCAGGAGATAGCCCAGCGGCTGGGGAATCACACCTGTGTAAATGAGATCCAGATCCGGCAGATTGGCGGCAATGATGCCGGCGCCAATCATCAGCCGCCGTTCCGTTTTGCCGTTCCGTTTGCGCGACACGGCATCCGCGAGCGTGATGCCGACGAGAGAATGGGTGATGTTGTCCACGACTGACTAGGGATTAGGGAAGGGACTAGGGATTGGGGATTAGGAGGTAGGATGACGAAGGTAAGCGTGCGAGAAAGCGCAGGCGGACGTAGTGCGCCGTCCAGTTGCCGTGAGCATCGCAGACTGAGGGCTTCAGCAGCGCCGTGACATCCTCGAAGAACAATTCGCGTTGTGGCTCCGGAATACGGTCGAGCGTGGCGCGTTCGAACGTCTCCAGCCATCCCCGGATACCCGTTGGCAGCGGAGTAGGCCGCGGAATCAAGGCGATGTCCTCAACTGCAAAGCCATGTTGTTCGAGACGACCGGCGTACTCAGCCTCGCTCGGATAATAGCGCGACACGCGCGATGCCCATCCGTGCTTCTCCAGCGTTGCCCGAATGGCGACTTCTATCGCTGCGATGTTGCCGTGCCCGCCGAACTCGGCAACGAACCGCCCGCCGGGCTTCAGCGCGCGCCGGACCCCCGCGAGCATGGCGTCGTGATCGCGCACCCAATGCAGCGCGGCGTTGGAGAACACCGCGTCGAATTCTCGGTCGAACGGCAGCTGCTCGGCGTCGATGAGGCGTGCGTCCAGATCGAGCGCGCGTGCGCCGTCAAGCATCGCATCGGACGTGTCGATGCCGACGACGGTGGCACCGGCTGCCGCAATTTTAGAGGTGAGCGCGCCATCGCCGCAGCCGATGTCGAGGACGCGCTCGCCCGGTCTGGGATCGAGCAGGGACAAGACCGCCGAGCCAAGGGCGGGAACATACGCGGCGTTGCGGCGGTAGCCTTCGCTGGTCCAGGTATTCATCGCCTGAAAATAGGGGTCGGGTGTGAATTTTACGCTTTTCGTAAAATTCACACCCGACCCCTATTTTCGCGGCGCGCGGCTAACCGGGCGCCGCGCGGCCGACCAACCGCCGTAACTGCCCGCCGATCGACGTCCGGCTGAGCTGTTCGGTGCAGTGTGCGATGCCGTCTTGATGAAAGGCGACACACAGGTATCGCACACCGATCCGGGGCTCCGCGAGCCGCCACTCGATGCGCTGACCGTTGTCGTGAACGGTCGCTCGCTGGCCACCATTTTCGAGGAGCTTGAGCGCCTGCTTCACGAGGTGCCGCTCGGTGTTGAGCCACCGCCATCGCGGCCGCTCGAATACGACGGCGCCCTCGAACGCCTGCGGGGTGAGGAGCTCGCAGAGGACGTGGCCGGTGCGGACGTGACACTGGAACTCCGTAAACAACGCTGGCTGAAGATGCGAGCCGGCCGGCACCCAGCTGTACTCGTGTTCGTATACGCCGTACCGCGTAACCGGCACTCGCGGTTGCCACCCGATCACGAACGACTGCGCGCCTGCCTGACGGCGCCCGATCTCGACCGAGTCGGGCGATTGCAGAATGAAATTATCTGGAGTCGTCTCGCCGTCCACGGCGCAGATGTCGTGCAGATCTCCCTCCTCTGGCTGCTCGAGAAACACGAGCTTCTCGCGCACGGTGACACGGGCGCGCCCTTCGGCGCTGATGCAGATCGATTTCACGTGCTCGGCGCAGAGAACATCGCGAAAACGCAGCGTGATCCGGCAGCGTTGCAACGTACGGCGTAGGAAACGCTTCAGCATGGCGTGGGCTCCCGGCGTGTGACGGGAGCAATCTTTGGACCAGCCGCCGCGGCTCCAGATGTGCTACGAACAGCCACTGCGTAACAAAACTGTCAGACGTTATCGTGATTGCGCTGACGGATCGGCCATTCTGCAAGCCTCACCTCTGGCATTTCAATTGCCAGTATCCGGCGCATGCACACCGGACGATTTCACGTAATGGCAGTCGTCGTGATCGCCGGCGGCGTCTACGCACACGCCTTCGCGGATTCACAGCGCCCGCAACCCTCGTCTGCCGGCGTGTTGTCGGAACATCACCTCGAAGTGCTCGACTCGATGAGCCCACAAGCGCAGGTGGAGTTTCTGCTCGAACGATCGATCAACGGCTACCGCGGCTCGAACGAGCAGATTCACGCGCGTGCCGATGCGTGGCGTGGCCGCATACAGTTGAACGAGCGCCTCAACAGTCTCTTCATGATCGCGCTCAATTCAGATGATCTCGCCGTGCGTGCCGCGGCCATCGACGTCGACCTCGCGGCCCTGAACGTCGAGAAATCGCCAGCGGCGCTGGATACACTCGAGCCGGACGCGCGCCAGGGCGCGCAGGGACCTCGCGCCAATGCGCTGTGGCGCATCGGTCTGCTCGGCAACCGCGGCGTAGAGCCCGGCCGCGCGTTCGACATCCTCACGAGCGCGGTTCGCGACGAAAACGTCAACGTGCGGTATTGGGCGGTCGAAGGAATGGCCTATCTGGGAACTGAGAGCACGATTGCTCCCTTATTGTCGATTTTTCATGACGATCCCTCGCCGATGATTCGCGAGCGCGCCGCCTGCTCGCTCGCGCAATCAGGCATGCTCAGCGCGAAGCTGCGCATGACCGCGGTCCCGCAGCTGCTCGACTTCACCGAAGACGTGTCGCTCGACGAGCAGACGCGGGCCTGGGTGTATCAAGCGCTGCGCGACATCACCGGACAGACCCTGCCGCGCGATCCTGCCGCCTGGCGCGCGTGGCATGCCCGCGCGGCCCGCCGATAAAATCGCTTGCGCCATTCCGCAACCTCCTATACACAGGAGGCATGAAAACACTCATTTTCGCTCTCCTCGCCGCACTGGCACTGCCTGCAATCGCATCAGCACAGAACGGATCCGGTACCGCCAACGCCGCGGATACGAAGACCGTCACGGCCACGCTTGAAGCGATGGCCAAAGCGACGATCGACAAGGACGTCGCCACGCTCACGAAGATCTACGGCGACGATCTGACATACGCGCACTCGTCCGCGCTGACGGAAACGAAGGCGGAAGTCCTCAAGAACGTGCAAGGGCCGAGTGTCGCGGAGTTCATGAAGTTTTCCGAGACGAAGATCCGCGTGTACGGCGACGTGGCGCTGGCCAAGGGCGTCGTCGATTTCCGCAACGGCGCCCCGGGAAAGATGCTCGACAACCACCTCAACATCTTGTGGGTGATGGTGCGCCGGCCGCAGGGACCGCACGGCTGGCAGATTGTCGCGCGGCAGACGACCCGCATCGGACCCTCGTCGGGCACGCCGGTGATGAAGTAGCTGACCGGACATGAAACGGCGACAATTCCTGAAGGGCGCGGCTGGCGGTCTTGGCATTGTTGCCGCCAGCGCCGCCGATGCGCGCGCGTTCCCGCTACAGGACTACCCTTTCACGCTTGGCGTGGCCTCCGGAGATCCGGCACCCGACGGTGTCGTGCTCTGGACGCGTCTGGCGCCGGATCCGCTTGCCGGCGGCGGCATGGTGCCGTTACCGGTGCTGGTGCGATGGCGTGTCGCAAACGACGCGGCGATGCAGCAGATCGTCCGGCAGGGTGTGACCGTCGCGTGGCCGAGCCTTGCCCATTCGGTCCATGTCGAGGTTCGGGGCCTCCTGCCCGGCCGCTGGTACTACTATCAATTTTCGACCGGCGGCGCCGACAGTCCGATCGGGCGAACGCGGACGCTTCCTCTCTATCAAACGGCAGCCGATCAGTTCCGCTTTGCGTTTGTCTCGTGCCAGGACTGGCAGAACGGGTTGTATTCCGCGTATCGCAACCTCGCGCTCGAAGACCTCGATCTGGTCGTACACCTCGGCGACTACATCTACGAAGGCGCTGCCGATCCCGAAGCCATCCGTCAGCACGACGGTCCAGAAGTGTCCAGTCTGGTCAGTTACCGTAATCGCTACGCGCTCTATAAGACCGACCCGCATCTGCAGGCGGCGCACGCCGCTTTCCCATGGCTGGTCGTGCCGGACGATCACGAAGTCGACAACAACTACGCGAACTACACGCCTGAAGACGGTAGCGATCCGGCGGCGTTTCTCACCCGCCGCGCCAACGCGTATCGCGCCTATTACGAGCACATGCCCCTTCGTCTGGGATCGTTCCCCATCGGCGCGAGCATGCGCGTCTACCGCGGACTGACGTTCGGCAATCTCGTGCAGTTCAGCGCGCTCGACACGCGGCAGTACAGGACGGATCAACCCTGCGGGGACGACATCAGGTTTCCGTGCGCCGAGGCGTTCAATCCCTCGAACACGATGACGGGTGCCGCGCAGGAAGCCTGGCTACTGAGCCGCCTGAACCAGTCCACCGCCCGATGGAACGTCATCGCGCAGCAGACCATGTTCGCGCGGTTCGACTTCCTCGCCGGCCAACTGCAGTTGCTCAACATGGATCAGTGGGACGGCTACTTCTTCGCGCGACAGCGGATTACGAACTTTTTGGCGCAGCGTCAGCCGTCGAATCCGATCGTCATCACCGGCGACATTCACTCCAGCTGGGTACACGACATCAGGACGAACTTCCTCGATCCCTCGAGCGCCACGATCGGCACCGAGTTCGTCGGAGGCTCGATTACGTCGAGTTTTCCCATTCCGTTGATCCCGCTAGTGGCCGCCGCACTCCCGGACAACCCGCACACGCACTTTTTCGACGGCGCCTTTCACGGCTACGTGCGCTGCACCGTGACGCCGGCGATCTGGCGGGCGGATTTCCGCGCCGTGCTGTCGATCCTCGACGCTCAGAGTCCGAGCTTCACGCTGGCTTCGTTTGCCGTGCTCGACGGGCAGCCTGGCGCGGTGGAAAGCTAGATAGCTAGCCGATAGCCGGTAGCCAGTTGCCAGTAGCCGATAGCCAATAGGAGATGGCCGGGCAGCCGTCCGCCTCCGCATACTTCGGCGAGACTCGTTACCCATCTAACGTCAATTGTGCTATCGCGAATCAAGGTACCCGGCGAACGCGTGGCAGGCTGAGCGCGTTACCGCGTACTGGACTACTGGCTACTAGCCACAGGACTACCGGCTACTGGCTACCGGCTACGGCTAGCCCCCACAGTCTGCCAGTTGCGGCCTAAAGTCTGCCTTCCGGATGACTAATTGTAGAAACGCGTCATTTAGGGCCAATTCGGGCTCTTACAGCGCGGCAATCCGTTTGCTCCGACACCAGCGGATTTCACTACGAGCGGTTTTCACCAAGGAGTGTGATTGATGATCCGATGGTTCTCCGTTAGCGCGTTGACGCTGGGTCTGCTGATATCGGCCGCGCCGCAGGCGATTGCGGCTCCGATTCTCACCAGCGCCAGTCTCGGTTATTACAACGATTCGCTTGGAACCGTGCTGAATGGATCGGCGGGATTCCCGGCATCGGGCGACCCGACGTTTCCACCCATTGCGCCGGCGCCCGACCTGACGGCCGCGGCCGGCATCCTCGGCGCGTGGCTGACCGCTTCGCCGCTGCCGCTCAACGCCAACTGGACGCTGGAAGCGATTCCCGTGTCATGGAACGTCGGGGATGAAACGGCGATCGTCTTCGAATTCACGGTGCCGACAGCGACGCAGCTGACGGGAACGTTCGGCGTGGACAACGGCATCTACGTCTGGCTCGACGGCGCGTACAAGTTCGGCGCGATGGCGCCGGGCAGTTTTTCCCTCGGCGAATATCCGAACGTGAATCTCGGCATCGTTGCAGCCGGCACGCACTACCTTCAGATCATGCGTGAAGATCACGGCGGCGCCACCGGATGGGCGATGTCGGTCGATGCCACCGCCACCGCTGTTCCAGAACCTACGTCGATGCTGCTCGTCGGTTCGGGCGTTGTCGGCATGGTCGCGCGCGCTCGGCGTCGCAAGAAAGAGTAGGCGCAGCAGGGCCCAACAGAAATGTTGGGCCCTGCGCTCTCGCTACCGGCTACTGGCTACTGGCTACTGGCTAGCCTGGTCACAGCCGGAGCGCCAGGATGTAGTCGCCGTAAGTATTCGCACCCACCTGAAACTGCCGCTCGCCGATACGTGTGAAACCCAGCTTTGCGTAAAACGCGAGTGCGCGCGCGTTTTGCGCGTACACACCGAGCAGCGCCCGGCGGGCGCCGCGACGTTTCGCCTCGTCGATCGCCGCATCCATCAATCGCGGACCGAGCCCCGTGCCGTGGAACCGGCTGAGCACATAAATGCGTTTAATCTCGAGATCGTCCGGATGGGGATCTCGTACGGGCAAATCCGGACACGTCAACACTGCGTATCCGACAGGAGCCCCGCCCTCAACTGACTCCGCGAGCCACACCGCTGCGTCGGCGCTTGTCAGGAGCGAGTCGTATACCGCAACTGCATGTGCGGACGCACAATGCGCGATGACGTCGGTTCCCTGTATGACACCGGCAAACGTTTCGAGAAACGTGGCGCTCCCAACCAGCGCGACAGCCGGTGCGTCACTGCGCGTCGCCCTACGAATGGAGGCTGTCATACATTTGGCGCGCCGCGGCGCAGAACGAACGGCTGCGTGAGTGAGCACGCGCGGGCCGGTCAATACGACCATCCGACCGATAGCACCACTCCCACGTCGTTGCGTTCGGCACCGGAATCGGGCGGATCGCTGTCGAACGTATTGTAGAGGTTGAGCGCGACAAAAAAATCGTGCCAGATATCGCGCTTGATGGAGGCGTCGAGCTGCAGCCGTTGACGGCCCCAATCACTCAGGCTGGGATAATACTGGATGCTGAGGTCGAAATTTGTTTTCGGAAAATCGTACCGAGCAGTACGACGACTTCAGCGTGAGCAGAGCTTCGAGATTCTGCGTCGTGCCAGTTTCGACGCCATCTTCGTTGTTGACGACAGCTCCGGCGCCGAACTCCAGTTGGGAGCGGTTCGTGTTCACCGTGCGCACGCCGACGAGACCACCGCCCTGCGAGCGCAGCAGGATGCCGAGGCTCTCGTTCGTTTCCAGCCGCGCCGACCCGGACGCGAACCAGCGGCGCCCGCGATAGCGCACGTACGAAAATTGAATAGCCGCTCGATCCTCGCTTTCCTCTTCGTCGTCCTGCTGCGTGAGAGTGGCTGATGTCGTCAGACTCATGACAAACGCGGGACGGCGATACATCGTGTTCGAATTCCACGTCGTCTGGGCAATCCCGGTCGACTGCGTATACGTGAATCCGGCATCCACCGAGCCGTCTATTTTTCTCCAGAGGCTCGCGCCGATCGGCGTGATGTTGGTGACCTCTCCGGTCGGAAGCGTGGCGATTGCCGTGCCGCCCTCCACGACCGCCAGCGATCGGTCGCCAGCCGCCGCGAGACTGCCCAGGAAGCGGCTGCCATCCGAGGTCATCACCTCGAACAGACGGGTGGCCTCAACGCGGACGATCTTGGTCCACTCGAAATAGATGGTGCCCGCATCGTCGGTCGAAAACTCGAGGCGGCCTCGCTCCAATTCCTCGATCTCGCCGGTGATCCGATCGCCGTTGGCCAGCGTCACGACGTCGGTTTTGGGTTGCGCCATCGCGGCGCCTGCCGTGATGAGCAGAAAGGCGAGGAGAAGTCCCGCTCGGGCGCACATCAAGGCGTACCCGCGCACGGCAACTAACGCGCCTGCCGCCTGGCCAGTCCCTGTTTCTGCATTTCCTCGACGGACTCCTTGACCAGTTCCTCGACGAAACCCCTGAGGTCGCGCGGGTTCTTCGTTTCGGTCACCGCCGCCCACACCAGCTTATTCAGCGGCAGATCGTAGATGGTTGTCTCAACGACGACGACGGTCTCCTTGCGCGTCGAGCTCGGAATATAGACGGCACCCCAGCCGTAACCGTAGTAGTCCCAGAGTGTGCCGTAGTAGGGATTTGTCCATGTGGAGGGCGTATATGTGCGCGTCGTTTCCGCACTGACCGGTCTGATCGCCACGACCCCCTCGACTTTGGCCTTTTCGAACCACGGCCGGGCCGTCTCGGCGCGAGCGAGCTCCTCCTTCGGCGCGATGCGATAGGTCGCCACCCCTTGCATGCCGCGCAGATTCAACTCACGCACCAGCGACTCTTCGCCGGCGACCCGCAGCGAGTCGTCCTGCGTGATGACGAGCGCGGCCACCTTCTTTCCGGCGAAGTTTACCGAGCTGGCATCGGGGGACTTGAACATCGACGTGAACTTGACCGCGCCCGCGAGCGTCGCCACCGTAACCATGGCAGCCGTCACCGCTGCGATCGTTGTGCGCTCACCGTATGTCATGCGGACTCCTTCGCGCTATTTGCCTGTGGTGAGCGCGGCCTTCGCCGCGGCGCGGCGCTCCATCTGGTCATAGAGAAGCCGGTATGCGATGTAGTACTTATAGATGTTGCTCACGTAGGTGACCGTCTCGCGCCCAATGCGCTCGGATGCGACACGTTCGACGTTCCCGAACCAGACGTTGGGATCGAGACCTCGCTTTTCGGCCTCGCGGCGCAACTGCCTGACTCGTCCCGGCCCGGCGTTGTAGGAGGCAAACGTCATCAGCCCCTTGTTCAACGGATCCATCGGATCATCCTTGAAGTACTGATCCATCATGAACCGCATGTACTTCACACCGGCGTGGATGTTGGGTTCGAGCCTGGTGATGTCGCCGACCTTCATGTCTCTACCGGTGGGTGGCATCACCTGCATGACGCCTATCGCGCCCACGGGACTCTTGACGTTCTGGTCCAGCGTCGATTCCTGATAACCCTGCGCAGCCATCAGCAGGAAGTCGAGGTCGTATTGCGCTCCGTATTTCCTGAATAGCTCCACGACCTTCGCCAGTTTTGCACGCTCGGCGTCGGCGCCGGCGTTCTTGGCGTATTTCACGTTCTGCAGATACCGGCGCTCGATCACATTGCGGAAGGCGTCCCCTTCGGGGTGACGGCGTAGCCATTGGTCGAAAGCGGCTTTCAGCTGCGGGTTACCCTTGCGAAAGACCACGGCCAGACTGCCGCCCGTTCGCAGCGTGATATCCGAGTGCACGGTGATGTCGGTAAACACCTTGCTCCAGAACTCGGCCAGGTAATCGTCGACAACGGTGATTGAAGCGAGTCCGGCATTGACCATTTCGAGCACGTCATCGTCTTCGAACACGGCGGGAGCTTCGATCAGCAGAACCGGCGCCTTCCCGCGTGCTTTCAACTGCTCGTTCAGGCGGCTGAGGGTTTCAAAGTAGATACTGGCACGCCGTACGAAGACTTCCTTGCCGGACAAATCGTCCACGCTTGTTATGGGCGGCGCCCCTGGACCCGTTACGACGACCTCGCTCACGTTGGTGCGCGTCGGAATCGAAAATGCGACAAGCTTTTCCGCCTCGGCCCTCACGTTCACCATCGCCGCCACCAGGTCTATCTTCCCGGTCGACAACGCGGGATAGAGCTGATCGCGCGACATCGGCACCATCACCACGTGCACCTTGAGGTTCCCTGTTTTCAGCGTGGTGTTCAATTCGTTTTCGAACAACTTCGCGGATTCGTATGTCAGCCCGCGTTCCTGACCCTTGTCGACGAAGTAGTGCGTGCGGTTATAGGTCACGCCCATCCGGATGGTGCGGCGCTTGATCATCTCGTCCAGATCGCCGGTGAACGGTTTGTCCATCGCCTGGCGTACAGCCTCTGGCAGGGCGTCGTACGGCGACGCGGCTTCCGCGCCGCCTGGTTCAAAGGCGTCAGCGGCCGGAGGGGTAGCCGCCGGTGCGGGCTCCTGACTCTCGCAGGCACTGAGCGCAGCGAGCAGCAGCAAGGGCATCAACTGCAAACCCGGGAGCGAGCTCAATCTCATAGTGTCTTTGGTCCACATGACATGTGTTGCCTTATTTCTTCGGAGGATAGCGTCTCGCGATTTCCCGAACCGCTTCGTTGATCAACGCCACCCGCTTCTCCTGTGGAAGCCCGAGCTTGATCTGAGCCGAGCCGATGCCTCGCCATACAATCTGATCGTTTGCACGCAAGTCGAGGACGAGGGAGCCCTGCTCGAACACTTCGAGCGACTGGGTTTGCGGCCTGAACGGCGGAACACCCCATTGAGTCACGGGCGGAAGAAACTGCCCCAGCGTCTGCGCCGATGAGCCCAACGTGAGCAGCACGTAGTACGTCACCTGGACGTCCGGCTCGCCCAGCGCCAGCGTCAGCCCGCGCTTGGGAAACTCGGCGCTCACCGCGTTCATCACGATCGGCTCTACCCGCTTCTGGATCTCTTCCGGATCGTCGTCGGGAGTTCGGGCGACCAGGACACGTCCCGCCTCACTCCTGTTCCACGCCCAGGTGCGCACCTTCGTGAAGTCGAACTGCTTGTCGAAGTCGATGCGCGTCTTGACTGCCGCGCCTCCCGATTGCGCAATCAGGACAATCGCCACGGCAGTGGCAAACAGGGTCAGACCGGGCCGCCACGCGTCTGTGATTTTCACGTGTACTCCTTCTCGCATTTCAATTTGCCCACGCGTAGTTGTAGCCGACGGCGATCGACACGAAGTCGGAGCCGATGGTCGTATACGCCCCGCGACTGATCGACATGCGAATCGCCTGGTGATTGTCGAGCGCCGACGAGAACGTCGCGCCGATTCGCGAGTTGCGCTGCAGGTCCACGTTCTGTACGCCGCCAATCGTCGTCCGGCCGCCGGTGAAATAGTTCGCATCGCCCGCGAGCCAGACGTTGCGCCTGAATCTGTAGGTCAGGTGCAGCTGCATGGCGGCAATCGGATCCTGCTCGCGCGTACGGCCGCCCACGAAGTCGTCGTTGTCGGTAAACAACCAGATTCCCGCCATCGCTTCGACGACCCAGCGATTGAACGTCGTCGAGAAACCGATTTCAGGCTTGAACGACCAGCGATTGGTGCCGAGGTTGATCAGCCTGGCCGGATCGTACTGGCCGAGCGGCGGAGCGGCGGCGAGGCTGACGCCGACGATGGTGCCTTGCCGGTACGCGACATACGCCTGAGGCGTCATCGCGGGCGCGCCGTAGAGATTGACGGCGAAGCGGAGCCTGGGATCGCCCAGCCCGAACCGGCCTCCCTCCGCGGGCTCACCCAGATACACCCCCTCCACACGGCCACCGACGACCGGCAACAGGACACCCGCATTCGCGGATCGCCCCGCGAAGCTGAACGCGCGGGTCAACGACAGCGCGGTCGTGTTAATCCGTGCGCTCGCCTCGTCGATCGGCGCAGCCGGATCGAATGCCACATCACCCCAGTTGAAGCTGTTCGCGACCGTCAGGATGTTCAGCCCGGCCGGAATCGGCCAATACGCCCCGGGCTCCAGCTCCTGAGCCGAGACCGCAACCGTCAGACGAACGGCGACGGCAGCCCAGCAGATGAGCTTTGATCCCGTGCATCGCGACACTCGAGCAGCTCACTGGCAAAACAACAGCCAGTCCATCTCCCCGCGAAGGATGCTCTAACCGTCCGATTCCATAGGGGATCGCCGATTTAAGGCGTTTCGAGACGCACAAAACTCACAGCCCGCTGCGATCGCGTGGCAACATCCCGTCCCAGCCCTACTGATTTTTGTGCTGGCACAAAAGTCACACTTTTGTTGAAGGAACCCGCGTGCAGAAACACGACGAATATCGTTGAACGTTTGTGTTCGCTGCCATACACTCCTCTCGATTACCGGCGTCTCACGAGATGCCGCCTCCCCTCGGCCAGCATCGACAACTGTTGGTGAGACCACGGACGGCCCACCGGTAGAGGACGAATTCCGGTGGCATGCGTGAGCCCTCGTTCAGCTATGGATGTCTTATGACCAGCACGAGTCGCGCTCGATGGTCGGTCGCCGCCGTCGTTTTCGCCCTCTGGTTTGCTCTCCCGTCGATCGGCGCCGGACAGGCTCCGGTGCGAAAGTCCGTTCTCGTACTGCACACTTACCCCCTCGCGTCGGTGTTCCGCTCGCGATTCGACGCCGCTCTCCAGGAAACGCTGCAGAAAGACGGCCTCGAAGACGTCGACATTTACGAAGAGACGGTCGAATCGAACCGCTCTGCGGGCGACAAACACTCGGCGCTGTTCCGCCGCTATCTGGCCGACAAGTACTCGAGCCGGGAGCTCGACGTCGTGGTCACGGTGTGGGACCGCGCGCTGAACTACGCGCTGGAGAACCGCGCCAGCCTCTTTCCTGACGCGCCGATCGTCGCTCTGGTACAGCGATCGAGAAGTCTTCCCGCGGATGTTCCTGTCACCCAGATCACCACGGGCGCGCAATTCACCGATACAGTCCGGCTCGCGCTAACCCTGCACCCCAACACGCGGCGGATTGCCGTCGTGGATGGAATGCTCGAGAGCAACGACGACGTGCAGACTGAGGTGCTCGAACAGCTCAAGGCCTTCTTGCCGCGGGTGACGCTCCAGTACCTGCGTGACTTGCCGTTGGCGGACCTGCTCCACGAGGTCAAAGGGCTGCCGGGCGACTCGTTGATCTTATATGCGCGGCAGATGATGAAAACGCCCATGACGGGGATGGCGCAAACGGAGGCGCTCAAAAGCATTGCCCATGCTTCCCATGTTCCAATTTACGTGGTCACCGATCAGCTCATCGGGCTTGGCGCCGTTGGTGGATTCGTCATGGAGGCCGAGAGTTTTGCGCAGCTCGCCGCAGACACCGCACTGCGCGTCGCAACCGGAGCGCACGTGCGCGATATCCCCACCCGCGCTGGACCGATTCGACCCATGTTCGACTGGCGGCAGCTCGCCAGGTTCGGTGTCACGCTCGACAAGCTGCCGGCGGGCAGTGACGTTCGCTTCCGCGAGTACACCTTCTGGGAGCAAAACCAGCGTTACGTGATCGCGGCGCTGGTCGTGTTCCTCGTGCAGACCTGCTTGATCATCGGTCTGTTGATTCAGCACGCCAGACGCCGCCGGGCGGAGCAGGCGCTGCGCACCAACGAGCAGGCGCTGCGCGCCAGCCATGACGACACACGCAAGCTGGCGGGCCGCATCATCGCCGCCCAGGAAGTCGAGCGTGCGCGGATCGCGCGCGAGCTGCACGACGATATCAGCCAGAAAGTGGCGCTGCTCGCGATGGACATCCATCAGGTCTCAAAAGGCGCGGCCCTGACGATCGCCGGGCGCGTGAACGTGATGGCGGATCGTGCCTCGGAGATCGCTACCGATCTCCATAACCTGTCGCACGAGCTTCACCCGTCGAAGCTGCAGATTCTCGGCCTGGTGCCGGCGACTCAGTACTTCTGCCGCGACTTCGCCGCCCGGCACAAACTGACCGTCGATTTCACGCACGATCGCATGCCCCAAATCGTTCCCGGGGACCCCGCGCTCTGTCTGTTCCGGATTGCTCAGGAAGCGCTGCAGAACGTGGCGAAGCACAGCGGCGCCACCAACGCCGCCGTCAAATTGACCGGCGAGGACGGTTTTCTGCATCTCGAGGTGATTGATTCGGGCGCTGGATTCGACGCGCAGAAACTGAGCACCGGAATGGGACTGTTGAGCATGCGGGAGCGCGTGTATTTCCTCGGCGGCGATATGGACATCTGGTCCATGCCCGGCGCGGGTACACAAATCTCGGTGCGAGTGCCAGTTCCACCGTCAGCAGTGGCTGCGAACGAGACGGTCACGCGAATCGCGTGATGGATGGAAGGTTGTTGAGGTATTACAACGCAGGCAGTTCGAAGCGTCCGCCATTGAGCGCCTGCGTCAGCGTCGGCTTCAGTTCCGTTTCCGTCCTCGACTTGACCACGTAGCCGGCGGCGCCGACGGCGTGCGCCGCCTCCATGAATTCGCGGTCCTCGTGCACGGTCACGAAGACGACTGGCGGCCGCGGCGGCGTGTCGAGCAGCCGGCGGGCCACCTCGAGCCCGCTCATCTCCGGCATCGAAATGTCCATCACGATCACGTCGGGCTGCAATATGGCCACGGCGTCGATGGCCCGCGGACCATCACGAATCGCACCGACCACGCTGAAATCACGGTTGAGCATTCTCGCCAGGCAGTCGAGGAACGCCGGGTTGTCGTCGACCAGTAGTACACGCGGCTTAGACAATGTGCTGCCTCACCGCGAACTGAATCAGCTCCGCGCTCGTTTTGATGCCGAGCTGCTGCATCATGCGGTACTTGTGGAACTGTACCGTTCGCGGCGTCACGTTCAACATGTCGGCTATCTGCTTCATCGAGTACCCCTCGGCGAGCAGTTGGAGCACTTCACGCTGACGCGCCGTCAGCTCGCGCAGGGGTTTCCGCTCCTGCGGCTGCATGAACGACCCCATCAAGCCGGCCGTGACGAGCGGCGTCACGTAGGAGCGGCCACGCGTCACCTCGCGAATCGCGGTCAGCAACTCCGACGTTGCTGACCGCTTGAGGAGATACGCCGATGCCCCCGCGCGAAACGCCTCGGCGGCGAGATCCGAGTCTTCATTCATGGTCAGGTACACCAGCTTCGTCGCGGGGAGCACCTGCTTGATCTGGCGGCCCGCCTCGAGCCCGTTCAACAGCGGCATGCCGATGTCGAGCACGATCACCTCGGGTTTCAGGCGTTGGGCCGCCGACACGAGCTCGCGGCCATCCGTTACCGTTCCGACGATTTCGCACTCGGATGCCAGCAGCTTCTCGAACGCACCGAGGAGCAGGGTGTGATCGTCTGCGAGGAGCACTCGGGTCGCGCTCATGTTGGCTCCGTAATACTACACGCCGTCCCCTCGGGTTCGCCTACTTCGCCGGCGCAAAGCTGACGAGCAACGCCTCGGTCCATGTTATGTCCAGCTTGTCGCCAACCTTCACGGTTTTCAGCATGTTGACGTCCTGAACACGGGAGCTGTATTTCCAGTTATTCGGCCCGACGAGCGTGATCGACGGAATCTTCGGATCGATCGCCGTAATCGTCGCCGTGATGGTCCGCTGAGCCGCCGCCGTGGCCCCTGGAGCCGTGCCCGGCGTGCGCGTCAGAGCACCAGCCGCGGTGTCGACGTCCTTCTCGCCTGGCCGCTTCACCCGGACGACAATGTTGTCGTAGTAAGTGGCGCTGAGCGTGTCGCCGACCTTGATATTGTTGAATCGCTCCACGCTCGCCGGCGCGACGATCGTCTCGTAAGTGCCATCCGGCAGCTTCAGCGTTACCGTGCGTGTGGCATGGTCGACCGCCTCGACGGTCGCCGTCACTTTTTCCATTTCGCCAGGAATCACTTTCGTCTGCGCCGCTACTCCGCTCGCCGCGACACCACACGCGAGCGCAACCATGGCTCCTGCAATCGTTCGTCTCATGAGAGTCCTCCTCAAAAAGCGCACAGCCGTCACGATACCCATCCAGGGGCCACGCCACTATGCGGAATCGGCACCGCGGCCGCGCTAACGTACGCGCGTTCTCTGCCCGACGGCCTTCTCGTTGATCCCGAAATGCGCGTGTGTGTTGCCGTCGCCCATCGCAAAATCCAGCCGGATCATGCTGACGAATGGGATGAACAACCGCAGGCCGACGCCTCCGCCCGCGATGAACCCGTCCGAAAACCCGTCCGATTCGGTCCAAACCGTGCCGGCGTCGCCGAATACGGCGAGGGCAAGCCCCGCATACAGCGAAATACCCAATACCCGGAACGGCCTGGTTTCGAGGGCTGTGTACCGATATTCCAGCGAGTTGATGAACTGGTTCTTGCCGCGGCGCGAGTTGAAGTCCCACCCGCGCACGCTGTTGCTTCCGCCAAGGGAGAAGTCGAGATAGGTGGGCACGACATCGGTGCCGCCGGACTGAAATGTGGCGAGCGACGTCGCAACCAGGTTGTGCCGCGACGAGAGTTCCTGGTACCGGCGAATGTCGACATCCACCGTCGCGTAGCCGCCGGTCCCCATCCGCCACAGGACATCGGTGGAATTCCACCAGCCGTGCGATGTGTCCATACGCGAATTGCGGCCGTCGAATTCGAGTACCGCGCCCACGCTGGTGAAGGTGTCGACGTTGTCCGGCGACAAGGTGATGTCGCTTTGCTCGCTGTGAACCCGATAGAGCTGCGCGATGCCGCCGACCTTGGTCCGTTCGGACAGACGTTTGCCGAGCCGGGTGTCAACATCGACGGACCGTTCGTCGAACTGTTCCACCTCGTTGACGCGCTCGCGCAGCGTCGCCTTCGCAGTGTGCCAGAGAGGGGCACGGGTCAGCTCTGGGGATGTCTCGCTGAATTCGAACAGGGTCGAACCGCCGAACCGGGCGGTCAGCGATAACTCTTGTGGACGGCCGCGCATGCTGAGCAGCTTCACGGCAGGACCAATGGAGAAGCCGTTTTCGTCGCTGACGGCCATCGACACCAACGGCAGTATCCGTAGCGTCTCAACCAGCCTCACGGTCAGCTGAAGTGCCTCGTCCGCTCCGGCCGGTGTCACGCTGATGTCGCTGAACACCCCAAGGCGATCCAGCCGGATGACGTCTTCGTCGGCCACGGCCTGACGGTACGGCTGCCCGGCCCTGGACTCGATCTGATCGCGAACGATCGATTCCTTAATCGATCGGAGTCCAGTCACCGTCACGGCGGCGATCGTTTTGCCTTCGTATTGCTGCGCGGCGGCTGCCGGCGCGATCAGGACGCACACCGCAACCGCGAGAACGGCCGAGGCGTGCGTTGCGGTCAGGCCCGTCTTCACTCGCCCTCCAGAGGAGGGCCACATTAGGACGGCTCAGGTCGCGCGCCTATGCACTTTCGGCATCACGTCGCGGCGAGCACGACCTTGATGACGTCTATCAGGCGCCGGCCGGCCAGCGACTTGACGACGTAGTCGTGCGCCCCGGCCTTGAGGGCCGCGCGCTTCACCGCGGGATCATCGATGCCGCTGACGAAGACGATCTTTGCCTCCGGCATGGCGCGGCGGATGGCGACGGTCGCCGCGATGCCGCTCATGTACGGAAGCGTCACGTCCATGAGAATCAGATCGGGCTGCTGTGATTGCGCCTTGAAGACGGCGTGGGCGCCGTCGTAGGCCACATCGATGGTCGTGAACCCTGCCGCACGCAGGTGTTCGATGACGTAGGTGCGCCAGACCGAGCTGTCGTCGACAACAAGTACGCGAATGTTTGCGAACTTACACACGCCACCACGGTGACAGGTTCGCGGAGATCGGTCGTTGCGCTGGAGCAATGAGCGGCCGTCCTCCCTATCGGAAGGGGCCGGGTGCCCCCTGGCGAACTGGAGACTAAGCCGTGAGGCGGAAGAGACGTTCCGGGGCACGCAGGACCAGTCTGCCGCGGTACTTCCTAATCGCCCCCGCGGCTCCCCACTGGCTGAGCAGACGACTCGCGGTAAATGGCGTGATATTGGCCGCGCTGGCGAGCTCGTCGTTCGTGACCTGCAGCTCCGTCCCCTGAGCAACCGGTCTGCCAATCGCGTCCGCCAACCGTGTCAGCACGCTGGCGAGGCGCTGCTGCGCCGTCTCGGAAACGAGCGCCGCGTGTGCCGAGATATACAGGTCGAGATAGCGCATCGCGACACACAGCGCGTTTTCACAGAGGTGCGGATATCGCTCCATCAACCATCGCATCGTTGCGCGGTCCCAGACGAGCAACGAGCTCTCCCGCACGGTTTCGGCACTGACCCGGTAGGCACCGGCCGCCGGGAGGAACGCAGCGGTGCCGAGCACATCGCCCGGAACGAGCCAGTGCAGCAGCATCTTGCGGCCGTCGGGAAGAATAAGAGAATACCGGGCACGTCCGGTCATGAGGACGAACACCTCACGCGCCGGGCTGGCCTGATCGTAAATCGTCACACCGGAGGCCAGCCGGCGAGTTGTCGCGGCGGCGACGACTGCCTGGGTTGCTGCGTATCCGAGACCTGTGACAAGCGGCGACGCAATCACGGCTTTGTTACCGCCGGCCGCGCGCACGCCCCCCTCCCCCGCTCGGGCGATAGCTTCGCCCGCCGCCGCCGCTCGAGCTCCCGGAGTAAGTGGAGTCACGGGTGCGCTGCGCCCCTTGCTCGCGGGCGGCATAGTCGCGCTCGAGTTGCCCGGCGGTGGGTGAAGACGAGGATTTGTCGCGAGACGTTGACGTGGATGAGGGGCTGTCGCGGGACGTTGTGGTGGACGAGGCGCCGTCACGAGTGGCCGACGCTTTGTCGCGGGCCTGCTGCGCCTGCTCTCGCTGCTGCGGCGTCGCGTCGGGCACATCGTTCCAGCCGCCGTTTTCGTATTTCTGCCAGCTGCCGCCGTCGTTCTTTTTGTAGACGTTGCCGTCGTGCCCCGCAAACATGTCGCCGCTGTCGTTCATGCCAACCGTCGTTCGGCCTCCCGGTCCGCCCGTGTTCCTGCTGACGGCGCTTCCGTCATCCGTGCGCGTCACGCGTGTCGTGTTCCCTGTTCGATTGTTGGTGACGCGTTGACTCGTGGCCCAGTCATCTCCGCGCTTAACGGCCGTGCTGCCCCAACTGCCGTAGGTGTTGGCACCCTGGCGAGTCGCTGCTGACGTGCCCGTGCGAGGGTTGTAGGCGCGCGCGGCACCGGCCGCGCCGTACGGACCGTAGGCGGCCGCGCCGCGGGAGTATGTGCCGGTCCGAGGGTTGTAGCGCGCGGCCATGCCGGCGCCGCCATACGGACCGTAGACCCCGCCGCCTCTCGTGTATGCACCCGTCCACGGGTTATACGAGGCACCGTACCCATACGAAGGATAGTGCGGGTAGTAGACCGGATAGCCGCCGCCGTACCACACGTATGGCGGATAGTAATAACCGGTGCCCCACACCGCGCACCCCCACGCCACCATCATGCCCGTATACGCGGCGGCCGCGACGTAGGTGGCCGTGTCGTCGTCCGAATCCTCGACGGTGACATACGTCACGTTGTGCGCGGGAGAGCTCACCGGGATTTCGTAGATCTCCCCGGGCACGGACGTAGCCGCTTCCCATGGGCCGGTGGCGGATCTGCCCATGAACCACACACCCTGAAAACACATGTAATAGAGGTCGCCGACCTTGATGATGTCTTTGTCCGTATTGACGGCTCTCGACGCCTTCGTCGGTGGGATCGCCACAAACTGCGGATCGCCCTGATAGTTCACCTCGGGCGCCTTGATCTGTTTCCGGTTCACGACCGCGCTCTGCGGCACTTGCGCGAGCAGCACCGCTTCAACAGCCTGCGGCGTGCCTGGTACCGACGCGAGCACGCGCGATCGCTCGTGCTCCAGGGGAATCCGCTTGAAATCATCCGGCAGCTTGAGCGTCGCAAACGTCCAGGGGCCCGTCAACGCTGGCGCCGAGAACCAGCGGCCCGAGATGAGAAAGTAGAACGCGCCGGTCGTCCCTGCTCTGAAGATATCGCTGTCGGTATTGTTCACCCACTGCAGACCGGTGCCGGGAACAGGCGTATAGGCAGGTTCCCCCTTCGTCAAAATCAATTCCGCCGGGAGAGCACTGACGAATATCGTCGGAATCTGCGCTGCCGTCAGGGGTTTGCCGGGGATCGCGGACTTGACTTCCTTCCAGTTTTCGTCAGCGGGCAGCTTGCTGAAGCTCGGCGGCAGCGGCGTGGCGACGGTAAAGGGCCCATGCACGGAGTAGGACTTCAACCACGAGCCGTCGATGCGAAGGTAATACGCCTTCGTGGGGCCGTGCTCGAAGACGTCCCAGTTCGTGTTCACCGCAAATTTCAGATCGTTGGCCGCGATCGGACTCCAGATTGGGTTGCCGTCGAAATTGACGAGCACCGCCGGCTTGGCGCTGTAGAAGATCGCCGGTGGATCGGCTTTTATCCCATCGACGTTCTTGGGAACAATCTGACTCGCATCGACACCCGCGAGCACTCTGTCGAGCCCGATGATGCGCTCGTCCATCGGTACCGCGCTGATGATGTCCTTGACGACCGCCCCCACCTGATCTTTTGCGACTGTCGGAAAGTGGGCCTGGCCGATCGTGAACTGCGAGAAGTTCACCAGGCGCTCGGGAACGGCGACGCGTGTGTTCGATTCAATCTTCAGCGTCCCCAGCGCGGCTTGCTTGGCGCCCTTCGCGTGATACGACACAGCCGCATAGGCCGTCATCACGGACTGCCCTGTCCATGACGCGATCTGTGGCTGGTACAGGACCAAGTTCGCACCTGCGGGAGTGCTGTACCCTCGCGGCCATCCGAGATCCGGCTCAGCTTGAGGGGCGGTTGCTCCCGACCGTGCCGGCGTCGTGGTTTGACCGGCCAGCACCAGCGTCGACGGCGAGACCGTGAGGCTGACGATGATCAGAAGGGAGAGAGCTTTCTTCATCATAGCTTGCAGTGTAGAAACGGCCCACGGCGCCGCACTATGCGATTTCGGCACGCCTTAGTGGGACGCGGACATGCTTCGCCGCAAGTCGATGAGAAGCTGATCGACGGCATCGACGCGAATGAACCCAAAGCGGGGATATTCGATGTCGAGGATGACGTAGACCGTCGCCGCGATCACCGTGGCAAACCCCACGGTATGCAGCCAGCTGCGCACCTTGCCCCCGGCCATGTGATAGCCCGCGAGCAGGGCGCCGATCAAGGCCATCACCGCGAGCATGCCGTAGACAATCAATGGCGGGTGGATGCGCGTCGCCGCAATCCTCGTACGGGCAATGTCGATCATTTGATTGACCGCCGGTAAGAACAACATGCTGGCGGCGATCGTCGGCGACGCCTGTACCGCTGCAACTCCCTGGCTCCAGATGTCGTGCTGCAGGTTCACGGACCGTTTCCATTCCTGTTCGGCAACCTCGAGCCTGGTCGCTTGCCGATAGGTTTCGAGGCGCGAATCCAGATAGCGCCGGAACAGCTCGCGCATTTCGGGCTGCGTGGCGGCCGGCAGGAGAGCGATCCGCTCCCATGCGGTCAGGATGCTGACGGCTTCTTCGTTCACCAGATGGCGCCGCCCATCGAAACGTGACACGGCGCCCGAAAACGTGAAGGCAATGAGCAGGCTCAGCAGGCCGAAAATTGCGCCTTCGACAACGCCCGCGCCCTTTTTGGCGAATTCCGGATCCGCAGCCATCCGTCGCACGGCAATGCCGTGACCGACGTGCTGCATCGCGAGCATTCCGAGAAATAGTCCAACGGCAAACGCCAGGGCGCCAAACATCATCGGCGCGCCTGCGGTTCACGATCTACGCCATGTCCCGCCCCAGCGTGTCCCCATGGTTACGCCCATAACCGTACTGAGTCACAGCCGGCTGTGACCGTGTCTCCATTTCCTGTAATCTGTAACGGGAGGAACGACGCGTGCCTCACGTGAGAATCAAGACCGGCTTCACGGACGCCCACGGCTGTGAAGAAACGCTGACCACATATCTCTGCGACGTTCCCGACTGTCCGGAAACCGCCGTCCATGTCGTCGGGGTTGTAAGAGAGTTGGGAACCTTTCTGGCGGTCTGCCAGTTGCACGCGGTCTCCCTGCACAGGAAAGACGACCCGCCTACTGCCGAAAGTGCATAGCTAGTCTCCGCACGGCACAACGATTATGGGTCAGTGATTCGGTCGTGGATCGAGGTCGCCGCGCTGAGCATCGAATGCCTGGCCGTGGCGATCGTCGTCGTTGCCGCGCACACGTACCGTCAGATATCTCCTCCAATTCAGCAGGAACCTGCCAGGGGCGTATGAGCGATACCGCGTACAGCTCGGCAAGTCGCTCCTCCTCGGACTGGACCTGCTCGTCGCGGCGGACATCATCAAAACGGTCACTCTGGAACCCACGATGGAGAACGTGTTGATGCTGGCGGTCCTCGTCGTGCTCAGGACTTTCCTCAGCTGGTCGTTGGTGGTGGAAATCGAGGGACATTGGCCATGGAAGACATAATCGCCCGCTTCTTCGGCAACCTCGCTGGACGGCCTAGCGGTCCGATGTCATTCCGCTTTCTGCTCCAGCCCACCATGGCGATGCTGTTTGCGTTCAAGGCCGGCCTTCAGGACGCCCGGACCGGCCAGCCGGCGTATTTCCGCGCCATGCTGGGCCGATCGAGGGCATCGGCGTGAGCTCCTTCGTCAGGGATGGAAGGCTGTCGCGAAGGTCTTCGACGCTGGCCCTGGTCCTCGATCTCATCTACCAGGTCGTCCAGCTCAAGTGGATTTACCCGCTGGAGGCGCTAGTCGTCGCCTTCACGCTGGCCTTCCTCCCCTACCTCCTGCTTCGCGGCCCGGTCAACTGGCTGGCGCGCTGGTGGCGCTCGGAATGAACGCGGCCGCCCCGCCGCACCTGGCGCTGGATACCGCCACGCTCGCGGTCGAACGCACTCGCCTCGCCCACGAGCGCACGCTGATGGCCTGGGTTCGCACGGCCGTGTCGCTCATCTCGTTCGGCTTCACCATCTACAAGTTTTTTCAGCTCGACCTGGAGAAACATCAGCTTCACGGCCTCATCGGCCCGCGCGGCTTCGGCCTGATGATGATTTCGATTGGCCTGGCGGTGGACTTTGGGATCTCGGCGCGATAGAGCACCGGCGGAACTTGCAGTTCATGAGAACGCAGTACCAGCACCTGCCCCTCATCCGCCGCATCCGTCGTCGCGGCGCTGGTTGTTGATGGTAATTGTGGTGCTGGTTGTGGTTACGCTGAGAGGCTAGAACGGTGAACCAGCTCCGGTGCAACAACTGACACTTCCCGTCACTACATTTAGGTAGACAAGGGGTCTATACCTGCGTTTGTCGCGGGTTTTGGCTGGCCCTACAGGTTTAATGGCTCTTACACCCGACTGAACATGGACTGCCGCATCGACGTCGCGCATCAGGCCG